>NZ_JADYVO010000001.1:0-823993 GCF_020193825.1 Bradyrhizobium sp. NBAIM18
CTTCAAGGCTTCGGTGGGCATCGATCCGATCGATCGGCGGCCCAGTTCGGGTGGCCACCCGGGCTGGGCCATTCCTCATGGAACATGGCCATCCTAACCCGGCGCGCTAATACAAGGGTGGGCAAAGGCGCGCCCTTCGCGCGCCGTGCCCACCGTTCTTACGATGCGACGGAGTGGTGGGCACGCTTCGCTTTGCCCACCCTACGAGAGCGGTGCGAGCCTCTAATGCTTCCCCGGCCCCATATACCCGAACAGGAATCCCGCCACCTTCCGCATCTGGATCTCCTCGCTGCCTTCGGTGATGCGGTAGCGCCGATGGTGGCGATAGATGTGCTCGAACGGCTTGTGGCGTGAGTAGCCCATGCCGCCATGGACCTGCATGGCGCGGTCGGCGGACTCGCAGCAGAGGCGGTTTGCCCAGTAGTTGCACATCGAGACCCGGTCAGACAAGGTGCGCTCGATCTGCTCCTCGTCGAGCTGGTCCATCTCCCAGGCGGTCTTGCGGATCAAGAGGCGCAGCATCTCGGCTTGGGTCGCAAGCTCGACCAGCGGGAACTGGATCGCCTGGTTCTCGGCCAGAGCCTTGCCGAACGGCTTGCGCTCACGCGCGTATTTCACACTCTCGTTGATGCAGTAGACCGCGGCGCCGAGCGAGCTTGCCGCTTGCCGGATACGGTTCTGGTGGACGAAGCATTGCGCCAGCGACAGGCCGCGGCCGACCTCGCCGAACAGCGCATCCTCCGGCACGAAGACGTCGGTGAAGCTGACGCGCGGATGGTCGGTCGGCATGTTGAAGGTCCACATGTACTCCTCGACCCTGACGCCGGGACTCTTGGCCGGCACCAGGAAGCAGGTGATGCCGCCGGCATCGCCATCGTTGCCGCTGGTGCGCGCGAACAGCGCGCAGTGCGTGGCGACGTGCATGCCTGTCGTCCACATCTTCTCGCCGTTGATGATCCAGCCCTTGACGTTGTCGCGGGTAGCTGCCACCGCGCGCGTCTCCATATGGGTGGCGTCCGAGCCGTGATGCGGCTCGGTCAATCCAAAGGTGATGCGGTACTTGCCTCTGATCGAGCCGTCGATCATCGCCTTCTGGTCGTCGCGGCCGTAGCGGTCGAGCATGGTGACGACGGGGAAGTTGCCGACGACGGAATGCTCGTTCTGGAGGTCGTTATGCAGGCCGAGGCCCTTTGCGGCAAAATGCTCGCGGATTACGGCCATCCAGAGGTTGGAGCCGTCCTTGCCGCCGTATTGCTTCGGCACCGGAAAGCGCAGATGCCCGGCGGCGTCCGCGAGGTCCTTGGCCTTGCGCAGCAAGGCCTCCCATTCATGGCGCGGCAGCCCGCCATTCTCGAAATCGGTGCGCGCCCATTCGCGGCGATGGTCGAAGAAGCGGATGTTGTCATCGGCCTGTTCCAGCGGCTTGATCTCACGTTCGATGAAGCGGTCGAGCTCTCCGAGATAGGCGACGAGATCGGCAGGCAATGAGAAATCCACAGGTTCTCTCCCGGATTGATTTTATCGTTTTGCGTTAAGGCGCTGGGCGCATTCTTGCTTGGTGCGATTAAGGTGAGAAGAGCGCGTGCAAGTCAAGCAAGCCGAGATGTGGGGAGCGCAAGGCGCGCCCGCGCAATTCGATGGTGCTCTGGCGCTCCCGCACGGTAGTATGGCGCCAATATTCCTTCGAAAGAACATCCGGGAGCGCGCGATGGAGCTGAAATTCTCAAAGGTGGAACGCAAGGGGCCGATCACGATCGTGACGCTGTCGCGGCCCGAGGTCTACAACGCGCTGCACACCGATGCGCACTTCGAGCTTCAGAAGGTGTTTGACGATTTCTCCGCCGATCCCGAGCAGTGGATCGCGATCGTCACGGGCAGCGGCGATAAGGCGTTCTGCGCCGGCAACGATCTGAAGTGGCAGGCAGCGGGGGGAAAACGCGGCTGGGACAAGGGCGGCTTCGCCGGCCTCACCTCACGCTTCGACTGCGACAAGCCGATCATCGCAGCCGTGAACGGCGTCGCCATGGGCGGCGGCTTCGAGATCGCGCTGGCCTGCGACCTCATCATCGCCGCGGAGAACGCGACCTTCGCCCTGCCCGAGCCGCGCGTCGGCCTTGCCGCGCTCGCCGGCGGCCTGCACCGGCTGCCGCGGCAGATCGGGCTGAAGCGCGCCATGGGCATGATCCTCACCGCGCGCCATGTCAGCGCCAAGGAAGGGCTCGAGCTCGGTTTCGTCAACGAGGTGGTGCCGCAGGGCGAGGCGCTCGCGGCCGCGCTGCGCTGGGCCGAGATGATCGCCAAGAATTCGCCGATGTCGATCCGGGCCTCGAAGCAGGCGATTCAGAAGGGGCTTGGCGTGTCGCTGGAGCAGGCGATCGCGGAGCAGCGGGATTATCCGGCCGTGCAGGCGATGGTCGCCTCGCAGGATTACATCGAGGGCCCGAAGGCATTTTCCGAGAAGCGGCCGCCGAAATGGGTGGGGAAGTAGGAAACGGGTCTCCCCACTCGTCATTCCGGAGCGCGCCGACAGGCGCGAGCCCGGAATCCATTGAGCGACAGAACGTGCGGATGAATGGATTCCGGGTTCGTCGCTTCGCGACGCCCCGGAATGACGGCGGAGAGAGGAGCGCCCCCTCTCTCAACACTGTCATTGCGAGCGTAGCGAAGCAATCCAGGCTGCCCAGCAGAGACAGTCTGGATTGCTTCGTCGCAAGGGCTCCTCGCAATGAGGGGGAGAGACCTACCCGCTTCGTCCTAGTTCGCGCTTGTACGAGGCATAATTCGGCTGATCGACCGCCAGCTTGTCCATCGTGGTTGCCCACAGGTGCTCGGCGAGGCCTGGGGTCGCGAGATCCATCTCCCCGCTCGCGATGCGATGTGCGAGAACACGGTTGAGCTCCATGACCGAGCCGTCGATGCCGAGCAGCGCTCGCAGGCGCTCCACCTCCTTCGCATCGCTTCCCTCCTCCCGCGTCAGCTGCCGCGTGACGAGGTCGAGGATGTTGATGGCGACGCGCAGCTTGAAGGCTTGGTGGCCGGAGATCAGCGGCGTGATGTCGCTGCGGAGGAAATCGGCGACTGCCTTGGTCAGCTCGATCGGGGTCGGCTCGTCCTGCATGTGTCAGCTCCCGCGCGGCGCCAGAAGCCGCAACAGATCGATCTCGGTCTCGCTGGCGCGGCGGCCGATCATGGCGCGCTCCATGGAATGGTCGGGCCCCTCGCGAAAGCGCTGCATCATGCCGCCGCACATGATGCCCCAGCGCAGCGTGCCCATCACTTCCCAGAACTTGACGCGCTCAGGGTCGACCTTGCGGCCCGAAGCCTCGTAACCGGCGAACAATTCCTCGCGCGAGCCAAAGCCGCCGACGGGCTTGTCGATCTCGCCGAAGCGCCAGGAGTTCACGCAGACCCAGCCGAGGTCCTCCATGGGATCGCCGAGATGGGCGAGTTCCCAGTCGAGCACGGCGCGAACGCCATCCGCGCCAATGATGAGATTGCCGTTGCGGAAATCGCCGTGCACCAGCGTGGTCTCGACTGAGGGACCCGGATCGTGGTCGCGGAGCCAGCGCAGCGCCAGCTCGAACACGGGCTTGGGCCAGTTCAGGCTGCGATAGTCGCGCTCGAACTCGGCGATCTCCTGGGTCGCGCCCCTGCTGCGCAACGCAGGCAATTTGTCCTGTGGCAGCCGATGCAGACCTGCGAGAATGCCGCCGATCTGCCGCGCCAGACGCGGCCGCGCCGCCGCATACTCTTGATCGCGAAGAATCTTGCGCGCGATGGTCTCGCCCTCGACGCGCTGCATGATGAAGCCGGTGCCGAGATCGTCCTCCGGCACCAGCACATGCAGGACGCGGGGCGACGGCACGCCGGCCTCATAAGCGAGCTGCATCAACTGCGCTTCCGCGGCAAGACCGGCCGCGCGGGTCGGCGCGGCGCCATAGCCCTTTGGTGAGCGCCGCAGGATCGCGCCGATCGGCCCGTCGGGATGGGAGATGTCGAAGCGCCAGGTTTCCTGGCTGGCGCCGCCCGACAATTTAGCCGCCCCGGTGACGCCGGTCGCCCCTTTGCACCAGCGCCGGACGCTGCGTGAAAGCGCCGCCTCGATCATTTGCCCTTGAACTGCGCGGGCCGCTTCTCGAGGAAGGCGCCGACGCCCTCGCGGAAATCCTCGGTGTCGCCGGCGCGGAGCTGGCACTGGAATTCCAGATTGAGCTGATCCTCGAAGGAATTTTCCGGGCTGTCCCAATAGAGCTTGCGGATCAGCGACAGCGCCACAGTCGGCCCGCTGGCGAGATCGCGCGCCAGCTTCATCGCTTCCTCCATCAAGACGCCGTCATCATAGACGCGGTTGACAAGGCCCCATTCCAGCGCCTTCTCGGCCGGCAGGCGCTCGCCCATCAACGACAATTCGATCGAGCGCGCGCGGCCGACGAGGCGCGGCAACAGCCAGGTCGAGCCGCAATCCGGCACGAGGCCGATGCGGCGGAAGGCCTGCAGGAAATAGGACGAGCGCGCGCATAGGATCATGTCGCCGAGCAGCGCGAAGCTCATGCCGGCGCCGGCGGCCGGGCCATTGACCGCGGTGACGATCGGGCAGTGCAGGTTGCGGATGCGGCGCAGGAAGGGATGAAAGCCGGTCTCCAGCGTAAGGCCGGCCTTGGTCTTCTTCGCCTGGTTGTTGCGGCCTTGCAGATTGGCGCCCGTGCAGAACGCCCGCCCCGCACCGGTCAGCACCACGCAGCGCACCTCGTCCTTCTTCTCCTCGATCGCATCGAGCGCCTCGGAAAGACCGCCCAGCATGTCGACGGAGACCGCGTTCATCACCTCCTGATGGTCGAGCTTGAGGATCGCGACCGAGCCATCGAAGTCGAGCGTGACGTGTTTGAACTCCATGGTTTCCTCATCAGTTGCGGCCCGCACCAGTTTCGCAGGCCGGAATTCGTTTTGCCGGGGCGCATATTTGATTTTTGGCGCGGTCTTGTCCATGGTGATCGGAGCATAGCAAGCAATCTTGTGCGCAGCGGCTGATGCGCCGCAGTCAAAAAACAGGAAACGCGCCATGAACCTCTTCGACCTTTCCGGCCGCGTGGCCGTGATCACCGGTGGCAATGGCGGCATCGGGCTCGGTATCGCGCAGGCGCTCGCGGGCCAGGGCTGCAACGTCTCGATCTGGGGCCGCAATGCTGACAAGAACAAGGCCGCTGCCGCGAGCATGGAGGGCCTGTCCGGCAAGGTCGACAGCCGCGTCTGCGACGTCACCGATCCGGCCTCGGTCGCTTCAGCGATGAAGGCGACGCTCGACACCTTCGGCCGGGTCGATGGCTGCTTCGCCAATGCGGGCATCGGCGGCGGTGGCCGGCGCGCCTTCATCGAGCGCACCGAGGAGGAATGGCGCACGATGTTCGCGACCAATCTCGACGGCGTGTTCCACGCGTTCCAGGCCGCCGCCAAGCACATGACGGATCGCGCCAATGCCGGCGATCCCTTTGGCCGGCTGGTCGCGACCTCGAGCCTCGCCTCGATCTTCGGCACGGCGCGCAACGAGCATTATGCCGCGACCAAGGCCGCCATCAACGCGCTGGTGCGCGCGCTCGGCGTCGAGCTGGCACGTCACGGCGTCACCGCCAATGCGATCCTGCCGGGCTGGATCAAGAGCGACATGACCGCAGGGCTCATGGCGAACGACAAGTTCGTAGCCAACGTGATGCCGCGGATTCCGATGCGGCGCTTCGGCGAAGCCTCCGATTTCGGCGGCATCGCGGTGTATCTGATGAGCAAGGCGTCGTCGTATCACACCGCGGATACGTTCGTGATCGACGGCGGCTATACCGCGTTTTGATTCTCGTAGCCCGGATGGAGCGCAGCGAATCCGGGACGGCCAAAAGCAAGCAAGACCCGGATTTCGCTCTGCTCCATCCGGGCTACAACACTGAGGGAACGGGCAAATGTTTTCACACGTCATGATCGGTACCAACGACCTGGACAAGGCCAAGGCGTTCTACGACCAACTGCTCGGCACGCTCGAGGTGCGGCCGGCCAGGGTCGACGGCCACCGCATCTTCTACATCACCAAGACCGGAGTGTTCTCGGTATCGAAGCCGATCAACGGCGAGCCGGCGACCTGCGCCAACGGCGGCACGATCGGCTTTGCCGCTAATTCGCCGGAACAGGTCGATGCGTGGCACGCGGCGGGCGTTGCAGCCGGCGCAAAATCGATCGAGGATCCGCCCGGCATTCGCCAGGGCCCGGGCGGCAAGCTCTATCTGGCCTACCTGCGCGATCTCGATGGCAACAAGATCTGCGCGATGCATCGGATGGCGAACTAGCCACATCCACTGCTGTCATTCCCCGCGACCCGGCTACGCCAAGGCTTCGCCAGGGTTGAGGTCCAGGGGCGCCGAAGCTTTAGCGTAGGCGGCAGGCGGGGAATCCAGTACGCCGCAGCTACTCTGTTCAATCACTGCCGTCTCGGAGTACTGGATCGCCCGCCCCAGTGCGCAAGTGCGCACAAGGCGGGCGATGACGGCGGAGAGCGTGGCGCGGGCGTGCCCAGTGCGCCGCGCCCATTCAAACAACATTTCAAACGGCCTTGCGATATTCCATCGCATGGCATGGCCTCACGCGTGAAAATGCGCCCTCGCACTTTGCCGGCGCTGCGACTATTCTTGCGCACAACACATTCTAGCGATCCCGGGAGGACCAATGACAAAACACACCTACATTCCCCGCACCACCAACTACACGCTCAATCCCGGCGACGAGCTCAACGACTTGCGGATGTCGGACCAGGTCCGGCCGCTTTACGATCACGTCAAGAAGTTCATCCGCGATACCGTCGAGCCGATGTCGATCGAGTTCGCCAAGGCCGGCGAGGGCAAGGAAGATCGCTGGAGTTTTACGCCGAAGCAGCTCGAGGTGCTGGAGAAGGCCAAGAACAAGGCCAAGCAGGAAGGCCTCTGGAACTTCTTCCTGCCCGATGACGAGACCGGGCAGGGCCTGAAGAATCTCGACTACGCCTATATCGCGGCAGAGCTCGGCAAGAGCCCGCTGGCCTCGGAGACCATGAACTGCTCGGCGCCCGACACCGGCAACATGGAGGTGCTGGAACGGGTCGGCACCAAGGAGCAGAAGGAGAAATGGCTGAAGCCGCTGCTCAACGGCGAGATCCGTTCGGCCTATGTCATGACCGAGCCGAACGTCGCCTCCTCCGACGCCAAGAACATCTCGACCACCGCAAAACTCGTGGGCGACGAATGGGTGATCAACGGCGAGAAGTATTACATCTCGGGTCTCGGCGATCCCCGTTGCAAGATCCTCATCGTGATGGTGAAGACCAACCCGGACGCGCCGCCGAGCAAGCAGCAGTCGCAGATCCTGGTGCCGCGCGACACGCCCGGCGTCGAGGTGCTCGGTCCCATGTACGTGTTCGGCCAGGACCACGCCCCGCGCGGCCACATGCACATGCGCTTCAACAATGTGCGCGTGCCGAAGGAGAACATCCTGCTCGGCGAAGGCCGTGGCTTCGAAATCTCGCAGCTCCGCCTCGGCCCCGGCCGCATCCATCACTGCATGCGCACCATCGGCAAGGCCGAGAAGGCGCTCGACCTGATGGTGCAGCGTGGCCTCACCCGCGAGGCGTTTGGCAAGAAGATCGCTCATCTCGGCGGCAACATGCAGATCATCGCGCAGGCGCGCTGCGAGATCGAGGCGATGCGGCTGATGGTGCTGAAGGCAGCGAAGGCGATGGACGTGCTCGGCAACAAGGAGGCCCGCGTCTGGGTCTCCATGGTCAAGGCCATGGTGCCCGAGCGGGCCTGCAAGATCATCGACCAGGCCATCCAGATGCACGGCGCCACCGGCATCTCGCATTGGACCCCGCTCGCCGAGATGTATCAGGACGTGCGCCACCTGCGCTTCGCCGACGGTCCGGACGAGGTGCACTGGATGGTGGTGGGCCGCCACGAGCTGAGCATGGCGTGATCTCTCCTCGTCATGCGCGGGCTTGACCCGCGCATCCATCGAAGAGAACATTTTTTCGAAATTGATGGATTGCCGGGTCAAGCCCGGCAATGACGACTTGCCGAGGAGCCCCAATGGACTACGCCGCCAACGAGCTGACGCCACGCGAGCGCTACAAGGTGCTGACGTCCTTCATTCTGCCGCGGCCGATCGCGTGGGTGACCACGCTCGGGCCGAGCGGCGTGGTCAACGCCGCCCCGTTCAGCTTCTTCAACGCCTTCTGCGAGGATCCGCCGCTCTGTATGTTCGCGGCCAACCGCAAGCCGAACGGCGAGGACAAAGACACGTTTCTCAACATCCAGCGCACCGGTGAATTCGTGGTCAATCTCACGGACGAGCCGCTGGCGCGGGCGATGCACGAGAGCAGCGGCGATTTTCCGCCTGAGATCAGCGAGCCCGATTATCTCGGGCTGAAGCTTGCGCCCTCGACGAAGATCGCGGTGCCACGGCTAGCTGACACGCCCTGGGCGATGGAGTGCAAACTCTGGAAGCTGATCGACGTCAACGACGATCGCCGGCTGATCATGGGCGAAAGCCTCCACTTCCACATCCGCGACGAGCTCTGGGACGACAAGGCGATGCGGGTGCACATGGACCGCTATCACCCGATCGGCCGCATGTTCGCCGACCGTTACTGCCGCACCGATGACCGGGTGGTGTTTCCGGCGGCGGAGGGCATGAAGAAATAGGCCGCAGCAACGGTGCGCTCCCTCGCCCCATTCTTACGGGACCGCGACGAGCTTCGCTCGCGCTGAGAGGGTTGGAGTGAGGGGCCTATCTCCACGCGTGAGACTGTCGAGCGACCTGTACCCCTCACCCGAATTCGATCTGCGATCGAATTCGACCTCTCCCCGCAAGCGGGGAGAGGTGAAGAAGAAAGCTCCTACGTCGCGGGCACCAGCTTGTCCTGGGTCTTGGTCTCGAAGTCGCTCGCGTCGTGGCGCTCGTGGAGCTGGCTGGCGGGATCGCCGGAGACGCGGTTGACCATGCGGCCGCGCTTCACGGCCGGACGCTGCGCGATCTGGTCGGTCCAACGCTGCACGTTCTTGTAATCCTGCACCGAGAGGAATTCGCCGGCGCCATAGACCAGCCCCTTGGCGAGCGCGCCATACCAGGGCCACACCGCCATGTCGGCGATGGTGTAGTCCTTGCCCGCGAGATATTCGTTATCGGCGAGACGCCGGTCGAGCACGTCGAGCTGGCGCTTGGTCTCCATTGCGAAACGGTCGATGGCGTATTCGATCTTGGTCGGCGCATAGGCGTAAAAATGGCCGAAGCCGCCGCCGAGATAGGGCGCGCTGCCCATTTGCCAGAACAGCCAGGACATCGCCTCGGTGCGGGCCTTGACGTCCTTCGGCAGGAAGGCGCCGAACTTCTCGGCGAGGTAGAACAGGATCGAGCCTGACTCGAATACCCTGACAGGCTCGGGGCCGGAGCGGTCCATCAGCGCCGGGATCTTGGAATTCGGATTGATGTCGACGAAGCCGCTGCCGAACTGATCGCCATTACCGATCCTGATCAGCCAGGCGTCATATTCGGCGCCCTTGTGGCCGAGCGCCAGGAGCTCCTCCAGCATCACGGTGACCTTGACCCCGTTCGGCGTCGCCAGCGAGTAGAGCTGAAGCGGATGCTTGCCGACCGGCAGCTCCTTGTCGTGGGTGGGGCCGGCAATCGGGCGGTTGATGTTGGCGAATTGCCCGCCGTTCTCCTTGTTCCAGGTCCAGACTTTGGGCGGCACGTAGGGGGCGTCGGTCATGCGGGGCTCCGGGCAAAAAGATGCGTCTGCATTAATTAGCCCGCAAACGGCCGATGACAAGGGCGCCGCAATGCATTGCCGGATGGGACAACTCTGCGTTTTGTCATGGCAGCCCCTCCCCTCCGTCATTCCGGGGTGCCCGCAGGGCCTGCGGCCCGCGGATAGAGCGCGACGTCTACACACAAGATGCCTCGTCAGATCCGGCATGTCATCGACCGCTAGCGTCACTTTGCTTTGCCAGCGAAAGCAACGAGAATGCGAAGCCTGCCGCCGGGAGAGAGCCATGAAATCGCCGATCTGCGACATGCTGGGGATCGAATTCCCGCTGCTCGCCTTCAGCCATTGTCGCGACGTCGTTGCCGCCGTCAGCCGCGCCGGCGGCTTCGGCGTGCTGGGCGCGACCGTGCATACGCCGGATACGCTCGAGCGTGAGCTGAAATGGATCGACGATCACGTCGACGGCAAGCCTTACGGCATCGACGTGCTCATCCCGGAAAACATCTCGACAGCCGGCGAGAAGGACGTAACCTGGAAGAGCCTGGAAGCCCGCGTGCCTCAACAGCACCGCAACTACACGCGCGACCTCCTGAAGAAGTACGACATCGAGCTGACCACCACGGAGGTCGCGGACAACCAGCCGCAGCCGTTCGACGGCAAGACCGCGCTCCAGCTGCTCGAGGTGTCCTTCAATCATCCGATCCGCCTGATCGCCAATGCGCTGGGCGTGCCGCCGAAGGCGATGATCGAGATGGGCAAGAAGCACGGGGTGCCGGTTGCAGCGCTGGTCGGCGCCAAGGAGCACGCGCTGCGCCAGGTCGCCGCCGGCGTCGACATCCTCGTGGTGCAGGGCACCGAGGCCGGCGGCCATTGCGGCGAGGTTTCGACCATGGTGCTGGTGCCGGAGGTGATCAAGGCGATCAAAGAGATCCGCGACGTGCCGGTGCTGGCGGCCGGCGGCATCATGACGGGACGGCAGATGGCGGCCTGCATGGCGATGGGCGCGGCGGGCGCCTGGACCGGCTCGGTGTGGCTTGCGACCGTGGAAGCCGAGACCACGGAGATCTTTCGCGAGAAGATGATCGCGGCCTCCTCGCGCGATGCAGTGCGCTCGAAGGGCCGCACCGGCAAGCCGGCGCGGCAGCTCCGCTCGGTCTGGACCGATGCCTGGGACCGCGCGCCGGACAGCCCGGGCGCGCTGCCGATGCCGCTGCAAAGCATCATCAGCCGCGATGCCTTCCATTCGATCGACCGGGCCGCCGCAAGCGGCAACGCGAGGGCGCGCGATCTCGTCAGCTATTTCGTCGGCCAGGGCGTCGGCCTGATCGACAGCGTGAAATCGGCGGGAGCGGTGGTACAGGAGTTCAAGCAGGATTTCGCCGAAGCCGTCGAGCACATGAATGCGCTGGTGGCGGAGTAGTCACTACATCGTCATTGCGAGCGCAGCGAAGCAATCCAGACTGCAGCCGCGGAAAGATACTGGATTGCTTCGCTGCGCTCGCAATGACGAACAACTGACATCGTGAATTGAAGCAAGAAGAGATGACCAATATCCCCGAAGACCGCATCCCCGTCATCGTCGGCATCGGCGAGATCGTCGATCGCCCCAAGGAGATCGCCGAGGGTCTCGAACCGCTCGACCTGCTCGAACAGGCGCTGCGGCGCGCCGAACAAGACACCGGCGCAAAACTGCTCGGCGAGGTGCAATCGCTCGACGTCGTCAATTTCCTGAGCTGGCGCTATCGCGATCCGGAGCAGCTTTTGGCGCAGCGCCTCGGCATCTCGCCTGCGCATTGCTATTACGGCCCAGTCGGCGGCGAGAGCCCGATCCGCTACATCCACGAGGCGGCCAAGCGCATCGCGCGCGGCGAGTGCAGCGTGGCGGCGATCTGCGGCGCGGAAGCGCAATCGAGCGCGACCAAGGCTGAGCGCGCCGGCGTCAAGCTGCCGTGGACGCCGTTCGCTCATGACGTCGAGGAGCCGAAGCGCGGCGCGGCGTTCCAGAAGCCGCTGGCGGTGAAGCTCGGCGTATTTCGGCCTGTGACCGTCTATCCGTTCTACGAAGCGGCCTCCTCGGCGCATTGGGGGCAGACGCCGCGCGAAGCCATGGCGGAGTCAGGCACGCTGTGGTCGCGCTATTCGGAAGCCGCCGCGCAAAATCCAAACGCCTGGCTGAAGCGGCGTTACGCGCCTGAGGAGATCACGACGCCGACCGCGGACAACCGGCTGATCGCCTGGCCCTACAACAAGCTGATGGTGGCGAACCCCAGCGTCAACATGGGCGGTGCGCTGCTGCTCACCAGTCTCGCCAAGGCACGCGCGGCCGGGATCGCCGAAGACAAACTGGTCTACCCGCTCGGCGGCGCCTCCGCGGAAGAGCCGCGCGACTATTTGATGCGCGACCAGTTTTACGAGAGCCACCCGCAGAACGCCGTGCTGAAAGCGGCGATGGACCTCGCCGGCGGCGACGGCAAGTCCTTCGACGCGATCGAGCTCTACAGTTGCTTCCCCTGCGTGCCCAAAATGGCGCGGCGGACGCTGGGCTTAGGTGCCGACGTGCAGCCGACCGTGACCGGCGGCCTCACCTTCTTCGGCGCGCCGCTCAACACCTACATGACGCATGCGGCCTGCGCGATGGTGCGGCGACTGCGCGACGGCGCCAAGCTCGGCCTGCTCTATGGCCAGGGCGGCTTCGTCACCAAGCACCACGCGCTGGTGGTGTCGAAGACGGCGCCGCGCGAGGCGCTGGTGCAGGAAACGAGCGTGCAGGCCGATGCGGACCGCAACAAGCGCGCGGTGCCGGAGTTCGTCGCGGAGGCCACTGGCAAGGGCACGGTCGAGAGCTTCACCGTGCTTTACGGCCGCGGCGGCAATATCGAGCATGGCGTCGTGATGCTGCGGACAGAGGACGATCGCCGCACGCTGGCGCGGGTCCCCGCGAGCGACGGCGCGACGCTGGCGCAGCTGCTCGACATGGATCGCACCCCGGTCGGCTCGTTCGGCGACATTGCGATGGCAGAAGATAATGTGCCCGAGTGGCGGATAGCCTAGCGACGTCGCGCCTCACGCCGCGCGAACCGAGTTCAGGAACTTGCCGACCTCGAGCTTGAGGCGGTTGGAATCGCGGGACAGCATCTGGGCCGCCGACAGCACCTGCGTGGACGCTGATCCCGTCTCCGAGGCGCCGCGCTGCACGTCGCCGACGTTGGACGAGACCTGTTGGGTGCCCAGGGCGGCCTGCTGCACGTTGCGGGCGATCTCCTGGGTCGCTGCGCCCTGCTGCTGCACGGCCGTCGCGATGGCCGAGGCGATCTCCGACAGACGCGCGATGGTGCCGCTGATCTCCCCGATGGCGCTGACCGAATCCTGCGTCGCCGCCTGGATGCCGCCGACCTGCTGGCCGATCTCGCCGGTGGCCTTGGCCGTCTGCTCGGCGAGCGCCTTGACCTCGGAGGCCACCACCGCGAAGCCGCGGCCGGCTTCGCCAGCCCGCGCCGCCTCGATCGTGGCGTTGAGTGCCAGCAGGTTGGTCTGGCCGGCAATCGCATTGATGAGCTCGACGACATCGCCGATCCGCGCCGCAGCCCGCGACAGCTCGCTAACACGCTCGGTGGTGGCATGCGCCTGACTGACCGCCTCGCTCGCGATCCGGGAGGAATCCTGCACCTGCCGCCCGATCTCGCGCACTGAGGACGACATCTCCTCGGCAGCCGAAGCCACCGAATGGACATTGCTGGAGGCGGCCTCCGAGCCGGACGCAACTACCGTGGCCAGCTCCTGCGCCCGGCCCGCTGTCGTGGAGAGGGTCGAGGCCGATGCTTCGAGCTCGGTCGCAGCCGAGGAAACGGTCTCGACGATCTCCCCGATCGCGGCCTCGAAGCCGTCGGCCAGCTTTGTCATGTCGGCCTTGCGCTGCGCCTCGGCGCGGCGCTGCACCACCTGCACCTCGTCGCGGCTGAAGCGGATGATAGTCTGCACGGTCTGGAGGTTGCGCAGTGCCTCGCCGATCTCGTCGTCGCGCTCGATGACGATGCGGTTGTCGAGCTTGTCCTGCACGAGGTTGACCAGGGTGTCATTGAGATGCTGCATCGGCCCCTTGATCGCACGCATGGTCGCAAGGCCGGCGAAGCCGACAATTGCGCCGCCGAACAAGGCCAGCAGCGCCAGGACCAGGCTGGTCGAGCCGCCGGTGGAGACCGCGCCGCCGACGCCGAGCGCAAGCATGAACATCGTCTGAAGCACGATCATCGTGACCAGGCGCGCCTTCAGCGTCCCCGTGAAGATGCTGAAGCGGTCGAGCCAAGAGCGGCGGCGGATGATGCCGGCGTCGATACGATAGCCATGCGACTTCTTCTCGCGGATGGCGGCATAGACCTCTTCGGCGAGCTTGCGCTGATCGGCCGGCAGCTTGGTGCGGATCGAAGTATAGCCCCTGACCTCGCCATTCTCGCGGATCGGCGAGGCCGTCGCCAGCACCCAATAGAAGTCACCGTTCTTGCGGCGGTTCTTGACTGCGCCGAGCCAGGGCTTGCCGGCCTTCAGCGTGTCCCAGAGATTGTCGAATGCCTCCGGCGGCATGTCCGGGTGGCGGACGATGTTGTGCGGCTGGCCCATCAGTTCCGCCGACGTGAATCCGGCGGCAGCGAGGAAGTCCTCGTTGAAATAGGTGAGCTTGCCCTTCAGATCGGTCCGCGAAACGATCAACGTCTCATCACTGACCGGATATTCAACGGTGGTGACGGGAAAATTCTTGCGCATCAGAGCCCCCAACAATTCGGTATGCGTTCATTCCAAGACAGGACGGCCGCTGCTCGAGGCGCCTTCCTCCGATTCTCGTGAATCGAATTTAACTATCCATGAAACGGGCGCCCCGTATGTTTACGGGCGGGTCCCCACGATCGTACCGGTGGACGACATCACGCTGCCGAAAAAAAGGAGCGGCGCTTTTGGCGCCGCTCTCGGTTTGATCTATCCTTCGGCCGCGCCTTAGGCGGCGCGGACGTTGGTCAGAAACTTGCCGACCTCATTCTTCAGCCGGCTCGAATCGTTCGACAGCATCTGCGCCGCCGACAGCACCTGCGAGGAGGCGGTGCCGGTCTCGGTCGCGCCGCGCTGTACGTCGGTGATATTGGACGATACCTGCTGGGTGCCATGCGCCGCCTGCTGCACGTTGCGCGCGATCTCCTGCGTCGCGGCGCCCTGCTCTTCCACCGCAGCCGCGATCGCCGACGAGATCTCCGACAGGCGCTCGATGGTCGAGGAGATCTCCTTGATCGCGCCGACCGAATCGTTGGTCGCCGCCTGGATGCCGGAGATCTGCTGGCCGATCTCGCCGGTCGCCTTCGCGGTCTGCTCGGCGAGCGCCTTCACCTCGGAAGCGACGACGGCGAAGCCGCGACCGGCCTCGCCCGCGCGCGCCGCCTCGATGGTCGCGTTCAGCGCCAGCAGGTTGGTTTGGCCCGCGATGGTATTGATCAGCTCGACCACATCGCCGATGCGCGCCGCGGCCTTGGACAGCTCGCTGACGCGCTCGGTGGTGGCGCGCGCCTGGCCGACGGCATCGCCCGCCATCCGCGCCGATTCCTGTACCTGACGGCTGATCTCGCCGACTGACGAAGCCATCTCCTCGGTCGCCGAGGCCACCGATTGCACGTTGGTGGAGGCTTCCTCCGACGCGCCGGCCACCGTGGTCGCGAGCTTCTGGGACCGCTCGGCCGTACCCGTGAGGGTCGTGGCCGATGCTTCCAGCTGGGTCGATGCCGACGACACTGTTCCGATGATCTGGCCGACGGCGCTCTCGAAGTCGTCAGCGAGCCTGACCATGTCGCGTTTGCGCTGCTCGGCATTGCGACGCTCGGTTTCGGCCTGTTCCGCCTTCAGCCGCTCGACCTCGATGGCATTGGTCTTGAACACCTGGACCGCCTGAGCCATCTCACCGATCTCGTCCTTGCGTTCGGTCGCCGACACCACGACCGATGTGTCACCCTTTGCAAGAATCCCCATCTCGGTTGTGATGCGTTGGATCGGGCGGGTGACCGCGAACGCGACGCCGAAGGCACCGACCAGCGAGAGCAGCAGGGTTACGATGCCGCCGATCAACATGGACAATGTTGCATTGCGTGACGCGGCTTCTGAAGCCGCGCCCCGCACCGACAACAGCGCGCGCTCTTCTGCATCCATCTCCTGGACGACCGCACGGAGTCCATCCATCGCCTTCTTGCCGGCACCGGAAGCCTCGAGCTCGCGAGCCTTCGATTGAGTTGCGGGATCCTTCATCAACGAGATTTCGCGTTGCGCGATGCTGGTCATCCACTCGCTCGCGAACGCTTTGACGCGCTCGAGGCGCTTCTGCTGCGCGGCATTGTCCGAAGTGAGACTACCGACCTGCGCCGTTGCCGCCTGAAACTGCTTCTGTCCTGCCTCGTAAGGTCCGAGAAAGGCCGGGTCGCCCGACACCAAGTAGCCGCGCACGCCGGTTTCCGCATTGACCATGGCGCCGACGACGTTGGAAAGCTGCTCGAGAACCTCGTACGTATGGACCGTCATTCTTGCCGTCGCGTTCATCACGCTCAGCGAATTGTAGATCGCCGCGGTGCTCCCGGCAACGACGAGACAAATCGCGGCGAACACCGCCGACACTTTGAGCGAGATCCGAACATTGTTTATCCAAGTCATCAAAGTTCCCCTACGCAGTTCCAGCTGCTCGTCTGATCACCGCCGGCTGAGTCTGATCGCGGCCGACAGAACTCATTAGCGTCCATCTCGACCATTCAGATTAACGGGACTCCGCAAGAGTACTGACTTATCGCACAGCGATGATCCGGACTTTTACGCGAGAGCTGACAAAGTGCCGCACCAGCGGTCCACGTTCCGACCAAGTGATTGGTGCCATGAAACAGAAGAGCGGCGCCTCGACGCCGCTCTTTGCTTGGTCTTGTACGTTGCCGAAGAGATCAGGCGGCGCGGACGTTGGTCAGGAACTTGCTGACCTCGCTCTTCAGGCGGCCGGAATCGTTCGACAGCATCTGCGCCGCGGACAGCACCTGTGAGGAGGCGGTGCCGGTCTCGGTCGCGCCGCGCTGCACGTCGGTGATGTTGGACGACACCTGCTGGGTGCCATGCGCCGCCTGCTGCACGTTGCGGGCGATCTCCTGCGTCGCGGCGCCCTGCTCTTCCACCGCAGCCGCGATGGCCGACGAGATCTCCGACAAGCGCTCGATGGTCGAGGAGATCTCCTTGATGGCGCCGACCGAATCGTTGGTCGCCGCCTGGATGCCGGAAATCTGCTGGCCGATCTCGCCGGTCGCCTTCGCGGTCTGCTCGGCGAGCGCCTTCACCTCGGAGGCGACGACGGCAAAGCCGCGACCGGCCTCGCCCGCGCGCGCCGCCTCGATGGTGGCGTTGAGCGCCAGCAGGTTGGTCTGGCCGGCGATGGTGTTGATCAACTCGACCACGTCGCCGATGCGCGCGGCGGCCTTGGACAATTCGCTGACGCGCTCGGTGGTCGCACGGGCCTGACCGACGGCATCGCCCGCCATCCGCGCCGATTCCTGCACCTGGCGGCTGATCTCGCCGACCGACGAGGCCATCTCCTCGGTCGCCGAGGCCACCGACTGCACGTTGGTGGAAGCTTCCTCCGAAGCGCCGGCCACCGTGGTCGCCAGCCGCTGCGAGCGGTCGGCGGTCGCGGTCAAGGTCGAGGCGGAGGCCTCTAACTGGGTCGAGGCCGATGACACGGTCTGGACGATCTCGCCGATCATCGTTTCGAATTCGCGGGTGATGTCGTCGACGCGGCGGCCGCGCTCGATCTTGGCTTCGGCGTCGGCCGCGGCGGCTTCGTCGGCGGCCTTCTTGGCGATCAACGCCTCCTTGAAGATCTGGAGCACGTCGGCCATGGCGCCGATCTCGGTCTTCTCGCCGCGATGCGGGACTTCGGCGGAGAGGTCGCCTCGGCCCAGGGCCTGCATCGGCAGGGTGATCGAGTTGATGCCGCTAGAGACGTCGCGGACGAGATAGAAGCTGACGGCGATGCCGATGACGATGGCAGCGCCGAGAATGGCCGAGACCAGCATGAAGGCGTAGGCGTAGCTGTCGGCGGCGTCCTGGGCGGCCTGTTCTCCGCCTTTGGTGTTGAGCTCGATGTCCTTGGTCAGGACCTCGTCTGCCTGAAGACCGAGCTTGTTGACGGTCTTCGTATTCAGCTCCCGGGCCTCGTGTGGGATCTTGCCGGCTTCCTTGCGCGAGAGCGCCATCACCTCTTCGGTGCCCCTCTTGTAATCGTCCCAGAGCTTTGCCCATTGGGTGTAGAGCGCCCGCTCCTCCGGCGAGGTGATCATCGGCTCGTAGCGGCTGCGGTATTTGGCAAGCGCCTCGAGCACCGTCACGGCCGTCTTTTCGTTGGCGAGCTTCTCGTCCAGCGTGTCGGAAAGCATGTGCTGGCGGACCACGTTGCGATAGGTGATGACGCTCGCCCGAAGCTCGCCCAGCACCCGCACGCTGGGCATCCAATTCATCGTGATGTCGACCGTGTTGGCGTTCATCGACCGCATTTTCATGATAGCGAGCAGGCCCATGCCGGCCATCGCGACGAGCAGGAATGCCACGACACTGATGATCTTGGCGCGGATGGAAACGTTGGCGAACATAATCGGATCTCGCTGTGCTGGCGCGGATGCGCGTCGAAGCTCTAAGAATCAACCAAAGAGGAGCTGCGGCGACATCTGAGCGCAGTGCACCTGCGCAAATGTTAACTGCGGCTCCGTACGAGTACCGAAGCCGAAAGAAATGAACGATGGACTAAGGAGGCTCTGCGCTCAGCGCATGAGCCTAAGCGCGTCGGAGAAGAAGTCCGGACCGCCAAAGTTTCCAGATTTCAAAGCGAGCAACATCTCGCCGGAGCTTGCACCGACCGCGCGCAGCACCGGGACTCCCGCCGCGATTTCTACTCCTACGAGAAATCCAGGAATTTTCAACCGATCGACCACGGCGCCGGATGTCTCGCCACCGGCGACGATCAAGCGACGGACGCCGGCCTGCACCAGACCCTCGGCGATGCCGGCCATGGCCTGCTCGATCGCGTGGCCTGCGGCATCGCGGCCATGGCGTGCCTGCACGGCCGCAACGGCGTCCGGCGTCGCGCTCGAAGCGATCAGCACCGGACCTTCCGCAAGCCGCGGCCTCGCCCAGTCCAGCGCACGCTGCGCTTCAGCGGCGCCCGCGACGATCCGCTCCGGATCGAGATGAAGCACCGGCATGATGCGTTCGGCGCTGGCGATCTGCTGAAGCGTCGCCTGCGAGCAGCTGCCGGCAAGGCATGCCGCCAGGCCGCCGACGGCCGCGCCGGTTTCGCCGCTCGGCGCCGGCTTCACCTTGCCCGTCGACACCAGCGCGCGCGCAAGCCCGAGGCCCATGCCGGACGCGCCGACCGACAGAAGATGTTCAGCGGCGACGAGACCGATGGTCTCGAGGTCGCGGTCGAATACGGCGTCGATGATCGCAGCACCGATGCCTCTGGCGGCGAGCTCAGCCAGCCGTGCCCGCACGGCCTCCGCGCCGCGCGCGACGGTGGCGAGATCGACGAGGCCGATCTGCGTGCTGCTCTGGCGCGCCAGCACGCGCACCAAGTTGGAATCATGCATCGGGTTGAGCGGATGGTCCTTCAGCGGGCTCTCGCTGAGCGGCACGGCGCCGACGAACAGATTGCCCTGATAGACGGTGCGCCCGGTCTCCGGAAAGGCCGGCGTCACCAGCACGGCTCCCTCGCCGCAATCGGCGCGCAGCGCATCCATGACCGGGCCGATATTGCCGGCGTCGGTGGAATCGAAGGTCGAGCAGATCTTGAACAGCACGTGGCCCACGCCGCGGCCGCGCAGCCATGTTTCAGCGGCGCGCGAGCGCGACACCGCGAGGCCGGCTTCGATCGAGCGGCTCTTCAGCGACACCACGACGGCATCGACCTCGGGCAGCGCGAGATCGTCGGCGGGCACGCCGATGATCTGCACGGTGCGCAGGCCCGCGCGCGTCAGCGTGTTGGCGAGATCGGAGGCGCCGGTGTAGTCGTCGGCGATGCAGCCCAACGCAAGTGTCACGACTTCACTCCCGCATAAGGCTTGAACCAGGCAAGCCCATCGGTGGTCTTGCCGCGGGGATTGTATTCGCAGCCGACGAAGCCGGCATAGCCGAGCCGGTCGAGCTCATCGAACAGGAACGGATAGTTCAGCTCCTCGCCATCGGGCTCGTTGCGCGAGGGAATGCTGGCGATCTGGATGTGGCCGATGATCGGCATCATCTCGCGCAGCCGCATGGTGACGTCGCCATGGATGATCTGGCAGTGATAGATGTCGAACTGGAGCTTCAGGTTCGCAAGCCTCAGCTCCTGGATCAGATCCCGCGCAAAGCCGAAATCGTTGAGGAAGTAGCCGGGCACGTTGCGCGCATTGATCGGCTCGATCACGATGTCGATGCCGTGCGGCGCGAAGAACTCGGCGGCCCAGGCCACCGATTTGTAGAAGGCCTCGATCGCGACGCGCTCGCCGCGATTGGCGATGCCGGCCATCAGGTGCAGGCGCTTGACGCCCGTCGCCTTGGCATAAGGCAGCGCCGTCTCCAGGCTCGCCTTGAGATCGGAAAAGCGCGATGGCAGCGCCGCAAAGCCCTTCTCGCCGGCGTTCCAGTCGCCCGGCGGCAGGTTGAACAGCGCCTGGGTCAGACCGTTGCGCTTGAGCCGTTCGCCGACGGCCTCGGCGGCATGCTCGTACGGAAACAGGAATTCCACCGCGGTGAAGCCCGCTTGCGCGGCGGCGTCGAAGCGGTCGAGGAACGGCACCTCGGTGAACATCATCGAGAGATTGGCGGCGAAACGGGGCATTGGAGATCCTCTGTTACTTGTCGCCGGGCAGCTTGACGCCGGTGACCTGCGCATACATGCGCGCGACCGATGCGTCGTCGTCGCGGCCCATGCCGGCGGCCGATGTCATCAGGAACATCTGGAGCGCGGCGGCGGAGACCGGCACGGGGAATCGGGCGCTGCGCGCCATGTCCTGGATGATGCCGAGGTCCTTGACGAAGATCTCCACCGCGCTTCGCGGCGTGTAGTCGCCGTCGAGCACATGCGGCATGCGGTTCTCGAACATCCAGGAATTACCGGCCGAGGCCGTGATCACCTCGTAGACCTTGCGGATGTCGAGGCCCTGCTTGGCTGCGAACGCCATGGCTTCGCTGGCGGCGGCGATGTGAACGCCGGCGAGCAGCTGATTGATCATCTTGAACGCAGCGCCCTGCCCGGCGGCATCGCCGAGCTCGTAGAGCTTTGCAGCCATGGCATCGAGCGCCGGCCGCGCCTTGGCAAAAGCGGCCGAGCTGCCGGAGGCAAGAATCGTCAATTCGCCTTGCGCGGCGCGCTGCGCCCCGCCGGAGATCGGCGCATCCAGATAGTGCCGGCCGGTCGCCTCCAGCTGCTTGGCAAGACGGCGCGCCACGTCGGGATCCATCGTCGCCGAGGAGACGAACACGCTGTCCTTCGGCATGGTCTCGGCGGCGCCATCCTTGCCGAACAGGATGGTTTCGGTCTGCGCGGCATTGACCACCACGCTGACGACGATGTCTGCGTCCTTGGCCGCTTCGGCCGGCGTCTTGGCCCCCGCGCCGCCGTCCTTCACGAAGCGCGCGACGGCATCCGCCGAGACGTCGCAGCCGGTCACGGCATGGCCGGCGCTCTTGAGCGAGGTCGCCATGCCAAATCCCATCGAGCCGAGCCCGACGACGGCAATACGCTGATTTTGTGAGGTGGAGGCGGACATATGCAACTGACCCTTGCGAGCGTTTCCCGGATGGCCGCCCTTTGCGGCAGCTTGGCAACCGAATAACACGGCTTGGCCGCGCTGCCAAAGCGTGAGACAAGCAAGCATGACGGCCATGAGCAATGAAACACGGCTGCGCGAGGACATCTGCCGCTTCGGACGGTCCCTGTTCGAGCGCGGGCTGACGCCGGGCTCCTCCGGCAATATCAGCGTCAAGATGGACGATGGCGGCTGGCTGGTGACGCCGACCAACGCCTCGCTCGGCTTCCTCGATCCCGCAAGACTATCACGGCTGGACCAGCAGGGCCGGCTGGTTTCGGGCGATGCCCCGACCAAGGAAGTTCCGCTGCACAATGCGCTCTACGACACGCGCGGCAGCGCGCGGGCCATCGTGCATCTGCACTCCACGCATTCGGTGGCGCTGTCGATGCTGCCCGAGATCGATCCGCGCGCCGCGCTGCCGCCGATGACGGCCTATTATTTGATGAAATGCGGCGCCACCGCGCTCGTGCCCTATTACCGCCCTGGCGATCCCGCGGTCGCAGATGCGATCAAGGGGCTGGCTGGGAAGTACTCATCCGTGCTGCTCGCCAATCACGGCCCGGTCGTCGCCGGCGACACGCTGGAAGCGGCGGTGTTCGCGACGGAAGAGCTGGAGGAGACGGCGAAGCTGTACCTGCTGCTGCGCGGAATGAACCCGCGGTACTTGTCGCCGGCGCAGGTGACGGATCTGGTGAAGGTGTTCGGGGTGACGCTGCCGGAGCATGGGCACGAGCATTAGCGACTTGCGGTAACGGGTGGACGAGCGTCGCCTCACCACCGCTGTCATTCCCCGCGAAAGCGGGGAATCCAGTACGCCGCGGCTTCTCCGCATATCTCTGACGTCTCGGAGTACTGGATCGCCCGATCAAGTCGGGCGATGACACCGGGTATGTTGCGCGGGCGTGCCCGATACTATTCGGCTACAGCCCCAGATATGCCTTCCGCACATCCGGATTGCCCTTGATCTCGCTGGCTGCGCCCTGCATCAGCACACGGCCGGTCTGCAGGATGTAGGCGCGGTCGGCGATCTCCAGGCATTCGGCCATGCGCTGCTCGACGATGAGGACGGTCATGCCGGAGTCACGGATGAGCTTCACCGCCTGGAAAATTTCGTCGACCAGCTTCGGCATGATGCCCTGCGAGGGCTCGTCCAGCATCAACAGCCGCGGACGCGTCATCAGCGCGCGGCCGATGGCGAGCATCTGCTGCTCGCCGCCGGAGAGCGTCTCGGCGCGCTGCTCCAGGCGCTCCTGAAGGCGCGGGAAGAGCTTGAAGACGAGATCGAGCGGCTCTTCGCGGTTCGCTTCGCCCCTGTAGAGATAGCTGCCGAGGCGAAGGTTGTCCCGCACTGACAGACGCGGAAACAAACGGCGGTTTTCCGGCACATAGGCGATGCCGGTGGCCGTGATGTAATGCTGCGCCATGCCGTCGAGGCGCTTGCCGTCGAAGGTCACGCTGCCCGAGCGCGGACGCTCGGCGCCGGCGATTGACTTCAGCAGCGTCGACTTGCCCGCGCCGTTGGCGCCGGCGACGCAGACGATCTCGCCCTTCTGGACCTCGATCGAGACCGCGGAGATCGCGACCAAGCCCTGATAGGCGGTGGTGACTTCACGCACCGACAGCATGACGATCTCCCAGATATGCCTTGATCACCTTGGGATCGCGGACGACGTCGGCGGGCTTGCCCTCGACCAGCACCCTGCCGAGATCGAGCACGATCGCGCGATCGACGAGCGGCATCACGATCTCCATGACATGCTCGACCATCAGCACGGTGATGCCGGCATCGCGCACCTTGCGCACCAGGGCCACGCCGGTCTGCGCCTCGGTCGGCGTCAGTCCGGTGAGAACTTCGTCGAGCAGCAGCAGCTTCGGTTCGGTCGCAAGCGCCCGCGCGACTTCGAGGCGGCGCTTCTCGGCCGGCACGAGGTCGCTCGCGAGCACGTCGGCGCGCGCGGCAAGGCCGGTGAACTCCAGCACTTCGTGCGCCTTGCGGCGCGCCTCGCGCATCACGGTGGTACGCACGAGGGCACCGACGATGACGTTGTCTATGACCGTCATGGTCTCGAAGCTCTTCACGACCTGAAAGGTGCGGCCGATGCCGCCCCGGCAGCGTTCGGCCGCCGGCAGTTTGGTGACGTCCTCGCCGTCGAATAGAATTGAGCCTTGCGTCGGCGGCAGCACGCCGGCGATCAGATTGAACAGCGTCGACTTGCCGGCGCCGTTCGGGCCGATCAGGCCGACGATCTCGCCGCGGCCGACCGAGATCGAGACGTCGCTGTTGGCGACGAGGCCGCCGAAGCGCTGCCAGACGCCGCGGGTTTCGAGCAGCGCGCTCATCGGGCAGCTCCCGTCTTCTTCGCGCGTGAAAACAGGCTCAGCAGGCCGCGCGGCAGGGCCAGCGAGATCAGAACGATCAGCGTGCCGTAGACAATGAGGTCGACACCCCGCCCCGAGCCGCCGAACTTGAAGCGCGTCAGCTCAGTCAGCGGGATCAGGATGGCCGCCCCTAACACCGGCCCCCACAGGGTGCCGATGCCGCCCAGCACGGCCGGTAGCGCCATCAGCAGCGAGAACTGAAAGCCCATGACGCTTTCCGGATCGATGTAGGAGACGAACTGGGCGTAGAAGCTGCCGCCCACGGCGACAAGGAAGGCGGAGACCGCGGCCGCACCCATCTTGGAATTGAACACGTCGACACCGAGGCTCTCGGCCGCCTCCGGGTTGTCCTTGACGGCGCGCCACCAAAATCCCCACTTGGAGTTTTCCAGCCACCATGTCACGAACCAGGCGAGGCAGCATAGCGCCAGCGCGAAATAGAAGTAGGGCAGCTTGGTGCGCAGAAACTGGAATTTCAGCCAGCTGTCGCCGCGGATCGGAATGGTGATACCCATCGCAGCGCCTGCCCATTCCCAGTTGTGGAACAGAAGCAAGCCGATTTCGGCGATGACGATAGTGGCGATCACGAAGTAATGGCCGCGCAGGCGGAAGAAGGGATAGCCGAGCCCCATCGCGATCAGCGCCGACACCACCCCGCCCGCCAGCATGCCGAACCAGGGCAGCACGCCGAACTTCGTGAACAGCAGCTCGGTGGTGTAGGCACCCAGGCCGAAATACAGCGCATGGCCGAGCGAGATCTGCCCGCAATAGCCGGACAGGATGTTCCAGCTCTGCGACAGCCCCGCATACATCAGCGTCAGGATCAGGATATTCTGGACGACGACGTCCTTCACGAACAATGGCGTCAGCGCGGCAATGGTGGCGAGCGCTGCGGCGAGGATGAGGTCGCGGCGGCGCCGCGCTGCAAAATCCTTATCCATCACATCGATCCGAACAGGCCGCGCGGCCGGATGAAGACGACCAGCAGATAGACCGAGTAGATGCCGACCGATTTCAGCGACGGCGGCAGCACCAGCGCGGTGATCGCCTCGACGAGACCGACGATGATGCCGCCGGCGAAGGCGCCGAACACGCTGCCGAAGCCGCCGAGCGCCACCGTGACATAGGCGATCAGCGCAAAGGAGGCGCCGACGTCGGGATAGATGTAGAAGAACACCGCCATGATCGCGCCTGCGAGACCGACCAGCGCGGCGCCGAGCCCCCAGCCGAACGCGAAGACGCGGTTCTTGTCGATGCCGACGAGCGCGACTGCACCGGGATCCTCGCGGGTCGCTTCGATCGCGCGGCCGAAATCGGTTCGGTGGATGAAGAAGTAGAGACCTGCAAAAGCGGCGATCGAGACCAGCGCGCCGACCAGTTGCGGCTCCGGCAGGAAGATTCCGCCGACCGAGATGGTTTTGCCGCCGAGCCAGGATTGTGGGATGCTGCGATAGTCCGGCGTGAAGAAATACTGCGCAAGGCCGCGCATGACGATGGCGAGGCCGAAGGTGGTGAAGATCTGCACCATGCCGGCGTTGGCCTTGGCCCGCATGGCGAAGCGTACAAGGAGCAGGTAGACGACCGCTCCGAATATGAAGAGTGCCGCAGCGACCAGCGGCGCCGACAGCAAGGGATCAATCGCGAAGAACGCGAACAGGAAGAAGGACAGATACATCGCGATCATCAGGAACTCGCCATGGGCGAAGTTCGTGACGTCCATCAGGCCGAAGATCAGCGCGAGGCCGACCGCGATCAATCCGTAGAGCAGGCCCATCAGAAGGCCGCTCGCGAGACTCTGGATAATGGCTTGGGCTGTCAACTCTGGTCCCCCGTTCGAAACGTCACGACAGGCTTCGTCATTGCGAGCGAAGCGAAGCAATCCAGAAATGTTTCCAGGGAAGCAGTCTGGATTGCTTCGTCGCTTCGCTCCTCGCAATGACGGTGGGAGCAATTTGCTCCCACCCCGCCTGCTCCGCTGCCCTCCGCAGCTTTACTTCATCGGCCAGATCGCCTCGGCGATCGCGGCCTGCGGCGGGAAGATGGTGACGAACTTGCCGCCGACATATTGCAGCAGCACCGGATCAGCGTCGTTGTTCTGGCCCATCTCGTCGAACTTGACGCGCTTCCAGGGCATGATGGTCTTTTCGCCCGGGATGTCGGTCGCGGCAAGCGCGTCGCGGATCTTCTCGCCGTCGGTCGACTTGGCGCGGCTGATGGCGTCGGCGAGGATGATCAGGCCCATGAACTGCCGCGAGGTGAGGTCGTTGAAATCCTTGCCGGACCTGGCCTTGAACATCTCGTTGATCTTGCCGACCATCGGCCGCTTCTGCGCGAGGTCGAGCGAGAAGGTGCCGCGCGAGATCACGCCTTCGAGCTTGTCGCCGACGGCATCGTAGAGCGCCTTCTCGGAGAAGCCGGCGTCCTGCGCCACGATCGCATTCGGCTTGTAGCCGAGCTCGGCCATGGTCTTGACCAGGAGGATGCCGTCGGTGGTGTAGCTCGACGGCATCAGCACGTCGGCATTGGCGGTCTTGAGCTGCTGCACCTCGGCAGAGAGCGAGGGCGAGTTGGCGCGATACTTGATGTCGGTGACGATCTTGTAGGCGCGCTCGCCGGCGATCTTGGTCTGGGCATTGCCGGAATCGGTGCCGAAGATGGTGTCCTCGTGGAACAGCGACAGCGTCTCGATTTTGGTGCCCTTCTTCTTCATGGCGTCGAAGAAGTCGAACATCGCAGCCGAGTACATCTCGTCGTGCGGCGAGGCGCGGAAGTAATATTTCAGGCCGCGGCGGTGCAGGCTCGGCGAGGAATTGTCGGCGGACAGGAACGGGACCTGATAGCGCTCGCAGATCTGGCTGACGGTGACGGCCACCGCGCTCTGGTAAGTGCCGATGACGGCGCAAACCTTCTCCTGCGTGATCAGGCGCTCGGCCTCGGCGCGGCCCTTCTGCGGATCGGCCTGATGGTCGGCGAACACGAGGCGGATCTTGGCGCCACCGAGGCCCGGCAGGCCTTCGCCCTTCGCCAGCGGCAGGTCGAAATCGCTGTCCTTGTTGATGACTTCGAGCGCGGTCTCATAGGCCTTCTGCGCGTCGACGCCCTGCTGCGCGCTGCCGCCGGAGAAGGGATAGATCACGCCGATCACGACTTCCGAGCTCTGTGCGCGCGCTGCCAGCGGCACTAGGGCGGCAGTGGCGGTGGCCCCCAACAACACGTCGCGGCGAGTGATCGTCATGGCAAAGTCCCCTGTTACTGAATTTCGGCTGATCGAATGAAGCGATTGGTGGATGCGGTAAAGCCTGAAGAAGCAGCAGACGCTGCCCACTAAATCACGGCCATGTTTCTGTTCTTGAGATCGGTCACCAGCATCAGGCCGGGCGAATGCGTGATTGCGAACGGCAGCTTCGCGGCGTTGATGACCGATTGCGGCGTTACCCCGCAGGCCCAGAACACCGGGATCTCGTCATCGGCGACCGGCACCGGATCGCCGTAGTCGGGCTTGGCGATATCTTTGATGCCGATCAGGTGCGGATGGCCGAGATGCACGGGCGCGCCGTGCACGGCGGGATAGCGCGAGGTGATCTGTACCGCGCGGATCGCATCGGCCGGCTTGAACGGACGCATCGACACTACCATGGGGCCGGCGAACGGACCTGATACACCGCAGGCGATGTTGGTGCGGTACATCGGCACGCGCACGTTCTTTTCGATGTGCCTGATCGGCATGCCCTCCTCGAGCAGCGCCTCCTCGAACGAGAACGAGCAGCCGAGTACGAAGGTGACGAGGTCGTCGCGCCAATAGCTCTTCACGTCGGTCGGCTCGTCCACGACCTCGCCGTCGCGCCAGACGCGGTAGCGCGGCACGTCGGTGCGGATGTCAAGATCGGCGCCGAGCGAGGGGATGTAAGGGCTGCCGACATCGGACATGCCGATGATCGGGCACGGCTTGGGATTGAGCTGGCAGAAGCGGTGGAACGCACCGGCATATTCCGCCGGCAGGATGGTCAGATTGCCCTGGACATATCCGGGAGCGACGCCGGCGGTGGAGGCGACCAGCCCCCCGCGGTAGGCGAGCCGGGCCTTGCGGCTCGGGAGAGCGTCGGGTGTTTCAGTTTGCTGCGCTGCCACCAAAACAGTCATGTGATCGACCTGCCTATAAACTCGACAAAGACAAGCCAACACCAAGCGTGCTATAAAGTCTAATCTTCGTTTCTAATCAATCTCGATAAATCTGATTTATCGATTGGGAAAATCCTTCCAATGCTGGACTTCAGGTCGATCGAGACATTCCTATGGGTCGTGAAGCTCGGCAGCTTTCGTGGCGCCGCGCAACGCCTCAACACCACCCAGCCGGCGATCTCCCAGCGCATCGCCCAGCTCGAGCGCGAGATGGGCGTGAAGCTCCTGAACCGCGACCATCGCATCGCCTCCCCGACGCCGAGCGGCCGGCAGATGATGGTCTACGCGGAGAAGCTGATCGGCCTGCGCGCTGCGATGATGGCGGAGATCGGCGATGCTTCGGCGATGCGCGGCGTGATGCGGCTCGGCGTCGCCGAGACCATCGTGCACACCTGGCTGCCGCGGCTCGTCAAGAGCGTCAACGAGGTCTATCCGAACCTGTCGCTGGAGATCGAGGTCGACATCACGCCGAACCTCACCGCGCGCCTGCTCGCACAGGAGATCGAGCTCGCCTTCGTGGTCGGACCGCTGTCCGCCTCCGGCGTGCACAACCGCGTGCTCGCCGATTATCCGATCGGCTTCCTCGCGAGTCCCTCGCTCGGGCTCGGCAAGGGCCCGGTGACGCCGGCGGACCTCGCGCGGTTTCCGATCATCACCTTCCCGCGCAAGACCAAGCCCTACGAGGTCGTGCGCGAGGTGTTCGACCGGCCGGAGCTGCCGCCGATCCGCCTGCATGCGTCCGCTTCGCTGGCGACCGTCATCCACATGGCGGTCGAGGGCCTTGGCATCGCCGTGATCCCCGACGCCATCGTCGAGAACGAGCTCGCCGACGGACGGCTGCAGCTGCTCGACACCGATCTTTCCATCGCGCCGCTGACCTTCACCGCGAGCTGGCTGGCCTCGCCCGATGTCGTCGCTGTGGAGCGCGTCGCCGAGCTTGCACGGCAAATTGCGCAGAGCAGCCTCGCGGTTGACGCGCCCGCACAGGCGCGTCATTGAAAAAGGCGCCGGACAAAAGAGAGAACGACCGCATGAGCCGAGCCGCGACCAACCTGCAAATCGATTCCGCCCGCCTGTGGGGCTCCATCCACGAGACCGCGCAATTCGGCGCGACGGCCAAAGGCGGCGTGCGGCGGCTGACGTTGAGCCGTGAAGACAAGCAGGTGCGCGATTGGTTCCGCAAGGCCTGCGAGGATGCCGGACTGGAAGTCCACGTCGACGCGCTCGGATCACAGTTCGGCCTGCGCAAGGGCCGCGACATGTCGAAGCTGCCCGTCGGCATCGGCTCGCACCTCGACACCCAGCCGACCGGCGGCAAGTATGACGGCATCCTGGGAACGCTCGGCGCGCTGGAGGTGATCCGCACGCTGAACGATGCCGGCATCGAGACCGAGGCGCCAATCTGCGTCGTGAACTGGACCAACGAGGAAGGCTCGCGCTTCGCACCGGCGATGATGGCTTCCGCCGCCTATGTCGGCGACTTCACCACAGACGACATTTTGTCGCGCAAGGACGCCGAGGGCACCACCGTCGGCCAGGCGCTCGACGGCATCGGCTATCGCGGCGACAAGCCGGTCGGTTTCCAGAAGCTCGGCTGCTTCGTCGAGCTGCACATCGAGCAGGGGCCGATCCTGGAAGCCGAAGGCAAGACCATCGGCGTGGTCGATTCCGGCCAGGGCGTGCTCTGGTACGACGGCAAGATCTCCGGCTTCGAGAGCCATGCGGGCTCCACGCCGATGCCGCTCCGGCGCGATGCGCTGGCGACCTTGTCGGAGATCGTGTTGGCGATGGAGTCGATTGCGACGAAGCACGGACCGAACGCCGTCGGCACGATCGGCGAGGCCGTCATCGCCAATCCCTCGCGTAACGTCATTCCCGGCGAGATCGCCTTCACCATGGACTGCCGCAGTGCCGATGGCGCCATCATGGATGCGCTCGACCGCGATCTGCGGGCGGCAATCGCCGAGATCGCCGCGCGCCGCAAGGTCGAGGTCAAAATCGATCTGGTATGGCGCAAGCCGCCGACGCATTTCGATCCGAAGCTGATTGCTGCCGTCGAGAACGCCGCGAACACGCTCGGCTATTCCTCGCGCCGCATCACCTCCGGCGCCGGCCACGACGCCTGCAACCTCAACACGATCATGCCGGCGGCGATGGTGTTCGTGCCCTGCAAGGACGGCATCAGCCACAACGAGCTGGAGGATGCGACGCAAGGCGACTGCGCCGCGGGCACCAACGTCCTCATGCATACCGTGCTGGCAGTCGCCGGCGTCGCATCCTGAGCGGAGAGAACCATGCGCGGAGTTTTCGTCGACGCCAATGAATCGCTGGCCGTGATCATGGAGCGGCTGGAAAAGCCTGACGATCCCAAGGTGCGGATCAACAGGAATCCCGACATCACGCCCGAGCAATATCCTGATATTCTCGACGGCGCCGAGATCGCGATCGTCGACCACACCGCACTTCCGACCGAGGTCGCGAAGAGATGCGCCGGGCTGAAGCACGTCGTGTTCCTCGGCACCGGCGCGCGCAGCTACATGAATCCGGAGGAGCTCGCCGAGCTCGGCATCTCCGTGCATCTGATCAAGGGCTACGGCGACACCGCGGTCGCGGAATCCGCGATCGCGCTGATGTGGGCGTCGGCCCGCGTCATTGCGATGATGGACCGCGAGATGCGCGCCGGGAACTGGCTGCGGGAGGACGGCATGCAGCTCACCGGCAAGACGCTCGGCCTGATCGGCTTCGGCGGCATCGCCGCGGAGGTCGCGCGCATCGCGTCCGGCAGCGGCATGAAGGTGATCGCCTGGAACCGTTCGCCGAAGAGCCATCCGGGTGTCGAGTTCACCGATCTCGATACGGTTCTGGCACGAAGCGATGTGGTGTCGCTGCACCTGCTGCTCAACGACGAGACGCGCGGCATGATCACCCGCGAGAAGATTGCGAAAATGAAACCGGGCGTCATCTTCGTCAACACCGCGCGCGCCGCGATCGTCGACGAGGCCGCAATGATCGAGGCGCTGAAGTCGGGCCACATCCGTCATGCCGGACTCGACGTCTTCAACACCGAGCCGCTGCCTGCGGACCACCCGCTGACGAAGATTCCAAACGTGACGCTGTCAGCGCATTCGGCGTTCCGCACGCCAGAGGCGAGCGAGAACCTGATTGAAGCGGCATTGGTCCATTGCCGCCGGATCGTGAAGGGATAAGAGCAACAACAATGGCCGACTATCGCATCATCAAGGCTGAGCCGCTCACCAAGGCCATCCATGCCATCGTCAGGGCCGGCGGCTCCTCGGACCGCGAGGCCGAGCTCGTGGCTACCAATCTCGTCGAAGCCAATCTGAAGGGACACGACTCGCACGGCGTCGGCATGATTCCGCGCTACGTCCAGAGCGTCACCAATGGCGGCCTCGCCGTGAACTCGCACGTCAAGATCGTGCTCGACACCGGCCCACTTCTCACCCTCGACGGCCTCACCGGCTACGGCCAGGTGATCGGCCATGAAGCGATGGAGCTCGCGGCCGAGCGCGCAAAGAAGAACGGCGTTTGCCTCGTCGGCCTCTCAAATTCGCACCATATTGGCCGCATCGGCCACTGGGCCGAGCAGTGCATCGACCACGGCCTGGTCTCGATCCACTTCGTCAACGTGATCTCGCGGCCGATCGTCGCGCCCTGGGGCGGCAGCGACGCACGCCACGGCACCAACCCGTTCTGCGTCGGCATCCCGCGCGCCGGCAAGGATCCCATTGTGCTTGACTTCGCCACCAGCAGGATCGCGCAGGGCAAGACCCGTGTTGCACATAACAAGGGTGTCGAGCTCGAGGCCGGTACGATCATCGATCACGAAGGCAAGCCCACGATCAATCCGCGCTACACCGTGATCCCGCCCTACGGTGCCATCCTCCCCTTCGGCGAGCACAAGGGCTCGGGCCTTGCGCTGGTGTGCGAAATCCTCGGCGGCGCGCTCTCCGGCGGGCAGGTGGTCAAGGGCTCGTCCGACGGCAGGCACAACGTCCTCAACGGCATGCTCTCGATCGTCATCGACCCCGGCAAGCTCGGCACCGGCGAGAACCTTGCACGCGAAGTCGAGAGCTTCGTCGCCTGGCACACCGGCTCGCCGCCTGCCCCCGGCGTCGACAAGGTCAGAATCGCGGGCGAGCCGGAGCGCGAGATCAAGAAGAAACGTCTCGCCGAGGGAATCCCGGTCGACCCAACCACCTGGCAGGAGATCCTAGATGCCGGGAAGAAGTTCGGTCTGGACCAGGCGGCGATCGAGAAGATCGCGAGCTGATGGGAACGAGGCGCGTTCCTCCGCGCCGCCTCGCTCCTCGTGCATAATCGCGCAAGCGAGGATGGACGGCGGCGAACTGTCGAGGTGCGCACGGGACGGGTTTGAACCGCCCCGCATGACCTTGCGACAACGCGGATATATCGACCACATCCGCCCGAGGTTCGCATGCTCTCCCGTCTCGCAAAGTTCGTGTCCGGCTCAAACCGGCCGTCCGGATCCGATCTCTTCCAGCAACGGCTCGCCATCTATGAGAGCGAGCTCGGCGAGCCCGAGCACACATTCACTGATAACGCCGAGCGCCGCATCGACATCCACGCCTTCGGCCGCGATTTCGTCCCGGTCTGCCAGGAGGGCTCCGACGAAGGCTATGTCCTCCTGACCAACGGCATGAGCGAGCAACGGATGCATGGCGTCCCCGGGGACGCCAAGCCCCGGGCCGAGCTGATGTGGTACGTCCGCGAGCCGACCGAAGAGATTTGGGCCAATCTGCGCTGGCTGGCCAATCTGCCGTTCATCGACACGACCTGGTTCGGCTTCGGCCATCGCGTCGCGCTTCCGTGGCCGCCGGTTGCAGGAACGGACTTCCAGACGTTCCTGTTGCTCACACCGATCATCGGCCCCGACAAGGAGATCGCCGAGGCCCTGAAGATCGCCGGCGATCCCGTGGAGATCCTGACCGTGAACCTGATCTCGCATCAGGAGCTCGCGTTGATCAAGTCCGAGGGGCTGGATCCCTTCCTCGATCTGCTCGATGACAACGACTACCCGCCGATCTTCGATCCGGCGCGGAAGTCGTATGTGTGACCATAGGATCCCACCGCGCTAATCCACCATATCCGCCACGGCCTTGCCGCACGCCGTGGTGTCGGCATTGCCGCCGAGATCCTTGGTGCGCAGCGTCCGTTCGGCGAGCGTACGCTCGATCGCCTCGACGATCGACTTGCCGGCTTCCTTCTCGCCGAGATGCTCGAACATCATCGCGCCGGACCAGATCATGCCGATCGGGTTGGCGATGCCCTGGCCGGCGATGTCGGGCGCCGAGCCGTGCACCGGTTCGAACACGGATGGGAAATCGCCCTCCGGGTTGATGTTGCCGGACGGAGCGATGCCGATGGTGCCGGTGCAGGCCGGGCCGAGGTCGGAGAGGATGTCGCCGAACAGGTTGGAGCCGACCACGACGTCGAACCAGTCCGGGTGCAGCACGAAGTTCGCGGTGAGAATGTCGATGTGGTACTTGTCCCACTTCACGCCCGGAAACTTCTTGGCCATCGCCTCCACGCGCTCGTCCCAATAGGGCATGGTGATCGAGATGCCGTTGGACTTGGTCGCCGAGGTCAGGTGCTTCTTGGGCCGCGACTGCGCGAGCTCGAAGGCGAATTTCAGGATACGGTCGACACCGGTACGGGTCATCACCGTCTGCTGCGTCACGAACTCGCGGTCGGTGTCCGGGAACATGCGGCCGCCGACCGAGGAATATTCGCCTTCGGTGTTCTCGCGCACCACCCAGAAATCGATGTCGCCGGGCTTGCGCCCCGCCAGCGGCGACGGCACGCCGGGCATCAGCCGCACCGGGCGCAGGTTGACGTACTGGTCGAACTCGCGGCGGAACTTGATCAGCGAGCCCCACAGCGAGACGTGGTCCGGGATCTTGGCCGGCCAGCCGACCGCACCGAAATAGATCGCATCGTGCTTGCCGATCTTCTCCTTCCAGTCGTCGGGCATCATCTGGCCGTGCTTCTCGTAATAGTCGTAAGACGAGAAGTCGAAATGGTCGAAATGCAGCGAGACGTTGTGCTTCTTCGCCGCCGCCTCCAAAACGCGCAGGCCCTCGGGCATCACCTCCTTGCCGATGCCGTCGCCGGGAATGACCGCGATCCGGTATTGTTTCTTGCTCATCGAGAACGTCCTTGGTTGGTCCGGCAGTCGCCGCCTTCTGACTGCACTGCAATGGACCAAACGCGGCGGCAGTGCAACGCTGCACTGCAATGTTGACCATGGCGCGGGCGAGCGCCTACTGATTTGATCCTGTTCCCACGAACGAGTACCCCCATGGATCTGCATCTGCGCGGCAAGCGCGTCCTGATCACCGGCGCGTCCAAGGGCATTGGCGCAGCCGCCGCCGAGGCGTTCGCCGAAGAAGGCGCGCATCTCCTCCTCGCAGCGCGCAGCGGCGATCAACTCAAGGCGCTGGCCGATCGCTTGCGCGCCTCCCACCAGATCGACGCCGCAACCAGCATCGTCGATCTGCGCAAGGAGGACGACGTGGCCCGGCTGGCGAAAGAAGCCGCCGACATCGACGTGCTCGTCAACAATGCCGGCGATATCCCGGGCGGCTCGATCGACAAGATCGACGAGGCGACCTGGCGGCACGCCTGGGAATTGAAGGTGTTCGGCTATATCAACCTGACGCGCTACATCTACGCTCAGATGAAAGCCAGGGGTGGCGGCGTCATCGTCAACGACATCGGCGCGGCCGGCGAGAAGTTCGACGCCAACTACATCTGCGGCAGCGCCGGCAATGCCGCGCTGATGGCGTTCACACGTGCGCTCGGCGGCAAGAGCCTGGCCGACAACATTCGCGTGGTCGGCATCAATCCCGGCCCCGTCGGAACCGACCGCCACGTCACCCTGCTCAAGACGCGGGCCAAGCACCAGTTCGGCGACGAGAGCCGCTACAAGGAATTCCAGAAGAGCCTGCCGCTCGGGCGCCCTGCGCATGCGCGCGAGATCGGCGACCTCATGGCGTTCCTGGCCTCGGATCGCGCCGGCTATACGTCGGGCGTGATCTACACCGTCGACGGCGGCATCAGCGCCGGATGGGGTTAACTCTATTCTCGTCATTGCGAGCGCAGCGAAGCAATCCAGGAATCTTGCCGCAGTGACAGTCTGGATTGCTTCGCTGCGCTCGCAATGACGACACAACAAGCACGGGAGTAAGATAGTTGTCTCAAGACCTGATCCGCGAAACCGCCTGCACCGTCATCGACAAGCTGCGCTCCGGCGACGTCTCGCCGCTCGAGCTCTTGGACGTGCTGGAGAAGCGCATCAAGGAGGTCGACGGCAAGGTCAACGCGCTGCCGACGCTGTGCTTCGATCGCGCGCGGGAGAGTGCGAAGACACTGATGCAGAAGCCGGCCGGCGCGCGCGGGCTGCTCGCCGGGCTGCCGGTGCCAATCAAGGATCTGACCGACGTTGCAGGCGTGTTGAACACGCAGGGCTCACCGATCTTCAAGGACAACATCCCCGCGAAGTCTGACCTCATGGTCGAGAACCTCGAGGCCAATGGCGCGGTCGTCTACGCCAAGTCGAACACGCCGGAGTTCGGGGCCGGTGCCAACACGTTCAACGAGGTGTTCGGCGCGACGCTCAATCCCTGGGACACGACGAAATCAGCCGCGGGCTCCTCCGGCGGCGCGGCGGTGGCGCTGGCGACCGGCATGGCCTGGCTCGCCCAAGGCTCCGACATGGGCGGATCCTTGCGCAGCCCCGCGGCCTTCTGCGGCGTCGTCGGCATGCGGCCGAGCATCGGCCGCGTCGCGCATACCCCCAAGTCCGGCATCGATCGCAATCTCGGCGTGGTCGGCCCGATGGCGCGCAACGTCGAGGATCTCGCGCTGCTGCTGGATGCCATGAGCGGCGACTATACCGACGATCCGCTGTCGCTGCCGGCTCCCGCAACCTCATTCCTGTCGGCGGCCCAGGCGGGCAAGCGGCCGAGGCGCATCGCCTATTCGCCCGATCTCGGCATCACCCCGGTCGATCCCGAAGTGAAGGCGATCACACGAAAGGCCGCCGAACGTTTCGCCGAAGCCGGCGCCATCGTCGAGGAGGCGCATCCGGACTGGCGCGAGGCGCATGAATGCTTCCACGTGCTGCGCGCCTTCGACTTTGCGATCACCAAGGCCAATCTGCTGCGCACCAAGCGCGACCTGCTCAAGCCCGAGGTGATCTGGAACATCGAGGAGGGTCTCAAGCTCACAGTCGAGCAGCTCGCGCGCGCCGAGGCGCAGCGCGTCGGCATGACGGCGCGGGCAGTCGAGTTCTTCAAGAGCTACGATCTGTTGCTGACGCCGACCACGATCGTTCCGCCCTTCCCGATCGAGCATCGCTATGTCGCCGAATGCGCCGGCAAGAGGTTCGACAATTACGTCGAGTGGCTCGGCATCGTCTACGCCATCACGCTGGCCTGCTGCCCGTCTCTCTCCCTGCCCTGCGGTTTCACGGCCTCGGGCCTGCCGGTCGGCGTGCAGGTGGTCGGCGCGCCGCGCGCCGACGCGCAGGTGATCGCCGGAGCGAAGGTGCTGGAGGATATTCTGGGCCTGCGCGGTACGACGCCGATCGATCCGAAGGTGAAGGACTAGCCTCACTCTCGTGTCCCGGACAAGGGGCAGCGCGCCAGCGCCGCGTCGCAGAGCCGGGACACGAGACCTCACCTCCCGCTGGCCGCCTCCAGGCTGGGACGGTTGCTCGGTTCGCTATTTGGCGATCGGGCAGGAGCCGGGATTAGCGCAGCGAGGAGGCGTCGATCGCGTGGTGCCGGTCGCCTCCTCGGAGCTCGGGCCCACCGCCCCGTTCAGAATGACCGAGACACGCCATCGATATGTTGTTTGCGGCGTCAGACCGGAATCCCCAAAGCTCGCGCCCGTCACGTCGCCAACCGATTGGAACGCACCATCGGGTCCCGCACGCGAAACCCGGTAGGTTGTTCCGTCGTCTCCTGGAGACCAGGCCAGGTCAGCGCCGCTATCCGAAGTATCGATCACCGTGAGCGACTGCGGCGCCGATAGCGAGGGCGCGGTCGCGCCGGCGGGCGCCGCAGCAGCGGCCGTGAGCGCATCCAGCATCGCCTTGATCGCCTTGATTTGCGATCCGGACTTCGTCACGTAGCTATCCTGATGGTTGACGTAACTCCACCAATCCCAACAGGCCTGCGGATTGCTTGGCCAGTATGGGCTGGTCTTGGTCTGCGGATAGAGAATGATCATGCGGTTCGTGTCCGCCCACTCATTGCAGCCGGCCTCATCCACGAATTTGCGTCCGATATCGGCGACGTCCTGCTTGCATCCGTGGAGCGCGACGTGGACTCGACACGGACTGCCCTGCTCGCAATCCCTGGGTACGAACACATAGCCGGTATCGCCCATGCTCAACGCGTCGGGCAGATGCGGCGTGGTATAGATCGATTGATCAAAGCTCTTCACCGAACCTGCAAGCTGCGCGGCATTGGGCGGATTCAAGCGGCCGTAAATATGCTGCAGGATGACGCCGGCCTGGTCATAGCCGCATTGGTCGATATAGGGCGCCGTGTTGGCCTTGCACTCGTTGAGCCCGGGTGCGCCCTGCTTCGCCACGACGAACGAGTGGCCCGCGCCGAGCGTGGCCTGATAGAACAAGTTGCCGCGATTGGCATCCCCCAGATAATGGCGATAGAAATCGGCGGCCGCATCGGTCGCGGCCCTGTCGACGATCGCGTCATTGTAGCCGTGAAAGAGATAGATCTTCTGCCTGCCGACATTGCTGAGAGGGTCGATCTCGCCCGCTGCGGCCTTCGCGTCGGCCTTTGCCGTAAAATCCTTCGGATTCAGATCCGACGCCGGCCCTTTCATGCATGCACCCGTGGCCCGCCGGATCGGCCCCCAGTACCAGGTGACGGCATCAAACGCATCCGCCTTTGCGCACCAATAAGGGCCGCCCGCGACCACGCCGACGCCCTTGATCACCGACGACCATGCCGTGCCGAACTGAACGGCCATGAACGCGCCCGACGAAATTCCCGAAATCGAACTCTCACCGATCGGCGCGCGATAGCGCCGCAACCCCTCGGCGGCGCACGATGACACGCCGAGAGCGGTTGTGAAGATCAGGACGCAAATCTGGGCGGCGGTGAATTGCCGCAAAACGGCCACGCGCATGACAGCCTCGCCAAATCGACCGCAGGAGCAACCTCTGGTATTAGAGATCAAGATCGGAAATCGGCGCAAGCGCAAACAAGCGGCACCAAACGAGAAACCGTCACTTCGGCGTTGTCGGCGCCTCCAGGCTCCGGCTGTAGCGCGACATCGCGAAACAGAAGACGAAGTAGATCGCGGCCACGAAGATGTAGACCTCGACCGAAAACTGCTGCCAGGCGGGATCGATGATCGCGGTCTTCGCCGTCGTCAGCAGGTCGAAGATGCCGATGATTAGCACCAGGCTGGTGTCCTTGAAGAAGGCGATGAAGGTGTTGACCAGCGGCGGGATGACGTGGCGGATAGCCTGCGGCAGGATGATCAGCCGGTGCTTGCGCCAGTAGGACAGGTCGAGCGCGTCGGCGGCTTCATATTGCCCGCGCGGCACGGCCTGAAGCCCGCCGCGGATCACTTCGGCGAGGTAAGCACCGGCGAACAGGATAATCGCGATCTGTGCGCGCAGCAGCTTGTCGATGTTGAATCCGGCCGGCATGAATAGCGGAAACATCACGCTCGCCATGAACAGCAGGCTCACCAGCGGCACGCCGCGGATCAACTCGACATAGAGCACGCTGAGCGAGCGGATCGCCGGCAGCTTCGAGCGCCGCCCGAGCGCGACCAGGATACCGAGCGGAAAGCCGACAGCGAGGCCGAACGTCGCCAAGATCAGCGTCACGGGCAAGCCGCCCCAGCGGTCCTGCGAGACGAAGGACAGGCCGAGCACGCCGCCCCACATCAGCACGCTGATCAGCGCCAGTGCACCGATCCAGAGATAGACCAGCTCGCGCCGCCACAGCGCGCGGCGGGTCGAGAGGTAGTACAGTGCGATGAACAGCACGACCGACAGTGCCGGCCGCCACTGCTCGTCGAACGGATAGGTGCCGAACAGGATGAAGCGATACTTCTCGGGGACGATGGCCCAGCAGGCGCCGAGGCCACGCGCGGCGCGACAGGCGCTGGAATCGTTGGTGGGCGTCAGCCAGACCGCATTGGCGATGCCCCATTGCAGGAAGCTGAAAATGCCCTTGGCGAGCAGCACCATTAGCAGGACGGTGATGATCCCATTCGGGATCGAGGAGAACAGGTTCTTGCGCAGCCAGTGCAGCGCCGGATTGCCCAGCTGCGGTCGGCGAGCGGTCCGGGGTGCATCGGGGATGTCCGTGATCGCGGTCATGATCAGCGCTCCACCAGCGCGATGCGCGCATTGTACCAGTTCATGAAGAAGCTGATCGAAAGGCTGATGGTCAGGAACACCGCCATGATCAGCGCGATAGCTTCGATGGCCTGTCCGGTCTGATTCAGCGTTGTGTTGGCGATCGAGACCACGTCCTGGTAGCCGATCGCGACCGCGAGCGAGGAGTTCTTGGTCAGGTTGAGATACTGGCTTGTCATCGGCGGCACGATGACGCGCAGCGCCTGCGGCAAGATGATCTGCCGCAGCATGAAGCTGCGACGCAGGCCGAGCGCGTTGGCGGCATCCCATTGCCCGCGTGGCACCGACTGGATGCCGCTGCGCACGATCTCGGCGATGAAGGCGGAGGTGTAGGTCACCAGTGCGATCAGCAGCGCGAAATATTCCGGCGCGAGCGTCAGCCCGCCGACGAAATTGAAGCCGCGCAGCTGCGGCCACTCGACCGTCCAGGACACGCCGAGCACCAGCGAGATCGCCGCCGGCACCACGACGATGAGGCCGAGCGCAGACGGCCAGGCCGGCCGCGGCTTGCCGTCGCGCATCTGCTGTGCGACCAACCAGCGACGGAAGAGGAAGAACACCGCACAGCCCAGCACCGCGGTGCCGAGCACCGTGAGCTGCGGCGGGCCGAACGGGATCGCCGGCAGGATCAGGCCGCGATTGGACAGGAATATGCCCTCGACGGGCCGCCAGGCGGCTCGTGCAGCCGGCAGCGCCTGCATCAGCACGTACCAGAACAGCAGCTGGAGCAGCAGCGGGATGTCGCGGAGCGTTTCGACGTAGACCGCGGCAAGCCGCGACAGCAACCAATTGGCCGACAGCCTGGAGATCCCGATCAGGGTGCCGAGGATCGTCGCGAGCAAGATGCCGATCACGGCGACGCGCAAGGTGTTGGCGACGCCGACGACGAAGGCCCAGAGGTAGGTATCCCCGGGATTGTAGGCGAGCAGGCTGTCGGCAATCGGCATGCCGGCCTCGCGGCCGAGAAAGGCGAAGCCGGTCGTGATGCGGCGGGCCGACAGATTGGTGACGGTGTTGGACAAGAGGAAGGCGATCACTGCGATCGCGATGCCGACCACCAGGACCTGCCAGAACAGGCCCTTCAATTGGTTGCAGCCGAGCACGAAGCGGCGGCGCGGCGGCGGCCTGGGATGATCGGCGATCACAGCACAAAAAATCCTTCGTCGAATGCAGCGATTTCCGGCGACGCACGTCAACTGTTGCACCGAACTCAAATTCATGCAACAAATGTTTCATGGCCGAGCCCGCGAAATCCTCGCCCCTGAGCGAACTGCGCATCGCATTGCCGTCGCTCCCCCTGCGCTTACAGGAGGTCGGCCGTTTCGTCGCCGCCAACGACTACGATGCCACCACCCGCTCGATGCGCGATCTCGCGGCGGAAGCCGGTGCCGATCCCGCCGCGTTCACGCGGCTTGCGAAAGCGATCGGCTATTCCGGATGGGACGAGCTGCGTGCGGCGCTGACCGAGGCGCGGCGGCCGTCGCCGACCGCGCCCTTCTCCGGCCGCACAAGAGGCCGCCGTCACGGGCCGAACGCCGATGTTACGCTCATCCTCGACAAGCTCGAGGCCGAGGCCGCCGGCCTTCCGCGCATCCCGGCACAGCCGATCGCGGAAGCGGCGCGCGCGCTGCACGAGTCCAAGCGGATCTGGATCGCGGGCTATCGCAGCTGCCGCAGCGTCGCCGAACTCCTGAACTACGAGCTGCGCCTGTTCCGGCCCGAACAGGTGCAGCTCGTCGGCACGTCCGGGCCCGACGACCTTGATCTCGGCGCGTTCCGGCCAAGCGAAGCCGTCATTGTCATCGGCTTCCTGCCTTACACGCATGCGAGCGTCCGCGTCGCTCAGGCCGCGCATCGCAGCGGCGCGACGCTGATCGCGATTGCGGACAGCCTGTCGGCACCGATGGCCGAAGGCGCCGACCATGTGCTGCTATTCGAGGCAGCCTCGTCGCCCGGCTTTTTCCCCAGTCTCACGGGCGCGATCGCGATCGCGCAGTCGCTCGCGGCGGTCACATTCTCGCTCGGCGGCGCCGCCGCGAAGAAGCGGCTGGAAAACACCGAGGCGCGGCTCACTGCTGCCTCCACCTACGTCCCGGAGAAAGGTTGACCCATGAGCACTCGCACCAGCCGCGTGCTGCATCGCTCGCTGCGCGAAACCCCGCCCAAGGCGATCGGCGGCGAGGGCGTTTATCTCCTCGCCGAGGACGGCCGGCGCATCATCGATGCCTCCGGCGGCGCGGCAGTCTCCTGCCTCGGCCACCAGCATCCGCGCGTGATCGCGGCGATGGCCAAGCAGGCGTCCACCCTCGCCTATGCGCATACTGCTTTCTTCTCCTCCGAGCCGGCGGAAGCACTTGCTGAAATACTGGTCGGGCACGAGCCCGGCGGGCTCGCCTACGCCTATTTCGTCAGCGGCGGATCGGAGGCGATCGAAGCCAGCATCAAGCTGGCACGGCAATATTTCATCGAGCGCGGCGAGCCGCAGCGGCAGCACTTCATCGCGCGTCGGCAGAGCTATCACGGCAACACGCTCGGCGCGCTCGCCGCCGGCGGCAATGCCTGGCGTCGCGCGCCCTATGCGCCGCTGCTCTCGACCGCGTTCAGCCACGTCACGCCGGCGTTCGCCTATCGCGAGAAGCGCGAGGGCGAGTCGGACGCGCAGTTCGTCGCGCGCCTCGCCGCCGAGCTCGAAGCCGAGTTCCAGCGGCTCGGCCCCGACACCGTCGCCGCCTTCCTCGCCGAGCCCGTCGTCGGCGCCACCGCCGGCGCCGTGACCGCCCCGGACGGCTACTTCAAAGCGATGCGCGAGATCTGCGACCGTCACGGTGCGCTGCTCATTCTCGACGAGGTCATGTGCGGCATGGGCCGCACCGGCACGATGCATGCGTGGGAGCAAGAAGGTGTCGCCCCCGACATCCAGGCGATCGCAAAGGGGCTCGGCGGCGGCTATCAGCCGATCGGTGCGATGCTGGCAAGCGGCAAGATCATCGACACCATCCGCGCAGGCTCGGGCGCGTTCCAGCACGGCCACACTTATCTGGCGCATCCCCTCGCCTGCGCTGCGGCGCTCGCGGTGCAGGATGTGATCCGCGAGGATGGCCTGCTCGACCGCGTGAAGGAGCGCGGCAAGCAGCTCGAGCAGCGCCTGACCGAACGCTTCGGCAATCATCGCCATGTCGGCGACATCAGGGGCCGCGGCCTGTTCTGGGCGATCGAGCTGGTTGCCGATCGCGCTAGCCGCATCTCGTTCGATCCGGCCCTCAAGCTGCACCAGAAGATCAAGGCGGAGGCCTTTGCCGGTGGCCTCGGCTGCTATCCCAGCGGCGGTACCGTCGATGGCGTGCGCGGCGACCACGTGCTGCTGGCACCGCCCTATATCGCCTCGGCGGACGAAATCGACCTGATCGTCGACAAGCTGGGCACGGCCGTCGACAGCGTGTTGCGTAGTGTCAATCAGTGAGGGGAGAGTAGTATGAGGAAAGTGGTTATCGCAGCGGGCCTGCTCGCGGCATCGACGGTGATCGCAGCGGCGGCGACGCTCGATACGGTGAAGAGCCGCGGCACGCTGGTGTGTGGCGTCAGTGCCGGTTTTGCCGGCTTCTCGGCGCCGGACTCGCAAGGCAATTACAGGGGTCTCGACGTCGATTATTGCCGCGCGCTGGCGGCCGGCGTGCTCGGCGACCCTACCAAGGTGCGCTACGTCTCGCTGACGGCTCAGAACCGCTTCACCGCCCTGCAATCGGGCGAGATCGACGTGCTCTATCGCAACTCGACGCAGACCTATTTGCGCGGCGTGACGCTGGGCCTGCGGCAGGGGCCGATCAACTTCTACGACGGCCAGGGCTTTGTCGTGAAGAAGGACCTCGGCGTCAAGGAGCTGAAGGACCTCAAGGGCGCCACCGTCTGCGTCGCGCAGGGCACCACGCAGGAGGTCACGCTCGGCGATTACGGCCGCGCCAACGGCATCGACTGGAAGCCCCTGGTGTTCGACCGCGTCGACACCATGTACCAGACCTTCTTCGGCGGCCGCTGCGATGCGATGACCCAGGACGCTTCGGCCCTCGCCGGCGCGGTGACCACGGCCGCGCCGAACGCAGCCGACTACATTGTGCTGCCGCAGACCATCAGTAAGGAGCCGCTCGGACCCTTCACCCGCAACGGCGACGAGGTCTGGAGCGACATCATCACCTGGCTGCATTACGGCCTGATCGAGGCCGAGGAGCTCGGCGTCACGCAAGCCAATGTCGAGGAGATGACGAAGTCGCAAACGCCTGCGATCCAGCGGCTGCTGGGGGCCAGCGGCGACCTCGGCTCGCGGCTCGGGCTCGACAACAAATGGCTGGTCAAGGCGATCAAGGCCGGCGGCAATTACGGCGAGATTTTCGAGCGCAATGCCGGCAAGGCCAGCCCGCTCAAGCTCGATCGCGGCCTCAACGGTCTCTGGAGCAAAGGCGGCTTGATGTACGCCATTCCGTTCAAGTAAAGCTGCCCTGTGTCCCGGACGCGCCGCAGCGTGCAACGCTGCTGCGCAGAGCCGTGACCCAGTAGCCACAATGGGTCCCGGCTCTGCAGCGCAATACTTCACATTGCGCTGCGTCCGGGGCACGGGACCGGTCAGGCAACCACCTTCGAGTCAATGCCCCCCATGCGCATCGCCCTTATCCACGCCCTCAAGCATTCGATCGCCCCGATCGAGGCAGCGTTTGCGCAGGCGTGGCCCGAGGCGCGGCTGATGAACCTGCTTGACGACAGTCTCTCGGCGGATCTCGCCCGCGACGGGCAACTCAACGATGCCATGACGGAACGGTTCCTCGCGCTCGGCGACTACGCAGCGGCCACGGGAGCGGATGGAATCCTGTTCACCTGCTCCGCCTTCGGCCCGTGCATCGAGGCCGTCGCGCGCGCGCATGCGCCGATGCCGGTGCTGAAGCCGAACGAGGCCATGATCGAGAGGGCGGTGACCATGGGCCGGCGCATCGGCCTGCTCTCGACCTTTCCGCCGACGCTGGCGTCGATGCCGCCCGAGTTTCCCGCCTCCGTCGAGGTGGTGCCGAAGCTCGCCGACGGCGCGCTGGCCGCGCTCGACCGAGGCGACCGCGCCATGCATGACCGGCTGATCGCGGAGGCCTCACAGAGCTTGCGCGATTGCGACGTCATCGCGCTGGCGCAATTCAGCATCGCCGCGACGGCGCCGCTGGTCGCGGAGGCCACCGGCCGCCCCGTCGTGACTACGCCGGACAGCGCGGTCGAAAAGCTGATGAAGCTGCTGAAGGCGAAGCCCTAAGCGCCGGCCTTGGTCCGACGTCGCGCATCCTTGATCGCGACCGCAAGCGCAGCCTTCGTCTCGTTGACGAAATCCTCGACCAGCTCCTCGCGCGTGGCATGCGCCGCCTCGCCGGTGAACAGGCCCTGCTCGGCCAGCATCACCACCCCGTGCAGCGCCGCCCAGATCTTGAGCGCCTGCCGTTCGCGCAAATAGCCCACGGCGGGCGCTTCCAGAGCTTCGAGCACGAGCGCAAAGGTCTCCCGCGTCGCCTCGTGCAGCTCGCTGCCCTTGGCCGCGCAGGACACCGTGCGCGAGGCGAACATCAGGCGGTAGATGCCATTCCGGCGCAAGCCGAAATCGAGCGTCGCCTGTGCGAGCCGCGAGAGCTTCGATTGCTGCGACGGCTTTGCCATCGCATCACGCAAGAGCGCCGAGAGCTGCCGGAATGCTTGCGCGGTGACGGCGGCGAGCAGCGCCTCGCGGTCGGCAAAATGCCGGTATGGCGCCGGCTGCGAGACCCCGAGCTTCTTGGCAAGCGCCTTGATGCTGATTGCCTCCGCGCCGCCCCGCTCTGCCTCTTGCAGCGCGGCGTCGATCAACGCATCGCGGAGATCGCCATGGTGGTAGGTCTTCGCGGGCTTGCGGGCTGGTCGTGAACGCATGTCGGGGTGAAGCCTACAAGTTCCCGCTTGACAAGGGAAGCCCGCCGCGAATGTAATAGCATATAACTTAAATAGAACGAGATGAGGAAACGCGCCGCCTTCGGGCCCTCGCGCGCACACGACCAAGGAAGCCGAGAATGGCAGAGCGACTGAAGGTTCACGTCGATCCCGACAAATGCCAGGGCCATGCCCGCTGCAAGGCACTCGCGCCGGAGCTTTTCGAGCTCGACGAATACGGCAACGCGCACGAAGCTGGTGACGGCACCGTCCCGCCAGGACTCGAGGACAAGGCCTGGCTTGCGAAATCCAACTGCCCGGAAATCGCAATCGATGTGATCGAGGAATAGTGCGGCCGTTGCCGCCCCGCATGCGTTCAGCGAATACGAGCCAAGGGATTCCCTGCCATGTCCGACGTCGACCAGCCCGTCGCCCATCCGCCCGTCACCGACTGGGTTCATGATTTCGACCACACCGATCCGCAATGGACCGAGGACCCGTTCCCGATCTGGGACGAGCTGCGAGCCGTAAGCCCCGTGGTGCACACGAAACGCTTCCTCGGCTGCTATTTGCCGACGACCTATGAGGCCGTGCGCGAGATCGCCAACGACACCGAGCACTTCTCCTCCCGCCGCATCATCGTCCGCGACGTACGGCCGGAAATTACCAGCAGGAACGCAGCCCCGCCGATCACCTCCGATCCGCCCGAGCACAAGCCGGCCAAGCAATTGCTGCTGCCGCCGTTCACCCCGGACGCGATGAAGAAGCTCGAGCCGCGCGTCCGCGCCATCTGCAACGAGCTGATCGACGACTTCATCGCCGAGCAGAGGGTGGACGCTGCGGCGCGCTACACCAAGCACATCCCGGTTCGGGCGATCGCGCACATGCTCGGTATTCCCGAGAGCGACAGCGACCTTTTCATCAATTGGATCCACATGATCCTCGAGCTCGGCATCAAGGACGAAAGCAAGCTGCTCCAGGCAGTGCAGGAGATGACGGCCTATTTCGGCGGCCACATCGAAGCGCGCAAGAGCAAGCCCACCGACGACCTGATCTACTACCTGATGAACGCCAGGGACAAGAACGGCAATCCGCTCGAGGACACCCATGTGATGGGCTCGCTGCGCCTGCTGCTGATCGCCGGCATCGACACCACCTGGAGCGCGATCGGCTCCTCGCTCTGGCATCTTGCGAAGACGCCGGCCGACCGCGAGCGGCTGATCGCCGAGCCCGGACTGATTCCAACCGCCGTGGAGGAGCTGCTGCGCGCCTATTCGCCGGTAACGATGGCGCGCGAGGTGGTCAAGGAGACCACGGTGTCCGGCTGTCCGGTCAAGCCGGGCAACATGGTGCTGCTGTCGTTCCCGGCAGCCAACCGCGACCCCAAGGTGTTTCCGGACGCTGACAAAGTCGTGATCGACCGGCGCGAGAACCGCCATGCGGCCTTCGGCCTCGGCATCCACCGCTGCGTCGGTTCCAACCTCGCGCGCATGGAAATGCAGGTGGCGCTGGAGGAATGGCTGAAGCGGATTCCCGACTTCCGGCTCGATCCGGCAGGCACGGTGACTTGGTCGCAAGGAACGGTGCGCGGCCCCCGCCAGTTGCCATTTTTGCTCGGAAAGGCGATGTAAGGCCTTCCCAAAGGAAGCGGACAGGCCTTTCATGGCGTGCGCGACACCAAGCACGCCTCAGCCATGCATCGCCACGAGCACAGGCCATGACCGACGAGACGCCATCCGACAGCAAGCTGACGCGCACCAAGGAGAAGTGGGCGCGCGAGGGCCGCTTTCTCACCGGCAAGATGACACGCCCGGAGGATCAAAGGCTTCCGCCCGGGCAGCACCTCACCAAGGACTGGCCGGTACTCGATCTCGGGGTCACGCCGCCGGTCTCGCGCGAGCGCTGGCGGCTCGACGTCTATGGCGCGGTCGAGACCCCCGTTTTCTGGACCTTTGCCGAATTCGCCGCGCAGAAGCAGTCCCGGTTCACCTCGGACATCCATTGCGTCACGACCTGGTCGCGCTATGACAACGAATGGGAAGGGCTCGCCACGCGCGAGCTGCTGGTGGCCTGCCAGCCGCGCGAGGATGCCCGCTTCGTCGTGCTGCATTCCTATGACGGTTACACCACCAATCTCGCGCTGGAGGATTTTGCCGCTGAGGACGCGCTGCTCGCCCACAGCTGGTCCGGCCAGCCGCTGACGGAGGAGCATGGCGGCCCGGTGCGGCTGGTCGTGCCGCACCTCTATTTCTGGAAGAGCGCGAAATGGCTCCAGGCCATCGAATTCCTGACCGAGGACGCGCCGGGCTTCTGGGAAGTCCGCGGCTATCACAACCGCGGTGATCCCTGGGTCGAGCAGCGCTATTCGGGCGATTAGGTTCGAGCAAGACGGGGGGAAGCCCATGCCGACGGAACGCTTTCAATTCACCGGCGAAGGCGGCCATCAGCTCGCGGCCGCGCTGGAGCTGCCTGACGGCGAGCCCGCGGCTTTCGCGCTGTTCGCGCATTGCTTCACCTGCGGCAAGGACACGCTGGCAGCCAAGCGCATCTCGGTCGCGCTCGCCGCCAAGGGCATCGCGGTGCTGCGCTTCGACTTCACCGGGCTCGGCTCCAGCGGCGGTGATTTCGCCAACTCGACGTTCTCCTCCAACGTTGCCGATCTCGTGCGCGCGGCCGATCATCTGCGCGAGACCTGCAAGGCACCCTCGATCCTGATCGGCCATAGCCTCGGTGGCGCCGCGATCCTAGCCGCTGCCGGACAAATTCCCGAGGCACGAGCGGTGGCCACCATCGCAGCGCCCTCGGATCCCGCCCACGTCACCGGCCTGTTCAGGGAGCATATCGACAACATCCGTGCGCAGGGCGAGGTCGAAGTCTCGCTCGCGGGACGCCCGTTCCGGATCAAGCGCGAATTCCTTGACGACATCGCCGAGCACGAGCTGATGAAGGACGTCACCGGCCTGCACAAGGCGCTGCTGGTGATGCATTCGCCCCTCGACGACACCGTCGGCATCGACAACGCAACGAAGCTCTTCGTCGCGGCAAGACACCCCAAGAGCTTCGTCTCGCTCGACCATGCCGATCATCTTCTGACCAAGCCTGCCGACGCGCTCTACGCCGCCGACGTGATCGTGGCCTGGGCCAGCCGTTACGTCGATGCAGCGACGCCCGCGAAGGCGATGGATCTGCCGGAGGAGCCGCGCAAGGTCGTGGTGCAGGAGACCCGCAAGAGCAAGTTCAACCAGACCATCACCGTCGGCCCGCATCATTTGGTGGCGGACGAGCCGCTCGCGGCTGGCGGCGCGGATGCCGGACCCGGCCCGTACGATCTCCTGCTCGCCGGCTTAGGTGCCTGCACCTCGATGACCATGCGTCTCTATGCCGACCGCAAGTCGCTGCCGCTCGACCGCGTCACGGTGACGCTGAAGCATTCCAAGATCTACGCCAAGGATTGTGCGGAGTGCGAGACCCGCGAGGGCATGCTCGACCAGATCGAGCGCAACATCGCGATCGACGGCGCGCTCGATGCCGAGCAGCGCAAGAAGCTGATGGAGATCGCCGACAAGTGCCCGGTGCACCGGACGCTGACATCGGAGATCCGGATCGTGACGAAAGCGGTGGAGTAGCGATGCTCCACTAGAAGCACGACGCCATCGTGCGCACGGCCGCGCTGATCTCGTTTTCGCGCCACGCCGCAAAGCCGAGCAGCAGGCCGTGATCGCGCGGCTTGCCGAGCGCCAGGCTGGACAAGGCGCGCGTTTCGACGCCCGCCTCGACCAGCCGCTTCACCGCCGCCCGATCAGTGCGGCCGCGCTCGAGACGGGCGACGAGCTGGATACCGCCGGGGGGCACCTCGACCAAGAGCATGCCACCGAGATGCCGCTGCAGCTCCTCGACAAGATGATCGCGGCGCGCGTGATAGAGCCGGCGCATGCGGCGCAGATGCGCGAGGAAGTGCCCATCGGCGATGAATTCGGCCAGCGCCTCCTGAATGTGGCTGGCGGCGATCAGTCCCATGTGCTGCTGCGCGATCTCCAAGGTGCTGACCAGCGCCGCCGGCGCTACCAGATAGCCGAGCCGGATGTCCGACCTCATCGCCTTCGAGAATGTGCCGACATAGAACACACGGCCATGGGCATCTAACCCCTGCAAGGCCGGCACCGGCCGGCTGTCGTAGTGGAATTCGCCGTCGTAATCGTCCTCGACGATCCAGGTCCTGCCGGGCCGGCTTGCCGCGAGAAACTCGGTTCGGCGGGCTAGCGACATCAACCGGCCGGTTGGGTGCTGATGCGACGGCGTCATGAAGATCAGCCTGGGAGCTCCAAGGCCTGGCATTCGCTGCATGCCCTGTTCATCCAGCCTGATGCCGGTCAGGCGCGCGCCGGATGCGTGAAAGGCAGCCGCCGCGCCGGGATAGCCTGGGTCTTCAACCCATACATGATCGCCCGGTGAAATGAGTGTGGCAGCAATCAAGGTCAGCGCGGCCTGCGCGCTCGGCAGGATCATGATCTGCTCCGCCGTGGCGCGGACGTCCCGGTTCGTCGCCAGATAATGCGTCAGCGCCTCCCGCAGGCGCAGCCGGTTGACCGGTCCCAGCTCGCGCCTGCCTGCATGCACGGCACTGCGACGCAGGCAACGTGCCCAGACCTCGTTTGGAAACTCCCTGAAATCGCCCAGCCCCGGGCGCAGCGGTTTGAGCTCCCCCCGATAAGACATCGGCCAGTCGGCCTGCTGGAGCTTCGTAGCCCAAGGCGAGAGCTGCAGTTTGCCGACGCATTCGTCCGCTGCGACGGCGCCCCGTTCGCTGCGTTCGTGGCCGTCGATCATGACCACGGGACGGCGGCCACGAGACGCTGCGACATATCCCTCGGCCGCGAGCTGCTCGAACGCGTATGTGACGGTGTTGCGCGAGACGCCGAGATCGCTCGCAAGCCGTCGGCTCGACGGCAGCACGCGGCCTTTGCCGAGGCGGCCGGTCGCGATCAGGCCTCGCAGCTGGCTCGTCAGTTGCGCCACCAGCCCCTCGCCATCGGTCCGCTTCAGCTCGATCAACGCGGAGATCGTCGTGTCGGATACTGGCACTCTCTTCTTCTCCAATCTGGCACTTTTTCAAATGCCAGTCGGGATGCTATCCGGCGGCTCGGACTGCTTCAAGGACCTGCGACATGAACACCCTGTCACCCCGTGCGGCCATCGGCCTGTTCCTCATCGTGGTGCTGGCCTGGGGCGTGAATTGGTCGGTGACCAAACAGCTCGTGCAGTTCGTCCCGCCGCTGTGGAGCGCGGCAATCCGGAGTTGGATCGCGCTGGCTGGATTGTTCGTGCTGCTCGGACTGAGCAACAATCTCGTGATCCCGGAGCGACGCGACTTTCCCGTGATCCTGAGCGTGGCGCTGCTGCATATGACGCTGTTCTCGATCCTGGTTGCCAGCGGCCTTCGCTTCCTGCCCGCAAGCAAGGGCATCGTGCTCGGCTACACCACGCCGCTCTGGGTCGCACTCGCCGCGCCCCTTTTCGGCAAGGACACGCTGACGGCGCCGAAGCTCGCCGGCGCTCTGCTCGGGCTGATCGGCCTTGCCGTCATCCTGAATCCATCCTCGATCGACTGGACCAACCCAAACGTGCTGCTCGGCGCCGGCATGGTCATCCTGGCCGCGATCTCTTGGGCTGCGAACATCATCTATATCCGCACGCATCGCTGGATCGGATCTCCGCTTCAGCTTTTGCTTTGGCAGGTGCTCGTGGCAACGATCGTGCTGTCGGTCGGCGCGACAGCTGTGGATGGCCTCCCGCATGTGGAGTGGTCGTGGAGGCTCGTACTGTTGTTTCTCTATTCGGGCCTGGTCGGAACGGTCCTGGCTTATTGGGCGATGTCGATGGTCAACAAGAGCATCTCAGCCCTGACGACGTCGCTCGGCACCACCGGGACACCGCTCGTCGGCATCGCCAGCGCTGCGATCCTTCTGGGTGAACCCATCGACGCGAGCCTTGCCGTCGCGGCCGCGCTGATCGTCTCCGGCATCGGCCTTGCGACGCTGGGCGATTGGTTATTGCGCAGTCAGGCCACCGCGAGAGGCTGAACCCGCAGAACCCCGCGCAGGCCCGCCGCGGTGCCAAGCAGGATGCCGGCGACTGCGACGAACGAGCCCAGCGCGAGCGTAGACACGCCCGTGAGCCCCTGCCCGATCGAGCAGCCGAACGCCATCACGCCGCCGATCCCCATCAGCGCGGCACCCGTCCCTGAGCGGAGCATGTGGCGCGGCGAGGAATAGCCTTCGAGCTTGAAGCGGCCAGTTGCGAGTGCCGTCACCAGACTGCCGGCGAAGACGCCGGCCACCGTCGCGATGCCGAAGTTGAGCGTCAGTCCGGTCGAGAGCATGGCATATTGCAGGCTATCGGCGATCGGCGCGACGAACGTAAGGGAGGTCACGGGGACCGGATTGAAGTCGTCGGCACCGAGATAGCCGGTGGCCAGCCAGCCGCCGGCAACGAGCAGGCCGACGATGATGCCCGCTACGACCTGGCCGGGCGAGCGACGGAACGCAGGATGCGCGAAAGCGAACAGGCTCAACGCGACGGTTGTCGCGGCCGCGGCGAGCGCGCGCGAAAGCGATTCCGTGAAGCCCAGCGTCGCCAGCAACGACGGCAGCGAATTGGCAGGGCCCGTGGCTTGCGTTGCCTGGACCAGCGCAATGCGCGCGGGTGCGATGAGGCCCTTCAGCGTCATCTGCGCGGCAATCGCGAGCACGATCACGACAACGAAGGAGCGGAGATTGCCGCGGCCGAGCAGCACCAGCGCCCGCGAGCCGCAGCCGTTCGACAGCACCATGCCGTAGCCGAACAGCAGGCCGCCGAGGAACAGCACCGCCGGCGAAAACGACGGCTGCAGATAGATCGACTTGCCGAGATCGACCATGCCGCTGCCGCCAAGGAGCTGGCTCGCCGCGATTGCAACCGCGATTGCGAGCGCGTAGGTCCGCACCAGCCGCCCGTCGCCCTCCGCCAGAAACCCGCGCATGCTGCTCATCAGGCAGAAACCACTGAGCAGGCCAACGGCGCCGTAGACGAGACCGATGGCAAGGCCAGCGAGGATAACGAGCTGCGTGGATTCCATGGTTACGACTTCAGGATCACCCGGTCACGTGACGAGCCGGCGACCGCAACATACGCTTCCTTCGCGCGCTCCAGCGGATAGATCGCATTCGCCCTGATCGGAAACGGCTTCAGATGGCCGCTGGCAAAACCCGGCCCGAGGTCGCGCAGCACCGCACCCGTCGCGCCCGACGATAAACCCAGCGTGTCGATGCCGACATAAGTGTGCTGGCCCCGATAGAATTCGAGGATGTTGAACTGCACGATGGGGTCGATCGCGGCGATCAGGATTTGGCGGCCGCGAAGCGCGAGCGATTTGTGTGCGGCCTGGAAATAGGGATCGCCGACCGTGTTGAAGACGACGTCGGCGCCCTTGCCGCCGGTCAATTCGCGCACGCGCGCGGCGATTTCGGTGGCGGAGGCGTCGATCACCTCGATGGGCGCGTTTGTGTAGCCTTCATAGGCTTCCGCCCTGCGCACCACACCGATCACGCGCGCGCCCTGCCAGGTCGCGATCTGCACCGCGGCCTGGCCGACCTTGCCATTCACGCCGAAAACCAGAACGGCCTCGCCGCTCTTCGGCACGCCCGCCCTGCGAAAGCCTTCCATCGCGGTGACGAAGGGCACGCCGATGCCGGCGGCCTCCTCCCAGGACGCAGTCTTCGGCTTCTCCACGACCGCATCGGCTTCGACCACGAGATGGCTCGCATGAGTGCCGTCACGACGAATGCCGAGGTCGCCGGACGAGCCGAACACTTCGCGCCCTATTGTGCCCGCGGGCCCGTCGATCACCACGCCGGCGTAGTCGCGGCCGGGGGTCCGGGGGAACACGGCATAGGGCATCAGCCCGGTCGCAGCCTTGACGTCGGAGGGATTGACCGCGGCAGCCTTCACCTCGATCAGAAGATCGTTCGGCCCGCGCGCAAGCATCTGCCGCTCAATTGTCGGCGCAAGCGTAGCGGCATTTTCAGCTTTGGCGTCGAGGCGCACGCAGCGAGCTTCGACGGTTTTGGCATCGGCTGACATGAAAAGACCCGCGATTTCTCGCGGGCCTTGTCGCCTCTGGCGCCGGTCGAGTCAATCCGTCCGGTCAGTCCTTTGGCCGCTTGTCGAAGAGCCGCTTGGCCTTGCCGAGCGAGCGCTCCAGCGTGGCCGGCGCAACCACCTGCACCCTGGAGCTGACGCCGATCTTATTCTTGATGTGGGTCGAAATCCGATCCGCATGGTCGACAAGGCCGCGGCCGTCCCAGCTCTCGGGCCGCGCCTCGGCGATGATGGTGAGCTCGTCCATGCGGCCCTCGCGGGTGAGTTCCAGGATAAAGTGGCCGCCGCACCAGTCGGTCGCGAGCAGCACCTCCTCGATCTGGGTCGGGAACAGATTGACGCCGCGCAGGATGATCATGTCGTCCGAGCGCCCGGTCACCTTTTCCATCCGCCGCATACCCGGCCGTGCTGTGCCCGGCAGCAGCCGCGTCAGGTCGCGGGTGCGATAGCGGATCACGGGAAAGGCTTCCTTGGTGAGCGAGGTGAAGACCAGCTCGCCCTTCTCGCCATCGGGCAGCACCGCGCCGGTCTCGGGGTCGATCACTTCCGGATAGAAATGATCCTCCCAGATGTGCAGGCCATCCTTGGTCTCGATGCATTCCTGAGCGACGCCCGGGCCGATCACCTCGGACAGGCCATAGATGTCGGTCGCGTCCATGTCGAAGGTGTCCTCGATCTCGACGCGCATTGCATTGGTCCAGGGCTCGGCGCCGAAGATGCCGATCTTGAGCGAGCACTGGCGCGGATCCAGCTTCTGGCGCTTGAACTCGTCGAGGATCGCCAGCATGTAGCTCGGCGTCACTGTGATGATGTCGGGGCGGAAATCGTTGATGAGCTGCACCTGCCGCTCGGTCATGCCGCCGGAAATGGGCACAACCGTGCAGCCGAGCTTCTCGGCGCCGTAATGCACGCCGAGACCACCGGTGAAGAGGCCATAGCCGTAGGCATTGTGGATGATCATGCCGGTGCGGCCGCCGGCGGCGCGGATCGAGCGCGCCATCACCTCGGACCAGGTGTCGATGTCGCGCTGCGTATAGCCGACCACGATCGGCTTGCCAGTCGTGCCGGATGAGGCATGCACCCGCACCAGCTTTTCACGCGGCACGGCGAACATGTTGAAGGGATAATTGTCGCGCAGGTCCGTCTTGACCGTGAACGGGAATTTGGCGAGATCAGAGAGCTCGCGAAAGTCGGACGGGTGCACGCCCGCCTTGTCGAAAGCCTTGCGGTAATGCGCGACATTGTCGTAGGCGTGCTTCAGCGACCACGCCAACCGCTGCTTCTGCAGCGCCATGATCTCCTCGCGCGAGGCGCGCTCATGCGCATCCATCTCGGCGCTATAGGCGTTGCCACCTTCCTTGAGCCTCGTCAGAGCCATCCTCGTTTCCCCCATTGCCTGTTCTTTTTTGTTTGGTTTTATTGATCTTGCGCCGGCAGCCATTTGCCGGGAATGACGCGGGAATGTCCGCGGAATTCCGCGATGACGACCTCGCCCACCGTGACACGCACGTCGTAGATGCCGGAGCGGCCGCCGCGGGTGACCTCCCGCGCTCTTGCAATGAGACGATCGCCAAGCTTGCCCGGCTTGATGAAGGTGATCTGACCCTGCGCCGCCACGACGCGCTCATTGTGCGAGTTGCAGGCGAATGCGAAGGCGGAATCGGCGAGCGTGAAGATGAAGCCGCCATGAGCAATACGCTGGCCGTTGACCATATCAGGCCGCACCGTCATGGCGAGCGTCGCAAAGCCCGGGCCGATCTCGACGATCTCCATGCCGAGACCTTTGGAGGCATCGTCCTCGGCCCACATCGCATCGGCGCAGGCGCGGGCGATATCCTCAGACGACAGGGCGGCTTTCACGTTCACGCGCTTCTCCCGGCCAGACGTTTGCTCATGATGTTGTTCTGGTTGGCTCACACTGTCAAATATTGCGACGCATTTGCATTGCGGAGCCGCAGAACGCCTGATCAGACATGATCATAATCGACCACGACGCGCTCGGTGGAGGGCTTGGCCTGGCAGGTGAGAACAAAACCGGCCTCGAGCTCCCACGGTTCCAGCGAATAGTTGATGTCCATCGGCGCCTCGCCTTCGACCAGCTTGGCGCGGCAGGTCGAGCACATGCCGCCCTTGCAGGCGAAGGGCAGGTCGACGCCGGCGCGCAGCGCGGCATCGAGGATGGCCTCGTCCTCGGCGACGGGCACGTCGCGGCGCTTGCCGTCGATGATCAGCGAGGCGATCGCCTTCGGCGGCGCGTCGGGCGCAACCGCCTTTTTCGGCCGCGGCTTGCCGCCGAACTCGGAGACGAAGCGCTCGACATGGATGCGCTCGTCCGCGATGCCGAGATCGCGGCAGGTCGCCTCGATGTCCTCACTCATGCCAAGAGGACCGCAGATGAAGACGTGATCGACGCTGGCCGCCGGCACCAATGCGCGGAGCAGCACCCTCACCTTGTCGCCGTCGAGCCGGCCATGCAGGATCGGAATGTCCTGCTCCTCGCCGGAGAGCACGTAAAAGATCGAAAGACGATCGATGAAGCGGTCCTTGAGCTCCTCGAGCGCTTCGAGGAACATGATGTTGTCGGTGGTGCGGTTGCCGTAGAACAAAAAGAAGCGGCTGCCCGGCTCGCGCGCGAGCACGCCCTTCACGATCGACAGGATCGGCGTGATGCCGGAGCCGGCGGCGAAGCCGACATGAACGCGCGCACGATCCGCCGGCGGGACCAGACCGAAGCGGCCGGTCGGCGTCATCACGTCGAGCTCGTCGCCGCATTTGAGATCTTCGGCGGCCCAGCTCGAAAATGCGCCGCCATCGACCTTCTTGACGGCGATACGGATCTCGCCGTCGTCAGGGCCGGAACAGATCGAATAGGAGCGGCGCACCTCTTCGCCGTCGAGCGTGGCGCGCAGCGTCAGATACTGGCCGGGCGTGAAGGCGTAATCGCCGGCGAGTTCGTTGGGGATGGCAAAGGTCATCGAGACGGCGTCCGTGGCCTCGCGGCGGAGGTCCCTGACGGCGAGGCGATGGAAGCGCGGTGCGGCTGCGGACATGGTCAATGGCACTTGAAATAGTCGAAGGGTTCGCGGCAGGCCTTACAGCGCCAGAGCGCCTTGCAGGAGGTCGAGCCGAATTCGGACAGCAGCTCGGTCTTGTCCGAGCCGCATTGCGGGCACGCCACCGTCTGCGCGCCGAACAGCGCGCGGCGCGAGCTCGCGGCTTGCGGCGGCGCGATGCCGTAGGCGCACAGCTTCTTGCGTCCGTCCTCGGTCAACCAGTCCGTGGTCCAGGCCGGCGACAGCACGGTCCGTACCCTTGCATGTCGAAAACCGGCGCGCTCCAGCGCAACCTCGATTTCGAGCGCGATCATGTTCATGGCCGGGCAACCCGAATAGGTCGGTGTGATCGCGACCTCGACATGATCGCCGTCGAGAACGACGTCGCGCAGCACGCCGAGATCGGCAATGCTCAGCACCGGAATTTCCGGATCGACCACGCTTGCGGCGGCGTCCCAGGCGCGCTGGCGCAGCGGAGCGTCGTCATCGGTCACCGTCACCATTTCAGCCCCGGAAAAGTCCGCTGCATCGATTGCAGCTCCGACAGGAGGTGGCCGAGATGCTCGCTGTGACGACCGGCGCGGCCGCCCTGCTGCATCCACTCGTTCTGCGGCAGCGCGAGCGTTGCTTCACGCGTGACATCGGTGAGCGTCGCCAGCCAGCGCCCACGCAAGCTTGCGGGATCGACGGCAATGCCGGCATGGATCAGCGCGCGTTCGCCGTCGTCGACGGCAAACATCTCGCCGGTAAAGGCCCAGAGATTTTCTATCGCAGCCTGCGCCCGGCGATGACTCTCCTCGGTGCCGTCGCCCAGCCGGATGATCCATTCCGAGGCATGACGCAGATGGTAGGCGCTCTCCTTCTCCGATTTCGCAGCAATCGCCGCCAGCGTCGCATCGCGCGAATTCATCATCGCGCGCCAGTAGATATCGGCGAAGGCGGAATAGAAGAATTGCCGCACCAGGGTCTGGGCAAAGTCGCCGTTGGGCTGCTCGACCAGCAGCAGGTTGCGGTACTGGCGCACGTCGCGCAAATAGGCCAGCTTGTCCTCGTCGTTGTCCCTGCCTTCGACCTTGGCGGCAAAGGTATAGAGCTCCCGCGCCTGGCCGATCAGATCGAGAGCGATGTTGGACAGCGCCATGTCCTCTTCCAGCATCGGCGCGTGTCCGCACCATTCCGACAGCCTGTGACCGAGGATCAGCGCATCGTCGGCGCGGCGCAGCGCGTAGATCACCAGCGGGGTTTCGGAGACCTGGATGTTGGCGACCACCATCACATGTGCCCCACTTCTTCCGGCACTTCGTAGAACGTCGGATGCCGGTAGATCTTGGATTCTGCCGGCTCGAACATCATGCCCTTCTCGGCGGGATCGCTCGCGGTGATCGCGCTGGAGGGCACGACCCAGATCGACAGGCCCTCGCCGCGCCGGGTGTAGATGTCGCGGGCGGCCTGCAGCGCCATGGTCGCATCGCTCGCATGCAGCGAACCAACATGCTTGTGCGCGAGCCCGTTACGGCTGCGAATGAAGACTTCCCACAGCGGCGTGTTCGGCGTGGCCATATCAGTCTCCTATTCGGCAGCCTGGGCGGTCTGACGCTGAGCGCGCTTGGCTGCATAGCTAGCTGCCGCCTCGCGCACCCAGGCGCCCTCCTCGTGCGCCTTGCGGCGCGCGGCCATCCGGTCGCGATTGCACGGGCCGTTGCCGGCCAGCACCTGCTTGAATTCGGTCCAGTCGATCTCGCTGTAGCGCCAGTGGCCGTCGGCGTCCTGAATCATGCCGGGATCGGGAATGGTGAGGCCGAGATATTGCGCCTGCGGCACGGTGGCATCGACGAATTTCTGGCGCAGCTCGTCATTGGAGAAGCGCTTGATCTTCCACTTCGTGGAGGTGTCGCTGTGCTGGCTCGTCGCGTCCGGCGGGCCGAACATCATCAGCACCGGCCACCACCAGCGGTTCAGCGCGTCCTGCGCCATCGCCTTCTGCTCCTCCGAGCCGCGGCACAGCGTCACCATGATCTCGTAACCCTGGCGCTGGTGGAAGGACTCCTCCTTGCAGACGCGGATCATCGCGCGCGCATAAGGCCCGTAGGAGCAGCGGCACAGCGGGATCTGGTTCATGATCGCAGCGCCGTCGACCAGCCAGCCGATCGTGCCGATGTCCGCCCAGGTCAGCGTCGGATAGTTGAAGATCGATGAATATTTGGCCTTGCCGGCGAGCATGGCGTCGACCAGCTCCTCGCGCGAGGAGCCGAGCGTCTCGGCGGCGGCATAGAGATAGAGCCCGTGGCCGCATTCATCCTGCACCTTGGCGAGCAGCGCGGCCTTGCGGCGCAAGGTCGGGGCGCGCGTGATCCAGTTGCCTTCTGGTAGCATGCCGACGATTTCAGAATGGGCGTGCTGGGAGATCTGGCGGGTCAGCGTCTTGCGATAGGCCGCGGGCATCCAGTCGTTCGGCTCGATGCGCTCCTCGGCATCGATGCGGGCCTGGAATTGCGCAGCCTTGCCTGCATCCTCGAGATCGCGATCAGCGGTCTCGGCCGTGTTCAGCGCCTGGGTGTACATGCGCGTCCTCCCGTTTATTAGGAGGGAATATATGACATAACTTAGGCCATGCAAGATATTTCTGTAACATAATAGTCAGGCGCCGAACCTCCGTTCCAGCAGCTTTCGCGCCGCCGGCAACCGCCCTTTTTCGTTGGTTCCATGGCTGTCGAGCCATTGTTCGGACGGGGCGAGCAGCGCGCGGTAGATCGCGCCGCAGAGTTCGCGGGCGGCCCTGCCCGGCCAATCCGGCGGCAGCAGGGTCTCAGGCAGCAACGGATCGCGCAGCACGACGCGGCGGTAATGGTGGATCAAGAGGATCCGCGCGGTGAAGGCGTCGGCCTCGGACAGATCCGTGCCGCGCGCGATCGCGGCGCGCAGCGGCTCGAACGTCTTCATGAATTTCAGATAGGCATCGGCGGTCCGATCGAGCGGCCAGCTCGCGCTGAGCAGACGGCGGCCGCTGTCGTCTTCCGCCGAGACTTCGAGGCGGATCGCGCCCGCGGCCTCATCCGGCACCGGAACGCCCGATGGCGCGACCCATACGCCCGGCAGCGGGCTGCCGAAGCCGGCATTGCGCAGCGCTTCGCGCGATGCGTCGCGATCCTCGCCATTGCCGATCAGCAGCAGCTCGAAACGTCCGGTCCAGTCGGACGGCGGCGGATCGTAGATGTGGCGCGTCGCGGCCTCGAACGTCTGGCGGCCCTTGTCGGCCAGGCGATAGAAACTGTTGCGGCCGACCTTCTCGCGCGTCAGCCAGCCGTCGGCAGCAAGCCGAGACATTGCGGTGCGCACCACGCCGCTGTCGATATCCAGGCTTTCGAAGAATTCCAGCAGGGTGCCGAGCCACACCGAGCCGCCGCGCGGCACGATGGCATCACCAAACACTGTGATGACGATGGAGCCGGTGCGCGAGGGCTCGCGCTTGAGCTGGTCGATGATACGAGAGAGCGGATGCGCCATGCGGCAGCCTTAGCGCGTTTGGTGCAGGCGCGACAGTGGAGCGGGACGACGGGTCTTCTCCTTCTCCCCGCTATCGCATCTCTGATGCAATCCGACCTCGCCCAGCTTGCAGGGAGAGGTGAAGAGGAGCGCTACCGATGCGGATCGGGATACACCACGCTGCGCCAGCCGCTGCGATCGAACGGGCGCCACTGGCCTTCCTTCTGCGCGAGGCGATCGGCTACGGCATAGACGGCGGCCGGATGATGGCCCATGCCGCAATGGCTGCTCTCGACCTCGATGCTCTCGGTCTGTGCGCCCGTCTTCTCCATGCAGCCTTGCCAGGCGCAGACGCCGTCGGTACGGCTGAAGATGGCGGTGGTCGGCACCGGCGGCGGAGCGGCAAGCTCGCCGCCGAAACGCGGATCAACCTCGTCGGCCTTGCGGCCGCTCGCCCATTCATAGACGCGCCAGGCGTTGGTCGAGCGTGGATCGCCGGCAAAGGGGCTACCAAGCGTGATCACTTGGCGCACGCTGTCCGGCACCATCTTGGCAAGCTGGCGCGCATAGATGCCACCGAGGCTCCAACCGACCAAGCTGATCTTGCGGCCGTGGGTGTCGTTGAGCTCTCGGATCTGACCGAGCATCGCATCCTGCACGCCGGGCCGCAGGCCGTAGTTGCGGCCTTGGCGCCAACCAGCCACTGCATAGCCCTTGCTGCTCAGAAACGTGCGCAGCGCGCCAGTGGAGGTGTCGGAGGCCACGAGGCCCGGCAGCACCAGCACCGGATGCCCATCGCCGCGCGGCGCAAGGCTCAGCAGCGGCAGCGCGCCGAGGAATGCGCCGAACTCGTGGATCGCGCGTCCTTCCAGAAACATCAAGGTACGGGAAGGCGGACGCAGCGTTTGGGCAGTAGCGGTCATCAATGGTCCCCTGGGAAGAATCGCTGAAAAGGAGGCCGGCGAGGCCGGCAAATGCGTAGACAGATTCCAACTCGCCGGCTTCTGGATCGTTCCGCAGCGCAACATGAATCAGCTAGGCGGCCGATTCCCGACATTCAAGCTGGAGAGACGCGGGGCGACAATAGGTCCGCGCGTTAATGCTAACGGCCGTGACGCAAAAGTCACAACAATCGAAGCAGGGATTCTACGGTGTAGAGCGCGAGCCCGGCGAGCCCGCCGATCAATGAGCCGTTGAAGCGGATGTATTGCAGGTCGCGGCCGATGTTGATCTCGATCAGCGAAATCAGCTGCGTCATATTCCACGCCTTGACCTGATCGGAGATGAAGGTGGAGACGCCGCTCTTCTGGTCCGCGACGAAGCTGCGCAGCACGGTCACGAGACCCTTGTTGATCTCGCCGCGCAACTCGGCATCGCTGGCGAGCGCCTCGCCCGCCGAGACGAACATCCCGGCGAGATGATGTTGCAGCACCTGCGTCTCGCCGCTCGCGCTGCGCTCGATGAAGGAGCGCGTGTTGGCCCAGACGGTGCGGGCAAGGTCAGCAAGCTCCGGCCGCGCCAGAAGATCGCGTTTCAGGCCGTCGATGCGGTCGATATAGGCCTGATCGGTGCCGAGCCTGTCGACGAAGTTCAGCACCATGCGGTCGAACTCGCCGCGGAACGGATGCTTGGGGTCGCTGCGCACTTCGTTGAAGAAGGCGGTGGCGGAGGCCACGATCTTGTTCACCAGAAACTTGTCGGCACGATAGAGCTTGAGCAGGGTCGGCAATTCCGCGCGCACCTTCTCGCGGATCATCGCCATCGTCTCTGTCTGGTTCAAGGTCTCGTGCATCACGCGCAGGAGATCGTCGAACAGGATCTGGTGCCGTCCCTCCGCGACGAAGCCGCGCAGCGTGCCCGCCGCGAGCGGCGCGAGGTCGATCGCCTGGAGCTGCGAGGACATGCGGCGGATGATGAAGGTCATCAAGCCGGAGCTTTCGGTCGCGGACACGGCTTCCGGCAACAGCCGCAGCGCAAAGCGCGCGAGGTCGTCGCTGCGCTTGCGGTCGCGCAACCAGTCGGCGACGAAGGAGCCGAAGTCGATCTCCTTCAGCTTGGCTTCGACGGGACCCGCCTCGAGGAAATGCACCTGGATGAATTCGCCGAGCTTGTCGGCGATGCGGGCCTGGTTGCTCTGGATGATCGCGGTGTGCGGGATCGGCAGGCCGAGCGGCCGCTTAAACAGCGCCACCACGGCATACCAATCGGCGAGCCCGCCGATGGTCGCGGCCTCGGCGAAGGCGGCAATGAAGCCGAACACGGGATGCACGGGCAGCAGCCATTTCGCGACGACGAACAGTGCCAGCGTCGCGGCCAGCACCAAAGTCGCCAGCGCCTTGACGCGGCGCAGCTCGGCCGCGCGTGCGGCATCGCCGGGGGCGTCGAAGGAAAAGGTGACAGACGAGTCCATGACTGCATCACAGTACTCGTCATTGCGAGCGAAGCGAAGCAATCCCGAATCTTTCAGAGGAAAGACTTTGGATTGTTCGTCGCATCAGCGCAAAATTGCTACGCAATTTTGTCGCGAGCTCCTCGCAATGACGGCGGCGCAAAAACAAAGGCCCGCCGAAGCGGGCCTCAAATTCAGTTTGTGCTCAGGCGCCAGATCAGGCGGTCTTGCTGTAGACCTTTGTGAAATTGTCCTGAGCGGACTTCGCACCGTTGGCGGCGAGCTTGCCGAGATAGTCGGCGGTCGCCTTGGCGCGCGAGACGAACACTTCGCCGCGGGAGCGGAGCAGGCTCGACTGGATCTCGACGGCTTCGCTGACCGACTTGGCGGACGCGAGCTTGTCGATGCCCGAGAAGAACGCCTCAGCGTCCTCGTAGATCGCCTGCTGGATGTTGCGGCTGATCTTGCCGGCCTCGGTGATGGACTCAGTCACCGCGTTCTCGACGGCGGCGGTCACGCGCTCGGAGCCAGCGAACACCTCAGCAGCACGGTCCTTGGCAGTGTTGGCAGTCTTCTTGACGAATTCGCGGGCGGCCTCGGGAACTTCCAGGTTCTGGATGTTCTTGAAAGCGTCCTTGAAGCCCTCGAAAGCGGTGTTGGTTTCAGTGGTCATGGGGTTCTCTCCATCCTCAATGGTTTGAGCTATGGGCTCACCCCGTCCGCATTGGCCCGGGGCACGACCTATATGGCACGGCTAATTGTGCATCGCAATATTGATATTGCAGTGCGATATCACGAAATCGTGAACAGCCCTCACGAGAGGCATCGTGATGCTTCCATAGCCATGGGGGCACGTGAATGGGTCCGATCCGGACCCAATGTCGGACGCCGCCTGCTTAGTGCTGCACGGCGCCAGGCAGGCCGTAGGCCTCCATCTGAGCCTGGACCTGCGCGATGTTATGGCCGAGCACGACGATGTCGTGGGTCTTGCCGTCGACGTCCCGGACATGGTCCCGCAGCAGGGCCTCGGCCTTGAAGCCGAGGCTCTCGAACAGGGCGATCGCCGCCTGCTGATCCACCGTCATCTGGACCGAGAGCTTTTCCAGGCCCGCTCCGAGCGCCAGCGCAAAAGTCTCCTGCGACAGCGCTTTGCCCACGCCCTTGCCGCGGACCTCGGGCGAAACCACCATCCGGATCTCACCGACATGAGGCGACCAGGAATGGGGATCGCGCACCAGCGTGCCGCAACCAACGACCCTGCCCTCTCTCACCGCGAGCAGGCTCTGAATAGCTCCGCGCTCGATTTCCTTGACCCAGGCCGACAGCACCTTCGGCTCGCTGATGTTGCGTGGCAGGAACAACAGGTCATGGGTCGGCAGGCCCTTGCCGAAGGCCAGCACCGCGGCCTCGTCCGCGGGCGACATCAGGCGGATCTCGATGGCGCCGGCGTCGGTTTTGACGTGGCGCGGATAGGAACGCTGCTCGCTCATATCGATCTCTTTCCCAGCCAGGAATCCAGTTTCGGCCACAGCCGCTTCACCGCGTTGGCGCCGGCAACGAGCGAAACGTGACCGCCCTTCAGGATCACCTCTTCCTTGTCGGTCGAGCCGACCTTTGGGATCAGGAGCTTGGCCGCCTCATAGGGCACGATGTGATCGTGCTCGGCGACGGCATGCAGGATCGGCACCGTGATGTTCTCGAGCTTGGCCGCACGGCCGCCGACCGACATAGTGCCGTCGAACAGCTTGTTGTCCCACATCAGGTCCTTGGTGATGGTGCGGAAATATTCGCCGGCGAGCGGTAGCGTGTCGGTCGCCCAGCGGTCGAACATGCGGTACGACTTCACGAACTCGTCGTTCCAGATGTTCTCCCAGAGCTGGATCTGGCTCACCGTACGCGAGGCCGGCCGCAGCATCTCGAATGAGGACAGGATCATCTCCGGCGGCACGTTGCCGACGCTGTCGACGAGGTGGTCGACGTCGAAATAGCGGCGGTCGGAGAAGTTCGAGAACAGCTTCATCTCCCGGAAGTCGATCGGCGTGGTGAAGCAGATCAGGTTCTTCATCGGCCCGTCCTTGTGGATCGAGCCGTAGAGCAGCGACAGCACGCCGCCAAAGCAATAGCCGATGACGGAGACGTCCTGCTCGCCGGAATCGGCTTGCACGCGGCGGACGCAGTCCGGAATGAAGTCGAGGACATAGTCCTCCATGCGCAGGCTCTTCTCCTCTGGCCTCGGCGCGCTCCAGTCCAGCATGTAGACGTCGTAGCCGCGTTTCAGCAGGAACTCGATGAAGCTCTGGCCGGGCACGAGGTCGAGGATGTAGCCGCGATTGGTGGTTGCCATTACGATCAGCACCGGCACGCGGTAGATCTCGTCCGACATCGGCCGGTAGTGATAGAGGCTCATGGTCCCGCGCGTGTGCAGCACGTCCTTTGGCGTCGAGCCGAGCGAGGGGCCCGAGGTCGAGAAATATTCGACGCCCTTGATGCTGCGCTGAATCGCGCGCTGCACCTCGGACTGGATGCGCTCCGGGATCGAGGCAAGATCAAGTCCCGCCGGCGCGTTCATTTTTGGTCTCCGCCTTCGGACGGCGGACGCTTGGTTCGCGGTGGCCGCGGCGCGGCGCCGGGTTGCGGCGCGCCCGAAGTGGCCGACATCTGGCTCAGCATCGACTTGATCTCGCCGAGCTGGCCTTCGATCGACTGGAGCCGTTCCGCGATGCCGGTCATCTGCTCGCGGGTCGGCAGGTTCATCGAGATCAGGTACCTCTCCATGAGATCGCCGAATTGCTTCTGAGCACCTGCAGCAACGCCGCCGGCGCGGTTCATGGCCTGCGAGAATTCGGGCGTCTCCATCGCCTTGGTCGCGAAGGAGTTGAAACCCTTCTCCATTTCGCCAACCATCTTCTGCCACAAGGCGACCGGATCGGTGATCTTGTCGGTCATCGGCGTCCTCCCAATGCGGAGGGCTTTGCACCCTTCTTGTCCCGCCATACCACACCGTTGCGCGGTGCCGGTCAACCGGCAAGCAACCGGCGCAACCTCGGAGACGCGGCTTCTTCGTGGAGCGAAACCGTGCGATACAGCATCGTCAGCAGGAGGGACCCGTGACCGTCCATCAGCCGCCCCAGACCGTCCGCGCCAACGGCATCGACATCTGCTACGAGATCTTCGGCAACGACAATGCCGAGCCGCTGCTGCTGATCATGGGTCTCGGTGCGCAGATGATCCATTGGGACGATGCGTTCTGCGAACAGCTCGCCGCGCGCGGCTTCCGCGTGATCCGTTTCGACAACCGTGACATCGGCAAGTCGAGCCATCTCACCGGCGGCAAGCGGCTGACGCCGTTCGAGCTGCTGAAGTTGCGCTTGTTGCGGATCCCGGTGGCCGCGACCTACAAGCTGATCGACATGGCCAAGGACACGGTCGGGCTGATGGATGCGCTCGGCATCAAGTCGGCGCATCTCGTCGGAGCGTCCATGGGCGGCATGATCGCGCAGGAGGTGACGCTGTCGTTTCCGCACCGCGTGCGCTCGCTGACCTCGATCATGTCGACGACGGGCAATCCGCGCGTGCCGCCCCCGACCCGCGAGGCCGCCGCGGTGCTGATGGCGCCGCCGCCGCGCAGCAAGGAGGAGTTCATCGACCGCTACGGCCAGACCTGGAAGGTGCTGCGCGCCGGGCATTTCCCGGAAGAGGAAGCGCTCGACCCTGGCCGCGCCGAGCGCGTGTTTGCACGCGGGCTCAATCCGGCCGGCGTCGGTCGCCAGCTCCGCGCCGTGCTTGCCTCCGGCAGCCGCAAGGAGCGGCTGCACGCCGTGAAGGCTCCGACGCTCGTGATCCACGGCACCGTCGATCCGTTGGTCCGCCCCGAAGGCGGCAAGGACACGGCCGCGTCGATCCCGAACGCAAAGCTGCTGATGATCGAGGGCATGGGCCACGCGCTGCCCATGCGCTTCTGGCCGGAGATCATCGACGCGATCGACAAGCACGCGCATGGCGCGGCGGCGGAGGCGGCCTAGCCCTTCCGCGCGATCCAGATCACGTGGCGCGCGCCGCCGCCTCTGCCGGTGGCGCGAACGTTGACTTCGTTGACGTTGAAGCCGGCGCGCTTGAGGCGCCCCGTGAATGCCGCATTGGGTCCAGACGACCAGACGGCCAGCACGCCTCCCGGCCGCAGCGCCGTCCTCGCCGACGAGAGCCCGCTCGCATCGTAGAGCGCGTCATTGCCCTTCCGGGTCAGCCCCTCCGGCCCGTTGTCGACGTCGAGCAGGATGGCGTCGAAGGCCGAACGCTTCGCCCGGATGATTTCACCGACATCGATCTCGCGAATGCTCACCCTGGCATCATCGAGGCTGGCGCCGAAGACCTCCGCCATCGGGCCTCGCGCCCAGGCGACCACCGACGGCACCAACTCGGAGACCACGATCTTCGCCTGGGCTCCGAGCACGGCCAGCGCCGCGCGTAGCGTAAAACCCATGCCGAGACCGCCGATGAGAACGACGGGCTTTGCGACTTTCGCGATCTGCTTCGCGGCAAGGGTTGCCAGCGCCGCTTCCGACCCCGACAGGCGGCTGTTCATCAGCTCGTTGGTGCCGAGCTTGATGGAGAACTCCTTGCCCCGGCGCATCAGGCGGAGCTCCTCGTCGGAACCGGGGATTTTGGCGGTGTCAATCTTTTCCCAGGGAATCATGGGAATGCTTTAGCACGAACAGGATCGTAGGGTGGTTAGCCGAAGGCGTAACCCACCCCACGATCTGCGGCTACGCTCCCGCCCAGACGTCCAGCACATAGCGGTTGTTCGCGCCCATCTCCTCGATCCAGCGCGCGCCTGCCGCGGCATCACTGCCGCTCTTCTCGCAGTGGATCGCGACGAGCGCCGCCTTCACGTCGGGCTCCATCTTGCCGCCATCGCCGCACACATAGACGATCGCGCCCCGCTCGATCAGCGGCCAGACCTTGTCCTTCTGCGCCGCGAGCACGTGCTGCACATAGGTCTTCGGCCCGTCCGCGCGCGAGAACGCCGTGAACAGCTCGGTGATGCCGCTCGCCGCCAGCGCCTTCAGCTCCTCCGCGTAAAGAAAATCCTGGTCGGGATGGCGGCAGCCGAAGAACAACATGGCCGGGCCGAGCGCGGCCCCTTTCGCCTTGCGCGCGGCGCGCTCCTGGAGGAAGCCGCGGAACGGCGCAAGTCCCGTGCCCGGACCGATCATGATAACAGGCACGGAAGGATCGTCCGGCAGGCAGAAGCCCGCCTTGGTCTCGCGCACGGTGGCATAGATCGTATCGCCCGCCCGCCGATTGGCGAGATAGTTCGAGCAGATGCCCTTGTAGGTGCCGCGGCCGGAGGCAGCCGGACCTTCGACCACGCCGACCGTGACGCTGCAACGCGCCGGGTCGACCGACGGCGAGGACGAGATCGAGTAATAGCGCGGCGCCAGCAGCGACAGCATTTCGAGATAGACGTGGAAAGGTAGTTCGCAAGCCGGATATTCGAGCAGCAGGTCGAACACCGATTTGCGCTTGGCGAGGATCTCACCGCGATAGCGCTCGAGCGGTTCCGCCTCCTCGCCGACGAAGGCCAGCAGCTTCGGCTTGGTGACGGGGCAGCGGGTGTGCTCGGCCATGATCTGGATCTGCTTGCGCGTCGCGAGCTGCTGCAGCTCGACGAACTCGCTGAGCAGACGGCCGACCGACACGGCCGCGCCGACCGGCAATTGCGCGCGCCGGCCTTCGGCCACCTGAAGCCTGATCTGATCGGCCGGCAAAAAGCCGAAGCGGCGGGCAACTGAATCAACCAGCGTAGGATCGTTGCGCGGAACGACGCTGAGGTGATCGCCGACGCGGTAGCTGAGGTTGGCCGGTAGCTGCACCTCGATGTGGCGCGTCGAGCGCTCGGAAGCATTCGCGCCGGACTTGTTCTGGAGCTCGTCATTGACCAGCACCTTCATCGCCACTGCGCCGCCCTGGGCGACGATGGTGTTGACAGCGGTCACCGCGACCGGCTCGATTGCATAGAGCGGATCGTCCTCGGCGGTGCGGGTGAAATTCCAGTCGATACCGAACTCCTTGGTCGCGACTTGCGCGGCGGCGGGGAACCATTTCTGGAACTGGCCGTCGAGATCGCTGCGGGCATCGCCCTCGCCGCGCGGATAGACCGCGCGCGCACCATGCTTCGACAATTGCTCGTCGATGAAGCGCGGCACCGATTGATAGGTCGCGGCCCAGTCGCTGTTGCCGCAGCCGAACACGGCGTAGCGCACACCGGCGAAGACATCCTTCGGCAGATCCTCACCGAGCCATTTGACGAACTGCGTCGCATTGTCCGGCGGCGCGCCGTTATAGGAGGCGCAGATGATCAGCACCCCGCCCTCCTGCGGCAGCTTGCCGACATAGTCGTCGAGCGGGCCGAGATGCACGGCAAAACCGTTGATCTCGGCAAGATCGGCCATGCGCGTTGCGAGCTCCTCGGCGGTACCGAGATTGGAGCCGTAGAGCACCAGCATCGGCGTGTTGTGGCCGGGCCGCGTGGTGGGCGGACGCTGCGCCTTTGGCGCCGAGGACGCAGCCGCAGCGGGCCCGCCATAAGCGCCGCGCTCGCGATCGGCGCGCGGCCGCACCTTGATCTTGAAGCCTTCCGGCTTGATGGTCAGCGTCTCCTTCAGGTGCATCTGGTAGCGCTGGTGGTCGATCAGCTTGAAGCGCTGCAGGATCATGCCGAGCGCGAGCGCTGCCTCGTGCATGGCGAAGCCGCGGCCGATGCAGGCGCGCTGGCCGTTGCCGAACGGCTTCCAGGCATTGATCGGCCGTTTTGCCTCCGCCTCGCGGCTGAAATTCTCGGGGTCGAACGTGTCGGGATTGGGACCCCACACGCTGGGATCACGATGCAGCGCCGTCACCAGGATGGTGACGAACGTTCCCTTCCTGAGCTTGTACTTGCTGCCGCCGATGGTCTCGTCGTTCAGCGGCGAGATGCCGTAGGCCGGCGCCGGCGGCCACAGCCGCAGCGACTCCTTCAGGATCTGCGTGATGTAGGTGAGCTGCGTCACCTGCTGATAGGTCGGCTTGGCGTTGACGTCGGGGCCGAAGACGCGGTCGACCTCGTCATAGGCCTTCTTGAGAATCTCCGGATGCTTGAGCAGCGCATAGAGCGTGTAGGACAACAGGCCGCTGGTCGTCTCGTGCCCCGCGATCAGGAAGGTGTTGATCTGGTAGCGGATATTGACGTCGTCGAGCTGCTCGCCGGTGGCACGGTCGACGCCGGTCATCATCGCGGCCAGCATGTCCTTCTTGTCGTCGATGCCTTCAGCGCTCTTGCGGCGTTCGGCGATGATCTCGTCGACCATCTTGTTCATGAAAGCGACGTCTTGGGCCAGCGTCTTGCGGCGCTTCTGCATCCAGAGCTGCTCGAACGGCAGGCCGCGCGTCATCATGATGGTTTCGAGCGATCGTACCAGTGACTCGACGAAAGGATGGTAGTCGCGCCGGTAGAACGAGTTGAAGCGGTACTCGAAGCCGCACAGGCCGATCGTATCCAGCGTCAGCGCGGTCATGTCGTGGACGACGTCGATCTCGTCATCGGCGTTGAGCCGCTCCCATTTCTGGACGAGCTGCTCGGCGATGTCGACCATGCTCGGGTGATAGGACTGCATGGCGCGATTGCCGAAGGGCTGCAGCAGGATGTTGTGCGCCTTGCTCCAGTTCGGCTCACGGGTGTCGGCCGTGAACAGGCCGTCGCCGCCGACCGCACGCACGCGCCGCAGCGCGCCGCGCACCGTCTTGTCGAACCGCTTCTCGTCGGAGAGCTCGTCGACGAGATCGTGACCGGAGACGACGACGATCGGCGAGCCCATCATGTCAAGCCAGAAGATCGGACCGAGCTCCTTGGCAAGCCGCGTCAGGTGCTGCACGGGAGCGGCCGCGTCCAGCGACAGCATATTGCCGACCACTGGCTTGGTCGGCGGCCGCGGAATCGGGTCCAGACGGTTCTTGGATGACATCGAAATGTAGTCCCCCTGCCTCAATGTCGTCGTTGCGAGCGAAGCGAAGCAATCCAGAAATGTATCCGTGGAGGCAGTCTGGATTGCTTCGTCGCTTCGCTCCTCGCAATGACGCGTTCCCAATGAGGAGCGCTAGCCAAACCGCCTTCTCCGCCATTCGATCAGCTTGGCGCTGACCTCCTCCGGCTTCTCCTGTTGCGTCCAATGGCCGCTGTCCTTCACCAGATACTTCTCGAGGTCATCGATCAGTTTCTCCATGCCGTCGGCCGCCGAGGGCGGCAGCACGGCATCATTCTCCGCCATGATCATCAACGAGGGCACGTGGATGTGGTGGTCCAGCCCCTCGGCGCGCTCCCAGTTGCGGGTGAAGTTGCGGTACCAGTTGATGCCGCCGGTGAAGCCGGTCTTCGTGAAGGTGTCGACGAACACCTTCTTCTCATCAGCCGACAGGATCGGCGTGCGCGGATCGACCTTGGCGTCGTACGCCGCAATCATCTGCGGGAAAGCCAGGTTGGTCTTCGACGAGGCGCCGACACCCGCGATCGGCGGCTCGTCCGGTTTCGCCGCCGGCTTTGCCAGCGGCTTGCGCATGAAGGCGTCGAAGGTCTGCTCGACGCGGCTGCCGAAGATCTTGTCCGGCTCGCGCGCGGGATCCTGGAACTGGACGATGTACATCTGGTCGCCGTAACGCTGGCGAAACAGCGCGATCGGGTCGATCGGCATGCGGTCCCAATGCGGGGTGTTGACGCCGACGACTCCGGCGACGCGCGTGGGATGCCGCAGCGGCATCTGCCAGACGACGAAGCCGCCCCAGTCGTGGCCGACGAAGATCGCCTTGTCGATCCCGAGATGATCGAGCAGACCGACGAGATCGCCGGTCAGGTGCTCCATGTCATAGGCTTCGACCGGCTCGGGCCGGTCGGTCGCGCCGTAGCCACGCTGGTCGGGCGCGACCACGCGGATGCCGGCCTCGCTTAGTGCCTTGATCTGGTGACGCCAGGAGAATGCGAGCTCCGGCCAGCCGTGGCACAGCACGACCGGCGGTTTGTCATCGGCCGGGCCCGCCTCGTAGAAGCCCATGCGGATTCCGTTCGTCGTCGCGAACTTGAGCGGCGGCATTTCAATCATTGCAAATTCCTTACTCCGCAGCGCCCTTGATATCGGTGGCCGGCGGCGTGTAGGCCGCCTCCAGCGCGGCGAACTCCTCGGGCAGCATGTCGCACATCACCTGCACATGCGGGATGATGTTGGCACCGACGATAAAGCCGAAATCGAGCTGGTCGCGATAGCTCTGCACGGTGATGTTGAGTGCCTGGCCGTGGGTCGAGATAGACACCGGGAAGATGTGCAAGAGCTCGGCACCGGCGGCATAAAGCGTCTGTCGCGGCCCGGGCACGTTGGACACGGTGATGTTGGCCGCGGGCGGCAGCACGTCGGAGAGGTTCGAGCGGCTGTAGAGCAGCGCCAGGATCTGCACCATGATCGGCGCGCCCAGCATCGAGATGTTGGAGACCTGCGGCATCAAGGCCCGCAAGGGATGCGACATCTCCTTGGACTTGGTCGATTGCGCGATGATCGCCTCCAGCCGCGCCTTGGGATCCTCGATGTTGGTGGCGATCGAGCAGATCATGCCGAACACCTGGTTGTTGGTCTCGGTGTTGCCCTCCTCCCGCAGCGAGATCGGCACCGCTGCGGTCAGGGATTTCGCCGGCAGCGTGCCATATCGCAGAAGATAGCGGCGGACGACGCCGGAGGCGAGCGCCAGCACCACGTCGTTGAGCTTGCCGCCGGCCTGCTTGGCCAGCGCCTTGGCCCGCGACAGCGGGATCGACACGCCGGCAAAGCTCCGCTCCGAGGAGATGGTCTTGTTGAGCATGGTCGGTGGCGACACCATGCTGGCGAGGCTCTCGCGCGATTTGGGATCGGCGACCTTGCCGAGCACGTCGGACACGCTCTTCAGCACGGTCGGGATGTTGCCGGCGAAGCGTACAGCGCTCTCGATCTGGTACATCGCGTTGTCGAACAGGATCGACCCGATGTCGCTCTTGCCGGTGCGCGGCAGCTGCAGGTTCTTCGCCGCTTGCGAAGCCTCCAGCGGCTGGCTGAACAGCTGCTGATAGGAATCCAGCAGGTTCGCCGCGATGTCGCGCGGCTCCTGCCCGGGCTTACTGCCCGCCGTCGGCGGATCGACCTTCCGCGGGATCGGCGAGATGTCGTAGATCATGTTGGTCAGCGCCGCCCCGGCGCCGCCATCGATCGCGGCATGGTGCATCTTGGAATAGAGCCCGACCTCGTTGTCCTTCATGCCCTCGAACACGTAGAACTCCCAGAGCGGGCGGGCGCGGTTGAGCAGCTTGGCATGCATCCAGCCGACGATGCGCTCGAGCGTGGCGCGGTCGCGCGGCTGCGGCAGGCTTGCCCGGAAGATATGGCGGTCGATGTCGAACTGGTCGTCCTCGACCCAGGAGGGATGATCGATGTCGAGCGGCGCCTTCTCCAGCCGCGCCTTGAGAATCGGCGCGATGTGCAGGCGCGAGACGATCATTGCCTTGAAGTCTTCGAAGAAATCGCCCTTGTAGTCGTCAGGCAGGCGGAAGATCGCCATGCTGCCGACATGCATCGGCATCTCCGGTGTTTCCAGATAGAGAAACGACGCGTCAAGCGACGACAGCTTCTTACCGTCAGCCATGGTTCCCTCCGAGTATTCGACGGGCGCCTTGGCGGCGCTTCTCGTCAGGCCGATACTGCCCGGTCCAGCGGGGCATATGCAATGGCAAACGGCCCCGCCCGGTCAAATGGCCGGAAGTCTCCCTCCGGTTGCGCCAGGCGGTCCGCCACGGCCCACAACACCGCCGGGTTCACGCCGAGCCCGATATGGCTCGCCAGATGCACCTCGATGTTCTCGGCACGGTCGGAGGGGCGCAGCAGACAGGTCCGCCAGTTCACGACGCCGTCAGCCCGCGAATAGATCGACGTTGTCGGCACCGGCAGATCGCCCGCAATCGCCTCGCGCGCTTCGGCAAAGTCCTCCACCTTCTCGCCTGATAGCGTCTCGTAAAGCCGCGTCGCGTTGGTCGCCCGCACGTCGTTAGCGAAAGGGCTGCCGAGCGTGACGACGTAGCGGACCTTGTCCGGCGCCCAAAGCGCGAGATCGCGGGCATAGACGCCGCCGAGACTCCACCCGACCAGGCTGACCTTGCGTCCCGTGGCGGCATGGATTTCGGCCAAGCGCATGCGCAGCGAATCCCGCATGCGCCCGAGCCCGCCGAGATTGCGGCCCATTCGCAAGGCATGCGCCGCATAACCGAGCTCGCTGAGATAGCGTCGTATCGGCACCATCGAAAGGTCGCTGGCGAGAAAGCCCGGCAGCGCCAGCACCGGATGGCCGTCGCCCCGCGGCGCCCGCATCAGGAGCGGCGACAGCAAGAGGCTCGCATTCAACTCGAATAGCCCACGGGCTTCGGCGAGCAGCAGGCCGAGACCCGGCGGACGAAGCCGGCCTTCTTGCAGCGCCCCGTCCGGCCCGGGCGACACTATTTTTTCTTGTCGCCGCTGCGCGTGCCGCCGAGGCCGGCCATCGCGACGAACATGTCCTGAAACCGCTCGGCGATCTTGGGATCGAAGGTGAACCAGCTCTGGATCAGCGATTCCGGCGAGACCTTCTCGATGTTGCTGAGCACCTGCTGCTGTAGCTTGTCCATCACCGCCGTCTGCATCGGCCCCACATCGGGCAGACCGAAGAACTGGCGGGCCTCAAGGGGGGTGCAGTCGATTTCGATGTTAACCTTCATGTCCCCTCCAGATGAGATTCGAGCGGCCCGTCGGAGTATCACCGCGAGAAGGTCTGCAAGGCAAGCGACCTGAGGGGAAGCCGCCGGGACCAGCTTCCCCAATCGACGGGTATGGTCAATCAAATTGTCGGCCCGCGCCCCGCAGAAGCTCGCCGGCCTGCCGGGGATTGCCGGGCAGCATTGCTGCACAGCGGCGCAACTTGGCGCGTTCCTTGCTGGAATGACGCTTGCACGGGTCGAGAACTCTGGGCAACATGGATCAGTCAGCCTCGCCGAACAATCAAAAATCACCGGCGCGGAAGTGTCGAGAGGGTCAAGAATGTCAGTCGGTCAAAGTCTGTTTGCGGCGACACTCGCCGGTACGCTCGCGTTGGCGGTCTCGCCAGCATCGAGCCAGACGCTACGTTATGCCAACCAGGGTGACCTGAAGTCGCTCGATCCCTATACCCTGAACGAGAGCACCACCCACGCTCATCTCGGCCACGTCTATCAGGGCCTCACGGCGCGCGACAAGGACCTCAAGATCATTCCGGCGCTGGCGGAAAGCTGGGAAACCCCAGAGCCGACGCGCTGGCGCTTCCATTTGCGCAAGGGCGTGAAATTCCACAACGGCAACCCCTTCACCGCCGACGACGTGGTGTTCTCGGCCGATCGCGTCCGCAAGAAGGGGTCGAACATGCAGACTCGCCTTGCGCCGGACGTCAAGGTGGTCAAGGTCGATGACTATACCGTCGACTTCGTCCTGCCCTCGCCAAATCCCATTCTGCATAACGCGTGGGATGTCTGGTACATCATGAACAAGAAATGGGCCGAGGAGAACAACGTCGTCGATCCGACGCCGGTGGCGGCGACCACGCCGAGCTATGCCTCACTGAACGAGAACGGCACCGGTCCCTTCATCATTGAAAGCCATCAGCCCGGCGTGAAGACGGTGTTCAAGGCCAATCCCAATTACTGGGGCAAGGTCGAGGGCAATCTCAAGGAGATCATCTTCACCCCGATCGCTTCCGACGCCACCCGCGTCGCCGCCCTGCTCTCGGGCGAAGTCGACGTCATCGAGCCGGTTCCGATCCAGGACATCTCCCGCGTCGATTCCAGCCCGAACGCCCAGGTGCTGAAGGGACCGGAGCTGCGTACCATCTTCCTCGGCTTTGACCAGATGCGTGACGAGCTGCTCTACTCCAACATCAAGGGCAAGAACCCGTTCAAGGACGTCCGCGTCCGCGAGGCCTTCTACAAGGCGATCGATATCGAGCTGATCAAGACGCGCGTGATGCGCGGGCTGTCGACGCCGTCGGCGCTGATGATCGCACCGGAACTGTTCGTGCTGTCCAAGGAGTTCACGCGGCCGAAATTCGATCCCGACGGCGCTAAGAAGCTCCTGACCGAAGCCGGTTACCCCGATGGCTTCGAGGTCACCATGGACTGCCCGAACGACCGCTACGTCAACGATGCCGCGATCTGCCAGGCCGTGGTCGGCATGCTCGCCCGCATCGGCGTCAAGATCAATCTTCTGGCGCAGCCGAAGGCGCAGTACTTCGCCAAGGTGTTGAAGCAGGGCGGCTACCAGACTTCGTTCTACCTGCTGGGCTGGACCCCGAGCACGATGGACTCCCACAACGTGCTCTATGACATCATGGGCTGCCGCGACGATGCGAAATCCTCGCGCGGCGAGGCCAATCTCGGCGGCTATTGCAACAAGGAGTTCGACGCCATCACCGACAAGGTGCTGGTCGAAGCCGACACCGCCAAGCGCAACCAGCTGATCAAACAGGCCTACGAAATCAGCATAAAGGACTGGGCCTACATTCCGCTGCACCAGCAGGCGCTGGCCTGGGGCGTATCGAAGAAGGTTAATCTGCCGCAGCGGGCCGACAATCTCGTCATGTTCCACTGGGCAACCAAGAAGGAATAGGATCGACTGAACGCGAGGTCCCGGCGGCATCCGCCTCCGGGACCTTTCCTTTTCCGGCCGACAAGGACGTCGACCGTACGCTCACCCAAGGACAGTGGAAGGCATGCTCGCTTTCACGCTTCGCCGCGCCGTTCAGGCCATCGGCGTCATGTTCGCCGTCGGCATCATCGCGTTCTCGATGTTCCGCTTCGCCGGCGACCCCGTCAACCAGATCGTCTCGATCGACACCTCGGCCGCCGAACGCGCGATCGTGCGCAAGTCGCTCGGCCTCGATGACCCCGTGCCGGTGCAGTTCGTGCGCTATTTCGCCGATGCGGCGCAGTTCAAGTTCGGCGTCTCCTACCAGTTCCGCCAGCCGGTCGCGACGCTGTTGATGGAGCGCATGCCCGCGACGCTGGAACTTGCGATCTGTGCGACCGTGTTTGCAATGGTGTTCGGCATCCTGATGGGCGTCTATTCGGCGCTCAAGCGCGATACCGCGCTGGCCAAACTATTCCAGGCGGTCTCGCTGATCGGCATCTCGCTGCCGACCTTCCTGATCGGCATTCTCCTGATCTACCTGTTCGCAGTGACATTGGGCTGGTTGCCCTCGTTCGGCCGCGGTGAGGTGGTCAAGCTCGGCTGGTGGACGACGGGCCTGCTCACGGTGTCGGGACTGAAGGCGCTGATCATGCCTTCGATCACGCTCGGTCTGTTCCAAATGACCCTGATCATGCGGCTGGTGCGCGCGGAGATGCTGGAAGTGTTGCGGACCGACTATATCCGCTTCGCCCGCGCGAGGGGGCTAACCACGCGTGCGATCCATTTCGGCCACGCGCTGAAAAACACGCTGATTCCGGTGATCACCGTGGCAGGGCTTCAGTTTGGCTCGGTTATTGCATTTTCGATCATCACCGAAACCGTGTTCCAATGGCCGGGCATGGGGCTTCTGTTCGTCCAGGCCGTGCAAAACGTCGACATTCCGATCATGGCCGCCTACCTGCTGATGGTTTCACTGATCTTCGTCACCATCAATCTGGTGGTCGACATTCTCTACACGGTGGTCGATCCGCGCCTGCGCTCGACCGTCGGTCGCGCCGCATAGGGCAGCCCGCATGTCCGACGCAGTCGTCTCTAATTCCGACAAGCAGAGCGCGCAGCCGGTGCAGGCCGCCCATGGCTGGTTCAGCCGCATGCTCGACAGCGACTTGTTCTATTCGTTCCGCCGTTCCAAGCTCACCATGGTGGCTGCGGCCATCACGGTCCTGTTCTTCCTGCTTGCGATCTTTGCATCCGTGCTCGCGGTGCAGAACCCGTTCGATCCGGCACAGCTGCAATTGATGAATTCGCGGATTTCACCGCTGTGGACTGCGGACGGCCAGAGCCCGTTCCTGCTCGGCACCGACGAGCAAGGCCGCGACGTGTTCTCCGCCATTCTCTACGGCATGCGCATCTCGCTCGCCGTGGGCGTCGCCGGCGTGATCTTCGCCGGCGCGCTCGGCATCGCCCTCGGCCTGATCGCCGGCTATTTCGGCGGGGCAGTCGACGGGGTGATCATGCGGATCGCCGACGTGCAGCTGACCTTCCCTGCGATCCTGATCGCGCTGCTGGTCAACGGCATCGCGAAGTCGATCCTCGGCAACCGACTGGACGCCACCAGCATGCTGGTGGTGCTGGTGATCTCGATCGGCCTGAGCTTCTGGGTCGGCTATGCCCGGACGGTGCGCAGCTCCGTGATGGTCGAGAAGAACAAGGACTACGTCGCCGCCGCACAGCTGATCGGCCTGCCGGCGCCGAAGATCATGCTGCGGCACGTTCTGCCGAACACGATGGGCCCGATTCTGGTCATCGCCACCATCAACCTCGCGCTCGCCATCATCACCGAGGCGACGCTGTCCTTCCTCGGCGTCGGTCTGCCCGACACCATGCCATCGCTCGGCACGCTGATCCGCATCGGCAACAATTATCTGTTCGCCGGCGAATGGTGGATCGTTGCCTTCCCGGGGCTCGCGCTCGCGGCGCTGATCCTGTCGATCAATCTGCTCGGCGACTGGCTGCGCGACGCGCTCAATCCGAAGCTTCGATGAATACGCCTCGTCCATGACCGAACCCGTCCTTTCCGTGCGCGATCTTCACGTGGAGTTTGCCTCCCGCCGCGGCACGCTGCGCGCCATCGACGGCGTCTCCTTCGACATCGCCAAGGGCGAGGTGCTCGGCGTCGTCGGCGAGTCCGGAGCCGGCAAGTCCGTCACCGGCCTCGCGGTGATCGGCCTGATCGATCCGCCCGGCCGTATTGCCGGCGGCGAGATTCGTCTCGCGGGCCTGCGCATCGACAATCTGCCGCCGGAGGAGATGCGCCGCATCAGGGGCAAGCGCATCGGCATGATCTTCCAGGATCCGCTGACATCGCTGAATCCGCTCTACAAGGTCGGCGACCAGATCGTGGAGACGATCCGCACCCACCTCAATCTGTCCGAGTCGGCCGCCCGCCGCCGCGCCATCGATCTGCTCGCCGAAGTCGGCATTCCCGCGCCGGAAAAGCGCATCGACGGCTATCCCCACGAGTTTTCCGGTGGCATGCGCCAGCGCGTCGTGATCGCGCTCGCAATCTGTGCCGAGCCCGAGCTGATCATCGCGGACGAGCCGACCACCGCGCTCGACGTCTCCGTGCAGGCGCAGATCATCTCGTTGATCAAGCGCCTCGGCCGCGACCACGGCACCGCGGTGATGCTGGTGACGCACGACATGGGCGTGATCGCGGAAACCTCCGACCGCGTCGCGGTGATGTATGCCGGCCGCGTCGCCGAGATCGGCCCGGTGCAGGACGTCGTGAAGAATCCGCTGCATCCTTATGCCAAGGGCCTGATGGGCGCGATCCCGACGCTTGCGGGCGAGGACAAGCGCCTGGTGCAGATCCCGGGCTCGATGCCGCGCCTGTCGGCGATCCCGCGCGGCTGCTCGTTCAATCCGCGCTGCGCCTTCGCCTTCGATCGTTGCCGTGTCGATCGGCCGGAGCCGCTGCCGCGCGGCGCGCAATCGGTGGCCTGCCACCTCTATGACGACGTGCCGGCGGAGAGCGTGGCATGAGTGCTCCCTTCGTCCAGGCCACAAACCTGCGCCGCGTCTTCGACGTCTCGAAACCCTGGCTCAACCGCGTGCTTGAAGGCGGACATCTCGAATATCTCAAGGCAGTCGATCACGTTACCTTCGACATCAGGAAGGGCGAGACGTTTGCCCTGGTCGGCGAGTCCGGCTCCGGCAAGACCACGGTGGCACGCATGGTCGTCGGCCTGCTGCCGCCAAGCGCCGGCGACGTGCTGATCGACGGCGTCTCCATGACCGACCCGCGGCAGGCGCCAGCGCGGCGGAAGCTGCGCCGGCGCATCCAGATGATCTTCCAGGATCCCTATGCGAGCCTGAACCCGCGCTTCCGGGTCGATGCCATCATCTCCGAGCCGATCCGTGCCTTCGACCTGATCCAGGGCGAGCGCGACATCCAGGCTCGCGTCGGCGAGCTGCTCAGCCTCGTCGGCCTGCATCCGGACGACCGGCTGAAATATCCGCACGAATTCTCCGGCGGCCAACGCCAACGCATCGCGATCGCGCGCGCGCTCGCGTCCGACGCCGAATTCATCGTCTGCGACGAGCCGACCTCGGCGCTCGACGTCTCCGTGCAGGCGCAGATCCTGAACCTGATGCGCGACCTCCAGGACAAGTTCGGCCTGACCTACATGTTCATCAGCCACAACCTCGCCGTGGTGCGCCACATGGCGAGCCGCGTCGGCGTGATGTATCTCGGCCGTATCGTCGAGATTGCGGACGGACGCGAGCTGTTCGCCAATCCGCGCATGCCTTACACCAAGATGCTGCTGGGCGCCGTGCCTGATCTTGACATGAGCGGCCGCCAGCGCATTCCGGTCAAGGGCGAGATTCCGAACCCGATCAATCCGCCCTCCGGCTGCGCCTTCAATCCGCGCTGTCCGCTGGCGTTCGATCTCTGCCGCAAGGAAACCCCGGAACTAATCGACGGCGTCGCCTGCCATGCGGTCAACACCGCGCCGGTCCCGGCGTGACGCGCGCGTGCCATGCAGCCTGCGCATTTGGAAGCGGGGTGGCCCTGTGATCAATTGCGCGCGCCGGAAATAAGGTGGTGAAGTCCCATGGGCAGTAATATCAATCCCGATCCGTTCACGACGAGGCCCGAGATCGAGGGCACGTTCGGGGTCGTCGCCTCGACGCACTGGATTGCGACTGCCGTGGGCATGGCCATCCTGGAAAAGGGCGGCAATGCCTTCGATGCCGGCGTTGCCACCGCCTTCACGCTCCAGGTGGTCGAGCCGCATCTGAACGGTCCCGGCGGCGACGTGCCCATCATCGTGCATGACGTCAAGCGCGGCCGCACCGAGGTAATCTGCGGCCAGGGCCCGGCGCCGGCGCGGGCCACCATCGCGCATTACAGAAGCGAAGGCCTCGACATGGTGCCGGGCACGGGTCTGCTCGCCGCCTGCGTTCCCGGCACCTTCGAATCCTGGATGATGCTGCTGCGCGACTACGGAACGATGCGCGTGCGCGACGTGCTGGAGCCCGCGATCTCCTACGCCCGCGACGGTTATCCCTTGGTCGAGCGCGCCTGCGCCACCATCCAGACCGTCGAGCAATTGTTCCGCAATCACTGGCCGACCTCGGCCGCCGTCTACCTTCCAAACGGCGAAGTGCCGAAGCCGGGCACGCTGTTCACCAACAAGACCCTGGCCGCGACCTATGCCCGGATCCTGAGCGAGGCGGAAAGCGGCGGCGGTGGCCGCGATGCCGAGATCGAGCGCGCCCGCAAAGCCTGGTCGCAAGGTTTCGTCGCGGAGGCGATCGACAAGTTCTGCCGCACCCAGGAGGTGATGGACGTCAGCGGCTCGCCGCATCGCGGCGTGCTCTCCGCAGACGACATGGCGCGCTGGCAGCCGACTGTCGAAGCGCCACTCACCTACGACTATGGCCGCTACACCGTCTGCAAGGCCGGCGTCTGGAGCCAGGGTCCGGTCACCTTGCAGCAGCTCGCGCTGCTGAAGGGCTTTGCACTCGACGGCCTCGATCCGACCGGGCCGGAGTTCATCCATCTCCAGATCGAATGCGCCAAGCTCGCCTTTGCCGACCGTGAAAAATTCTACGGCGATCCTAAATTCAGCGAGATCCCGATCGCGACGCTGCTCTCGGACGCCTATAACGACGAGCGCCGCAAGCTGGTCACCGAGAAGGCTTCGCTCGATCTCCGGCCCGGCGCGGTCGAGGGCTTCGGCGGCGTGGTCAAGCTCCGCCGCGCTGAGGGGCAGCGCGAGGCAGTTGGCGCACTCGGCGCCGGTGAACCAACCGTCGGGCGCTTTGGCGAGGTGCGCGGCGATACGGTGCACTTCGATATCATCGACAAGACTGGCAACATGGTGTCCTCGACGCCTTCAGGGGGCTGGCTGCAATCTTCGCCTGTCATTCCTGAGCTGGGCTTCTGCCTCGGCAGCCGCGCACAAATGTTCGATTTGGAGGAGAACCAACCGGGCTCGCTCGCGCCGGGGAAGCGACCGCGTACGACGCTCTCGCCAACCATGGCGCTGCGTGACGGCGAGCCCTACCTCGCCTGGGGCTCTCCCGGCGGCGACCAGCAGGACCAGTGGATCACGCAATTCTTCCTGCGCCATGTCCATTGCAACCTCAATCTCCAGGAAGCCATCGACGCGCCAGCCTGGCATTCCGAGCATTTCCCGATCTCGTTCTGGCCGCGCACCGCACGTCCCGGCGTGCTCGTGGTCGAGAACCGCGTGCCGAAGGCGACGATCGAGAACCTGCGCGAGCGCGGGCATATAGTCGAGGTCGGCCCCGACTGGTCCGAAGGCCGCCTCACCGCGGCCTCACGCGTAGGTCGCCGCCGCCGTGCCGCCGCCAATCCGCGCGGCATGCAGGGCTACGCGGCGGGGCGCTGAAGGCAGCACATGACCTGGTCGATCATCGCGCGCGACCCTGCCACCAACCAGTTCGGCATCGCGGTTGCGACCCGCTTCTTCGCCGTCGGCGCGCGCGTGCCCTACATCGCCGCCGGCCTCGGCGCGATCGCCACGCAGGCCTTCGTCAATCCCTATTACGGCATCGACGGCGTCAAGCTGTTGCGCGAGGGCCTCAACGCGCACGACGTGCTCGCCACGCTGCTGGCGACCGATGCCGGCCGCGAGAGCCGCCAGGTCCATATCATGGATGCCAGCGGCGCAATCGCCGCGTATACCGGGCGCGACTGCGTTGACTGGTGCGGCCACGTCGCGGGCAGCGGCTTCTCGATCGCCGGCAACATGCTCACCGGGGCCGACGTGCTCGACGAGACCGCGAAGACATATATCGCAAATGACAGTCTGCCCTTCCCTCGTCGACTAATCGCGGCGATGCGCGCCGGCGAAGCCGCCGGCGGCGACAAGCGCGGCAAGCAATCGGCCGCGCTCGTGATCCACGGCGAGGAGGAATGGCCGGCCCTCGACATTCGCGCCGACGACCATCCCGATCCGCTCGGTGAGCTCGAACGGCTCGAGCGCGTCAGCCACGAGCTCTGGGTGCATTTCCGCGCCTCCATGCCGACGCGGCAGAACCCGGCCGGCAACACCGATCGCAGCGTCATCGACGCCAGCATCGAAGCGGCGCGCGCGAGACGATCATGAGCGCCAGCCCCCTCATCGAGATCAAGGATCTACGTATCCGCTTTCATGGCGACGACGGCCGTATCACCCACGCGGTCGACAGCGTCGATCTCAGCGTCGCCAATGGCGCGACGCTCGGTCTCGTCGGGGAATCCGGCTGTGGCAAGAGCGTGACGTCGCTGGCGATCATGGGCCTGCTGCCGAAGCAGAGCGCGGAAATAAGTGGCGCGATCCGCTTCGACGGTTTCGACCTGCTGACCACGCCGGACCAGACGTTGCACGATCTGCGCGGCAACCGGCTGGCGATGATCTTCCAGGAGCCGATGACCTCGCTCAATCCGAGCTTTACGATCGGCGACCAGATCGTCGAGACGATCCTGCGTCACCGCGGCGGCTCGCGGAAGAGCGCGCGCGAGCGCGCGATCGAGCTGTTGCGCCGCGTCCATATCCCTTCGCCCGAGCGTCGGATCGACGACTATCCGCACAAGCTCTCCGGCGGCATGCGCCAGCGCGTCATGATCGCGATGGCACTCGCCTGCGACCCGCGGCTGCTGATCGCGGACGAGCCGACCACCGCACTCGACGTCACCCTGCAGGCGCAGATCCTGGAGCTGATGCGCGAGCTGAAGGCCGCGAGTGGCGCCGCGATCATCCTGATCACCCACGATCTCGGCGTCGTCGCCGAGGTCTGCGACGAGGTCGCGGTGATGTATGCCGGCGAGATCGTCGAGCGGGCGCCGGTCGACGAGTTGTTCTCCGCGCCGCAGCATCCCTACACGGTCGGCCTGCTCGGCTCGATCCCGCGGCTCGACCAGCGCGCCGAGCAGCTTGCGACGATCGAAGGCATGGTGCCGAACATGGCACAGCCGCCCGCCGGCTGCCGCTTCGCCGCGCGTTGCCCCTTCGTGCTCGACGCCTGCACCAAGGTGCCGCCGCCGCTGGTCGAAGTCAGCGACGGCCACCTCTCGCGCTGCATCCGCGCGCCGCTCGAATTGCTGGTATCGTGATGGCGCTCCTCGAAGTCGAAGGCCTGGTCAAGCATTTCGTCGCTCAGCGCTCGCTGCTCGGCCGCGCGCTGGCGCACGTCAAGGCGGTCGATGGCGTGTCCTTCTCGCTGGAGGCCGGCAAGACGCTGGCCCTGGTCGGCGAATCCGGCTGCGGCAAGTCCACCGTCAGCCGCCTGGTGCTGCGGCTGATCGAGCCGGATGCCGGCACGATCCGCTTCGACGGCCGCGACCTGCTCGCGCTCGACGCCGGGACCTTGCGCGCCTTCCGCCGCGAGGCGCAAATCATCTTCCAGGATCCCTACGCCTCGCTCAATCCGCGCATGACGGTCGGCCAGATCCTGACCGAGCCGCTGGCGCTGCACGATCTGGTGCCGCCGGTGCGGCGGGCCGAGCGCGTTGCCGAACTGCTGCGGCTGGTCGGGCTGGAGCCGCGCCTCGCCCGGCGCTATCCGCATGAATTCTCCGGCGGCCAGCGCCAACGCATCGCGATCGCCCGCGCGCTCGCGGTCGAGCCGAAGCTCATCATCTGCGATGAGCCGGTCTCGGCGCTCGACGTCTCGATCCGCTCGCAGATCCTCAATCTGCTGCGCGAGCTCCAGGACCGGCTCGGCCTCGCCTACATTTTCGTCTCGCACGACCTTGCCGTGGTCAAGCACATCGCAGACCACGTCGCGGTGATGAATCTTGGCCAGATCGTCGAGACCGCGGAAGCCGACGCGCTGTTCGCCGCGCCGCGCCACCCCTACAGCCGCGCACTGCTGTCGGCGATCCCGCTGCCGCAGCCGAAGGCGAAACGAACGACGGTGCTGCTGGAGGGCGAAATCCCGAGCGCGCTCAATCCGCCCGCCGGCTGCCGCTTTCACACCCGCTGCCCTTTCGTGATCGAGCGCTGCCGCAGCGAGGCACCTGCGCTTCTGGCCGACCGCACGGGCCACGCCACCGCCTGTCACCGCACCGCGGAGCTGCCGTCCGCCGACGCCATTCTACCCACCGCCGGCGGGTTTTCGCCGGCGCTTGCAAAACTGGTCGCGGCCTTCAGCCAAAAGACGGAAGGCAGCAGCCCCGCCGGGGTTGGTATACAGTGCGCCGCGTCCGCAACGAAATAGCCGAAGCAATGGGGATTGACCGATGAAGATGTTTCGCCTGGCCGCAACAGCCGCCGCTGTGCTGGTGTTGATCGGGGCCGCGCAGGCCCAGACCACGTTGCGCATCGGCCTCGCCGAGGACCCCGATATCCTCGACCCCACGATGGCGCGCACCTATGTCGGCCGCATCGTGTTCTCCTCCTTCTGCGACAAGCTGTTCGACATCGACGAGAAGCTCAACATCGTGCCGCAGCTGGCGCTCTCGAGCGAAACCGCCGACGACGGCAAGGCGCTGGTCATCAAGCTGCGGCCCGGCGTGAAATTCCACGACGGCGAGCCGTTCGATGCCGAGGCCGCGAAATTCTCGCTGGAACGGCATCTGACGTTCCCCGGCTCGTTCCGTAAGCCGGAGCTCGCCTCGGTCGATCACGTCGAAATCGTCGATCCCCTCACGATCAAGCTGGTGTTGAAGTCGCCGTTCTCGCCCCTGCTCGCTCAGCTCACCGACCGCGCCGGCATGATGATGTCGCCGAAGGCGGCCAAGGAGGCCGGCGACAAGTTCGGCCTCCGCCCGGTCTGCGCCGGCCCTTACAAGTTCGTCGAGCGCGTACAGCAGGACCGCATCGTGTTCGAGAAATTCGCCGACTACTGGAACAAGGACAACGTCTTCATCGACAAGATCGTGTTCCAGCCGATCGTCGATGCCACCGTGCGGCTCGCAAACCTGAAATCCGGCGGCCTCGATCTGATCGAGCGCGTGCTCGCCACCGATCTCAAGGAGGTGCGCGCCGACTCGCGGCTGAAGGTCGCGACCGCCATCGAACTCGGCTATCAGGGCATCACGCTCAACATCGGCAAGGACAAGGCCAAGGGCCCGCTCAGCCAATCGGCCAAGGTGCGGCAGGCGCTCGATCTTGCCATCGACCGCGAGGCGATCAATCAGGTCGTGTTCAACGGCGAGTTTCAGGTCGGCAATCAATGGGTCAATCCTAATCATCCCTATTATCAGAAATCGCTTCCGATCCGTCCCCGCAACGTCGAGAAGGCCAAGGCGCTGCTGAAGGAGGCCGGCGTGACTCCGCCGATCAACGTCGACTTCCTGGTGCCCAAGGGCGCGGAAACCGAAACACCGGCGCAGGTGATCCAGTCGATGGCAGCGGAAGCCGGATTCGACATGAAGATACGCCTCACCGAATTCGCAACCGGGTTGAAGCAGGCGGAGACGGGCGACTATCAGGCCTACATGCTCGCCTGGAGCGGCCGCGTCGATCCCGACGGCAACACTTTCGTGTTCCTGCACAACGGCGCACCCCAGAACTATGGTGGGTGGAACAATCCACAGGCCGACAAGGCGCTGGAGGAGGCGCGGCTGGTCACCGATCCCGCCAAGCGCAAGGCGAGCTACGAGGTGCTGGCCAAGCTGGTCCAGGAGGAAGAGCCGCTGCTCTACCTCTATCACCGCCGCATCATCATCGCGCACACGACCAAGCTCGAAGGCTACAGGCAAATGCCGGACGGCCTCGTGCGCGTTGTCGGCCTCAAGCTGAAGTGACGCTGCGAGGATGCTGAACTTCCTCGCTCGCCGCCTTGTGCAGATCGTGCCGACGCTGTTCTTCGTCTCGGTGCTGATCTTCTCGCTGCAGCAATTGCTGCCGGGTGACCCCGCGCTGGTGATGGCGGGCGAGGAGCGCGATCCCGCCGTGATCGAGCAGATCCGCCGCCAGTACCGGCTCGATCAGCCCGTCCCGGTGCAGTACGCCTACTGGATCAAGGGCGTGCTCTCGGGCGATTTCGGCGAGTCGCTGCGCAACAAGATGCCGGTGCGCGAGCTGATCGCGCAGAAGCTGCCGGTGACGCTGCAGCTCGGCTCGATGGCGATCCTGATTGCGCTGCTGATCGGCATCCCCGCGGGCATCGTCGCGGCCGTGAAGAAAGGTTCGGCCTGGGACTATGGCGCCAATTTCTTTGCGCTGTGGGGCATCTCGACGCCGAACTTCTGGCTCGGGATCATGCTGATCTTCCTGTTCTCGATCGAGCTTGGATGGCTGCCGGCTTCCGGCTACGTGCCGCTCACCGAGAACTGGCGCGCGAGCCTGGCCGTCACCATCATGCCCGCCTTTGTGCTCGGCAATGCGATCGCCGCGATCCTGATGCGGCATACGCGCAGCGCCATGCTTCAAGTGCTGGAAAGCGACTACGTGCGCACCGCGCGCGCCAAAGGACTGTTGGAGCGCACGGTGATCCTCAAGCACGCCATGCGCAATGCGCTGACGCCCGTCATCACGCTCGGCGCGCTCGAGCTCGGCACGCTGCTCTCCGGCGCGGTCCTGACCGAGCAGATCTTCTCCATTCCCGGCTTCGGCAAGCTGATCGTGGATGCCGTGTTCAACCGCGACTATGCCGTGGTTCAGGGCGTCGTCCTGGTCACGGCCACGGTCTACATCACGCTGAATCTGGTGGCCGACATCGCCTACATCCTCGTCAATCCGCGGCTCCGGGGCTGATCCATGACCGACGCCGCGCTGCCGAGCCCTCTCACGCGAGCCGACGAGCTGGATAGCCCGGCCCGCCGCGCGCGTCGGCGGCTGTTCAAGCGCAAGGCAGCGGTGTTCGGGCTCGTCGTGCTCACGATATTCATCGCCCTTGCCGTGCTCGCCCCGCTCATCGTGCCCTATGATCCCATCGCGACGAGCTGGAGCCTGGTGCGCAAACCGCCGACCTCGGCCCACTGGTTCGGCACCGACGAGCTCGGCCGCGACATCCTCAGCCGCGTCGTCTACGGCGCGCGCGCCTCGCTGCTCGCAGGCGTGATCTCGGTCGCGATCGCGCTCGGCATCGGCGTGCCGCTCGGTCTCCTCGCCGGCTACCGCGGCGGCTTCACCGACGCGCTGATCAGCCGCATCACCGATGCGATGCTGGCCTGCCCGTTCCTGATCCTGGCGATCGCGCTCGCCGCGTTCCTCGGCCCGAGCCTCGGCAATGCCATGATTGCGATCGGCATCTCGGCGACGCCGATCTTCATCCGCCTGACCCGCGGCCAGGTGCTCGTCGTCAAAGCCGAAGACTATGTCGAGGCCGCGCGCGCACTCGGCAATCCGCCGTGGCGGATCGCGCTCTTGCACATCCTGCCGAACATCCTCCCCTCGCTTCTGGTGCAGGCGACGCTCTCGATCGCTGCGGCCATCATCGCCGAGGCCGCCCTCTCCTTCCTCGGCCTCGGCCAGCAGCCGCCGGCGCCGTCCTGGGGCAGCATGCTCAACGCGGCACAGCGCTTCCTGACCCAGGCGCCCTGGATGGCAATCTGGCCGGGCCTTGCGATCTTCCTCGTCGTGCTGTCGTTGAACCTGCTCGGCGACGGGCTGCGCGACGCACTCGACCCAAGGCAGCGCTGATTATTCCTCTTGGTGAGGACCTCAAATCACCACTTCCCGCAGCACGCGGCGGCAATCCATCTCGAATTCCAGATCGACCACCGGCGGACGGGCGAAATGCCAGGTCAGCCCGGAGCGGAGCGCGCCGCGGCGGACCAGCTCGTCCACCAGCGCGTGGTGGAAGTCGTGCACGGAATAGGCCTGCACGCCGGTCGTGTCCTTCCAGCCGAAGCCGAAGGCCGCCAGCCGGTTTTCCATCTGCGATGTGGTGGTGAAGCGCACCTTCTCGCGCAGCCCCTCCGGGCTGAGATCGCGGTAGCGCACCGTGCGCTCGACATAGGAGCCGCTGCCCTCGCGCGCCTCGGCGCCGCCGGCGATGACGAAGCTCGGCAAATCTGACCGCGTCGGACGCGTGAAGGAGAACGCATAGAACGACGGTTCGGACGGCGGATCGATCTCGGGGCAGACATTGCTGCGCGCCACCGGATTGGTAGTGCCGTCGAAGATGCCCCATTCGGACAGCGTCTTCACATAGTGCAGGTTGAACGCGCGAAAGCCTTCCTCGCTGAAGGCCGCGGGCGAGCGCAGCTCGCAGGCGCAGAATGCCGTCAGCGGACGCCCCGCCTCCTGGATGAACTTTGCGGCCAGCGCAAACCCTTCCGCGAGCGGCACCAGGCGGTCGAACCGGACCCGCTCGATCTCGTAGCCCTCATCCGCGGCAGCACCGGCGGAATATTGGAACACGGACGGGATGAAACGATAGTTGCCGGCCGAGAATTCGCGCGTCATGACGGACTCCTATTCCAGTTGCATGCGAGTGCCCTTGGCGCCGTTGAGCAGGCGCTTCAGGTGAAATCCGGCCAGCGGATCGTCGGCGTGCATGCCGACCAGCGCGGCGAAGGCCGGCATGGCCGCGGCGTCGCCGGCCTCCATCTTGGCAAAAGCTTCGGCATATTGCGCCGTCGCCGGTGCCTCGAACCTCGCCAGCGGCAGCGGTTCGAACGCACGCAGTGGCTCGCTGCGTCCGCGCAGCATCAGGTCGCCCACGGGACGACCATGAAAGTTCTCGGCCCCCTTCGCAACGCTGGCGCTGACGCAAATGCGCGTTCCCAGGTGCTTGTTCGCCGCCTCCAGCCGGGCCGCCGTGTTGATGGTGTCGCCATAGGCCGTGTAGTCGAAGAAGCGGTTGCCGCCGAAATTTCCGACCAGCGCCGGACCGGCATGAGCACCGATGCGGGTAGCTCCGAAATTCACGCCTCTTGCCTTCCAGCGCGCCGAAAAGTCCTCCGCCCAGGCGTCGAGAGCATGGGCACAGGCGACCGCGCGCGTTGCATAGTCCGGCTGGTCGCCGGGGGCGTTGAACAGCACCTGGATCGCATCGCCGATGATCTTGGCGACCGTCCCCTCATGGGCGAAGACGATCTCGGTCATGCCGCCGACATATTCGTTGAGGAGCTCGCCCAGGGTCTGCGGAGGCGCGGTCTCGACCAGCGAGGTGAAGCCTGTAATATCGGTGAACAGGGTGGCGACATCGCGCCACTGCACCTCAATGCCGTCGCCATCGACGTTCGCGGCCAGCCGCCTTGCAATCTCCGGCGAGAAGAAGCGCGACAGCGAGGCATGGGCGCGCTCGGCTTCCATCTGGCGCCGCCGCACCTCGCGCAGCATCTCCACATGGCGGACGGTCTTCTCGATCGTGGCTTCGAGGTCGGCGAAGTCGATCGGCTTGGTCAGGAAGTCGAACGCACCGCGGTTCATGGCGGTGCGGATGTTGCTCATGTCGCCATAGGCCGAGACGATGATGGTCGACTTCTTCTCCTCGGTCTCCTGGAGCTTCGCGAGCAGCGAGAGGCCGTCCATCCGCGGCATGTTGATATCGGACACCACCATGTCGACGTGTGGATTCTGCTCCAGGGCTTCCAGCGCCTCCAGGCCGTCGCGCGCGAAGATCAGCGCGAGCTGCCCATCGCGGATCTGCCTGCGGAATTTCTGCAGGATCAGCGCCTCGAGGTCAGGCTCGTCGTCGACGAAGAGGATGGTCGCAGTCATGCGGCTTGCTCGAGCCTCGTATCGATCTCCTGCCGCAGCAGCGCAAAGTCGATCGGCTTGGTGAGGAGCCCGACGGCGCCCCGTTCGATCGCCTTGCGGCGCGTCTCCGCATCGCCATAGGCCGTGATCATGATGACGGGAACATCGGGATGCGCGGCACGCACCTTCGGCAGCATGTCGAGCCCGCTCATGCCGGGCATGTTGATGTCCGACAGGATCAGGATCAGCGAGGGATCACGGACTTCGGCGGCGCGCTCGAGCGCCTCGGGGGCCGAGAGGGCAAACTCCATCTGAAACCGGCCGGCGCGCAGGTCGCGCCGGAACCGCTGCCGAAACAGTGCCTCGACGTCGGGCTCGTCATCGACGACCAGGATGTAAACGTTCAAGACTTTCCTCCGGAAGTGTCGCCCGCTGCCATCGTCCGCGGCAGCGTGATGATGAACTCGGTGAATACACCTTGTGTGGTGTCCACGTCGATCGTGCCGCCGTGTTGTTTCACCACGATGTCGTGGCTCATTGAAAGGCCGAGTCCCGTGCCCTCGCCGGCCGGCTTGGTGGTGAAGAAGGGATTGAACATCTTTTCCTTCACCTCGGCTGGAATCCCGGTGCCGTTGTCGCGAATCCGGATCTGGACCCTGTCGCCGAGATTCTTCGTTGCCGCGCGCAAGGTGGGCTCGAATGCATCGCCCTCGCTCTCCTTGCGCTTGGTCGCGGCATAGAAGCCGTTCGAGATCAGGTTCAGCAAGACGCGCGTGATCTCCTGCGGATAGACGTCGATCATGCCGGCAGCCGGGTCGAAATCGCGCTGGAGCGTGACGTTGAAGGCAGGCCTTTCGGCGCGCGCGCCGTGATAGGCGAGATTGAGGCTCTCCTCGACCACCGCATTGATGTCGACGGCGCGATGCTCGCCGGAACCCTGACGCGAATGCAGCAGCATGTTCCTGACGATGGAATCGGCGCGCTTGCCGTGCTGCACCACCTTCTCGAGATTGGCCCTGAGCATGCCGGTCAGCTCATCGACCTCCTCCTTCGTCTTGCCGTCGAGCGCGGCCGATTGCAGGATCTCGTTGAGCTCGTCGATCAGCTCGGTCGAGACCGCGGAGAAGTTGTTGACGAAGTTGAGCGGGTTCTTAATCTCGTGGGCGATGCCGGCGGTGAGCTGGCCGAGGGAAGCGAGCTTCTCGGTCTGAATCAGGCGGTCCTGCGCGGTGCGCAGATTGTCGAGCGATTGCGATAGCTCGGTCGTACGCTCGCGCAATTGCTTCAGCAGGCGCGTATTCTCGATCGCGATGACGGCTTGCTTGGTAAAGTTCTCCACCAGCGCGACTTGTTTGTCCGTGAAGCCGCGAATCTCTTGTCGAAAAATCGTCATCGCGCCGATCAGATCATCCTCTTTCAGCATGGGTACGGAGAGAAGGGTTCGGGCGCCGGCAACGTCGGCCATTCCGACGACAAAGGGAACACCGGCCTTGTACCCAGGACTTTCCCTCAAGTCATTGATCTGCGCGGGCTGATGCGTCGCGATGATTGCAGCCAGCGTCGTTCCTGGATGTGGGAAGATCGGAGTCCGCTTACGGAAGGCGGAGAAATCGGGCGGAATGTTGTAGTCGGTGACGATGTTGAATTTCTGGCCGTCCCACAGATTCATCGTGCCGAAATTCGCACCGCAGACGCGGGTAGCATTCTCCAACATCTTCTGAAACACCGGCTCTAACTCTCCCGGAGAGGAGCTAATGACTTCGAGCACCTCCGACGTCGCCGTTTGTTGCTCGAGCGACTCCCGCAATTCGGCGGTCCGCTTCTCGACCTTGTTCTCGAGGTCCGCATAGGATTCCTGCAGGCGCGCGCCCATGTCGTTGAACTGGTCGGCGAGCCCTTCGAGCTCGTCGCCGGTCTTGATCGAGATGCGCTGGGAGAAATCACCACCGCCCATTCGTTCCGCGCCGCTCCGCAGCGCCTGAATCGGCCCGACCATGCGGCGCGCCAGGAAGATCCCGGCCAGCACCGCGAAGATGGATGCCGCGAGCAGCACGATTGCAAGGCGCTGCAGCGAAGCATAGAGCGCGGCATAGGCTTCCTCGACCGGCAGCTCGACGAACATGGTCCAGCGCAGCGGCTCGATCGGGGCCGATGCGGTCAGCACCTTCTGCCCCTGGATGTTGTGGGCCTCGGAAAGCACGTCAGGCATGGCGCCGCCGGCCTGCACGGCGCGTACCTGCGCAAGGCCGGACATGTCGGTGTTGCGCAGCACGAGACTGATGTCGGGATGCGCGATCAAGCGGCCCTCCGGGCCGACCACGTAGGCGTTGCCGTGCTCGCCGACCTTGATCTGGGACACGACGTCCCAGATCAGCTTGAGATTGACCTCGGCGATGCTGACGCCGGCATCCTTGCGTGCGCCCGCAAGCGCCAGCGTCATGTAGGGCTCGGACTCCCGGCGAAAATAGACCGGCCCGTAATAGACCTTGCGCGCGACCGCCTCGGTGAACTTCGGATCGCTCGACAGGTCGATCCCGCTGTCGAGCGCGTCCATCGCCAGCCGCGAGACCCGCAGCCGCTCCTTGCCGGTCGAATCCACCTGGGCCAGCTCGGTGATCGCAGGGACCTGGCGCAACAGGCGCAGCGCGTCAAACCGGCGCTGCTCGATCGAGCCGCCCGACCAGGGCAGCTGCGTGGTCCAGCCGAGCTGGCTCTCGATCTCCTTGACGAACCGGCCGATCTTGGCAGCGGCCGCCTCGGCCTGCTCGTGCTGGACCCGAATCAGAGAGGCCTTGTGCTCGCGATAGTAGAAGTAGACCTCGAACAGGCCATTGGCGAGCAGCGCAATGGCGACGACCGCCACGAAAAGCGCGACGTATTTGGCGAAGAGCCGGGTCCGGATTCCGCGCCCCGCAGTGTCGCCGGAGGCGACCTCGCCTGGGGCCGCGCTCGGCAATGTCCCGGCTCGAGGTGTATCGGGGTGGAGGGACAGGCTCATTCCACGGAACCTAGCAAGAAGACCGGACCTTGTCTCTCGCAAGCGCGGCAAGGAGCTCGCCCGAGACCCAACGAAAAGGGCGGCAGCGGATCACCGCTGCCGCCCTCTCCGGACTAGCCTGCCAGCGGCCTCAGGTCGGCCGCAGCACCTTTGAATCGAGGTCCAGCTCGTCGATCTGCTTGTTCCGCTCGGAATCGGCCGCCGCGCGATGGTCGGTCGCCAGCACCACATAGACGGCCGGCAGCACGAACAGCGTGAACAGCGTGCCGATCGACATGCCGGCGACGACGACCAGACCGATCGAGAAGCGGCTGGCCGCGCCCGCGCCGGTCGCGGTCAGGAGCGGGATCAGGCCGGTCACCATCGCGGCCGTGGTCATCAGGATCGGCCGCAGGCGGATGCGGGCCGACATCTCGATGGCCGAACGGCGGTCGAGCCGCTCGTTGACCTGGAGCTCGTTGGCGAACTCCACCATCAGGATGCCGTGCTTGGTGATCAGGCCGACCAGGGTGAGCAGACCGACCTGGGTGTAGATGTTAATCGTCGCCATGCCGAAGAAGAGCGGGATCAGCGCACCGACGATCGCCATCGGCACCGAGATCATGATGACCAGCGGGTCGCGCAGGCTTTCGAACTGCGCTGCCAGCACCAGGAAGATGATGATCAGCGCGAAGCCGAAGGTGATGGCAAGCTGATTGCCTTCCTGCACATATTGGCGGCTATCCGCCAGATAATCGTGGCTGAAGCCTGCCGGCAGCTTCTTGGCCTCGCCTTCGAGGAAGTCCACTGCAGCGCCGACCGTCACGCCCGGCATCGGAACGGCCGAGAACGTCGCCGAATTGAGCTGGTTGAAGTGGGTCAGCGAGTTCGGGTCGGTCTTTGTTCTGATCGAAACGACCGTGGACAGCGGAAGCTGCTGGCCGGTGTTGGTCGTAACATAGAAGCCGGCGAGCGATTCAGGTGACAGCCGCTTGGCGCGAGGGACCTGTGGGATCACCTGGTAAGACCGGCCCTCGAGGTTGAACCGATTAATGTAGTTACCGCCAAGCAGCACTGCGAGCGTACCGCCGAGATTCTGCATGTTGACGCCGAGATCCTGGGCCTTGACCCGATCGATTGTCACCTCGACGTTGGGCTGGTTGTAGGCCAGATCGCTGTCGGACACGATGAACATGCCGCTCTTGCGCGCGGCATCCTTCAGCTTCTCCATCTGCTCATAGACGGTCTGGAAGCCGGCGGTGGAGTTGATCACCATCTGGATCGGCAAGCCACCCGGTCCGCCCGGCAGCGGCGGGAGGTTGAATGCGAAGGCCTGCACGCCCTCGATCTTGGAGAGTTCGGCCTGCACCAGCGGCTTCAGCTGGATCGACGAGCGCGTGCGCTCGTCCCACGGCTTGAGCAGCATGCCCGCGATGCCGCCCTGCGGGCCGTTGATGCCGTTCAGCACGAAGCGCAGATCGGTCTCGGGGAACTTGGCGAATTCCTTGTCGAGCTTCTCGCCGTAGAAGTCGAGATAATCGATGTTGGCGTATTTCGGCGCCTTGGTAACCGCAAACACGATGCCCTGGTCCTCCTCGGGCGCCAGCTCCTTGGAGGTGTTCATGTAGAGGAAGCCGACAAGGCCGAGGATCGTGAGCGCGAACAGGCCGGTGACGGCCTTGTAGTCCAGCGAGCGATCGAGCTTGCGGCCGTACCAGCGCGTCATCGCACCGAACACCCGGTTCACGAGCTTGGCGAACCGGCCTTCTTCGGCGTTTTTCAGCAGCACCGAGCACATCATCGGCGACAGCGTCAGCGCGATCACGCCCGACACGATCACCGAGCCCGCAAGCGTGAAGGCGAACTCGCGGAACAACGAGCCGGTGAGGCCGCCGAGGAAGCCGATCGGCGCGTACACGGCCGCGAGCGTGATGGTCATCGAGATGACGGGGCCCACGATCTCGCGCGCGCCCTGCAGCGAGGCCTGGACCGGCGTCTTGCCCTCCTCCAGGTGGCGGTGGATGTTCTCCACCACGACGATGGCGTCGTCGACGACGAGGCCGATCGCCAGCACCATCGCGAGCAGCGTCAGGAGATTGAAACTGAAGCCCAGCGCCAGCATCAAGGTGCAGACGCCGATCATCGACAGCGGAATGGTGACGACTGGAATGATGACCGAACGCAGTGAGGCCAGGAACAGGAAGATCACCACGATCACGATGATCACGGCTTCGCCCAATGTATTCTGCACCTCGTCGATCGAAGATTGGATGAACTTGGTCGAGTCGTAGGCGACCTTCATCTTCATCGAGGGCGGGAGGTTGCGCTCGAGTTCGGGAAACAGCGCGCGCACGCCCTTCACTAGCGTCAGCGGATTACCCTGTGGCGTCGCCTGCACGCCAATGAAGATCGCGCGCTCGCCGCTGAAGGCGACGCTGGCGTCCGTACTTTGGGCGGCAAGCTCGACGGTAGCGATGTCCTCCATCCGCACGAAGCCACCGTCCTTGGCCCTGACGATCATCTTCTTGAACTGATCGACGTTGGTCAGGCCCGTATTGGTCGAGACGTTCGAGACGATCAGATAGCCCTTGGTCTGGCCCGCCGCGGACTGGAAGTTGTTGGCCTGGATCGCCGCCGCAACGTCCGCCGGCGATACGTTGCGGCCCGCCATTTTCACCGGATCGAGCCACAGCCGCATCGCAAAGGTCTGGCCGCCCAGAATGTCGGCCGAGGCCACGCCATCGACGGTCGACAGCACCGGCTGCACCACGCGCGTCAGATAGTCGGAGATCGCCGAGCCGGACAGCTCGTCCGAGGAGAAACCGAGATACATCACGGCCGTGGTCTGGCCCGTGGTCTTGGTGACGATCGGGTCGTTGGATTCCTTCGGGATCAGGTACTTCACCGAATTGGTCTTCGCCAACACCTCGGTGAGCGCCTGGTTCGGATCGAAATTCAGCTTGATGTAGACCTGGATCGTCGAGGTGCCGAGCACCGAGGACGAGGTGATGTAGTCGACGCCCTCGGCGGAGGCGACCGCCTGCTCGATCGGCGTGGTAATGAAGCCCTGGATCAAATCTGCGGACGCGCCGGGATAGACGGTCGTGATGTTGATGACCGTGTTCGACAGCTTCGGATATTGCCGGATCGGCAGCACCATTGCCGCGCGCAGGCCGATCAGCAGGATCAGCAGGCTGACGACGACCGACAGGACCGGTCGTTTGATGAAAATGTCGGTAAAGGCCATCGCGGGCGATCTCGATTCTATGTCTCAAGAGACGTCATCCGGCCGGGCCGGATCACGTGAGTGCATGCGTCAGTAGCGCGGCGGCTGCGCTGGGATCGGTGGGGTCGGGTCGGTCGAGATCGACACCGGCGCGCCCGATTGCAGCTTGAGCTGGCCGAGAGCGACGACCTTGTCGCCTGGCTTCAGGCCCTTTACGATTTCGACCCGACCTTCAACGCGAGTGCCGGTCTGCACGAAGGTGCGCACCGCCGACAGGCTGGTCTTGCCGTCCTCTTCCTTCTTCTCGGTGATCACGAACACCGAGTCGCCGTACAGGGTGTAATCGACCGCCGTTTCAGGCACCGTGATCACGGCCGGCTTTTCCGGCAGCACCACCGTCGTGGTCACGAACATGCCGGGCTTGAGGATCTTCTCCGGATTGGCGATCGTCGCCTGCACGCGGATGTTGCGGGTGTCGGTGGCGATCTGCGGCTCGATCGTGGTGATCTTGCCCTCGAAGGTGCGGCCGGGATAGGCATCGACCTTCAGCCGGACGGTCTGGCCGACCTTGAGGCTGCCGGAATCCTTTTCCGTCACCGTGAAGTTGGCCCACAGCTCCGACAGATCGGTCAGCGAAACGATCGCGGTGCCGGCGGTCAGATACTGACCGACCTCGACCTTGCGCATGCCGAGATCGCCGGCAAACGGCGCACGCACCAGCTTCTGCGAGATCAACGCTTCGGTCTTGGCGATGCCCGCCTGGGCCTGGTCGTAGGCAGCCTGCGCGGTATCGACCGTCGCCTGCGGACCGAACTGGCGCGAGGCCAGCTGCTTGGCGCGATCAAGCGACAGCTGCGCGACGGTCGCCTGCGCCTTGTAATTGGCGAGGTCGCCCTGCTCCGGCGCGTCGAACAGCTGCACCAGCGGCGTGCCGGCCTCGACGCGCGTGCCCGGCTGGAACTTGATCTCGGTGACGCGGCCGTTGACGTCGGCGCTGACGTCGACCTGGTGCACGGCGACGAGGCTGCCGACCGCGGTGAGCAGGTTCGGCACCACCTCGGACTTCGCCTCGGCTGCGCTGACCGGGGTCGGCGGCGGCTTGTTGTTGGCGAAGAACTGCTTGATCATCTGGCCGCGGAAAGAGTTGAACCAGACGAGCCCGCCGACGAGCACGGCCAGAAGCGTGCCGACGATGATGAACCAGCGCACCGGCCGGACGGGACGCTTGGGAGCCTTGTTGTCGATCGGTTGCCCCGAAATCTTGTTTTCGGCCACGATGTTCATGTCATGCACTTTCTGCAATCGCCGCCTGGTTCGCATCCGCGGCCTGATTGCGGCCCAGATGCGAAGCAATTGCGGCGTCGTTAAGTCCGATACCCCTCAGGAGAAACTCACAGAGCTGCCGCTCCAGGTCGGTCGCCCTGCCGTAAGCAAGACAGGGCGTGGCTGGCAGCCTGGTCAGCGCCGCGGTCATCACCGCATGATGCGCGAACCAGAACAGGTTGAGCGGATCGCCAGCGCAGGGCCGCGCGTCACCGCTCGCAACCGCACGCTCGAGCGAGGCGACGAAGACAGCGCCGATCAGCGTCTCGATCTTGGCATACAGCAATCGGGCGAATTCGCCGTCATCCAAATGGCTCGTGGCCATTAGCCGCAGGCGCTGGGCCTCTTCCTGATCGGGACCGTCGGCGATCTGGAGGAAGTGTTCGACCATGCCGCGGATCACCTCGACCAGCGTAGCCGTCGACGGCTCGCGCTCGAGCAGCTCCATCAGAGCGGGATCCGCCTCGCATTCGTCGCTGAGGATCTCGGCGTAGAGCGCCGCCTTGGACGGGAAATGCTTGAACAGCAGCGCTTCAGAAATGGCAGCGGCGGCCGCCACGCTCTTGGTCGTGGTGCCGTTATAGCCGTGTCGGGCAAAGCAGCGCTTTGCGGCGCCGAGGATCAATTGACGCCTCAGGTCGCTCGTCATACGCAATGAGCTCATGCTGGGTGAGTAAGCACTCACCCACGCAGGAGTCAAGCACTATGTTGCATCGCAACCTGCGTGCGACCTAGAATCAATGGAAATTGGTCGAGCCTGCACGGCCCGCGTGCAGGCGTTCGGGGATGGACGGACCGCCTAGATCGGCTGAAAGCCGAGGTCAGCACGGATCCGGTTGACGATGTAGGTCCCGTCCCGCGTCGGCAGAATCCGCTCAAGGCCGGCGCTGTCGATCTTCACATTGGCAAAGCGCGGACCCGCAGAGACGTCGTGGACGGCTTTGGCGAAGGCCTCGACCTCGGCCATGGTCGTGACAGCCCGGCTGTCGTTAATGCCGCAAGCCCTGGCGATGCCGACGAGGTCGGCGGCGGCGGAGGTGTGGCTGGTCTGGCCGCCGGTCTCGCCATAGGCCTCGTTGTCGAGCACTGCGATCGAGAGGTTGGCCGGCTTCTGCAGGCCGATGGTGGCAAGGCTGCCCATGCCCATCAGCATCTCGCCGTCGCCGGTGATGACCAATACCGGCAGCTTCGGCTGCGCCAGCGCCAGACCCAGCCCGATCATCGCGGCGCCGCCCATGCCGCCCCAGAGGTAGAAGTTGCGGGCGTGGTCGCCGGCGGCGCACATGTCGTTGGTGGAAGCGCCAAGGCCGCCGATCGCGACGACATTCTTGCGGTTCGCCAGCAACGTGGACACCACCTGCCGGCGGTCGAGGAGATTGGCCTTGCTCATTTGGTGAAAACCTTGGCGCCGATCAGGCGCTGCGACAGAAGGACGGCGGTTGGCGTCAGCGCGTTGTAGGCCTGCGCCGCGGCCGCTTCCAAGACGGCAGGCACCTCGGCAGCGTGCGAGGCGCGCAGCACCTTGACGCCGGAGAGCTCGAACACGCCTTGCGTGGTCGAGCCCATCGGCACCTGCCACGGATTGAACTCGCCCCACTCGCCGCGCATCGTCACGAGCGTGAGGAACGGAAAGCGCAGGATCGGGATCAGCGACAGCATGTTGATGCAATTGCCGACGCCGCTCGATTGCATCAGCAGCACGCCGCGCTGTCCGCCCGCCCAGGCGCCGGCGAGCAGCGCCACGCCTTCCTCCTCCGTCGTCAGCGCAATGCCGCGCATGGTGGAGGAGGCCAATACGCGCTGGATCAGCTTGGAATGACCGGCGTCCGGAACGTAAGGCACCTGCCGGACGTCAAAGCGCTGGAGGGTCGCGAAAATATCGTCGGGCCAGTTCGGCGCCGTGTCGGCAGCGTCAGCGCGTGCGTGCATTTTCCTGTCCGGTCGGCTAGCAAGGTAGAAAGACTGTAGACGCATGCATGCGCCGACCAGAACAACAAAAACGGCATATCGGCTTTAACCGGCGAGTATAACGGGATGAACGCAGATGCGAAGGCGCTAGCGGCAAGCTTCGATCTCGAGAAGCTGACGCCGGAGTTCTACGACAACCCCTATCCGACCTATCGTGCACTGCGGGAGAACGAGCCGGTCAAGCGCCTGCGGAGCGGCACCGTGTTCCTGACCCGCTACGACGATCTCGTCACCACCTACAAGAACACGAAGTCGTTCAGCTCGGACAAGAAGCGCGAGTTCGCGCCGAAATACGGGGACACCCCGCTCTACGAGCACCACACCACGAGCCTCGTGTTCAACGATCCACCGTCCCATACCCGCGTGCGCCGCCTGATCATGGGCGCGCTGTCGCCGCGCGCGATCGCCAGCATGGAGGGGGACCTGATCAAGCTGGTCGACGGCCTGCTCGATGCCATCGAAACCAAGGGCGCTTGCGAACTGATCGAGGATTTTGCCGCTTCGATTCCCATCGAGGTGATCGGCAATCTGCTCGACGTGCCTCACGAGGAGCGCGGGCCGCTGCGCGACTGGTCGCTGGCGATCCTGGGTGCTCTCGAACCTGTAGTGTCGCCCGAAGTAGCTGCGCGCGGCAACAAGGCGGTGGCGGACTTCCTCGCTTATCTGCAGACGCTGGTGTCGCGGCGGCGCGCGAAGCCGGGCAATCCCGAGCGCGACGTGCTGACGCGTTTGATCCAGGGGGAAGAGAACGGCGAGCGGCTGACCGAGAAGGAGCTGCTGCACAATTGCATCTTCCTGCTCAATGCCGGGCACGAGACCACCACGAACCTGATCGGCCACGGCCTCGTGGCGCTCGACCGCCATCCCGACCAGAAGCAGCGCCTGATCGAGAACCCGGACATGATCAAGACTGCGGTCGAGGAGATGTTGCGCTACGAGAGCTCCAACCAGCTCGGCAACCGCATGACCACCGAGAAGGTCGAGCTCGGCGGCGTCATGCTCGATGCCGGCACGTCGGTGACGCTGTGCATCGGGGCTGCCAATCGCGACCCCGCGCAGTTTCCCGACCCCGAGCGTTTCGACATCGCGCGCGCGCCGAACCGGCACCTCGCCTTCGCCACCGGCGCGCATCAATGCGCAGGCATGGCGCTGGCGCGGCTGGAGGGGGCGATTGCGATCTCGCGCTTCCTGGCGCGCTTTCCGAACTATGCCGTCAGCGGTCAGCCGGTGCGCGGCGGACGGGTGCGGTTCCGCGGCTTTTTGAGCGTGCCCTGCGCGCTTGGCTGAGGGGCGGCAACCAAACTGCGAAAACAACCCCATGCACAGTAGAGCCTGGGTCGCGGAACGGTGCCCTGTGGCCCGGCAGAACCACCTGACATTTCGGGACTATGAGGCCGCGCCGCGCCATCGGCGCATCAAGGCTTCCGAGCTGACAAACCGATACCCACATTCATTTGGGCGCGACCCGCCGGTGCAGTCGATTGACGCCCCCGCGCGCAGCAATGGAGTGACGGCAGATGAGCTCGTCGGTCATTGATTTCATCGCGACAGAAGCGCGCTTCGGGGCCCGAAATTACGAGCCGATCGGGGTCGTGCTGTCGCGCGGCGAAGGTGTCTGGGTCTGGGACACCCAAGGCAACCGCTATCTCGATTGCCTGTCCGCCTATTCGGCGGTCAGCCAGGGCCACTGCCACCCCAAGATCCTGGCGGCGATGGTCGAACAGGCGCACAGGCTGACGCTCACCTCGAGGGCTTTCCACAACGACCAGCTCGCCTTGTTCTACGAGGAGATCGCCGCGCTCACCGGTTCCCACAAAGTGCTGCCGATGAACAGCGGCGCCGAGGCGGTGGAAAGCGCGATCAAGTCGGTCCGCAAATGGGGCTACGAGGTAAAGGGCGTGCCGGACGGCCAAGCCGAGATCATCGTCTGTGCCAACAATTTCCACGGACGCACGCTGGGCGTCGTCGGCTTTTCAACCGACCCCGAGACACGCGGACACTTCGGGCCGTTCGCGCCGGGCTTCAAGATCATCCCGTTCGGCGACGCCGCGGCCCTTGCGGAAGCAATCAACCCAAACACGGTCGCCTTTCTGGTCGAGCCGATCCAGGGCGAAGCCGGTGTCGTCATTCCTCCGGCCGGCTATTTCACTGAGGTCCGGGAGCTCTGCACCGCCAACAACGTGATGCTGGTGCTCGACGAGATCCAGACCGGGCTCGGTCGCACCGGCAAGCTGCTCGCCGAACAGCACGAGGGAATTGAGGCGGACGTGACGCTGCTCGGCAAGGCCCTGTCCGGCGGCTTCTATCCGGTCTCGGCCGTGCTCTCGAACAACGCTGTGCTCGGGACATTGAGGCCCGGGCAGCACGGCTCGACCTTCGGCGGCAACCCGCTTGCCTGCGCCGTGGCCCGCGCGGCGATGCGCGTGCTGGTCGAGGAAGGCATGATCGAGAACGCGGCGAGGCAAGGCGCGCACTTTCTGGAGGGCTTGAAGGACATTCGCGCCAATACGATCCGCGAGGTGCGCGGGCGCGGCCTGATGCTGGCGGTCGAGCTGCATCCCGATGCCGGGCGGGCACGCCGCTACTGCGAGGCGCTCCAGGCCAAGGGCATCCTCGCCAAGGATACCCATGAGCATACGATCCGCATCGCCCCGCCGCTCGTGATCACAAGCGACCAGGTCGACTGGGCGCTGGAGCGGTTCGCCGCGATCCTGACGCAGGATTTCTCTTGAGACTGGCTGCGTCGGAAGATCGCAATGCCGGCCGTGGCCAAGGACGAACGATTCCACGGTCTGTGCGTTGAAAGTCGTGGGCGATTACGAGTTGGGAGCTAGGATCATGCTTCCGCGTGGCGTTTGCCTGACGGCTGTTTTGGTTGGCGTCTCAATGCTGACGACGAGCGCGTCGGCTCAGGGACCTCACGGACACGGACGGGGTGGAGGACCACCAGGACCAGCCGCAGCGCCGCCATCAGCACCACCGGCCATGGCACGCCCGGCAGCACCACCGGCTATGGCTCGTCCAGCCGCACCGCCAGCAGCACCGCCAGCCATGGCACGTCCGGCCGCTCCGCCAGCCATGGCCCGTCCGGCGGCTCCGCCAGCCATGGCGCGTCCCGCCGCGCCGCCAGCCATGCCGCAGCGACCGGCGATGGCGCCACGTCCGGCGCCGCACATCGCCTCACCGCCACCGCGTCCGACCCCACAAATCAGTGCCCCCCGAGCCGCCCCGCAGGTGGCAGCGCCCCGGCGCGAATTCCAGCGCCCGCCGGCAGCGCCGCAACGTCCGGCGATGGCGCCGCGGCCGGCGCCGCAGATCGCCGCCCCTTCGCGCCCAAGTGCACCCCCCGCCGTGAGCGAGCGTTCGGGACCGCCGCGTGAGATGCTTTCGCGCCAATCCGCGGAACGCCAAGACCGCATCGACCGCTTGCAGCAGCGCGTGCAGCAACTGCAATCGCAGAAACCGGAAGGCGCAAGGGCGCAGCAACAGCAGCAACGGTTGCTGCAGTCGCAGAGCCGTCTTCTGGAGCGCGAGCAACGCGTGCAACAGCGTTCGCAGCAGGTGGAGCAACGGCAGCGCGAAATGCTGTCGCGCCAGACAACGGAGCGCCAGGCCCGCATCGAACGCCTGCAGCAGCGGGTGCAGCAATTGCAATCGCAAAAGCCGGAAGGCGTGCAAGCGCTACGCGCACAGCAGCGACTGCTCCAGGCGCAGAATCGCTTGCTCGGCCGTGAGCAGCGCGCGCAGCAAATTGATCTGGCGCGCCAGCAGCGGCTTGGGCTGCAGGCTCCGGCGGAGCGCGCTCCGGCACTTGCAGCCGCTGCGCAGGCCGCCGAGCGCGGACGGTTTGCGGAACGCTTCCGCGAGCAGTCCACTGTGCTGACCCAAGCGGCTCTGGTCACGCGCCAAAGCGGCTGGGCACCCCGGCAGGCCTGGCGTCACCGTCATCCCGCGGTGTTCGTGGCTTGGCTTGGGCCCGTGTTCTGGCCTTACGCCTATTCCGACATCTTCAACTACACATTCTGGTCCTATGGCTACGAGCCCGGATATTGGGCCTACGCCTATGACGACTTCGTCGACACCGTGTTCTGGGGCGGTGACGGCCCTTACTCCGCTTATGCCAGCACCAACCCGTATGACTACCCTCAAGCCGGCGGCGGCTACCGCGCGCGCCAGCGTGCCAGCGTGAGCCCGCAGACGCTTCAGCAATTGTGTGCCACGCCGGACAAGGGCGTGACCGCCTGGCCGCTTGCCGATATCGCACAGGCGGTGCGGCCGACGCCGGAGCAACGCGCATTGTTGGATGAGCTGAAGACGGCAGCGGCCAACGCTGCCGGTGTGTTCAAGGATTCCTGCGCGGAGACTTATGCACTGACTCCCCCTGGCCGCTTGCGCGCGATGATGAACCGCATCAGCGCGACGCTTGAAGCCGTCAAGATCGTTCGACCGGCACTGGAGAATTTCTACAGCTCGCTCAGTGACGAGCAGCAGGCCCGCTTCAACGCGCTTGGCCCCAATGTCGGCGCGCGCTCGCCGCAGCAGCAGGAGGCGAGTAGCGAGGGCTGTGGCGATCCGAAATCCGGGCTGACGCAGTTGCCGATCCAGAGGATCGAGGCTGTGCTCCACCCGGCCGGCAAGCAGAAGGAGGCGCTCGACCGCCTCAGTGAAGCGACGGCGAAGGGCGTTGAAAGCCTACAGGCAGCCTGTCCGAACGATGCGCCGCTGACACCGGTAGGACGGCTGGAGACGATGCAGCATCGGCTCGAGGCCATGTTGACCGCCGCTAAGCTGGTCGAACCCGCTCTGGACGAGTTCTATGCCACGCTGAGCAGCGAGCAGAAGGCGCGCTTCAACAGGCTGCAACAGGTCGCAGGCCAATGAGGGCGTCGCGTTCCCTCGTTGCAATTTGCAGCGGTCGAACGACGTCAGGTGACGTAATCGTTCTCCAACGAAAGCAAGCCCGCGATTGAGGGAGGGATCATGACAGCCTTAGCTTCCTCCATAAAACACGACATTGCTGCGGCGTACGCCGCGTGGGATTCAGCATTCAACAAAGCAGATGCCAGGGCTATCGCGGCGACTTACGTGCCAGACGCCAAATTGTTGCCGCCGACGCATCAAGTGATATCCGGTCCGACAGAGATCGAGAGCTTCTTTGCTGGGCTGTTTTCAAGCGGATTCGCCGATCACAGGTTGGTCGTCATCGACGCCGGCGGAGATGAGAAGATCGTCTACGGCACGGCCCATTGGAGCGCCAACGGTAAGACAGCGGATGGCGCCAGCCAACCTGCAGGCGGGATCGCAACCCACGTGTTTGAGCGTCAGGCAGATGGTTCGCTGAAGCTGAAATTGCATACTTTCAATTGAGCTGACCGTTGCCTGCTGCGGCACGAGGAGGCTTACCGTGGATATCGCGCAATGGCTTCGCGGTCTCGGGCTTGAGCGCTACATAAAGACGTTTTGTGACGCTGAAATAACGTCCGAGGTTTTGCCAGAACTGACCGAAGCCGATCTGCGGGAGCTTGGCTTGCCACTCGGCCCGCGCAAGGCTGTGCTAAGGGCAATCCATGCACTCGCTCCGATCGCTCCCGTGGCTGTCGAGGCCAACGGACCTGCCGACTACGCAAGGCCATCGATCCCTTCGGACGCGGAGCGTCGGCAGCTCACAGTTATGTTCGTCGACCTGGTCGGCTCGACGGCACTTGCTTCAGGGCGCGATCCCGAGGAGCTGCGTGACCTCTTGCAGGCCTACCATAACACCGTGGTGGGCGAGATCGCCCGATTCGAAGGCCACATAGCCAAATTCTTGGGCGATGGCGTTCTCGCTTATTTCGGCTGGCCGCGGGCGCACGAAGACGAGGCGGAGCGCGCCGTTCGCGCTGGGCTTCGAGTGACCAAGGCGGTCGCATCCCTTACCGAACCGGGTGGTGCAGCGCTCGCCGCCCGCGTCGGCATCGCAACCGGTCTGGTCGTGGTCGGCGAGCTGATTGGCGAGGGAGAGGCTCGCGAGCGCGCAGTCATAGGCGAGACACCAAACCTAGCCGCCCGACTGCAGGGTCTGGCCAAGCCAAGTGATGTGGTCATTGCCGAGTCGACCCGCCGCCTACTCGGCGAAGCATTCACGTACCACGACCTCGGCACGGTGCCTCTCAAGGGTTTCCCGGAACTGGTGCAGGCGTGGCTTGTCATTGGTGAAGGCGCAGCAGAGAGCAGGTTCGAGGCCCAGCATGGCATGGCAACGACTGCACTGGTCGGACGGAATGAAGAACTTGCATTGCTCTTGGATCGCTGGGAGCAGGCAAAGGAGCGGGAAGGACAGATCGTCCTGCTCGGCGGCGAAGCCGGCATTGGCAAGTCGCGGCTCGTGCGAGCCTTACGCGACCAGGTCGCACGTGTGCCGCACACGCCGCTGAGCCATTTCTGTTCACCATTTCATACCAACACCGCCTTGTATCCCGTCGTTGGCCTCCTTGAACGGGCAGCGGCAATACGGCGGGAGGACGCTTTCGACGAACAGCTCGATAAACTCGAGGCCATGCTTGCTCTTGGCGCGGACGATGTGCATGAGAGCGCGCCGGTTCTCGCGGATCTCTTGGCAATCCCGACCGGGGAGAGATACCCGCCCCTTGCACTTAGTCCGCACCAGAAGAAGGAGCGAACCTTCCAGGCCCTTCTGGAACAAATACAAGGCTTGGCGGCAAGACACCCAGTGCTTGCCGTTTACGAGGACGTCCATTGGGCAGACCCTACTATGCTCGAATTCCTCGATCGGCTTGTCGACGAGGCGCAGCGACTTCCGATTTTGATGATCGTTACCTTCCGGCCCGAGTTCATTCCGCGCTGGACGGGTCATGGACATGTGACAGCGCTCTTTCTAAGCCGGCTGGGACGTAGGCAAGGGGCGGCAGTCATTGACCGGATCACGGGCGGCAAAATGCTCCCTCAGGAGGTGCTTGAGCAGATTTTGGCCAAGACCGACGGCGTGCCGTTGTTCGTCGAGGAGCTCACCAAGGCCGTCGTCGAATCCGGGCTGCTCAAAGATCAGGGCAGCCGCTATGAGTTGATCGGCCCACTACCGCCGCTGGCAATCCCGACGACGCTCCAGGACTCCTTGATGGCCCGCCTCGATCGATTGGCGCCGGTCAAGGAAGTTGCCCAGATTGCAGCTTGCATCGGACGCGAATTCGGACACGATCTTCTGCGCCTTGTAACGGCACTCGAAGAGCACGCGCTCCAGCATGCTCTCAATGATCTATTGGCCGCGGAACTGATATTCCGTCGTGGCGTACCTCCGAATGTTGCCTACAGCTTCAAACATGCGTTGGTGCAGGACATCGCGCACGAGAGCCTCCTGAAGAGCAAGCGGCAGCAGATCCATGCCCGCATAGCTGCAGCTCTCGAACAACATTACCCTGCCCGTGCGGAGGCGGAGCCGGAGACAATCGCTCTACATCTCACCGAGGGTGGACTGGCAGGAAAGGCGGTGGACTATTGGCTGCGGGCCGGCCGTATTGCGGCCGCGCGTTCCGCCAATCTCGAAGCGATCACTCATCTCACAAGGGGACTGGAGGCACTCAAGTCCAATCCACAAGGGCCGGAGCGCGATCGCCAGGAACTCGCTCTGCAAACAGCAATCGGAGGTCCACTGATCGCCATTCACGGATACACGGCTCCGCAGCTTGGCACAGCCTTCAGCAGGGCTCATGCGCTCTGCTATGAGCTGGACGACACGGTTGCCTTGTTTTCCACCCTTAGCGGCAAATTCATTTTCCACTTTGTGCGTGGCGACTTTGCTGCCATGCAGAGCCTCGTTGCCGAAGCGCAGCGCGCCGCCGAGCGCACCGGGCACACAGCACTGGAATTGGCTACACATCGTCTGGCCGCGCTCACCGCAATGCATGCCGGTGATTTTCTGACCGCACGCTCGGAGCTAGAAGCGATCTTGAGTCGCTATCAGCCAGAGGAGCATCGGCCGCCGCCTGTGCACTACGTACATGACCCGAAGGCCTCAGCGCTACCCTACTTGGCAATTGTGCTTTGGGTTCTTGGTTACCCCGAACAGGCTCAGCGGATTAGCCGTGACGCATCTCAATACGCAATGGAGTTGAATCAGACGAACCTTACCGCGCATGTGCAGGTCTATGGCGAGGCGGCTCTTGCGGAGCTAATTGGGAACGTGGCGGCCGTACATGCGCATGCCGACGCCATCATCCGTCTCGCCGATCAGAACAGCTTAAACTATTGGCGCGTGAGCGGCCTCGTCCTGCGGGGCTGGGCAATGGCGCAAGAGGACAACGTGGAGGCCGGCCTGGCGCTCATGCGCCTCAGTCTGAATGAGCGGAACAGGCTCGGGGCCAGTTGGTATCAGGTTCGGTACTTGTGGATGCTCGCGGCCACCTACCTCAACTTAGGTGACTACGACAACGGCGTCGCTACCCTTGCGGAAGCAAAGGCCCTTGCTGCGCGCAGCGACGAGCATATGTGGGAGGCAGAACTTGCATGCATCGACGGTGAACTGCACCGCTGTCGTGGTGCTCCAGCTGACGAGGTCGAGGGGTTTTTGCAAACTGCGCTCAAGATCGCCCAAAGCCAGAGCGCAAAGTCCTTTGAATTACGTGCCGCAATGAGTTTGGCTCGGCTTTGGCGCGACCAGGGAAGGACGGCCAACGCGCGGTGCCTTCTTGGCTCGGTTTACGGCTGGTTTACGGAAGGTTTCGAAACGCCGGACCTTCGTTCCGCCAAGGCGCTCATGGAGGAGCTTACCCGATCATGATCGCGCGTCTTTTCAAGCTTCAGACGTTGCCTTACAGCGAGCACACCGGTGATACGGCAACCCTCTACTTGCGTTATTGGATCTGAACACGAGCAATTCCGCTGTGGGTCACAAGCAGCGCTGCTCTGGACGATCAGCCCGACCTTCCTTTTATGAGTACACGGCCTTTCTGTCCTCGCGCGGCGGAACTCGTCTTCCGCTCAGCACTTCGCGTCTGTGATCGCTTGAGGCTGCTCTACCTCATTCAAGCCAATGGCGTTGCATTGTTGGAAATGGGAAGATAGCTCGAGGTCAGCCAGATGATCCCAGTATTCTGCCTCTGCGAGCAGCTTCCATTTGTTCATGCTGTTGTACGCGGCCTGTTGACGGCACAGTGAGCTCATCGCACGCAAGCGTCGCACTTTCTCCACTGCGAACCTCCCTCCGCGCCTGCTTGGTCGCAAGCGCATTTGTGTCGGCAGAGCTTCGCAGATCGAATTGACGAGTGATAGTCCGGGATTCGACGGTAAAATCAATGATAGCGCAATCGTCTGACTTTTCATGAGACACTCGAGGCAACTACACCACCGTCCGATGTCGCTGGATGCAGGTCTTCAGCACCTCGTCCATCGGCTTGCCCCACCATTCGTTGGAGAAGATCTCGATCTCGGAATAGCCGGCAAAGCCCTGCGCTTCGACCGCTGCACGCACCGATTTGATGTCGATGACGCCGTCGCCCATCATGCCGCGGTCGTTGAGGATGTCCCTGGTCGGCACCAGCCAGTCGCAGACATGGAACGCCAGCAGGCGGTCCCGGCCGGCGCGTGCGATCTGGTCCATCAGCTCCGGATCCCACCAGATGTGATAGACGTCGAGCGCGACGCCGAGCATGCCGGTGCGGCCGGGGTCGAGCCGGTCGCAGATATCGAGCGCCTGCTTGGTTGTGTTCACGCAGGCGCGGTCGGCCGCATAGGCCGGATGCAACGGCTCGATCGCCAACGGCAGCTTGGCTTGCCTCGCGTAGTCGAGCATGTCGGCGAGCGCTTCCTCGACCTGCCCGCGCGCTGCCACCAGATCCTTCGAAGCCTCACTGCCCGGCCGCGAATATTGCGGCAGGCCGCCGACGACGAGGACGATGCAGGGCGCGCCCAGTGCCTTGGCTTCATCGACACAGCGCCTGTTATCGTCGCGCACTTCGCCCCGGCGCGAGACATCCGAGGTGAACATGCCGCCGCGGCAATAGCCTGAGAGATCAAGGCCAGCCTCGCGCACCGCGCGCGCGACGCGGTCGAGACCGACGTTCGCGACCTGGTCGCGCCAGGGATCGATGGCTCGGATGCCGTGCTTCGCGCAGGCCTCGATGATGGCGACGAGGTCACCCTGCTTGCGGACGGTCGCCGTGTTCAGCGACAGCCAGCGGTGGTCGGACGAAAAATCGCGCATCAGGATTCGATACCGTGGGTGGCGAGCACGGTTTTCATCCGTTGCGTCGCGAGTTCAGGGTTGGCGAGCAGACCGGCTTGGTCGGCCAGACGGAACAGCTCGGCGAGATGCAACGTCGAACGCGTGCTCTGCTGTCCGCCGACCATGGTGAAGTGATCCTGGTGTCCGTTGAGATAGGCCATGAACACGACGCCGGTCTTGTAGAAGCGCGTCGGCGCCTTGAAGATGTGACGCGACAGCGGGACCGTCGGGCCAAGCACGTCGTGGAAGCCGGCTTCGTCGCCTGCCGCCAGCCGCGACAGCGCGTAGGACGCCGCCGGCGCGATAGCATCGAAGATGCCGAGCAGCGCATGCGAGAAGCCCTGCTCGTCGCCGGCGATCAGCTCCGCGTAGTTGAAATCGTCGCCGGTATACATCTTGATGCGGTTGTCGAGGCGGCGACGCATGTCGATCTCGCGCTGCTTGTCGAGCAGCGAGACCTTGACGCCGTCGACCTTGGCGGCGTTGCCGTTGATGATGGCGACCGCAATGTCCATGGCCTTGTCGAGATCCCCGGTGCCCCAATATCCCGCCAGTGCCGGATCGAACATGTCGCCGAGCCAATGGATGATAACGGGCTCACGGACCTGCGAAAGCACGCGGTCATAGACCTTGGCGTAATCGTCGGCATTGCGACCGAGTTTTGCCAGGGCCCGCGAGGCCATTAGGATGATGCGGCCGCCGACCTTCTCCACTGCCGAGATCTGCTCCTCATAGGCGCGGATGACGTCGTCGAGGTTTCTCGCGTCCTCCACTGCGAGATGATCCGTGCCTGCACCGGAGAACACCAGCGCGTTGCGGCGCTTGGCGGCGGCGACCGAGCGCGTGATCAGCTCCAGCGAGGTCGGCCAGTCCAGCCCCATGCCGCGCTGCGCGGTGTCCATGGCTTCGGCAACGCCGAGGCCGAGGTCCCAGACGTGCTCGCGGAAGGCGATGGTCTTGTCCCAGTCGACCGCAACCGACAGCCAGGGATCGTTGTCGGCGAAGGGATCGGCGACCGTGTGCACGGCCGAGAAGGCGATGCGGTTCAGCGGCCCTTCGAGCTTTGCGGGGAACGTGCGCGAGGCCGCGAGCCGATAGGTCTCGATCGAGCGATCGGCTTTGGGCAGCTTCAGCGACAGGGATGACATCGGTTGGACTGGCTTGTTCATTTTGGTCCTCTCTCCGTCATTGCGAGGAGCGAAGCGACGAAGCAATCCAGGGTCTTTCCGCGGAGGCAGTCTGGATTGCTTCGCTTCGCTCGCAATGACGAAATCATGAGCATCGGAATGTCACACCTTGATGGGCGCGACGTCGATCCAGCGCCGCTCCTTCCAGCTCTTCAGCGCGCATTCGGCGAGCTGCACGCCCTTGGCGCCTTCGAGCAGGGTGAACTTGTAAGGAGCGTCCTCGTAGACGTGGCGGATGAACATCTCCCATTGCTCCCTAAAGCCGTTGTCGTAGGTGACGTTGTCGGGCACCCTCTGCCAGTCGCCGTAGAAATCGTGCAGCCGCTTCTCGTCGGGATTCCACACCGGCCGAGGCGTCGCCTGCCGCGCCTGGATCATGCAGTCGGAGAGGCCCGCGACCGCCGAGCCGAGCGTGCCGTCGACCTGGAAGGTGACGAGGTCGTCGCGATAGACGCGCGTCACCCAGGACATGTTGATGTGGGCGATGATGCCGCCTTCGAGCTGGAAGGTGGCGTAGGCGGAATCGTCCGCGGTCGCCTTGTACTTCTGGCCCTGCTCGTCATAGCGCTCGGAAATGTCGGTGTTGCCGATGCAGCTGACGCTCTGGACGTTGCCGAAGAGGTTGTCGAGCACGTAGCGCCAATGGCAGACCATGTCGAGGATGATGCCGCCGCCATCTTCGCTGCGGTAGTTCCAGGACGGCCGCTGCGCTTCCTGCCAGCCGCCTTCGAACACCCAATAGCCGAATTCGCCGCGCACCGAGAGGATGCGGCCGAAGAAGCCGGAATCGCGCAGGAAGGCGATCTTCTTCAACCCCGGCAGGAACAGCTTGTCCTGCACCGTGCCGTGCTTGACGCCCTTGGCATTGGCGAGCTTCACGACCTCGACGGCTTCCTCAAAATTCGTCGCGATCGGCTTCTCGCAATAGACATGCTTGCCCGCGTTGATGGCCTGGGTCAGCAAGCCGGGGCGCGCCTGCGTCGTCGCGGCGTCGAAGAACATGGTGTCGTTCTTGTCGGCGAGCGCGGCATCGAGATCGGTGGTCCAGCGCGTGATGTTGTAGCGCTTGGCCAGCGCCTCGACCTTCTCGGCATTGCGGCCGACCAGGATCGGATCGGGCATGACGCGGTCACCGTTCTTCAGGCGGACGCCGCCCTGGTCGCGAATCGCGACGATCGAGCGGATCAGATGCTGGTTGAGCCCCATGCGGCCGGTGACGCCGTTCATGATGAGGCCGAGGCGTTGGGTGGTCATGCCAATTGCTCCTGAATTGGTGTTGGCTGTTCGAGCGGGCGCAGCGCCGACCAGTCCGGATGGACCGCGGTGGCAAAGCCTGCTGTGTGAAGCGATCCCGTCAGGAGATCGCCGTCGTGAATGGAGAGGCGGATGCCCTGCCCGGCATCGGCATAGAGATCGGGATGTGCGGCCGCGAAGGCCGCAGCTTCGGCGGCCGGCGCCTCGCCAAAGCCGTCGACATAGTGATGGCCGTTGCGCTCGGCATGGGTGATGCCGATGAAGGCGCCGAGCGCGAGGTCCTGCTGCACGGCGAGACCGGCCTGGCAGGTCAGGTCCTCGCCTGTCACGAACAAGGTCTCGCCTTCCACACTCCATTTCGCCGCGCGCGTGGCATTGACGATGGACTTGTAGAGGCCCTTGCAGGATTTCGAGGAGATGCCGCGATAGCCGAGCGCCCGCGCTGCCGGGAACGCATCGTAGGAATCGTCGGCCTCGTCGATGATGAAGCCGCGCGCGGCGAGCGAGCCGAGCGGCGATTGCCGCGTGATGTCGCGCGGCATCGGCTGTTCGACATAGAGCAGGCGCGTGGCGATCGGGCGCAGCGTCGCGTCATGATCGAGCCGGTCCATCAAGGCCTGCAACGCGGCGAGATCCGCATACTGCTCGTTGGCATCGAGCGTCACTCTGTAGTCGCGTCCGAGCGTGTCGAGCTCCTTGCCGATCCGCGCAAGCCGCGCTGCATCGGCAGCCGGATCGACGGACAGCTTGAGCTTGAAATAGCGTGCGCCGGTATTCTCACGCGGATCGGCAACGCCGCCCTCGCCTTCTACGAGGTCATCAAGGCCGACGGTATGCCTGATGGCAACACGCTCCAGCGGCACCCGGCCGGAGAGAAACGTCCTGATGTCCCGCTCGCTCAGGTCAGGACAAAGCCGCGCGTCGATACCAGCGATGTTCGCGGCCATTCCGTCAAAGAAACTGGTCTCAACGGCGCGGAGCAGCGCATCGAGGATGGCCTTGTCGATCTCCGCGGGGCCATAAGCCGCCGCAAGAGCCGGAATATTCTTCTTCGCGCAGGTCGCGACCTGGGCACCGATGCACGAGGCATGCAGATCGAACGCGGTCTGGTATCCGGTCCGCGCCAGATAGAGTCCGCGCGCGATCTCCAGCGAGCGACGCAAGCCGTCGACCGTCTGCGCCGGCGACAATTCCGGCCGCTTGTCGAACCACTTTGGCACCAGCAGCTCGGCGCTGGCACCGATGGCGGTGCCCCGGCCCTCGACCTCGATCTCGGCCCGCACGAACAGCTGCGGCGTCGCGTTGATCGTGATCGCACCGAAGCGGAATGGCCGCGCGAACTGCACGGGACGTTCGAAGAAGGCGATGTCTCGCAGCTTCAGGCGCACCGACATAGTCCTATGAAGGTCGTCATGCCCGGGCTTGTCCCGGGCATCCACGTTCTTTGCCGGGCGGAGCGAGACGTGGATGGCCGGGACAAGCCCGGCCATGACGGCCGAAAGTTCGGAGTTGACGCCATCGCCCTAATCCAGCGCACCTTGCGAGAAGAAATGCTTGCGGATGCGCTGCACGAGCTCGGTGAAAACCGGATCCGCCATCGCGTCGAGCGAGCGCGGGCGCGGCAGCGGCACGTCGTAGATCGCCGCGATCGCGCCGGGGCGCTCGGTCATGACCAGCACGCGGTCGGCGAGGAACACGGCTTCCGGAATCGAATGCGTGATCAGGAGCACGGTCTTCTTCGTCTCGCGCTGGATCCGCATCAATTCGACATTCATGCGCTCGCGCGTCAGCGCGTCGAGCGCGCCGAACGGCTCATCCATCAGCATGATCTTCGGATCATGCACCAGCGCGCGGCAGATCGAGGCGCGCTGCTGCATGCCACCGGAGAGCTGCCAGGGCAGCTTCTTCTCGAAGCCTTCGAGGCCGACCAGCTTCAGCAGCGACTTGGCGCGGTCGAGATATTCCTGGCGCGGCAGGCGCTTCATGTCGATCGGCAGCATCACGTTGGAGAGGATGTTGCGCCAGGGCAAGAGCAGCGCGTTCTGGAACACGATGCCGACATTGCCGTGCGGCGTCGTCACCTTCTGGCCCTCGACCAGGATCTCGCCCGTGGTCGGCGCCAGCAGGCCCGAGATCAATTTGAGCAGCGTGGACTTGCCGCAGCCGCTTGGCCCGACCACGACGAAGAACTCGCCGTCATTGATGTGGAAGTCGAGCGGCCGCAGCGACGGCACGTCGCCGTCGCGCGTCCGGTAGGTCTTCGACACGCCCGACAGCTTGATGCCCGACGCATCGCCGGCAGCCCGGTCGCTCACCAGTCTCAGACGAGCGGCCGGCTGCGCGGTTTCAGTCATGACAGTCGCAGGTTTCACGAGCCGCTCTTCGGCAGGTAATCGCTGGTGTAGAAAGCCTTCGGGTTCTCCTTGGCCTTGGCGTCAAGGCCGCCATATTCGACCAGCAGATTGACGGTCTCGGTCATGTTCTGGTCGGTGACCTGGAACGGCCGCTTGCCCTTGGTCTCCGCGGTCCGGTACAGCGGGATGGTCAGCTCAAAACCCTGCGTCAGCGTGTCGATCTTGCCGCCCTTGGGGTTGGCATCGAGGATCGATTGCGCCGCGGCCTTCGGCTCCTTCTCGGCGGCCTCGACCGCTTTCGTGGTCGCTGACATGAAGCGGCGGACGAGATCGGCATTGACCTTCACATAGTCGGTATTGGCGATGACGCCCGAGGACACCATGTTGATGCCGTAGTCGGCGAACTTGATCGGATAGACATCCTTGCCGGTGGCGTCCTTGATCTTCATCGACTGGTCCATGACGTAGCCGAGCAACAGATCGGCCTGGCCGTTGATGACGGCATTGAGCTTGGTCTGGCCGTCGCCGGCGACGGTCTTGAAGTCGCTCTCCTTCAGGCCGGTCTTCTTCAGGAACAGCGGCCAGATCTGCGTCATGGAGTCCGCCGGCGTGATCGCCACCGTCTTGCCCTTGATGTCTTCCGGTTTCCTGATGTTCTTGTCGGCGAAGCCCATGGCGGACATCGGGCTCGTTTGCAGCAGCACGCCGGTTGCGACCACGGGCGCGCCCTTGATCGCGGCGCGCATCATGGTGGGGACGTCGACATAGCCGAAATCGGCAGTCTTGGCGGCAACCGCCTGCGTGGTCGCAGCGGAGCCGCGGCCTTCCTGGATCTCGAGCTCGATGCCTTCAGCCGCATAGATGCCCTTAGCCTTGCCGTAATAGAACGGCGCGTGCTCGCCATAGACGTACCAGTTCAGCATCAGCACGACCTTGTCGGCGGCCTGCGCCGGCACGGCTGCGAACGCCATCAGTGCTAAGGATGCAGCTCCAATCCACTTCCTCATCGTCACTCTCCCTTGCCGTTGGTTGCGTCGACCGTTGGTGGCCGATCGTTGTTTAGTTACGAGGCGAAAATCACGTCTTCGCGCTGGCTGACATGCCAGGGAATGACCAGCTTCTCGATCCGGTCGACGATCCAGAACAGGACCACGCCGAGCAGCGCCAGGATCACCAGCGCCGCGAACATCGTCGGCAGGTCGAAAGTGCCGATCGAGCGCTGCATCACGTAGCCGATGCCGGAATTGGAGCCGACGAACTCGCCGACCACCGCGCCGACCACGGCGAGCGTCACCGACACTTTGAGGCCGGAGAAGATCGCCGGCAGCGCATGCGGCAGGTTCACCGCGCGAAACACCTGCAGGCGGCTGCCCTGCATGGCACGGGCGAGATCGACCATGTCGGGGTCGACCGACTTGAAGCCTTGCACCGCGGAGACCACCACAGGGAAAAAGCCGAGCAGGAACGCCGAGATCACCTTGGGAATGATGCCGAAACCGAACCAGACCACGAACAGCGGTGCGATCGCGATCTTCGGCACCGATTGCGAGAACACCAGCAGCGGATAGATATAGCTCTCCACCGTCTTCGAGCCCGCGATCAGCATCGCGACGGGAATGCCGAACAGCGCCGACAGCAGGAAGCCGCAGACGGTCGCATAGGTGGTCGGCCAGGACTGGCGCAGCAGCTCCGGCCATTCGGTGCGCAGCACAGCGACGACGTCGAGCGGCGCCGGGATCTGGTACGCGGGGATTCTGAACAGCCGGATCGCGAGATCCCAGGCGACGACGATGAAGACCAGGAACAAGAACGGCCGAACCCAGGCTGCATTCAGCAGCTTGGGAACAGCGTTTTGCGGCTTCGGCTCGGCCAATTTTCACTCCCGGCAGTCTTCTTCGTTATGGGAGAAATTAACCCGTTGGATAAATACTGTCCAGAGCTTTCCCTGTGACGTTTTGCGGCGGCAGCTCCCCGTCATGGCCGGGCTTGTCCCGGGCATCCACGTCTCCCCTACGCGCGGATGCACGTGGATGGCCGGGACAAGCCCGGCCATGACGGATACAGAAAGCTTTGAGAACTACACCGCTTGCACGACCGCGCCGTGCGACTTCGGCATCTTGCCGATCTCGAACAGCGCGGCGGACTTGCCTGTCAATGCCGCCAACACGAGGCCCACCATATGCGCCAACCGCTCCTCCTTGGCCTTCTTGTCCAGGAGATCGCGGCCGAAGATCACGCTGAGCGTTGCCGAATTGGAGAGATAGAAGAAGCTGAGCGCCGCAATGGAGATGTAGAGCTGCACCGGATCGACCGCGACCTGGAAATCGCCGTTCTCGACGCCGCGGCGCACCACGGTGCGGATCATCTCGACGAAGGGCGAGTGCATCGACTTGACCTTGGTCGATTTCTTCAGGTGCTTGGCGCGCGCGAGGTTCTCGGTCTGCAGCAGCGACAGGAATTCCGGGTTGCGCAGGAAGTAGTTCCAGGTGAACTCGATCAGGCGGCGGATCGCCTCGGGCGGATCGAGATGTTCGAGGTCGAGCCCCCGCTCCTCGCTGCGGATCTTGTCATAGGCGCCTTCGAGCACGGCGAGATAGAGCTCGTCCTTGTTGCCGACGTGATAGTACAGCATGCGCTTGTTGGCGCCGGCCTTGGCCGCGATGCGATCGACGCGCGCGCCGGCAAGGCCATGGGCGGAAAACTCCTGCTTGGCGGCTTCGAGAATGCGCAGCCGCATCCCCTCGGGGTCACGCTGCCATTTCAGAGTTCGCTTTGCCTTCGCCAAACCGGGTGCTCGCTGGGTGCCGACAAGACGCGTGTAGCACGCGAGCGTGAGTTTGAGAATGTTCGTCATTCCGGGGCGCGCCTCTTGGCGCGAGCCCGGAATCCATTGGGCGGCAGAGTCAGCCGCGAAATGGATTCCGGGTTCGATGCTACGCATCGCCCCGGAATGACAGAATCACTCCACCGGCTTCGGCGAACGCTCCAGCAGCACGGTCTGGATTCCGCAGGTGCCGTTGCGCACGGTCATGATGCGCGTCCCCGGCTTGCGGCCGGTGCGGACCTCTGAGACGTCGAGTCCGCTCGCGATCAGGCGGGCGCGGGTGGCGTCTATGTCGCCGACCCGCCAGCTCAGGCCCCAGAGCCGGTCATGCGCGGCATCGCCGCCGGCGACCGGGCGGCGCACCACCTCGACGATGAGGTCGCCGCAGCGGAAGAACATCAGCTGGCCCCAGTCCTGGTGCGAACGATCGAGCGCGAGATCGAGGCCCTGCCGGGCGCCGTAGAGCGCGGCGGCGCGCTCGGAATCCTCCGTGGTGACGACGACGTGGTCGAGCCCGTCGATCGGCGCGATGTCGGTCACGGCGGACTTCGGACGCTCGTCGGCCAGCTCCAGGAAGAACATGCGCACGCCGCGCGTCAGCTCCGTCGCGGCACGCGTGCGCTTCCAGTGCAGCACGGCGTCGGTGGCGGCGTCGCTGCTTTCGACCTCGGCGACCGTATCAGGCCTCAGGGCCACCCGCTCCAGCCGGCGGTGCATCTTGCCGATGTCGGCGACACGAAAGCACAGGCTGGCGAGGATGCCTTCCTGGTCGCCGAGCAGTCCGCGCATGCGGTCGGCGGTGACGCTGAAGCCGTGAGGGGCCATCAGCTCGATGGTCATGTTATCGAGGGTGAACAGCACCCGGTCGGCGCCATCGCCCGAGTTCTGCCAGGCCGGCGCGCGGGCGAGCAGCGTCTGATAGGCCGCCTTGGCCGCACCGATATCGCCTACGAGAACGACGATGTGATCGAGGCCGGTGATCATTCTGCACCCTTTTTGTGGACGGGGAACCCCGGGAGCGAAAGACGGCGTTTGTCCGGGCTTGGCATAGGCCAGTGATGGTCGTATTCCCGGACCATGCTGACCTCAAGCGCTTCGGGCGGCAGTTTTGCGAATAATTTCAGCGTCCCTCCGGAGCGGAACCGGTGCTAGAGTAATCTCGCCGGCCGGGACCACAAGCGCATCACGGACAAGCAATGCAGGCTCTCTTCATCGGACAGACCTATATCGACGTCGTCTTCATCACCGACCACATGCCGACCGGCGACGAGAAGCACGTGGCGCGTGACTACGCGGTCTCCTTCGGCGGCAATGCGGTGACGGCGGCGTTCTGCTGCGCCAAGCTCGGCATTGTGCCGGACCTGATCGCGACCGCAGCCAATGACTGGCTGGGGCGCATGTTCCAGGACATGTGCGCGAAGTACGGCATCTCGCTGCATGGGCGCAAGGTCAACCAGTCCTCGCTCTCCTTCATCATGCCCAAGGACGGCAAGCGCGCCATCGTCCGCTGCCGCGACGACGAGCACATCCACCCCTTTCCGATGCTTAATCTCGGCGGCTGCCGCGCGCTGCATGTCGACGGCCACCAGCCGGATGCCGCCATCCACTACGCCAAGGTGTGCCGCGAGGCCGGCATCCTGACCTCGCTCGACGGCGGCGGCCTGCGCACCAACACCCATGAGCTGCTCGAATTCATCGACGTCGCCATCGTCGCCGAGCGCCTGTGCGAGCAGATGGATCTGACGCCGGAGAAGATGCTCGACTATCTCAAGAGCCGCGGCTGCAAGATCGGCGGCGTCACCATGGGCGAGAAGGGCCTGTTCTGGTACGACGAAACCGGCACGGTGCAGGTGATGCCGGCGATGCCGATCCCGCGCGAGCGCGTGATCGACACCAACGGCGCCGGCGACGTCTTCCACGGCGCCTATGTCTATTCCTACCTCGCGCATCCCGGCAAAAGCTGGCGCGAGCATTTCGACTTTGCCCGCGCCGCTTCCACCTTCAAGATCCAGCGCCTCGGCAACGAGGCCGGCTTGCCGACGCTGGTCGATATCGCCAAGGTCAGGCACGAGTTCGAGATCAGGGTCTAGAAAAGATGGGGCGGGTTTACGTCGCCGGCAGCATCAACATGGATGTGGTGGCGACGGCCGATCGCCATCCACGAATCGGCGAGACCGTCGCCGGCCGCCAGGTGCTGTATTTCCCAGGCGGCAAGGGCGCGAACCAGGCTGTCGCGGCGGCACGGCTCGACGCGCCGACCACGCTAATCGGCCGGCTGGGCAGGGATTCGTTCGGCGCGGAGCTGAGGGCGTTCCTCAATGCACAGGGCGTCGATCTCGGCTCGGTGCGCGAGACGCCGGAGGTGCATACCGGCACCGCTATCATTACAGTCGCGGAGGCCGACAACACCATCATCGTTATTCCCGGCAGCAACGCGCTGGTCAGCGCGGAGGATGTGGCGGCCGCGCCGCTGGCAAAGGGTGATGTCGCCGTCAGCCAGTTCGAGATCCCGTTGCCGACCATTGCCGCGTTCTTTGCGCGGGCGCGTGAGGCCGGGGCCACGACCGTGCTGAACCCGGCGCCGGCACAAAAGATCTCGGGCGAGTTGCTGGCGCTCGTGGATATTCTCGTGCTGAACGAGACCGAGCTGGGTTTGCTGGCCGAGACCGAGCTTGCGGACAACGATCCCTATGATCGCATTGCCGATGCAGCGAGGCATATCCAGATGAACCGTGATCAGATCATTTGCGTCACGCTGGGCAAGCGGGGAGTGATTGCGCTGGTGGACGACCGACTTTTGACTATTGAAGGCCGCAATGTAACCCCGGTGGACACGACCGGCGCGGGTGATTGTTTTGTCGGCGCTGTCGCGGCGCTGCTCGCCGATGGTCAGCCGATCGAGAGCGCGCTGGGCTACGCCAATGTCGCCGCATCGGTCAGCGTGCAACGCATGGGTGCAGCACCGTCGATGCCGACGATTGCGGAAGTCTCGGCGGCGCTTCGCGCGGAGCGGCAGGGCTCGAGCTAGGCCAGCGCGCTCTTGAGGTCGAAGCTCTCGTCCGCGGCCTGCTCCGGCGTGATGGAGCGGTCCATAGCCTGCAATCTCCGGCCGAACATGTGATCGCCGGCGCGGTTGATGGATTCGATTCCGAGCAGCTTGTCGCCGTGATAGCAGAACGCCGAGAACGCCTTCCTGGCGGGATCGCCGCGCAGCACGACGCGGTCGTAGCCGGTCGTCAGCCCCGCGATCTGGAGCTTGTCGTCGCCCTGATCGCTCCAGAACCAGGGATGGCTGTCGTACGGTTTCTTATCCCCGGTCAGCTTTGCTGCGAGGCAGCGGGCCTGATCGGTGGCGTTCTGCACCGATTCCAGCCGCAGCGATCCGCCGAAGCGCGGGCTTGCGAACAGCGCGCAATCGCCAATGGCCGAAATGCTGGGATCAGCCGTCGACAGATATTCATCGACGATGATGCCGGCGGCGACCGGCAGCCTTGCCTCGGCCGCGAGTTCGATGTTCGGCAGCACGCCGACGCCGACCACGACGAGGTCGGCCGGCAGATGCCGCCCGTCGCTCAAGGACACGCCGGTGACCTTGCCGGCCTCGGCTTCGATCGAGGTCGCCTGCACACCGAGATGGATACGGATGCCGGCCTCGCGGTGGCGGTCCTGGAAATACTCCGAGACCTCCGCCGTCACCGCCCGCGCCATCACGCGCGGGGCGAGCTCAAGCACGTCGACCTCGAGGCCCTTGATGCGGGCGGTCGCGGCAAATTCGAGGCCGATGAAGCCGGCGCCGATGATCACGGCGCGCGTCTTCGACGGCATGATCGCGCGCAGCGCCTCGCTGTCATCGAGAATGCGCAGATATTTCACGTCGGGCAGATTGGCATTGGGCAGATCGAGCAGGCGATTGCGCGCGCCGGTCGCCAGCACGAGGTGCCAATAGTCCAGCGTCTCGCCGGATGCGAGATGCACCTTACGCGCGGCGCGGTCGATCGAGGCGGCGCGGCCGGCGATCAGCTCGATCCTCTGGTCCTGGTAAAACTTCTCAGGCCTGAACATCAGGCTCTCCGGGCCCGCGGAGCCCTTGATGTAGGCCTTGGACAGCGGCGGCCGCTGATAGGGCAGATGCGGCTCGTCATTGATCAGGCAGATGCGCTCGGCAAAGCCGGCCTGGCGCAGCGATGCCGCGATCTGGTAGCCGCCATGGCCGGCACCGACGATGATCACCGAGCCACTCATCGGACAGCCCATTTCCGGAAGACACGAGCGTGACCCATGCCGCCTCCTCTCTCGCTGATTTTGCTTGCTGGCCTTGCGAGGAGCCGGCGCTCGTGTCCGTCCCTTGGCGAAAGCGGCTCCATTTGAGCCTATCGTTCCGCCCGGCGCAAGAGCGGTGGTTCGGGGATTGTCACCCCTGCCCTTCTGCGATTTAGTTCGAGCCTCGACCTCCCGCCGGAGAATCCAGATGACCGCTCCCGTCTCAAAGCCCGACGATCCCGCCCTGCTCAAGGTCGACGGCCCGATCGCGACCATCACGCTGAACCGCCCTGCCGCATTCAACGCGATCGATCTTGCGATTGCCCAGAAGCTCGAGCAGCTCGCAACCTATATCGAAGGCGCCGACGACATCCGCGTCGTGGTGCTCGAAGGCGAAGGCCGCGCGTTCTGCGCCGGCGGCGATCTGCAGACGATCGGGGCCGCAGCCGAAGCCGGCACGGTGACACCCGTCGTCGGCGAGCTATTGAAGCACTATCACGCCTTCATCGAGATCATCAGGCGCATGCCGAAGATCTCGCTGTCGAGCGTGCACGGCTCGGCCGCCGGCGCCGGCATGGGCCTCGCCTTCGTCACCGATCTCTGCATCGCCGCTGACGATGCCAAGTTCACGCCGGCCTATGCCAAGATCGGGGTGTCGCCGGACGGCGGCTCGACGGTCGGCATCGTCGGCACGGTCGGCTCCCGCCGGGCGCTGCAGATCTTTCTCGCCGAGGATAATTTTACCGCGCAGCAGGCCTATGAATGGGGCTTGGTTGCCAAGACCGTCCCCGCGGCCGAGTTGAAGACCGCGACGCGAAAACTTGCCGAGCGTCTCGCGCAGAACCCGCCGGCTTCAATCGCCGGCACCAAGCAGCTGGTCTATCAAGCGGCGACCACGCCGGTGAAGCAGCAGCTCGATGCCGAGGAGCACAAGATCATCATGGCGATGAACACGGAAGCGTTCCGCACCGCCGTGAAGAAGTTCACGAGCAAGGGGAAGTAGCGAGGCGGTGGCTCAGCCCTTCGCGGGGCCCGTTCTCTGCATGAAGTCGAAATCGCAGCCCTCGTCGGCCTGCAGGATGGTCTCGTTGAACAGCCAGGCGTAGCCGCGCCGCGCCTCTTCCGGCGCGGCTACCGGCTTCAACGCAGCGCGGCGCCGCTCCAGCTCGGCGGCGTCAACCAAGAGCTCGATGCTGCGCTTGGCCACATCGAGGCGGATCATGTCGCCGTTCTCAACCAGCGCCAGCGGCCCGCCGACGGCGGATTCCGGGGTGATGTGCAGCACGATGGTGCCGAACGCGGTGCCGCTCATGCGCGCATCCGAGATGCGCACCATGTCCTTGATGCCGCCGCGCGCGAGCTTCTTCGGGATCGGCAGATAACCGGCTTCCGGCATGCCCGGCGCGCCCTTCGGGCCGGCGTTGCGCAGCACCAGCACGTCGTCGGCGTTGACGTCGAGATCGGGATCGTCGACCCGCAAGGTCATGTCCTCGACGGATTCGAACACGACGGCGCGCCCGGTGTGCTGCAGCAGCTTCGGGCTGGCGGCGGATTGCTTGATGACCGCGCCGCGCGGGGCGAGATTGCCGTGCAGGATGGCGAGGCCGCCCTCCTTCTTGATCGGATTATCACGCGGACGAATCGCATCCTGGCCCGGCACGTCCTCCGCATTCGCCGCGATCTCCCGCAACGTCTGGCCGCTGATGGTCTTGGCATCGAGGTCGACGAGATCACCGAGCTGCGCCAGCAGCTTCGGCACGCCACCAGCGTGGTGGAAGTGCTCCATATAATGCTCGCCGGACGGCTTGAGATCGACCAGCACCGGCACCTCGCGGCCGATCTGGTCGAACGCTGCGAGATCGAGCCGGTGCGGCGAGCGATGCGCCATCGCGGTCAGATGGATCAAGCCGTTGGTCGAGCCGCCGATCGCCTGCAGCACGACTTGCGCGTTCCTAAACGAGGCCGGCGTCAACACGTCGCTCGGCTTCGGCCCCTTGGTCTTGGCCATCTCGGCGGCAACCTTGCCGCTGGCCTCGGCGAGACGGAAGCGCTCGGCATGCGGCGCCGGAATCGTCGCGCTCATCGGCAGCGACAGGCCCATCGCCTCGATCATGCAGGCCATGGTCGAGGCCGTGCCCATCACCATGCAGGTGCCGACCGACGGCGCGAGGCGGCCATTCACCGCCTCGATCTCGGCATCGTCCATGTCGCCGGCGCGATATTTCGCCCAGAGACGGCGGCAATCGGTGCAGGCCCCCAGCACCTCACCCTTGTGATGACCGACCACCATCGGCCCGACGGGGATGACCACCGTCGGCAAATCGGCGCTGATCGCGGCCATCACCTGCGCCGGTAGCGTCTTGTCGCAGCCGCCGATCACGATCACCGCATCCATCGGCTGGGCGCGGATCATCTCCTCGGTGTCCATCGCCATCAGATTGCGCAGGTACATCGAGGTCGGATGCGCAAAGCTCTCCGCGATCGAGATGGTGGGGAACACGAACGGCATCGCGCCCGACAGCATCACGCCGCGCTTGGCGGCTTCGATGATCTGCGGGACGTTGCCGTGGCAGGGATTGTAGTCGCTATAGGTGTTGGTGATGCCGACGATCGGGCGCTCCAGCGCGTCATCGGAATAGCCCATGGCCTTGATGAACGCCTTGCGCAGGAACAGCGAAAAGCCGGCATCGCCATAGCTCGTCAGACCCTTGCGCAAGCCACTCGTCATCAGGGCGCTCCCTTCAGCTTTTGTCGTGGTGGTAAGGCCAACGCCCTGATTGTCAATAACTCGACTTGCAGGCCTGACGCTTGGTTTCTGGCGCTCCTGAGGACCGCACGGCATTGCCGCACGGGACGGCGCCCGACGCGCACGGGATCTCCCGCTTCCAGCCTCTCCGGCGCGGACGTCTCCGGCCCGCCAGCCCACCGCAGCTCCATTGAACGCAACTAAGAATGATTAGCAAATAGTTGCACGCCCGGCCATTCTGTGGAATGTTTGTTGCGAATGACTTGCAATCGCAGGGGCTTCGCGTGAACCAAGCTCCTTGCGTCGATCAGTGTCCTTGGTTCGCGCGGGTTGGTGGATGTCGTGCTGAGAAAGTTGAGCTTGCGGGCCGCAATAACGGCCGCAATTGTCGTCGCCGGTCATCTGGCGAGTTGCGTCTCCGCCTCTGCCGACGACGGTCCACGCGGCCTCGCCTATGCCTGGCCCGGCTCAGCACCGGCCCCCGGCGTCAGCAAGCTGGCGGGAGGTTTGCCGTCGGCTCATTCGGAGATCGACACCGAGCACATCTTCGGTTTCAGCATGGGCTCCGACATCGGCAAGCCCGGCGAAATGGAGATCGAGTTCGAGAATGTCGGCGCATTCGGCAAGCGCTCCGGCACTTACGCAGCCTGGGCCAATCTCAATCAGGTCAAATACACGGTCTCGGACAACTTCCGGATCGCGCCGGGATTCGCGCTGACCGGACATCACATCAATGGCGTTCCGGGACTGGCCGATCATCGCGACCTCGCTTTCGGCGGGGTGGCGCTCGAACTGCGCTACAAGCTGCTCGATCGCGCCGTCGCGCCCTTTGGGCTGACTCTCCATGCGCAGCCCGGCTGGAGCCGGATCGACGACGGCAGCGGCATGCACATCGCGCAATATGGCGCAGAGTTTGCCGCGCTGTTCGATCGCGAGCTGGTCAAGGACAGGCTGTTCGCCGCCTTCAACGTCTGGTACGGGACCGGCGGAACCCGCGAGATCTCGACCAATCTTTGGCGACACGATTCCGAGATGCAGCTCCAGGCCGCGATCTCGTATGCCGTGCATCCCGACCTTCTCTTCGGCCTCGGCGTACGCTACGCGCGGGCCTATGACGGCGGCGGCCTCGACCGCTTTTTGGGAGACGCAGTCTTTGCTGGCCCAACCTTCTCCTACAACATCTCGAAGGAGGTCGGCATCTCCGGCACCTGGCAGATGCAGGTTGCCGGCCAGGCGATCGGCGACGTTCGCAGCCTCAACCTCGATCAGTTCGAGCGGCACCAAGCGCTGTTGCGGCTCAACCTGCATTTCTGATGTGCGGGCCCACAGTTACGTCCGCGGCCTCCGCGGCGCAACGTTTCCGGGCATGTCGGCCAAGCGCGCCCTCAGGCGCGGCCCTGCGAAGTCGAGAAACGCTCGCAGCTTCGCCGGCATGAAGCGGTTGGGCGAGTAGACGAAGCTGACCGGCTGCGGCGGCGGCTGAAAGTCCTGCAGGAGCGCAACGAGCTCTCCAGACCTCAGCGCATCCGACGCCAGATAGGAGAACACGACGGTGATCCCGATGCCTGCGCGCGCGGCATCGATGGCCGATTCCAGATTGCTCGCAATGAAGCGCGACCGCACCGGCACTGCATACTCGGTCTGCCCTCGTTTGAATCTCCACGTGCCCGGCGATTGAAGCGGAGGATAGCTGATGCAGTCGTGGGCGGAGACATCATCGGGAGCCTTCGGCGTTCCCCGCAGCTTCAGATAGGATGGGCTGGCGCAGGCGACGCGGTGAATTTCCCCCACCCGCACGGCGATCAGGCCGCTGTCGGCGAGATCGCCGACACGAAGCGCGACGTCAATGTTCTCGTCCAGAAGGTTGAGCGTCCGGTCCTGCAAGATGAGCTGAACGTCCACTTCCGGAAATGCCGCAAGGAACTCGGCAAGGATCGGCTGCAAGCAGAGCCGACCGAGCGCGACCAGCGTCGTGATGCTGAGATCTCCACGCGGCGTGGTGTATTCGCCGGAGGCAACGCGCTCGGCTTCGGTGAGATCGGCGAGAATTCGCTTGGCCGCGGCGATGTAGGAGCGACCGGCGTCCGTTGGGACGAGCGCGCGGCTCGAGCGATGAAACAGCTTGGTCTGGAGGTGCTCCTCGAGCTCCGAAACCTTCCGGCTCACCGTTGCCAACGGCATTTTCTGACGGCGCGCGGCAGCAGACAGGCTGCCCGCCTCCGCCACCGCCAAGACCACCGACATGCTTTCGAGACGATCCATGGGACACTTCCATATTCTGGAAGGAAAGATCCCGATTTTGCCAGATACCCACCATTTCCGGAAGTGCCTATTCCTCTCCGCACCCAAACCGAAGGAGAGACGAAAATGACCCAGACCAGAACAGGCACTGCCCTCATCACCGGAGCTTCGACCGGAATCGGCGCGATCTACGCCGATCGCCTGGCGAAGCGCGGCCACGACCTCATCCTCGTTGCGCGCAACAGGCAGCGGCTCGCATCGCTCGCGCGCAGGCTCGGCAACGAAACTGGCCGCAAGGTGGAAACGGTGGAAGCCGATCTCACATCCCCTGCCGACCTCCGCCGCGTCGAGCAACTCATCAGAACCAACGGCGACATTTCGGTGCTGGTCAACAACGCCGGCGTCGGCGCCTCGGCCCCGCTGATCGATTCCGACATCGACAAGATGGAGGACATGATCCGTCTCAACGTCGGTGCACTGACGCGCCTGACCTACGCAGCGGTGCCCGGATTCATCGCCCGCGGCCACGGCACGATCATCAACATCGCTTCCATCGTCGCGATCGCGCCGGAGCTGCTCAATGGCGTCTACGGCGGATCGAAAGCTTTCGTGCTCGCATTCACCCAGTCACTCGTTCACGAGCTCGCCGGGAAGGGCATCCGCATTCAGGCCGTGCTGCCGGGCGCCACTGCGACGGAGTTTTGGGACATCGCGGGCACGCCGGTTCACCAGTTGCCGGCAGAGATCGTCATGTCGGCCGGCGACATGGTCGACGCGGCCCTCGCCGGTCTCGACCTCGGCGAAGTCGTGACGATCCCGGCGCTCGCCGACAAGTCGGAGTGGGATCGCCACGAGAGCGCGCGGCTTGCCATGACGAACAAGCTCTCGAGCGCCATTCCCGCCCCTCGCTACAACCTGCACACGCACGTGAGTGCGTGAGCGAACAACCGGCATCAAACGGAGATCACCATGTCACGCATCATCAGCCAATCGTCCACCTTATCGATCGCCCTGCGCCGCACGATCAGTTGGCGCGAACAGTCTGAACGCCTGCTCGCTTACGCCGAACCGATCAGCCGGATCGGTCTCTACGCGTCGCTCGCAATCATCTACGCCTGGTTCGGCGGAATGAAATTCACCGACTACGAAGCGCAGGGGCTGGTGCCCCTGGTCGAGAACAGCCCGCTGCTGCGGTGGTTCTACACGCTGTTCTCGGTGCGCGGCTTCTCGACCTTTCTCGGCTTCGTCGAACTCAGCATCGGGCTCCTGATCGCGCTCCGCCTGTCCAGCCCGATCTACTCCGCGGCCGGCGGCCTGTTGTCGGCCGGGCTGTTCGTCACCACGCTGAGCTTCATGATCTCGACGCCCGGCGTCGTCGTGCCGGAGCTCGGGGTCCCCGCGATCACGGTCGCTCCGGGTCAGTTCCTGCTGAAGGACGTCGGCCTGCTCGCCGCTTCCTTCTGGGTGTTCACGGACTCGCTGAAGGCCGTCATCCGCAGGTGAGAGCTCACACCACAGCGCAACAGACACGCATTTGAAAACAGGAGCCCCGCCATGAAAATACGATTCATCCTCGGCGGGGCTCGCGCTGCTCGCGGTGTTCGCCATCGATAGCAGCGAGAAGGATCCGACCACCGCCATCCAGCAGAATCACCGCCAAGGAGAGAAACATGAGTAAGCGTCTCGACTACAACCAGATCGCGCCGGCAGGCATCAAGGCGCTCGGGGGTGTCTACGGCTACGTCCTGCAGAGCCGGCTTTCCGCCACGCTGATCGAGCTGGTTTATCTGCGGATCTCGCAGATCAACAATTGCGCCTACTGCCTGGACATGCACACCCGCGACCTGCTCAACAAGGGAGAAAAGGTCGAGAAGGTCGCACTGCTGCAGGCATGGCGCGAGGCCGGCAATCTCTTCGGCGAACGCGAAAAGGCTGCCCTGGCCTGGGCGGAGACGGTGACGCGGGTTGCCGAGACCGGCGTGCCCGACGAGGCATACCAGGCCGCACGCGCCGTGTTCGAAGAGCGTGAGCTCGTGGACCTCACGATCGCGATCAGCCTGATGAACGCCTACAACCGCATGGCCATCAGCTTTCGCGCAACACCGGCGGCTGCCGCCGGTTGATGCGCTCACCGACAACATCCTGCACAATCCGAAAGGACATTCACATGACGAAACGTGGAATCGTGGTTGCGGCGGCGCTGATCGCCGCAATTAGCCTGGCTTCACTCTCGGCACGATCCGAAGAGCCACGACTGGGCGACATCAAGCGCACACATCTCATGAAGGAAGCGCTGAGTGCGCCCGGGCGCGAGGTCATCCAGGTTCGCGTCGACTTTCCTCCGGGCGTCGTTGCCGTCAGGCACAGCCACCCGGGCGAAGAACTCGTCTATCTGATCGAAGGCGAGCTGGAATATCGGCTCGACGGGAGGCCGCCCGTCATCCTGAAAGCCGGGGACGTGCTGCTCATTCCTCACGGAGTGCATCACGCCGTGAAGAATGTCGGCAGCGGCAACGCCGCGGAGCTTGCGACCTACATTGTCGAGACCGGCAAGCCGCTGTTGACGCTCGGCCGGTGAACGATCTCTACCGCTTATTCCAGTCGATCACACGATCCGGATCAGCGTCGAACTCCATGCTGCAGAACGTGCCGCCCTGGAAGTAATCGCCGACCGGATCCGGCTTCAGCTTGGCCTGCTCGGCCATGGCGTGCTCACGGAAATCTTCGGCGCGGCCGGTGGGGCGATAGCCGAATTCGTAGGCGCGGTGGTTGTCCCACCAGGCGCGCTCGTTGAAGGAGGCACCGTAGAAGATCTCGAAATGGATGTCGGGATGCTCGAGCCCGATGCGGCAGAGCTGCACGAGATCGTCCGGCTTGAGCCAGATCGAGAGCCGGCGCTTGTCGAGCGGCATGTCGCCGAAATTGCCGATGCGCAGGCAAGTCACCTTCAGCCCATGCTTGTCGGCGTAGAGCGCGCCGACGGCCTCGCCGAACACCTTGCTGATGCCATAGCGGCCGTCGGGGCGCGGGGTGACGTCGGTGCCGATCTTGTGATGGCGCGGGTAGAAGCCGACGGCGTGGTTCGACGAGGCGAACACCACGCGCTTGACGCCCTTGCGGTACGCCGCCTCGAACAGGTTGTAGCCGCCGATGATGTTGGCCTGGAGGATCTGATCCCAGGTGCCTTCGACCGAATAACCGCCGAAATGCAGGATGCCGTCGACGCCCTCGCAGATCGCCTCGCATTGCGCGAGGTCGGCGAGGTCCGCGGCCTTGAATTTTTCATCGGGGCCGAGATCAGCCGGCGGCTTGATATCGGACAGTAGGAGATCCGGGTAGATCGGCGGCAACAGCTTCCGCAGGCTCGTCCCGATCCCGCCCGAAGCTCCCGTCATCAGAATACGCGGCATGTCGTCCCTCGCCGTTGGTGACCGAATTTGCGATCACGTGTCTCTAATGATAGCAGGATTGTCCAGAGGGAACGAAACGAGAGAACCGGCATGAATGAGGCATCGTCCCACACGGAGGAACGGCCTGGTTGGCGGCCGGCGACCTATTATCCCGATCCCGCGATCAAAGCGCTCGATCCCCGCTTCGAAAAATACTGGCTGAAACTGTCGGCGGTGGAGCGGCTGGCGACCGGCCTGCGCTGGGCCGAGGGGCCGGTGTGGTTCGGCGACGGACGTTATCTGCTGTGCAGCGACATCCCGAACCAGCGCATCCTCAAGTGGGAGGAAGAGACCGGTGCGGTCAGCGTGTTCCGCAAGCCCTCGAATTTTGCCAACGGCAACACGCGAGACCGGCAGGGCCGGCTGATCACCTGCGAGCACGGCGGCCGGCGCGTGGTGCGCACCGAGTATGACGGCAGCATCACCGTGCTGATCGATCAATTCAACGGCAAGCGCTTGAACTCGCCGAACGATGTCGTTGTTAAATCGGACGGCTCGATCTGGTTCACCGACCCGACCTTCGGCCTGCTCGGCAATTACGAGGGCTACAAGGCCGAGCCCGAGATCGAGCCCAACGTCTATCGGCTCGATCCCGCGACCGGCAAGGCGACCATCGTCGCCGAAGGCGTGCTTGGACCGAACGGGCTGTGCTTCTCGCCGGACGAGAAGATTCTCTATGTCGTGGAATCGCGTGGGGTGCCGAACCGCAAGATCCTCGCCTATGACGTCTCGCCCGAGGGCAACACGATCGCAAACAAGCGCGTCCATATCGATGCCGGGCCGGGCACGCCCGACGGCATGCGCTGCGACATCGACGGCAATCTCTGGTGCGGCTGGGGCATGGGCGATCCCGAGCTCGATGGCGTCGTGGTGTTCGCGCCCGACGGCGTCATGATCGGCCGCATCGCCCTGCCGGAGCGCTGCGCCAACGTCTGCTTCGGCGGCGTCAAGCGCAACCGCCTGTTCATGGCCGCGAGCCAGTCGATCTACGCGCTGTATGTGAACACGCAGGGCGCGGTGGGGGGATAGACGCGCCGCGAGCACGGTCTCGTAGGGTGGGCAAAGCGAAGCGTGCCCACCATCTCTCGTTCGTCGCGCGATGGTGGGCACGTCGCGCAAAGAGCGCGCCTTTGCCCACCCTCCGAGATCTTTCCTCGGAATGCGAAACTCTCTGGCGTCATTCCGGGGCGCGCCTCTTCGGCGCGAACCACCGGAATCCATTGTGCGACGGAGTTTGTGGAGGAATGGATTCCGGGCTCGTCGCTTCGCGACGCCTCGCAATGACAGGACAGCGATAAAAAACGCCGGAGGGGTTGCCCGCTCCGGCGCTTCGTTTGTTCAGACGGAAGAACTTACGCCGCGTTGAAGCCGGCGACGGCCTTCACTTCGAGGAAGTCCTCGAGGCCGAACTTGCCCCATTCGCGGCCGTTGCCGGACTGCTTGTAGCCGCCGAACGGCGCAGTGCGGTCGTTGGGCACGCCCTGCAGGTTGACGTTGCCGGCGCGGATCTGGCGGCCGACGCGCTTGGCGTCCTCGACCGTCGCACCCGTGACGTAGCCGGCGAGGCCATACGGCGTATCATTGGCGATCTTGACCGCGTCGGCTTCGTCCTTGGCGCCGATGATGGTCAGCACCGGCCCGAAGATCTCCTCGCGCGCGATCGTCATGTCAGGGGTGACGTCGGCGAAGATGGTCGGACGGACATAGAAGCCCTTGTTGACGCCTTCGGGCAGGCCCGGGCCGCCGGCGACGAGCGTTGCGCCCTCGTCGATGCCCTTCTTGATCAGGCCCTGGATCTTGTCCCACTGGCCGCGGTTGACGACCGGGCCGATGGTGGTGCCTTCGGCGCGGGGATCGCCGGCCTTGGTCTTGTCGGCGACGGCCTTCGCGATCGCGGCGACTTCCTTCATCTTGGACAGCGGCACGATCATGCGCGATGGCGCGTTGCAGGACTGGCCGGAATTGTTGAACATGTGCATCACGCCGCCGGTCACCGCCTTCGTGAGGTCGGCGCCTTCGAGGATGACGTTCGGCGACTTGCCGCCGAGCTCCTGGCTGACGCGCTTCACGGTGGGCGCTGCGCGCTTCGCGACGTCGATGCCGGCGCGGGTCGAGCCGGTGAAGGAGATCATGTCGATGTCGGGGTGCTCGCTCATGGCGGCGCCGACCTCGGGGCCGAGGCCGTTGACGAGGTTGAACACGCCCTTGGGCACGCCGGCTTCATGGAGGATTTCCGCGAAGATCAGCGCCGAGGTCGGCGTGAACTCGCTGGGCTTCAGGATCATGGTGCAGCCGGCGGCGAGCGCGGGCGCGACTTTGCAGGCGATCTGGTTCAGCGGCCAGTTCCAGGGCGTGATCATGCCGACCACGCCGATCGGCTCGCGCAGCACCATGGCGGTGCCGACCGGCTCCTCGAAATGATAGTTCTTGAGCACGTCGAGCGTGGTCATGAGATGGCCGAGGCCGGCGCCGGCCTGCAGCTTCTCCGCCATCGGCAGCGGTGCGCCCATCTCGTCGGAGACGGCGGCGCCGATCTCCTTGAGGCGGCCCTTGTAGACCTCGATGACCTTGCTGAGCAGCGCGACGCGCTCTTCGCGGCTGGTCTGGGAGAAGGTCGCGAAGGCGCGCTTGGCGGCGGCAACCGCCTTGTCGACGTCGGCCTTGGAGCCGAGCGCAACCTCGTACATCGCCTCTTCCGTCGCCGGATTGATCACGGCGGTGGACTTCTTGACGGCGGGGTCGACCCAGGCGCCGTCGATGTAGAATTGCATGCGATTGACCATCGTTAACCTCTTCTTGGGGGCTTGGAGGGGGCGTTTCGGCAGGCATCCTTGCACGAAAGCGCCGGCAATTGAACCCGCCATATGCGGGCCAGCGTTGCGGCGAGCGGAGGTTATATGAGCCGATGGCGGGAACGTGGCAAGGTGGCCCCGCATTCATTCCGGGGCGCGGCAAGCCGCGAGCCCGGAATCCATTTCACCACCTGCCCTGGCGCCCGATGGATTCTCGGGTGCGCAAAATTGCGCACCATAGCTCGCGCTCCGCGCGCCCCGGAATGACGACGTAGCTACACCGCCATCTTCCGATGCAGCACCGGCGCGCCGGTGGTGAGGCTTTCGGCCGCATCGATGATGGCGTTGGCGTCGATGCCATAGTGCCGATAAAGGTCCGCGATGCTGCCGGTCTGGCCGAACTGCTCGACGCCGAGCGCCTCGACGCGATGGCCACGGACGCTGCCGAGCCAGCCGAGCGCAGACGGATGGCCGTCAATCACGGTCACGATGCCGCAGTCGCGCGGCAGCGGCGCGAGCAGCTTTTCGATGTGGCCGAGATGCTGCACGCCGCGGCGGTCGCGCCGCAATTTCCGCGCGGCGGTCCACCCCGAATGCAGACGGTCGGCCGAAGTGATCGCGAGCAGGCCGACGTCACGGCGGCTCTCGCCGATGAAGCCGGTCGCCTCGATCGCTTCGGGCGCGACCGCGCCGGTATAGGCGATCACGACCTCGGCATTCGGCCCCGGCTTGCGCAGCCAATAGGCGCCGTCGGTGATGCCCTGTCGCAGCTCCGGTGTCATGATCCGCTGCGCCTGCTCGATGGCGCGTGTGGAGAGGCGCAAATAGACCGAACCGCCCTCGCCCGGCTCGCGCTGCATGTGCTCGAAGCCGAAAGCCATGATCACGGCGAGCTCGTCGACGAAGGCCGGCTCGAACGAGGCGAGGCCGTCCTGCGCCATGCCGATCAAGGGCGTTGCGATCGACTGATGCGCGCCGCCTTCGGGCGCGAGCGTGATGCCGGACGGCGTCGCCGCCACCATGAAGCGCGCGTCCTGGTAGCAGGCGTAGTTCAGCGCATCGAGGCCGCGCTCGATGAAGGGATCGTAGAGCGTGCCGACCGGCAAGAGCCGCTCGCCGTTGATCTGGTGCGACAGGCCGAGCGCCGAGAGCATGATGAACAGGTTCATCTCGGCGATGCCGAGCTCCAGATGCTGGCCCTTTGGCGAAGCGTCCCAATTGTAGGTCGAGGGAATTTTCTCGCTGCGGAACAAGTCCGCCTTCTCGGCCCGCGCGAACAGGCCGCGGCGGTTGACCCAGGGGCCGAGATTGGTGGAGACGGTGACGTCCGGCGAGGTCGTGACGATGCGCCTGGCGAGCTCGCTGTCGCTGCGCGCGATCTCGTTCAGCACGAGGCCAAAGCCCTGCTGGGTCGACATCTGCGGCGACGGCTTGAAGGCGAGCTGTTGCGGCACCTCGACGACGGGCGCCGTGAGCCGGCGGCCATCCTCGTTGAACGGCACCCGCGCGAGGAAGGCCTCGAGTTCGGCCGCATCCTGCGACAGCCCTTCGAACTTGTCCCATTCGTGTCCGGGCCGGATGTTCTGGCTGTCGCGATATTTCTCCATCTGCGCAACCGTCATCAGGCCGGCGTGGTTGTCCTTGTGGCCCTGGAACGGCAGGCCGACGCCCTTGATCGTGTAGGCGATGAAGCAGACGGGGCGGTCGTGGTCGATGGAATCGAACGCCTCCAGCACGCTCGCCATGTCGTGGCCGCCAAGATTCGACATCAGCGCCAGCAGCTCCTCGTCGCTGCGCTTGTCGATCAGCTTTGTAATCGGGCCCTGGTCGCCGATCTCATCATGGAGGTGCTTGCGGAAGGCCGCGCCGCCCTGGAAGCACAGCGCCGCATAAAGCGCGTTCGGGCAATTGTCGATCCACGTCTTCAGCGCCTCGCCGCCGGGCTCGGCGAAGGCCTCGCGCATCAGGCGGCCGTATTTCACGATGACGACGTCCCAGCCGAAATTGCGGAACATGGTCTCGAACTTTTCCCAGAGACCTTCGCGTACGACGGCATCGAGCGACTGCCTGTTGTAGTCGACCACCCACCAGGTGTTGCGCAGGCCGTGCTTCCAGCCCTCTGCGAGCGCCTCGAAGATGTTGCCCTCGTCCATCTCGGCATCGCCGACGAGGGCGATCATCCGCCCCTCGCGGCGGTCCTTCATCCAGCCATGCGCCTTGACGTAGTCCTGCACAAGCGATGAGAACAGCGTCTGCGCGACGCCGAGGCCGACCGAGCCGGTGGAGAAGTCGACGTCGTCGACGTCCTTGGTGCGCGAGGGATAGGACTGCGCGCCCTTGAAGCCGCGAAAATTCTCCAGCTTCTCGCGGCTCTGCCGGCCGAACAAATACTGGATGGCGTGGAACACCGGGCTCGCATGCGGCTTCACCGCGACGCGGTCCTCAGGGCGCAGCACGTGGAAGTACAGCGCCGACATGATGGTGGCGAGCGAGGCGGACGAGGCTTGGTGGCCGCCGACCTTGAGGCCATCCGCATTGGAGCGGATGTGGTTGGCGTGGTGGATGGTCCAGGACGACAGCCACAGCGCCTTGCGGCTGAGGGCGGTCAGGATGTCGAGACGGGCGGGGTCAACGGGCATGGCGATGCTCCGGGAAATATGCACCGATCATACGCCTGCGCGGTGCGTCAAACTTCTCAATTTTTCGCGCCATACCCGCCGATATTGGGATACTTTACCAACGTACCGGACAAAATGCAGGTTTCATCCCAATGCCCGAGCTCGACGCCATCGACCGCAAGATCCTCAGCCACCTTCAGAACGACAGCCGCCTAACCATGCAGGAGCTCGCCGACAAGGTCGGGCTCTCGGTCTCGCCCTGCCATCGCCGCGTCAAGCTCCTGGAGGAGCGCGGCGTCATCTCGCGCTATGTCGCGACCGTCGACCAGAAGGCGCTGGGACTGCATGTCAGCGTGTTCATCTCGATCAAGCTGGCACGGCAGAAGGAGGAGGATCTCAACCGCTTTGCCCGCGCCATCTCGAAATGGGACGAGGTGCTGGAATGCTATCTGATGACCGGGAACCGCGATTATCTGCTCCGCGTCGTCGCCGCCGACCTCGCCTCCTACGAGACGTTCCTGAAGACCAAGCTGACCCGGCTCGACGGTATTGCCTCGATCGAATCGAGCTTTGCGCTGAGCCAAGTGAAATATTCGATCGCGCTGCCGGTGTGACCAAGCGTCCGCCGGATTGCATGTTGTCACATGGGCGCAACAAACCCCGCCGATGGTCGTTGTGCTGGTATCCGAGCCGAGAGAAGAGCCCATGACCGCAGCCGAACGCAAATCCGAGATCTCCAAGCGCGAGCGCATCATCCAGGAAATGGCCGACGATCTCGACGAGGAACTTGAGATGGAGCTGGATGATGCCCGTCTTGACGAGCTCCTCGACGAGACCGGAACGCTGAAACCGACGGTCGATCGCAGGCTCTATTTCCGGGAACTGCTTCGCCTCCAGGGCGAGTTGATCAAGCTCCAGGACTGGGTGCAGAGCGAGAGGAAGAAGGTCGTGGTGCTGTTCGAGGGCCGCGACGCCGCCGGCAAGGGCGGCGTGATCAAGCGCATCACGCAACGGCTCAATCCGCGTATCTGCCGCGTCGCGGCGCTCCCCGCGCCGAACGAGCGCGAGCGCACGCAATGGTATTTCCAGCGCTACGTCGCGCACCTGCCGGCCGGCGGCGAGATCGTGCTGTTCGACCGAAGCTGGTACAACCGCGCCGGCGTCGAGCGCGTGATGGGCTTCTGCTCGGAGGCGGAGTACCAGGAGTTCTTCAAGACCGTGCCGGAATTCGAGCGCATGCTGATCCGATCCGGCATCATCCTGGTCAAGTACTGGTTTTCGATTACCGACGACGAGCAGCAATTCCGCTTCACCATGCGCATCAAGGATCCCCTGAAGCAGTGGAAGCTGAGCCCGATGGACGTCGAGTCGCGCAGTCGCTGGGAGGCGTACACCAAGGCCAAGGAGACGATGCTGGAGCACACGCATCTGCCGGATAGCCCGTGGTGGATCGTCGATGCCGTGGACAAGAAGCGCGCCCGGCTCAACTGCATCGCACACCTATTGACTCAGATCCCGTACCAGGAGGTCGTGCGGGCTCCGGTGACGCTGCCGCCGCGCGTGCGACATCCCGACTATCAGCGAGGCCCGGTCCCGCCGGAGATGTACGTGCCAGCCAAATATTGACACTCCTAACGCCACGGCTGCACGATGATCTTGGTGTGGGCTTCGGGGTTGGCGAGATCGGCGAAGGCCTTGGCGACGCCGTCGAGGCCGACTTCGGCGGTGACCATCGCGGCCGCGTCCACCTGCCCTTCGGCGATCAGGCGCAGCGACGCAGCAAACTCCTCCGGGGTGTAGCCGAGCACGTATTGGACGTTGAGCTCCTTCATGATTCCGAGCATGGGCTCGCTTCTGTCGCTCTCCATGCAGACGCCGACCACGACGATGCGCGCATCGCGCGGGGCACCCTCGAATACCTGCTGCAACAGGCCGGGCACGCCGACGCATTCGAAGATGATCGCGGGCTTCAGCGCGGGCAGCATGGCCTGGAACGGCGGCCGCGCCGCCTTCTCGGCCTCCGACATCTGCGCGTGCTCGGCCCAGGTCGCGTAAGGCTGCGACGTGCGGGGATCGACGACGATGTCGGCACCGAGTTTTGCGGCGAGCGCACGCCGCGCCGGCGAATAGTCGGCCGCGACGATTGGATGCAGCCGTTTGAGCTTCAGCGCGGCGATCACCGCGAGTCCGACCGGGCCGCAGCCGATCACGAGCGGCACCTCGCCGCCACGGATATTGGCTTTGGCGACGGCATGAACGCCGACGGCGAGCGGCTCGGTGAGCGCGGCATGCTCCGGCGCGAGGCCATTGGGCACTTCGAGCAGCAGCGCTTCGCTCAGCAGCATCGCCTCGGCATAGCCGCCGATATTGTCGTTGGAATAGCCGATTCCTTCGATGCCCTGCGGCGTCACCAGCGCGGGAAGCGAGCAGACCTGGGTTCCCGGCTTCAGCTTGCGCGATGTGCCGGGGCCGTAGTCGACGATCTCGCAGCAGAACTCGTGGCCGAACACGACGTCGCGGCTGAGGTCCATCGGCTTGCGCCCGGTCTTCCGCGCCATCTCCACCATGCGGTGGGCGTGCTGGCGCGCGTGCAGGTCGGAGCCGCAGATGCCGCAGGCGAGCGTCTTGACCAGAACCTGACCTGGGCCCGGCGTCGGCTCGGCCATCCGGCCAACGACAATCTCACCGTTCCTGAAGATCGCAGCGCGCATCCGGCTCCTCCCCTTTGGAGCGAGTGATAGCACGAAGCAGGACGCGCAAACTTGCGTCAGGGGTTCGGGGACCGCTCTTCCAGCACCAGCAGCTGGGCGCGGCGCACCCGCTCGCGATGGGCGATATAAAGACCGCTGGCGACGATGAAGGCGGCGCCGACGACCGTCCAGATATCCGGGACCTCGCCGAAGATGAAGAAGCCCAGAATGCTGACCCAGAGCAACTGCGTATAGGAGAACGGCGCCAGCACTGAGGCATCGCCGTAGCGATAGGCCAGCACGATGATCCATTGGCCCACGGTCGAGGCAACGCCGATCACGATGCCCAGCCCGATCGCGGTCCAGCTCGGCGTGACCCACACGAACGGCACCATGACGCTGAGGATCGCAACGCCGGTCAGCGCGGAATAGGCCATGGTGGTGAGCACCGCTTCGCGACCGCTCATCATCCGCGTCAGGATCAGCGCGGCGGCCCAGCAGAACGCCGAGATGATCGGGAAGAATGCGGCGGCGTGGAACGCGCTCGTGCCCGGCCTCAGGATGATCAGAACGCCCGTCAAGCCGATCGCGGTCGCGATCCAGCGGCGCATGCCGACCTTCTCGCTCAGGAAGATGATCGACAGCGCGGTGACGAATAGGGGCGAGACGAAGCCGGTGGCGGAGGCTTCGGCGATGGGCAGAAATGCAAGGCCGGTGATGAAGAACAGCGACGAGCCGAGCAGTGCGGCGCCGCGCATCAATTGCAGACCGAGCCGCTCGGTGCGCATCGCATGCAGTGGCGAGCCCGGCAGCATCACGGGCGTGAATAGCAGCGCGAACGTGACGAAGCGGATCCAGGTGATCTCGATCGAAGGCAGGCTGGTCGACAGATATTTCGCGGTGACGTCGGAACATCCGAGGAAGATCGTCGAGAGCAACACCAGCGCAATGCCCTTGAAGGGATGATCGACGCGCGCAGGCGCGCGGCGAGCCTGCTGCTTCTTCTCCGGAACGGGCATGGGAATACTGTCGAGCCTTGCGGCTGCGGCGGGCGGCGGTGTCACGGCTGGAACCCGGGCAAAATGCGAATCGAGAACAGCCGTAAAAAACGACATCTGCTCCGCATTCACAACTTCCGAAAACAGGATGCCGATATGCGCGAGCCGCCGCGCGCGTCAACGCTCCGTTAATATTGCCCGTTGTGCACTACAGCATGGGCAGGCCGCGCGGCTTCGGCCCGCGCGGAAACACCGCGTCGAGCGCCGCAATCTCGTCCTTCGCCAGCACGAGGTCGCCTGCTGCCGCATTCTCGCCGGCATGTTCCGCAGACGAGGCCTTCGGAATGGCGAACACCGTAGTCGCACGGGTGAGGAAGCTCAGCGCGACCTGACGCGGCGCCGCACGATGCGCTTCCGCGATGCGCGCCAGCACGGCACCGCCCTTGCTGCTGCTTGCGGGGAAATCGTCGTGGCCGAACGGCGAGTAGGCCACGACGGCAACATGGTGCCGCTCGCACCACGGGATCACCGCATGCTCGATCGCGCGTTCTTTCAGGTGATAGAGCACCTGGTTGCAGGCGATCCGGCCCTCGCCTGAGATTTCGAGAATCTCGTCGAGATCGTCGGCATCGAAATTGGAGACGCCCCAGGACTTGATCTTGCCTGATTGCACCAGCTCCTCGAACGCAGCGACGGTGTCCTCCAGCGGATAGGAGCCGCGCCAGTGCAACAGATAACAATCGAGCCGGTCGGTCTTCAGCCGCTTCAGCGAGCGCTCGCAGGCGGTGATGGTGCCGCGGCGCGAGGCGTTGGTGGGCAGCACTTTCGAGACGAGGAACACTTCATCGCGCCGACCTGCGATCGCATCCGCAATGACGAGCTCGGCATCGCCATACATCTCGGCGGTGTCGATGTGGGTCATGCCGAGATCGAGCCCGCGCTGCAGCGCCGCGATCGCGCGCTTGCGGTCGCCGTGGTCGAGATACCAGGTGCCCTGCCCGATGACGGAGACGTTGGCGCCGGTCTTGCCGAAGGGATTTGTTTTCATGTTCGCTCCGATCTCCGCTGTTCCCTCTCCCTCTCCCCGTTCTTACGGGGAGAGGGTCGGGGTGAGGGGCTGCTTCCGCAAACTCGATAGCATAGGGACTCGCGGAGGCCCCCCTCACCCGCCGCGCTTTGCGCGTCGGCCTCTCCCCGCAAGCGGGGAGAGGCGAAGAGTCGCCGTCCAGCTCGCGATTTTCGCGCACTAGAGACCGCTGATATCCGCCACTAGCACACTGCCGGTCGCGGACTCCGTGATATAGAGCCGATCCTTGCTTTCGCCACCGATCGCGACATTGGTGCAGTTCGGTCCCGCGCACGATTTGATCCGCGCGATCAATTCGCCGTTCGGCGCGAACACGAAGACGTGGCCGAGCGAGGGGTGGCCGACGAACAGGCGGCCCTTGGCATCCATGGTCAAACCGTCAGGGCCGCTGGTGCCGAACAGCGAGCAGAAGCGGCCGACCTTGGACACGCTACCGTCCTTCATGAACGGCAGCCGCCACACCGCGTTGTCGCGCGTCATCGCGACGAACAGCACGGTTTCTGTTGGGTCGAGCACCAGGCCGTTCGGACTGATGCCGGTGTCGAGCAGGCAATCGAGGCGGCCGTTCGATGCCAGCCGATAAACCCGGCCACTCGGATCATGCAGCCCGGTCTGCCCCTGGTCGGTAAAATAGATATCGCCGTTGGAGGCGAGATGCAGGTCGTTGCAGCCGCGAAACGATTCCGAATTGCGCCCGGTCACGACCGGCTTGAGGCGGCCGGCTTCGGCATCGAGCTCCATGATGCCATGCCTGTAGTCGGCGACCAGGATGCGTCCGTCGGCTGCGATCTTCAGCCCGTTCGGCCAGCCCTCATATTCGATCACGAGCGACCATTCGCCGTCGGGCGCAATCCGGAAGATGCGGCCGAACGGAATGTCGACGATATAGAGATTACCGTCCTTGTCGAAGGACGGCCCCTCGATGAAGCTCTCGGTCGGTATGTTCGGCCGGTTGGCGTCGGCCCAATCGGTTCGCACGCCCTTGCGGCGAAACTTGTCGGGCATGGCGGTGAACAGCCTGGTTTCGATCAGGCGCGGCGGCGTTTCCAGGTACATCATGGTTGTTGTGGATGTTGAAAGGAGCGCGGCACCATACGGCACATTGGCCGGCGCGTCGATTGGGGTGGTCCACATTGCAATGGTGCGGGCGCTGCGTAGGGTGGGTTAGCCCCCCGGGCTGCGCGAAGCGCAGTCCCTTGGCGTAACCCACCTCTTTCGCTTCCGCATTGACGAAGAGTGGTGGGTTACGCTGCGCTAACCCACCCTACGAGACCTATCCCGCCGCGCTCGCGACCTTCGCCTGCTGTGCAGGCACTTCCGTCATCGCAATCAAGCGTTTCAGCTCGGGAATGCAGGAGCCGCAATTGGTGCCGGCCTTGAGCTTGGCGCCGATGTCGGCGGCGGTGCGCGCGCCGCTGGCGATGCTGTCGCAGATGGTGCCGCGACCGACGCCGAAGCAGGCACAGACGATGGGGCCGGTCGAGGCCGCGCCTTCGCTTGACCTGCCCGACAGCAGCATGCGGCGCTGCTCGTCGCTGACCTGATCGGCCGCGAACAGGCTCTTCACCACCTCCCAGTCGCCGGCATCATGCGCGGGACCGACGAACAGGCAGGTCTCGATGCGATCGCCTGCGAACGAAGCTGCGCGAAAAACCCCGCCGCCGAAATCGCGATATTCGGCAACATCCTCGCCGGCGACGCTCTCGAGCCAGGCCGGCCAGCGGGCGAGATCCGCATTGTCGGCGAACAGATAGCCGAAGCCGCCGCTGACAGTGACGCGCGTCCACAACAGGTTCTGCGGCAGATCGAGCGGCTTGCGCGACAGTGCAAAACCGCGGAAGACGAATTCGTACGGCGCGATCGCGGCCGGCGTCGCCTTGGCTTCCGGCTGTCCCGAGAACGGATCGGTGAAGGGTGCTACCATCGCGCCGACGCGGCCGTGCGAGGCGTTCATCGCGCTCCAATGGATCGGCACGAACAGGGTGCCGCGCTGCTGCCGCTCGCTGACGACGACTTTCAGGATGCACTGGCCGTAATCGGTGGTGATGCGGGCATAGCCGTCATGGACGATGCCGTATTTGCCGGCGTCGTCGGGATGGATCTCGACGAAAGGCTCAGGCAGATGCGCGCCCAGGCGCTGGCTCAGCCCCGTGCGCGTCATGGTGTGCCACTGGTCGCGGATGCGCCCGGTGTTGAGCCTCAAGGGGCGCAGCGGGCCGATCTCGCCGCGCAGCGCCGGCACCTCCGGTGCAATGAAGCGGCCCTTGCCGTCATTGGTGAAGAAGCCGCCTTGCGCGAAGAAGCGCTCGCCGGGCATCCCGCCTTCGCGCACTGGCCATTGCACCGGCTTCAAACCATCGAAGGCTTCGTCCGATAGCGAGGTCAGCGCGCCGATGTCGAAATCGCGGCTGCCATTGTTCTCGAAGGCCGAGAGCGCCGCATGCTCGCGGAAGATATCGGCCGCCGATTTGTAGTTGAAGCTGTCGCCGAAGCCGAGGCGCTTTGCAGTCTCGCTCAGGATCCACCAATCGGGACGCGCCTCGCCCGGCGCCGGCAGGAACGCGCGCTGGCGCGAGATTCGCCGCTCCGAATTGGTCACGGTGCCCGACTTCTCGCCCCAGGCCAGCGCCGGCAGCAGCACGTGCGGGCCGGCCGCGACGGTGTCGTTGGAGAGCACGTTCTCGGACACCACGAACAGCTCGAGCTTCTTCAGGGCATCGCGCACCATGTCGGCATCGGGCAGCGACACCGCGGGGTTGGTGCCCATCACCCAGAGCGCCTTGACCTCGCCGCGGTTGATGGCCTCGAACAGCTGCACCGCCTTCAAACCTTCATGGGTTGCGATGCGCGGCGCCTTCCAGAACCGTCTGACGCGGTCGATGTCGGGCGGCGTGAAGCCCATATGGGCGGCGAGCATGTTGGCGAGACCGCCGACCTCGCGGCCGCCCATCGCGTTGGGCTGGCCGGTCAGCGAGAACGGCGAGGCGCCCAGTTTGCCGATGCGCCCCGTGACGAGATGGCAGTTCAGGATGGCGTTGACCTTGTCGGTGCCCTGCGCCGACTGGTTGACCCCTTGCGAATAGAGCGTGACGACCTTCTCGGTGTCGCGGAACATCCTGAAGAAGGCGGCGACGTCCTGCTCGGAGACGCCCGTGGCGAGCGCGGTCGCAGTGACGCTGCCGGCGATGTTGCGCGCGCGCGCCAGCGCACCATCGAAGCCAGACGTGTTCTGCGCGATGTAATCCTGGTCCAGCACGCCACTGTCGGCGAGATGCACGAACAGGCCGGAGAACAGCGCGGTGTCGGTGCCGGGCTTGAGGCCGAGGAACAGGTCGACATCGCTGGCGGTATCGGTGCGGCGCGGATCGATCACGATCATGCGGGCGCCGCGCTCCTGCCTGTTCTTCAGCATGCGCTGGAACAGCACCGGATGACACCAGGCCGCGTTCGAGCCGACGAAGACGAGCAGATCGGCCTGGTCGAGATCCTCATAGCAGCCGGGCACGGTGTCGGCGCCGAAGGCGCGGCGATGGCCCGCGACCGAGGACGACATGCAGAGGCGGGAATTGGTGTCGACATTGGCGGTGCCGACAAACCCCTTCATCAGCTTGTTGGCGACGTAATAATCCTCGGTCAGCAGCTGGCCGGAGAGATAGAACGCGACTGCGTCCGCGCCATCGCGCGCCACGATGTGCTGCATGCGGTGGGCGACGTGGTCCAGCGCATCGCTCCAGGCGACGCGCTCCAGCACGCCCTTGCAGCGGATCATGGGATAGAGCAGCCGCCCTTCCAGCCCCACAGTCTCGCCCAGCGCCGAGCCCTTCGAGCACAGCCGGCCGAAATTGGCGGGATGATCGGGGTCGCCCGCGATCGCCGCGCCGCCCTTGCCGTCGGGCGTCGCCAGGACGCCGCAGCCGACGCCGCAATAGGGACAGGTGGTCTTGGTGGTGCGGAGATTTGGATCAATCGCCGTCATATCACGCCGCTTTCGAAGGCTGCGCCAGCGCGCGGCCGAACATCATGTCGGTGCGGATCGAAGCGACCTTGTCGCGATTGCGGATCAGCTCGAGGTACCAGAGCGCATCGATCGTATCGCCGATCAGCACCGCCCCGGTGAGCCGACCGTCGGCGATGACGAGCTTCTTGTAAGTACCGCGCCTGCGATCCGACAGCACGAGGCTCTCGCTGCCCTCCCCGCCCATGAAGTCGCCGGCGGAGAACACGCTGACGCCGGAGACCTTCAGATTGGTCGAGACCACGCTGCCCTGATAGGCGGCGGGCCGGCCGGCCAGATGCCGCGCCAGCACGCGCGCCTGCTCGTAGGCGGGCTCGACCAAGCCATAGCAGGTGCCGCGATGCTCGGCACATTCGCCGAGCGCAAAGATGTCGGACGCGGAGGTCTGCATCACGTCGTTGACGACGACGCCGCGGTTGACCGCGATCCCCGCCTCCTTCGCCAGCGCGACGTTCGGCTTGATGCCGGCGGCGAAGATCACCGCATCGGCCTCGATGCGGCTGCCATCGGCGAGCTCGACGGCCTGGACGTGGCCCTCGCCGTGGATGCGGGCCGTCGCGGCATTGAGCATGACGCGGATACCCTTGCGCTCGACCAGCGTCTTGAGCAGGTCGGCCGCGGGCGCGTCGAGCTGACGCTCCATCAGCCGGTCCATCAAATGCAGCAGCGTCACGGGCGCGCCGGCCTTGGCGAGACCGTAGGCCGCTTCCAGCCCGAGCAGGCCGCCGCCGACCACGACGACGCGCTTCCTGGCCGCGGCCAGCGTCAGCAGCAGGTCGACGTCGCGGGTGTCGCGAAACGTGTGCACGCCGGCAAGATCGGCGCCTGGCACGTTGAGCCGCAGCGGCGTCGATCCCGTGGCGAGCACGAGCTTGGAATATTCCATGCTCTCCTCGCACGCGATCTTGAGCTCACGGCGGCCGACATCGATCTCGCTAACGCGATAGCCGTAGCGCACCGTGACGCCGCGGTCTCGCCACCAACCGGCCGGCCGCAGCTCGATCTCGTGCGAGCCGGTCTCGCCCGCCAGCACGGAGGAGAGGAGCACGCGATTGTAAGCGAGCCGCGGCTCTTCGCCGATCACGGCGACCGCATAGCGGCCGAGCGCGGTCTTGGCGAGCTCGTCGACCAGACGCGCGGCCGCCATACCGTTGCCGACGATGACCAGCGGTTCACTCACAACGCATCTCCTATTCGGCGGCCTGCGCTTGCGCGCCGTAGGCCTCGGACATCATGTAGCCGGACAGCACGCCATAGGCGTCGGTCCAGGCTGCGGCGAGGTCGGGCGTCCAGGCTTCGCCAAGGCCCTTCTCGAGGGTCCACAGCAAGGTCGCGCCGACCACGGGGTAGTGCTCGGCCTTGGCGCCATAGTCGACGTGACGCTTGGCGAGCGCGGAGGCCGCGGGAAGAATCGATTCCAGGTTCGACAAGCCGCCGACTACGGCGGCGAGCATGCCCATCAGCTTCTTGCGCTGCTCGGTCATGTCCTCGGGAAACATCGCGCGCACGGACGGCGCCACCTCGAACAGGCGGTCGTAGAACAGCACCGCGGCGGCTTCCGAAATCGGGGCGACCTTGGCGAAGCTCTGCTGAACGAGGGTAATCTGCTCGGGCGTCATGATGTTCTCCTGTCTGTTTCGGTCTGCCTTCGTCCGCGCCATTGCGGACGAAGTTCATGGGTCAAACGTCATCAGAGAGATTTCTCCCCGCGTACGGGGAGAAGCGACATTCGTGCCAGTTCGTCGTGCTCACACACGCGCCTCGGCGAGGCTTGGCGCGCCTTCACCCTGCGGACTGCGACGCAGGTAGAACCACCAGGTCAGAGCGAGGCAGGAGGCGTAGAAGCCGAGATAGACCGCGAGCGCGAGCTGCGGCCCGCCGGTTGCGGCGATCGACTTGCCGAAGCCGCTCGGGATCAGATAGCCGCCGACGGCACCGACCGCGCCGATGAAGCCGACCGCCGCGCCGCTCTCGATGCTCGCGGTCTTCAGGGCAGCGCTACGTGCCGCATCGCCCTTGCCGCGCACCTTGAACAGGTTCTCCTCGCGGAAGATCGAGGGGATCATGCGGTAGGTCGAGCCGTTGCCGATGCCCGTCGTCACGAACAGGATCAGGAACATCGACAGGAAGCCGATGAAATCCTTGTGCCCCACGAAGTAGAGCGCGCCGACCGTGGCGCCCGCCATCACAATGAAGTTCCAGAAGGTGATGATGGAGCCGCCGACCCGGTCTGCGAGCCAGCCGCCGAGCGGACGCGACAGCGAGCCGACCAGCGGGCCGAGGAAGGCGATCGAGATCGTCACGGTGGGGAATTGCGTTTTCAGCAGCAGCGGAAACGCCGCCGAATAGCCGATGAAGGACCCGAACGTGCCGATATAAAGATACGCCATGATCCAGGTGTGCTTGCGCTTGACGATCGCGAGCTGGTTCTTCACCGACGATTTCGCCGTGGTCAGGTTGTTCATGAAGAACACCGCGCCAAACACCGCGATGCCGATCGGCAGCACCCACATCAGGCCGGCATTCTGCAGGAAGATGCCGTCGACGGGCGTCGCCTGATATAGGTTGAAGACGGCGAGCGTCATCAGGATCGGGGTCAGGAGCTGCACGCTGGAGACACCGATATTGCCGCCGGCCGCGTTGAGGCCGAGCGCCCATCCCTTCATCCGGTCGGGAAAGAAGAAGGAGATGTTGGTCATGCTGGAGGCGAAATTGCCGCCGCCGAGACCCGCGGTCGAGGCGACCAGCAGCATGAGCCAGAACGGCGTGTCGGGCTGGCTGACGAAATAGGCGAGCGACAAGGTCGGGATGAACAGGATCGCCGCGCTGAAGATGGTCCAGTTGCGGCCGCCGAACGTCGTCACCGCGAAAGTGTAGGGAAAGCGCATGAAGGCGCCGATCAGGCCCGGCACGGCGACGAGCTGGAACAGCTGGTCGGTGGTATAGTGGAAGCCGGCCTGCGGCAGCTTGGTGGTGACGATGCTCCAGATCAGCCAGACCGAGAAACCGATATGTTCGGCTACGATCGACCAGATCAGGTTGCGCCGCGCGATCGACTTGCCAGTCGTGTTCCAGAACGCCTCATCCTCGGGGCGCCAGTCTGAAATCCAGCTGGAGTTCAGGGTCGGATTCTTCGTCATTGCGTATCCCTTCCAGGCTCACCGCTGCGTCGTTGCAGGCTCTGCCTCCGGTCACGGAGGCGCGCTCCGAGGCTTCACCCCCGGTGGCGAGATCACGATGCTGATTGATGATGTTGAGGGACGTCGTCGTTGGCGTCGCGCAAAGACGTTTCAATTTCCGTGCCAGTTGCGCGCATACGGGAAACACAGGGATTTCAGGATGTTATTCGTATTGCCCGAATTGTTTGCAGGGCTTTTCCGCACGCAAAATTTGCGTTTCGCTCAATCCCTGTGCGACGCACAAGGATTGAGCTTGATGTCGATTAATTGGGCGCGGGCAGATCTCGCGTGAACGCGTGACTTACGCGGCTTCGACGAAGCGATGACGCTCGTAGAGGAATTCGAGCACGCGCTGGCGACATTTCAGATACGTGGCGTTGGTCGCGAGGTCGAGCCGCTTGCGCGGCCGCGCCAGCGGCACTTCCAGCACCTCGCCGATGCGCGCGCTCGGTCCGTTGGTCATCATCACGATGCGGTCGGACAACAGCACGGCCTCGTCGACGTCGTGGGTGATCATCAGGATGGTGTTGCCGAGCTTCTGATGCAGCGCCATCACCGAGTCCTGCAAGTGCGCGCGGGTCAGCGCGTCGAGCGCGCCGAACGGCTCGTCCAGCAGCAGCACCTTCGGCTCCATGGCCAGCGCCCGCGCGATGCCGACGCGCTGCTTCATGCCGCCGGAGATCTCCGATGGACGCTTGTCCCTGGCATGGGCCATCTGCACCAGGTTGAGATTGTGCATCACCCAGGCGTCGCGCTCGGCACGGGACTTGGTCTTGGCGAAGACCTTGTCGACGCCGAGCCTGACGTTCTCGTAGACGGTCAGCCACGGCAGGAGACTGTGGTTCTGGAACACCACGGCGCGATCCGGCCCCGGCGAGTTCACCTCGCGGTTTTCCAGCAGCACGCCCCCCATCGTGGCGCCGGTCAGCCCTGCGATGATGTTGAGCAGGGTCGACTTGCCGCAGCCGGAATGGCCGATGATCGAGACGTATTCGCCTTTCTCGATCGTCAGATTGATGTCCTTGAGCACCTCCGTGGTGGCGGTGCCGCGGGTGAAGACCTTGTCGATGTGGTCGAGCTTCAGATAGGCGGTCATGTCCCCTCTCCTCAGTTCTGCGCGGTGCCGCGGGTGACGACCTTGCCGAGCCCCGCGATCAGGCGGTCAAGCACGAAGCCGATGATGCCGACATAGAACAGCGCCAGGATGATCTCGCTGATATGCGAGGAGTTCCAGGCGTCCCAGATGAAGAAGCCGATGCCGACGCCGCCGATCAGCATTTCGGCGGCGACGATCGCGAGCCACGACAGGCCGATGCCGATGCGCAGGCCCGTGAAGATGTAGGGTGCCGCCGCCGGGATCATGATCTTTGCGAAGAATTCCAGCGGATTGAGCTGCACCACCGCGGCGACGTTGCGATAGTCCTGCGGGATGTTGCGGATGCCGACCGCGGTGTTGATGATGATCGGCCAGATCGACGTGATGAAGATGACGAAGATCGCGCTAGGCTGGCCGTCGCGGAAGGCCGCGAGCGAGAGCGGCAACCAAGCCAGCGGCGGAATCGTGCGCAGCACCTGGAAAAGCGGATCGAGCCCGCGCATCGCCCAGACCGACTGCCCGACCAGAACACCGAGCGCGATGCCGGCGATCGCCGAGAGCGAGTAGCCGAAGGCGACGCGCTGGAGACTGGCGGACAGATGCCAGAACAGGCCCTTGTCGATGCCGCCACGGTCGAAGAACGGATCGAAGATCAGCTCCTTAGTATCCGCAAACACTTTTGAGGGCGGCGGCAGCGCCGAGCCGGCTCTCCGGCAGACCAGCTCCCACACCAGCGTCAGCAGCGCGATCACGACCAGCGGCGGGATCACGCGCACGGCCGTCTCGCGCGCCATGCGTGCGTAAGCTTCAGCGCGCGGGGGACGCTTCGGCGTCAGCGCGACGACCGGCGCAACCGTCGCGGCAGGCTTCGCGGTCTCAACCTCGATCTTCGTGGCAGTCATGTTCATCGCTATCTCTCTCCGGCGTGGCAGGGACGATGCGGCCGCCCCTAAAGGCGGCCGCAGGGCTCCATCAGACTTCGACGCGCTTGATCGCGAGCGACTTCAGATAGGCGGCCGGATTTTCGGGGTCGAACACCTTGCCGTCGAAGAAGGTCTCCTTGCCGCGCGAGGTGGTGGCCGGAATGTCGGCGGCGGCGACGCCGAGGGTCTTGGCCGCATCGCGCCACATGTCCTCGCGGTTCACCTTGGCAATCAGCGCCTTGGTATCGAAGTTCGGCTCATACTTGCCCCAGCGGATGTCCTCGGTGAGGAACCAGAGATCGTGGCTCTGGAACGGATAGGAGGCATGATCGCGCCAGTACTTCATGACGTGCGGCGAGTTCTCGACCACCTTGCCGGGGATGCCATAGTCGAACTTGCCGGCGGTGCGATCGTAGACGTCCTCGACCGGGCAGTTGATCCACTGCCGCTTGGCCATGATGGCGGCCAGCTCCTGCTTGTTTTCCGCCTTGTCGGCCCATTGCTGGGCTTCCAGCACGGCCATCAGGATCGCCTTGCTGGCCTTCGGGTATTTGTCGACGAAGGCCGCGCGCATACCGAAGGACTTCTCCGGATGCTTATTCCAGATCTCGCCGGTGTTGACGGCGGTGTAGCCGATGCCCTGGTGGATGAGCTGGAGATTCCAGGGCTCGCCGACGCAGAAGCAGTCCATGGTGCCGACCTTCATGTTCGCCACCATCTGCGGCGGCGGCACCACGATGGTCTCGATGTCCTTGTCGGGATCGATGCCGCCGGCGGCGAGCCAGTAGCGGATCCACAGATCGTGGGTACCGCCGGGGAAGGTCATCGCAGCCTTCACGGCCTTGCCGGACGCCTTCTTCTTCTCAAGCGCCGCCTTGAACGGCGCCGCATCGGTGCCGAGCTTGAGGTCGGCATATTCCTTGGCGACCGAGATGCACTGCGCATCGAGATTGAGCCGCGCCAGGATGTACATCGGCGTCGGCTGGTTGTTCTGCGTCACCTTGCCGGCCGAGATCAGATACGGCATCGGGGTCAGGATGTGCGCGCCGTCGATGCCGTTGCCTTCGGAGCCGAGCACGAGGTTGTCGCGCGTGGTGCCCCAGGAGGCCTGCTTCTGCACGTCGGTGTCGGGCACGCCGTGCTTGGCGAAGAGGCCCTTGTCCTTGGCGACGAACAGCGGGCCGGCATCGCTGAGCGCGATGAAGCCGAGCTTGGCGCCCTTGACCTCGGGGCCTGCGTCCTGTGCGAAGGCGCCGGCGGGGAAATTCAGCTTTGCTGCGGCAAGGAGAGCGGCGGTCGAGCCCGTGGCTTTCAACAATTGACGGCGGCTGAGGCCAGTCTCGGAGGGCCGGCGAATGCGCTTGGTCATAGGTCGTGTCGTCCTTTTGCGTCGTTGCGGAATGATTGCGTCAGTGCGCACGAGCAGCCCGTCCGTCCGTGACGCCAGAAAAAGGCGCATGCGAACGCGCGACGGGGAGACCCCGTTTGGGTGCGTCAGCAATTCGGATGAGAAGTCTCGCGGGACGGCTTCAATGGCGTCGGCCCGGAACCATTCAAGCTTCATGCCAAGCCTGCCACCGCCAAAAATGATGGATAATCAGATGCTTGGTAATCACGCGTCTGACTAACGCAGCCCTGTTCCGCACGCGAGGTTTGCGATCTGCTCAATCCTTGTGCGCCGCACAAACGTTGTGCAGTCGCTCAAGCAAGAGGCGGCGCAGTTCTGCCAATCATCCCCTGCAGCTGACATCCAGCTGAATTTGCTCGCTTTTTCGATCGACGCACCACGGCACACAAATTGCTTCTAAGGTTGCGTCAACGACGACTGCGGCTTGGCCGCATTGATGCAGCCTCTGGCGGCTGCATCCCGGAAGCTCACCTGCTTCGCGGTCTCCGGCTTCAGAGTCCTCGTGACGCGATTCCCAAGGCTTCCAGACTTTCCATAGCCCTCGTGCGCGGCAGGCTGCCCGCAGGGCCGATGACGTTCAGCCGCGCCCTCGTCGGGGGCGTGTCGATCTCACTTACGAAGCAAAAGGAACCATTGATGTCGTATCTCGCGCCTTCGGAATTCGTCACCAAGATGGTGGATGCGGGTGAGTCCAAGATCTTCATGTCCACCCGGGATACCATCATCCGCGCCTACATGGCCGGCGCGATCCTGGCCCTTGCAGCCTGGTTTGCCGTCACGATCACCGTGAACACCGGCCAGCCGCTGGTCGGCGCGCTCTTGTTCCCGGTCGGCTTCGTCATGCTCTATCTCCTGGGCTTCGACCTCCTGACCGGCGTGTTCGTGCTCTCGCCGCTCGCGCTGATCGACAAGCGCCCGGGCGTTACGCTCAACGGCGTGCTGCGCAATTGGGGTCTCGTCTTCGTCGGCAATTTCGCCGGCGCCTTCACCGTCGCCTTCATGATGGCCTTCGTCACGACCTTCGGCTTCACGCAGGCGCCCGACAAGGTCGGCGCCGCCATCGGCAATATTGGCGAGGGCCGAACCCTTGGCTATGCCGCGCACGGCGCGGCCGGCATGGCGACGCTGTTCCTGCGCGGCATGCTCTGCAACTGGATGGTCTCGACCGGCGTCGTCGGCGCCATGATCTCGACTTCCGTCCCCGGCAAGGTCATCGCGATGTGGATGCCGATCCTGGTGTTCTTCTACATGGTGTTCGAGCATTCCGTCGTGAACATGTTCCTGTTCCCGTCGGGCCTGCTGCTCGGCGCGAAGTTCTCGATCATGGATTATCTGATCTGGAACGAGATCCCGACCGTGCTCGGCAACCTCGTCGGCGGCCTCGCCTTCACCGGCATGACCCTCTATGCCACCCACGTCATGACCCTGCCGAAGCGACAGGCGGAGAAGCCCGCGAAGCCCCGCGTCGCGGCCTGATCGAATAAGTATCGACAGGGGAGCCTCGCCCAAGCACGGTGAGGCTCCCCTCTCCCGGTGATGACGATGCCCCGCGGACTCCAGATCTCGGTCGGCCAGCATTCCGACAAGGGTCGCAAGCCCATCAACCAGGACTTTCACGGCGTCCTGATTCCGGAAGAGCCGCTGCTCAGCCTGAAGGGCATCGCGGCCGTTCTCGCCGACGGAATTTCCTCGAGCACGGTAAGCCAGATCGCCAGCGAGTCGGCGGTCAAGAGCTTCCTGATGGACTATTACTGCACGTCGGAGTCGTGGACGGTGAAGACCTCCGCCCGCCGCGTGCTGGAGGCGACCAATTCCTGGCTGCATGCGCAGACGCGCAAGAGCCAATATGCCTATGACCGCGACAAGGGCTATGTCTGCACGCTCAGCGCCATGGTCATCAAGGCAACCACCGCGCACATCTTCCATGTCGGCGATTGCCGCGTCTATCGCGTCGCCGGCAAGGCGCTGGAGCAACTGACCGACGATCACCGCATCATCGTCTCGTCCGAGCAGACCTATCTCGGCCGCGCGCTCGGTATTAATCCGCAGCTCGAGATCGACTATCAGGCGATCGAAATCGAGGCCGGCGACACCTTCCTGCTGGCGACCGATGGCGCCTATGAATTCGTCGACGCCCGTTTCATCACGAGCGCGCTAAGCGAGCATGCAGCCGAGCTGGACGGGGCGGCGAAGGCGATTGTGGAGGAAGCCTATCGGCGCGGCAGCGACGACAACATCACCGTGCAGATCCTGCGGATCGATGCGGTGCCGCAGCGCGATCCGGCCGGCATCTTCAATCAGAGCTCGGAATTGCCGCTGCCGACGCTGCCGGAGCCGCGGGCGATCTTCGACGGCTACCGGATCGTCCGCGAGATCCACGGCAGCAGCCGCAGCCATATCTACCTCGCCGTCGACACCGAGACCGAGCAGCCGGTCGCGCTCAAGCTGCCGTCGGTCGACCTACGCGACAACGCCGCCTATCTCAAGCGCTTCCTGATGGAAGAATGGATCGCGCGCCGGATCGACAGCCCGCATGTGCTCAAGCCGCTGTCGCAGTCGCGGCGACGCGGCTATCTCTACGTCGCGACCGAGTTCGTCGAGGGGCAGACCTTGAAGCAGTGGATGACCGACAATCCGCGGCCCGATCTCGAAACCGTGCGCGGCCTCATCGAGCAGATCGCCGCGGGCCTGCGCGCCTTCCATCGCATGGAGATGCTGCATCAAGACCTCAGGCCCGACAACATCCTGATCGACAAGACCGGCACCGCCAAGATCATCGACTTCGGATCGGTCAGGGTCGCCGGTGTGGCCGAGGCGGCGCCGCCAGGGGAGGCCGACGAAATCCTGGGCACCGTCCAGTACACGGCGCCGGAATATTTCCTGGGGCAAGGCGGCTCGCCGCGCTCCGACATGTTTTCACTGGCCGTGATCTGCTACCAGATGCTGACGGGAAAGCTGCCCTACGGCACCCAAATCGCCAAAATCCGGCGCAAGGCGGATGTGCGAAAGCTTAAATATCGCGCCGCCGACGATGACCGCAACGTCCCCGCCTGGGTCGACGGCGCGCTCCGGCGCGCGCTCCATCCCGATCCCTACAAGCGGCACGAGGATCTCTCGGAATTCATCTTCGAGCTTCGCACGCCCAACCCGGCCTATCTCGACACGCGCATCACACCGCTCCTGGAGCGCAGCCCGCTGATGTTCTGGAAGCTGACAACGGCGGCGCTCGCCTGCGCCGTCGTCGTGCTGCTGGCCTTGCTGCATGCGCGCTGATCAAGATTGCCGCTCGCTACATGATCGATAGCGAGCGGCGCAGCCAGCCCGCCTGCGCTTCTGCTCTGGCAAGCCTCAAACGGGGGCCGCGATCTCGGCGACGAAGTCGCGATAGGAGCGCAAGGGACGGCCCAGCATGCCGGTCAGACGCTCGACGTCGCCGGGCTCAGGGATCATTCCCTCGGTGAGGAAGCGCTCGCCCATCACCCGCATGTCGAAAGCCATCCAGGGCGGCATGAACTGCCTGAGGTTCTTCTCGAACCCCGCGGTGTCGTTTCCGCCGTAGGCGATCGCGCGGCCGAGCACCTCCGACCAGATCGCGGCGGCCTTCGCGCCAGTGAGTGTCTCAGGGCCAACAAGATTGATGCGTTCGAGCGGAAGCGGCGCTGCGGATGTCTCGCGGCGGATCAGTTCGATCGCAGCGATCTCGCCGATGTCGCGCGCGTCGATCATCGCAAGCCCCTTGCTGCCGATCGGCATCGGGTAGACGCCATATCCGGTCACGGCATCCTTGATCATGAGCTCGTTGTTCATGAAATAGGCGGGCCGCAGGATGGTCGCCTTGAAGCCCATCTGCTCGATCATGCGCTCGACCCCGAACTTGCCGGCGAAGTGCGGCACATTCACGTAGAGGTCGCTGTGAATGACCGACAGATAGACGAACCGCTCGATGCCGGCCTCGCGGGCAAGGTTGAGCGCGGTCAGCGCCTGAGTGAATTCGTCGGGCACCACGGCGTTGAGCAGGAACAGTGTCGAGACGCCCGAAAACGCAGCGCGCACGGAATCGACGTCCAGCAAGTCGCCCTGGGCGACGGCAACACCTGCCGGAAGGTTGGCCTTCTCGGGATTTCGGACGAGTGCGCGCACGTCGGCGCCGCGCTTGACGAGTTGCTCGACGACGTTGCGGCCGATGGTGCCGGTGGCGCCGGTAACGAGGATGGTCATGGGATCACTCCGGTTGGGTTTTGGAAGACACCCGGAAACTAATGATCCACATGCGAGCCGATAGACGTTATATTTGGACAGACCGTCTCATTGGTGGAACAAATGGATTTGCTTGCGCTTGCCGATTTCAATCTCGTCGCCCGTCACGGAGGGTTCGGAAAGGCCGCGCGGGCAGCGGGACGTCCGAAAGCGACCTTGTCTCGACGTGTGTCCGAACTGGAGAGCAGTCTTGATTTGCGTCTGTTCGAGCGCGGCGGGCGCACGCTCAAGCTCACCCAGGAAGGGCGCGCGCTCTATGAGCGGACGGGCGCACTCCTCACCGAGCTCGACGAGACCGCGGCCGCGATAGCCTCGGGCGGGGACAAGCCAAAGGGCAGGTTGCGGATCAGCGCACCCCTGCTCTTCTCGCAAACCGCGATGGGCCGTCTCGCGGCCGGCTTTGCCATTCGGCATCCGCAAGTCCGGCTCGAAGTTACGACCGATGACCGCTACGTTGACATGATCGAGGAAGGCTTTGATCTCGTGATCCGGGTCAATCCCGATCCGGATGAAAGCCTGGTCGGCCGCATCTTCTTGCGCGACCGAATGCTGGTCGTCGCCAGCCCCGCTCTGAAGCACCCGAGAGGAAACCTCGCCGTTCCGGCCATCGCGCGCGGCGATGACAAAGCTGCGGTTTGGGACATCAGACGGCCAAGCGGCCCATCGCGCATCGCGATCGATCCCGTGCTTCGACTGTCATCCCTGATGATGGTTCGCGATGCCGTGAGAGCCGGTATCGGTGCCGCAAGGCTGCCACTGTCGCTCGTCAGCCACGATCTTGCCGCCGGCACGCTCGTTCGCTGGGGCGACGTCGAGGGAGCCGACATCGCCCTGTGGACGCTCTATCCCTCGCGGCGATTGCTCAGTGCGCGCGTCTCCGCTTTCCTCGATTATCTGAAAGACGCCTTTCCAAAGGGTACGCCCGACGAGTTGGCAGCCTATATCGGGGGATGACTGAGATTTCGCATCCTCACGCCGGCTCGGTCGCCTTCACCCCGAGCGGCTTCGGCGCCATGCCGCCGCCCGGCTTGAGGTGGAATTCGTAAGTCATCAAATGCCACTGCCCGTTCGCCTTGGTGCCGTCGGGCATTGTGGGATCATTGCGCGGCTCGACCTTGGCGACGAGGTCGTCCTTCACGCCGAACACCACGTCGGAGTCGAGATATTTGTCACCGTCCATGAAGACGTGCGTGATCAGCGGCTCATAGCCTTTGGCATTGACCAGGAAGTGCACGTGCGCCGGGCGCATCGGGTGGCGGCCGGTCTGCACGATCATCTCGCCGACCGGACCATCGGTCGGGATCGGATAACTGCACGGCAGGATGGTGCGGAAGAAGAAGCGGCCATCGTCATCGGTGATGAAGCGCGCCCGCGCCGAGGCGCCGACCTCATCGTAGTTCGGCTTCTGGGAATCGTAGAAGCCGTCATCATCGGCGTGCCAGACGTCGACGGGAACGCCGGCGAGCGGCTTGCCCTCGAGATCGGTGACGCGGCTCTGCACGAACATCCGCTCGCCGGTCTGGTTGTTCGGCGAGATGTCGGTGCCGTGCGCAGTCACCTTGTGCTCGCCGACATAGAACGGGCCGAGCACCGTGGTCTCCGTGGCACCGTCGCGATCCCTGTGATTGACGGCGTCGACCAACATGGAGACGCCGAGCACGTCGGACAAGAGGATGAATTCCTGGCGGGTGTCGGTGCATTTCTGCCCGGTCCGGGTCAGGAAACCGATGGCATATTCCCATTCCGCGAAGGTGAGACCGGTCTTGCTCACGTAATCGTGCAGCGACCTCACCAATTCCTGCAGCAGAAATTTCGCGCGCGTATCGGGCGTGTGGTCGAAGCTCCTGACGACGGCTTCGGTGAGTTCGGTCTCGGTGAACTGAGTCATGGTGCGTTTGCCCTCGCGTTCTTCTCGTTGGCCCCCGGCGGGCTCCTTGCGTTCCGAGCCCGAGTCTACACCAGCCGGGCCGGCCTCGTTAAGCGCAACCGGCTTGGAATGCGGCCGTCATTTCGGTATCAACTTTCCGACAAAACGCCCCGGAGGAACTGATGCTCGCCCCCACCCCCGCCTCGCCCGAATCCGTCGGCATGTCCAAGGCCGCGCTCGACCGTGTCGATGCGCATCTCAAGCGCCGGTACATCGATGCCGGCCGTTTCCCGGGCACGCATCTTCTGGTCTACCGCCGCGGCAAGGTCGCGCACAGCTCGGTGCAGGGCTTTGCCGATGTCGAGCGCAAGGTGCCGGTGAAGGACGACACGATCTATCGCATCTATTCCATGACCAAGCCGCTCACCAGCGTCGCCTTCATGATGCTGGTCGAGGAAGGCCTCGTCGCCATCGACGAGCCCGTCGCCAAATACATTCCGGAGTGGAAGGACCTCGGCGTGTTCGTCGCCGGCACCTACCCGGCCTTCCTGACCCGGCCGCCGTCGCGGCCGATGCTGATCGTCGACCTCCTGCGCCACACCTCCGGCCTCACCTATGGCTTCCAGCAACGCTCCAACGTCGATGCCGCCTATCGCAGCGAGAAGATCGGCGAGGTCGAGAAGTCAGGCACACTCCAGACCATGGTCGAGGGCCTGGCCAAGATCCCGCTGGAGTTTTCGCCGGGCGAGTCCTGGAATTACTCCGTTGCGACCGACGTGATCGGCTATCTCATTGGCAAGATCTCCGGCATGCCGTTCGAGCAGTTCTTGAAACAGCGCATCCTCGATCCGCTTGGCATGACCGACACCGACTTCCACGTCCCGGCCTCGAAGGCGCATCGCTTCGCCGCCTGCTATTCCGCCGATCCCGGCGGCGGCATGACCTTCCATGCGGGCCAGCGACGCGAAGGCCTGACGCTTCAGGACGACCCGGCAACGAGCTCGTTCCTGTCGCCGCCCTCGTTCATCTCCGGCGGCGGCGGGCTGTGCTCGACCGTCGCCGACTATCTGACCTTCTGCCGTGCGCTGCTCAATGGCGGCGAGCTCGGCGGCGTCAGGCTGATCGGGCCGAAGACGCTGGCGCTGATGACGACCAACCACATTCCGGGCGGCCGTGCGCTGCCGGAAGTCTCGCGCTCGTTGTTCTCGGAAGCGACTTATAACGGCATCGGCTTCGGTCTCGGCTTCGCCGTCACCATGCGCCCGGCCGAGACATTGATCGCCGGCAGCCCCGGCGAATTTAATTGGGGCGGCGCCGCCACGACCTCGTTCTGGATCGATCCGGCCGAGGACCTGATCGCGATCTTCATGACGCAGGTGCTGCCGTCGAGCGCCTATCCAATCCGCCGCGAGCTGCGCAGCATGGTCTACGCCGCGATCACTGAAAGCAATCTGTAGCCCACCGCGACGACCCCGCGGCCGTCGGCCGCGGGATCACGCCATCGCCCCTCACTTGAGCATTTCCGGCACGATCAGGCGCGGCAGGAACAGCGACACGCTGGGCCAAATGATGACCGCCGCCAGCACGAGCAGCATTGGGATCAGCATGATCACCGTGTCCTTCAGGGCATAGCGCAGCCGCACGCCCGCGATCGAACAGGCGATCATCAGACAGAGGCCGTAGGGGGGCGTCACCAGTCCGAAGGCCAGCGAGACGATGGAGATGATCGCGAACTGGACCGGATGCAGATCGACGGACCTGGCGAGCGGCTCCAGCACGGTGCCGACGATGATGATCGCGGGGATGGCGTCGAGAAAGCAGCCCACCACCAGAAAGCAGAAGGCGATGAAGAAGCCCGCCGTAACCGTACCCATGCCCCAGGTCGAGACGTTGGCCAGCAGCTCCTGCGGGATCTTGTAATAGGCCAGCAACCAGCCGAACGCGCTCGCTGTGCCCACGCAGAACAAGGCAACTCCGGCGAGGCGCCCGGTGTCGAGCAAGGCCTTGTACAATTCCCGCAAGCCCGTCTCGCGGTAGAAGAACGCGGAGAGCACCACGGAATAGAGCACGGCGACGCAGGCGGACTCGGTCGCGGTGAACCAGCCGAGCAGAATGCCGCCGACGATGATGAACGGCGTCATCAGCGCCGGGATCGACCGCCAGATAGCGGATCCCATCTCGACCCAGGTCGATTTTGGATAGGTGGGGTAGCCGCGGCGCACGGCATAGATGTGCACCGTCACCATCTGCGCGCCCGCGATCAAAAGGCCCGGCACGATGCCGGCCAGATACATCGCCGCGATCGAGGTCGAGATCAGCCCACCCCACACGATCATCAGGATCGACGGCGGAATGATGACGGCAAGCACCGCCGACACCGCGGTGATGGCGATGGAGAACGAGAGGTCGTAGCCCTCCTTGTTCTGCGCATCGATGAAGATCTTGGACTGGCTGGCGGCATCGGCCGTCGAGGAGCCGGAGATGCCGGCAAAGAACACCGACAGCACGACGTTGATCTGCGCCAGAGATCCCGGCCAGTGCCCGACCATCGAGCGCGACAGCGCCACCAGGCGGTCGGTGATGCCGCCGATGCTCATCAGGTTCGCCGTCAGGAGGAAGAAAGGCACCGCGAGCAGGATGAAGGAATTGTAGGCGTTGAAGGTCTCTTGCGCGAGCGTCATCAGCGACAGGCGCGGCTCGATCAGAAGGATCGGCACGCAGGCAAGGCCGAGCGCGAAGGCGACCGGCACGCGCATGATGAGCAGGCCGATGAAGACCCCGAACAGCACCATGGCGGCCTGTCCGGCAGAAAGTACGCTGCCGCTCATCTCTGTGCCCCGACCAGAACGCGCATCTCATCAAGGATCTGTTCGCCCGCAAAAACGATCCAGGTCACGCCGGCCACCGGCCAGGCGATGTGGATCAGCCAGAGCGGCAGATCGGCCAGCTCCGACGTCCTGTTCCAGGCGAAGCGTGTGAATTCGATTCCGGCCAACACGAACACGAGGGCCAGTGCCAGCACGCCCAGCCGCGCGAGGATCCGCACCGCGGCCTCCGACCGCCGCGACAGATCGGGCCACACGTCGACCTCGAAATGCTGCGCTTCCCGGATGCCCACCATGGCGCCGATCATGATCGTCCAGACGAACAGGAACCGCGCCATCTCCTCCGTCCAGATGTAGGAAGGAATGAACGGCGTGTAGCGTGAGACGATCTGCAACGTGACGGGGATGACCAGGATGCCGACGCAGGCGGCGAGCAGGAATTCCAGCAATTTCGCATAGGCCGCGGTGACGCGACGCCACAGCGACGGTGTGGACGGGACGTGCATTTCGGACATTGGAGCTCCGTACGGCGCTCATCCGCCACGTCCGGGCAGGAAGCGGGGCCTGCCCGGAATGCTGTCGGCGGACAGGGCGGCCTCAGACGACGTTGATCTTCTCGAAAATGCCCTCCGCGCCAATCTCCTTGGCGTAGGTGGCCATCACGGGGTCGGCGAGCTTCTTCATGGCGTCCCGCTCCTCGAACGGAACGCGCTTGAGCTTGCCGGCCTTCTCCAGCGTGTCGAGTTTGACGACCTCTTCGCTGGACTCGAGCTGGCGGCCGTAATCGCCGGCCTCCTTGCCCGCCTTCATGATCGCGTCCTGCAGATCCTTCGGCAGGGTCTTGAGCGTCTTGACGGAAAAGCAGATCGGCCGGATCGACACGGCGTGCTGGGTCAGGTTGAGATGCGGCGCGACTTCGTAGAATTTCATCGCCTCGACGCCGGCCGCTTCGTTCTCGCCGGCTGATATCACCCCGTTCTGGATCGCGTTGTAGACTTCGTTATAGGCGATCACGGTCGGGCTCATGCCGACGGCCGCAAAGGTCTTCGACCAGATCGGCGCGCCCTGCACGCGCACCTTGAGGCCTTTGAGATCGGCGAGGTTCTTCAGCGGCTTGTTGGCGAAGATGTTGCGGATGCCGCCGCCGGCATAACCGATCAGAACCACGTCCGCCTTGGCCGCGACCTCGTCGGCGACCGGCGCCAGGATATTGGCCTCGACCACCTTGTTCATGTGCTCGATGCCCTTGAACACGAAGGGCGCATCGATGAACGGGGCGGCCTTGGCGAAGGTCGACATGTGAGCCGGCGAGACGATGCCGTAATCGACCGCCTTGCCCTGCGACATGTACTCGAAATACTGCTTCTCGAGACCGAGCGAGGAGTTCCTGTGCAGGGTGAAGTTCACGGGCTTGCCGTAATATTTCTTCACCAGCTCCTCGAACCGCAGCAGGGCCCGATTGAAGGCATGGTCGTCATTAAACTGCACGGCACCGTTCAGCGTGATCGGGGCTTGCGCCCTCAGGATCGACGGCATGCCGATGGCAGCTGCCGCAGTGGTTGCACCGATACCTGCGAGAAATGACCTTCGCTTCATCGTCTCCCCTCCCTTTGATGCTCCGGCCCTGTCGCCGGGCCGTGAGCGCAGCCGTTATGCGGCTTGCGAGAGGCAAGCGTATGAAAAACCTCGGCGGGACGGAAGTCATTTCGCGTGCGCTGGAGCTACCCCTTCGTCGCAGGACTGCACGTAAACGCCTGCTGCACTGCAACTCGCCACTTCGCTGTGCGGCGGAGGCGGGAGGTCTCCGGCGATCAGGAGCGCGCTGGACGGACGGCGAAAATTCGTGGCGCAGCACAATTCCTGCGCCTATGGTCTCTTCAAAATCATTGTCCGGTGCTGCCGCGCTGGAACCGGGACGCCTGCGTTTGCCAAAGCTTACCCTGCCCGTTCGGCTCGTCTCCGTGTCGCCGGAACGACGCTGCCGCTGATCGTTTCGCGGTGGGCCTTGTCTATTACAACTACCGTCAGGATCGCAGCGAGGCTGCGCGCCATGTGCTGGAAACGGTGCGTTGCATGCGCATGGTGCTCGATGCCGAGGTGCAGCGGATCACGGGGGCTTGCCCCTGCCGCGCGGCGTCGTCTGCACTGTGACCTGCACGCTGGAGGAGACGCCTTGATCCGCGGTCCACGCGTATATCGCAACGCAACACGGGGTGTGCTGCGACAATTGCGCTTGCCCTCATCCATTCATCCGATGTTAAACATCCGATGATTGCAGCTGCCGGGGCGTGGCAGCCAAATACAAACGAACCAGCCGCGACAGGCCGGACGGGAGAAACGTACGAGTGGCAAGAGCGCACCCGAGCCCCGTCGACAAGCCGATCAAGCCCGGCCGCATTCGCGCTGTGCTGACGACGCTCGGCCGGGAGATCGCGCAGGATCTCATTCCGGTCGGGACAGCCCTGCCGCCGGAGCCTGAGCTCGAAGCCCGCTTCGGAGTCGGGCGCGGCGTGGTGCGCGAAGCCATCAAGACGCTCGCCGCCAAAGGTCTGGTCAGCGTGCGGCCGCGCCACGGCACGCACGTGCTGCCGCGCCACGAATGGAGCCTGCTCGACCGCGACGTGCTAAGCTGGCTGGTCGGTCAGGACGAGCCGGATCGGGACCTTCTGCTGGCAATCCAGGAGGTGCGCTCGATCATCGAGCCCGCTGCCGCAGCACTTGCGGCCGAGCGTGCAACAAAGAACGACCGCTGGCGGATCGACACGGCCCTGGCGGCGATGCAGACTGCAAAGGATCAGGCCAGCGCCCTCGCTGCCGACAAGGCTTTCCATCTCGCCATCCTGGACGCGACCCACAATCCGGTCCTCCAGGGCTTTCGCGGCGCGATCGATACCATTCTGGGCACCGTCTTCACCGTTGCCGTCGGCGGCCCCGGCGGCTGGTTCAAGGACAATCTGCCGAACCACGTCATAGCGGCGCGGGCCATCGAGAGCGGCAACCCGGAGAAGGCGCGCGCCGCGATGGAACGGCTGCTGGGCTACACCCGATCGAAGCTGTCGAACCGAAAGACCATTATCGCCGCGGCGGCTCGCAAAGCGGACGGATCGACCCTGCGCGCCGTCAGGAAGCCGAGCCTCAACCGCAAGAGAAAGCGCCATGCACCGTGACATGAGGGGGCTCGGCCCGGATCCCCGCTCCGCGCGGATCGCGAGGAGGGTCGCAACCGATACAGATATGCGATTGCGCGAGACGCAGCTACGATACCAGCAATGATCAGTGGGAAATGCCGGTACAGGCATAGCTGAGCGTCAGGGAGGTCAAATGCAGCTGACGGGCAGTCTGAAAGGCCGATCGTCGCGGCTGATGCGCAGCGTCAACTCGCTGGCCGGCGCTGCAATGTTCGTCGCGCCGCTGCTTGCGCTGGTCGCGGTCTGGGCCGCCGTGATCCCGCTGTTCAACGTCAATCCGCGCGTGTTTCCCTCGGTCGGCGCGGTCGGCACCGCCGCGCTTGACTCGATCCGGGACGGCACGTTGTTCGCGCATGTCGGCGCCAGCCTTTTGCGCGTCGGCCTGGGGACACTGATGGGCATCGCCACGGCGGTGCCGCTCGGCATCGCCATGGGCGTCAGCCCGACGGTCGCGGCCTTTCTCACGCCGCTGTTCCGGTTCTTCTCGGTGCTCGCCGGCATTGCCTGGATCCCGATCGCGACGCTGTGGTTCGGTTACGGTTTCGGCGCGATCGTCTTCGTGATCTTCAACGCCGTATTCTTCGTCGTCGCCTACAACACGCTTCTCGGTGTCAGGACCATCCCGCACACGCTGCGCAACGCTGCCGCCTCGCTCGGCGCCGGCCGCTGGGCGCTGCTGACCGAAGTTCTGCTGCCGGGCGCGCTGCCCAATATCGTCACCGGCATTCGCACCGGCCTGGGCTTTGCCTGGCGCGGCCTGATCGCCGCGGAGATGATCGCGACCAATGTCGGGCTCGGCTACATGCTGTTCGTCGCGCGCGATTTCTACCGCACCGAGGTGATCGTGTTCGGCATGATCGTGATCGGCGTGCTCTGGCTTCTGATCGACCGTTTGCTGCTGGTCCCGCTCGAGCGCGCGACCATCGAGCGCTGGGGCATGGTGAGGCGCGCATGAACGTCCTGCTGCAAATCTGGGCCGGCTATGCCCGCCTGACCCGGCGCTGGCCGGGCATCGCCGCGATCATTCCCTTCATCCCGGTGCTGGCGCTGTGGACCGCGGTCAGCGAGGCCGGGCTGTTTCCACGCGCGTTCTTCCCCGGCCCGGCCGACGTCATCCGCGCATTCTTCACGCTGACCTACAAGGGCATCTTGCCCGACTATCTCCAGGACAGCCTGATCCGGCTCGCGACCGGCGCCGCGGTCGGCATGGCGCTCGGCATACCCTTGGGCATCCTGATCGGCACCAGCCGCTGGGCGCATCGCATCTGCTGGCCGGTGCTGCTGTTCTTCCAGGCCATCGGCGACATCGCCTGGCTGCCGATCCTTCTGATCTGGTTCGGCTTCGGTCTGACGACCATGACCTTCGTCATCGTCTACACCGTGCTGTTCCCCGTCGTGCTCAACACCGTGCTCGGCGTCGAATCGGTACCGCGCGATCTGTCACGCGCCGCCTTGAGCCTCGGGGCTTCGCGGGCGCGCGTGCTCTGGGAGGTGACGCTGCCGGGCGCGCTGCCCAACATCATCACCGGCCTTCGCAACGGACTCGGCTACGGCTGGCGCGCGCTGATCGCGGTCGAGATGATCGTCGGCACGTCGGGCATCGGCTTCATGATGTTCGATGCGCGCCGCGCCGGGTCGACCGTCGAGATCATCCTCGGCATGATCATTCTCGGACTGCTCTGGTACATCGTGGACGCCTGGATTCTCGCCCCGCTCGAGCGTGCGACCGGCCAGCGTTGGGGATTGGTGACATCATGAAGACACTCTCGCTGCGCAATCTCGGCAAGACCTATTTCGACCCTTATGCAGGCGCGCATGTCACCGCCGTCCACGACGTCTCACTCGACGTCGAGCCCGGCGAGTTCATCTCGGTGGTCGGCCCCTCCGGCTGCGGCAAGACGACGATCCTGAACATGATCGCCGGCTTCATTCCCTATTCGAAGGGGGACATCCTGCTCGACGGCAAGCCGGTGCACGGGCCCGGCCCCGAGCGCGGCGTCGTGTTCCAGTCGTTCGCGCTGTTTCCCTGGAAGACCGTGCTCGACAATGTCGGCTTCGGGCCGAAGATGCGCGGCGTGCCGAAGGCCGAGCGCGACCGCATCGCGCATGAATATCTCGCGCTTGCCGGGCTCTCGCATGCGGCGCACCGCTATCCCAACGAGCTCTCCGGGGGCATGCAGCAGCGCGTCGGCGTGGTGCGCGCACTCGCCAACAACCCCGACGTCCTCTTGATGGACGAGCCGTTCGCCAGCGTCGACGCGCAGACGCGCATGACGCTCCAGGAGGAACTGACCCGCATCTGGCAGGAGCGCAAGCCGACGGTGATCTTCATCACCCATGACGTGGCGGAAGCGGTATTTCTCGCCAACCGCGTCGTCGTGCTGTCGAAGGGACGCGTGCTCGACCAGGTCGCGGTCGACCTTCCGCGCCCCCGCATCTGGGACGATCTCGTCCGGGACGACCAGTTCAAGCAGCTTTCGGCGCGCGTGCTGCAGATGGTGCGCGCAGCATGAGCATCGCCGCCGACGTTCTTCGCTCGCCCAAGAGCCGTGTCGTTCTCGGCGCGGTGGCCGCATGGGCACTGTTTCAGCTCTGGCTGACGATCACAGCGCCCGGAAAGATCTCGCCGCAGCTCACGGGCACGTCGGAAAAGGTGAACGTGCAGATCGAGCTGCCGTTCACGCCGGAGCGTTTCCACGTGCTCGCCTTCCAGCAATACGGACGCGTCTCGGGCACGGACGAGCATTCGATCGAGCTGCGCGGTGTCAAAAGAACGGACCTCAATGCCGTGGCCCGGCCCTATTGGGTGACGGCGGTGGGGCCGATAAAAGAGGGAGGCTGAGACTATGAAACGACTCTTGCTGCTTGGATTGGCGCTTCTCGCCGGCATGGTGCCGGCAAGCGCCCAAACCCTGACGAAACTCAAGGCCGGCATGGTCACTGGCATCGACCAGATTGGCCTGCCCATCGCGCTCGAGCGCGGCTTCTTCGAGAAGTACGGGCTCGACGTCACGATCGCACGCCCCTACGCCACCGGTGTCGACGCGCTGAACGCGTTGCAGGCCGGCGAGAGCGAGATCGTGCAGGTCGGCGTACCCATGATCGGCGCGGTGCTGCGCGGCATGGACCTCGTCGCGCTGGGCAATTACAGCGGCAACGCCACCAAGGCCGGCTCCGATGCCACGATGGCGATCATCGCGCGCGAAGGCTCGGGCATCGTCAAGGGCGACCTGTCGACGTTGAAGGGCAAGAAGATCGCGGCGTCGTTCGGCACGATCAACCATCTCTACATCCTAGCGACGCTGGAGAAGGCCGGACTGAAACCCGACGACGTAACATTGGTCAACACCCCGCCCCCGGACATGACCGTCGCCCTGCTCGCCAAGGGCATCGACGCGTTCTCGGGCTGGGACCCCTGGCCAATCGTCGCGGGCAAGGACGTGCCGGGCGCCGTCGAGATCATCCGGGGCGGCGACGTGATCTCCTATATCGGCTTCAACGTCGCGCTGCGCCCATGGGTGCAGGCCAACGGCGAGACCATCGAGAAATTCCTCGCCGCCGTCTCCGAGGCCGACCAATGGATGCGCAAGAACCCGAAGCTGGCGGCACAAGTCGCGACGCGCTGGATTCCAGGCCTGAAGCAGGAGGTCGCGGAGGCCGCGATGCAGTTCAACATCCAGCAGGCGGACCGCCGGCTGTCGGCGAACAACTACCGCGCGCTGTGGAGCGCCCAGGACCGGCTCACCCGGCTCGGCATCCTCAAATCGACCTTCGACGTCAATGCGCATATTGAGCCGAAGCACATTCTCAAGGTCATGAAAGACCGTCCTGAGCTGTTCGCCGACTTGCCGCCCATCCCGGAGACGGCGGCGATCACGCCGGGCTACGTGTTCAAGCCCTGAGCATTGTTGCAAACGTCCAGACCGGCGCGCCATGCACGCCGGTCCGGCCCATCGTCTGCAACGCCGGCGGCGTCTGGTCTAGACGGTTGAGACGCCATCGATCGGGCTGATATCCCCGACGAAACGCAGCAGGTCGGCCATCGTGAATTCGCCCGGCACTTGCGACGGCAGCGTCGGCTTCCAGCTCTTGCCCTTGAGCCAGAGATACGACTGGTGGTCGCCATGGACGAGGCCGACGAAGACTTCGGCAAGCAGGGTCGCGCCGACCGGGCCGAGCCTTTCGCCGCCGCCCCGCTGCTCCGCCTCCTTGAGGATGTAGTACCAGAGCGGGGTGTTTTGGTGCAGGCCATGCTTTTTCGCCACGGCGCCGTCGCTCCCCTTCGAGATTTCTTCCGGCGTCAGCGGATTCTTGATCTTCATGGCCTTGGCGACGTCCTGCCCTGATGGCAATCCCAGCAACACGCCGCGCTTGAGGTTGCGGAACGGCAGGCTGCCGCCGTCACCAGGCAGGGTATGGAGTTGCGGCACGATGAACGGGTCGATCTTGCGGGAGGGATTGAAGCCCACGCCCGCAGGATTGTTCGGCAACAGCTTATAGTAGCGCCGCCAGTCGATGATCCAGTTGCTCGAAAGCACCGGAAGCGGGAGCGGTGGCTGAATCGGGTTTGGTGCCAGATCGCCGATGATGCCGCCCGACAGCCCGGTGAACCTGAACAGCAGGTCCAGGGTCGCTGGCGCGAGGCCACCGGGCGTGAAGATCCGGTTGTGGCTATAGACCTGGCGCACCATGCTGTGGCCGAGACGATAGACCGCCCCCGAAAACTCGACGGGCATGTAGGGGATCTTCTTGAACCGATAGAAGCGCCGACCCTGCTCGAGGATCTTTGCGACGATCCCCTTCTCGGTGATCCGCTCCACGAAATCGTGCAGGACCATCCATTGGTAGTGCCAGGTCACGATCCGGCGCGCTTCCTCGAAGATCTCGCCCGCCGGCTTGCCGGACGCCGCGAGCTGATCGCAGACCTTGTTGTGAAACTTCAGCATCGCAAGATGGGTTTGCGCGACGACAAGGTTCTCGTCGTTGCGGTGATCGCCGATCAGGGCGAACCCCTCGGGATTGCGCGGCAGGTCGTTGCGATGATCGCCCGTGATGTCATCGACGTTGACGGTCTTGCCGATCAGCAGCTTGGGGCCCGGTGTCTTGCCGCTGTCGCTGGCCGAATTGCGCGCGTACAGATGGCGGCTTCCGTCGGGACCGAGACCATAGATGCTGTCGAGATCGAGTGCGGGCGTGCGAAAATTCGTGACCGCCGTCGGATCGGCTTCCTTCTCGCCGAAGGAGGTCAGATCGAGCGTGATGTCATGATCGACGAATTGGCCGAGATAGGTGAAACCCGCCGGGACGTTGAGGTTGTTTCCCGCGGCGTCGCCGGGGGCGGGATCCTTCATCGCGTCGGCGAGCTCGCGCAGCGGACCGTCGTCGACAGCCAGCGGCTCCAGGGTCGGAAACATCCGGCCAAACATGCCCGGGTCGTCGTGTCCGGAAAGCGAATCCAGAAATTGTCGCGTCGGTTGACGTCCGGCCTTGCCATGACCGGGATGAACATTCACGTCGGTTCCCATCGCTTGCTCCTGCTTAAAATGCTGTAGGGGAGAGGGGCGCCGAAGATGTCGATTGGCCTAAAATACTCGTTTCAGTATACGTTCTGAAGAATTGCCCCTCAGGGTGCAGTACGAGAGAATATTACCACAGATTGCATTCTGTGGATGGGCCCTGCCGCGAGGCCTTTTGCCCCACCGACGACACAGGCTTTTGATCGTCCGGAGCACGAGCAGGAAAGACTAAGGCGCGATCGACGCGTTGGCTGAATCTCTCAGCGCGTCAGCGCTTGGCAGCGAACCGCGACCAGATTTCAGCGTCCGTGTAGAAGTCCACGCCGCCATCGAGATCTCTCACCAGCCACTCGCCAAGATAGACGATCTGTGTGCCGCTGCGCCGCTCGTGCCGAAGCTCGAATTTTCCGTCGGCATCCTTCTGCAGCGAGCAATTCGACTGAACCCAGCTCGGCCACTCCTGCAACGGCTGCCCCAGAAATTGCCAGGCAACCAACGCCGCGTTGTCCGACAGGGGTTCTAAGCGCAGTGTCTTGGTCACGTGATCTCCACCATGCGAGTTGTCCCCCGATGCAACGCCTCGGGACCGGAAAGGTTTGGAATCGTCGTTCCGTGACAGCATGCCTGACCGATTTCAACGGTTCCTCTACTTTTTCGTCCGTGAAAACCCGGTCACCGCGCGCCCTAACCGATCGTCTGCAGCACCGGAAACGTCTCCAGCAGCCAGATGCTCACATTCGAGACCGCGCCGGTGAGAAAGCCGATGCCGGTGAGCACCATCAGGACGCCCATGGCGCGCTCGACGTTGACGAGGTGGCCCTTCATGCGCGCGAACAGCGCGGAGAACTGTTCGATCATCAGCGCGGCAATCAGGAATGGGATGCCGAGGCCCGCGGAATAGACCGCGAGCAGGCCGGCGCCCCTCGTCACCGTGGCTTCCGCCGCGGCGACCGAGAGGATCGCGGCGAGGATCGGGCCGATGCAGGGTGTCCAGCCGAATGCGAATGCGAGGCCCATGATATAGGCGCCCCACAGGCCGACCGGTTTGGGGATCGGCAGGCGTCCTTCCCGCATCAGAAAGCCGATCCGCGTCAGGCCGAGGAAGTGCAGGCCCATGATGATGATGACGATGCCGGCGAGGATCGACAGCTCCGCTGACCAGGCACGGATCAGCCCGCCGATCAGCGAAGCGCTGGCGCCGAGCGCCACGAAGATGGTGGAGAAGCCGAGCACGAACAGGAGCGCCGACATCATGATCGCGCGCTTGGAGGCCGCGACCGGCTCGTCGCTCTCGACATGCTCGATCGTGGCGCCCGTGAGGTAAACCAGATAGGGCGGAACCAGAGGCAGGACGCAAGGCGAGAGGAAGCTGACGAGGCCGGCAATCAGTGCGGCCGGAATCGAAACATTTTGCATGATGCAATCGGAGCCATCTCAGGCCCCGTCAGGGCGCGCAGGGAACGCGCCCGGCCCGGAGCCGAACCGGCTCTGGTGTAGCCCATGCCGGAGAATGCGCAACAGAGGCGCACAAAGCCAGGGCTCCGCCCGATGCCCTCCGTGATCACAGATGCGGCATCGGGACGCGCACAAACCTCGCCGGAAAGCGAGATTGGGCGGCGCGGCTACTTCACCACGCGGAGCAGCGGACGCCGGGGCTGGTCCTGCGTCTGCTTGGAAGGGGGCGGCGGCTCGCTGGCAGCGCTCCGCAGCATTTCGTCGCACAGCGCCTTGAGATCGGCACTGTCGATTCCTTTCAGTTTCATCCTGACGTCGAGGATGACGATGGACAGCATCTCGGCCGACTCGCGGCTGTTGCAGGCATTGAGAACCCTGCGGCACTCCTCGAGCGTTTCCAGCACCGACTGCAACTGTTCGTCTGAATGCGACACCGGCGTTCTTTCCGTTAACTCGGGCTGCGAGACGTATCCGTCACGCCCCCTTCGGCCCCCATGGAAGACGATAGATAGCACGAGGCGACTGCGCCTTCGAACCTGATTTCAGTGTGTTTCTGCTGTGGAACCGGGTTCCCGCTCGCATCGCCATGCGGTGCCTTTGGCGACCGCCGCAATGCTCCGGGACCGAACGCCTGACGCGGTGCGATTGATCCAGCAACGGCGAAGAGCACCGACTCCTGCGCAAGACCGTTCATTGCAGTCAGCGCCGGCACTCCCGCAGCCATCTCGCGGCTCGCAACGGAACTCACGTCATACCCCTCACTCGAGCCGATAGCCTCGCCCGAATTCCCAGCCAATGGGAGCATCCAAATACCGCCCTAAGGTAGTAAGGATGACGTTCAAAACTCGTCGTTCCCCAACCCGTCGTGGTTGTGGTTTGCGCCAGATTCTGCCAGTTTAGCGTTCCAAAGGGAATTGTATGCACTCCTTGGCGGAAAGGGGCGTTCCTCTGGAGGAACGCCCAAAGACAAATATCAGCGGCCTCTCCGACTGGGACGCCGCCCGCATATTCTTGGAAGTCGTCAGATGCGGAAGCTTTCGCTCGGCGGCCGAGCGCCTGTCTCTGTCGATCAACGCCGTGCGGCGCCGAATCGACGATTTCGAACGCCAGACCGGCACCACGTTATTCACGCGCGACGTCCACGGCACCCATCTGACCGATGAGGGCGCCTTGGTAGTCTCCGCTGTCGAACGCATGGAGGCGGCCACCTTCGACGTGCTGCGCGCCAGCGATTCGATGGCCAACGCGCTGTCGGGCGAGGTCCGCGTGGCCGTCACCGAAGGGCTCGGCACATTCTGGCTTGCCCCCCGCTTGGTCGAATTCCAGCAGGCCTATCCGAAAATCCTGGTGGACCTGCATTGCGCGATGCGCTCGGCCGACGTCTCGCGCCACGAGGCCGACGTCGCCATTCATCTGTCTCGTCCCTCGGCGCTGGACATCAAGCTGGTGCGGCTCGGCCGCATGCATCTGATGTTCTGGGCCTCCGAGAAATACATCGCAAAGCATGGCGCGCCGCGCTCGGCGGCGGAATTGATCAAGCATCGTCTGGTGCTGCAATTCGCCGACCAGCTCGCCGCCAAGGAATCCTTCGAGAGCTTCTTCCCGGGCGTGTCGGAACGTGACCTTCTGGTCATGAAGACGAACGTCTCCAGCGCCAATTATTGGGCGGTCGCGAACGGCGCCGGCATCGGCGTCTTCCCGAGCTACGCCATTGCGCTCGGCGGGAAACTAATTCCACTGGAGGTCGAGCTGAACCGGCCGCTGGATATCTGGTTGTCCTACCACCCCGGTAGCGGCCGTATCCCGCGCGTGCGGCACATGATTGACTGGCTGATCGACGCTTTCAATCCGGCCCGCTTCCCGTGGTTTAAGGAAGAGTTCGTGCACCCGCATGAATTCAAGGACTCGTATATGGGCGAACCCCTGACCCAGCTCTTCGGGGGATTTTCAACCGAAGAACAAAGGTGAAAACAGAGATGAAAGCAGCGGCGAAAAGAATGAAGCAGCGCAGCGCGGGCAAGCCGGACATCGAGCTTGGCAAGCGGATCCGTCTGCGGCGCGTCGAGATGAAGATCTCGCAGGCCGAGCTCGGCGAGAAGCTCGGCGTCAGCTTCCAGCAGGTGCAGAAATACGAGAAGGGCGTCAATCGCGTCGGCGCGGCTCGGCTTCAGCAGATCGCCTCCGCCCTCGATGTGCCCGTGACCTTCTTCTACGACGGCGACAACAAGGCCCGAGAAGTCGAGAGCCTGCTCTTCCTCGACTCGGCCTTCAGCCTCCGCCTGCTGCGCGCCTACAGCAAGATCAAGGACCAGACGGTGCAGCGTCAGCTCGTCTCGCTGATGGAATCGATCGCGGCGAACGAGAGCTGAGGCCGGTCGACGGTCCGGCCTTCGCGGCCGACGTTCAATCCGCCGCGTCACCGGGGGGCGCGGCCGGATTGCACGAGATCGGCCGAAAGATGTCTGCGCGCAACTGCGCGCGGCCTGTCTCGGGGCGGCCTGGCCGCCCCTTTTTCTTGCCGGTCTTCCTTCGAAGTTTCCGGCCGCGCGCCATGCAATCGCAGCACAGGCGGATGCAGGCTCTGCTCTCCCGCGCCGGTTGACCGCGGCGGCGCCTGCGCCGCACATTGCGCCTCGCCACCGAGCAGCGAGCACGCGATGCCAGACGTTATCAGCACGACCGGAACACCTTACGCCGACGGCAAGATTCTGACGCACACGGCCGATGGCGTCGGCGTGATCACCTTCAACAATCCCGACAAGCGCAACGCGATGTCGCTGGAGATGTGGGAGGGATTTGGCGAGGCGCTGACGGCCTTGCGCGACGACGACACGGTGCGCGTCGTGATCCTGCGCGGCGCCGGCGGCAAGGCGTTCGTCTCGGGTGCCGACATCAGCCAGTTCGAGAAGGTGAGGCACAATGCGGCGGCGTCCGAGCAATACGCCAAGCGCAGCGCCGCCCAGCGCGCGCTGCTCGCCGATTATCCCAAGCCGACCATCGCCTGCATCGACGGCTATTGCCTCGGCGGCGGCATGCAGGTCGCCATGCTCGCCGACATCCGCCTCGCCTCGCATGAAAGCCAGTTCGGCATTCCCGCCGCCAAGCTCGGCATCGCCTATGGCTATGACGGCCTGCGGCATCTGGTGTCGCTGGTCGGGCCGTCCTGGGCGCGGCTGCTGATGTATACGGGCATGCGCATCGATTCCGCCGAGGCGCTGCGCATCGGCCTCGTCGAGCGCGTGTTTCCGCAAGGCGAGCTCTGGGGCGAGACCATGGCGATGGCCGAGACGATCGCGCAGAACGCCCCGCTCGCGATCAAGGCGGCCAAGATCACAATCGCGCAGGTGCTGAAGGACGAGAGCCGGCGCGACATGGAGGCGATCAAGGTGATCGGCAATGCCTGCATGGACAGCGCGGATTTCCGCGAGGGCCGGCAGGCCTTCATGGAAAAGCGCAAGCCGCAGTTTAGGGGGAAGTAATTTCGTCGTGGAGAGAGGCGAGGAGCACAGCCCCTACAGCGCTCCCAGCACCGCCTTCGTGATGTCCGCCGTGCCGCTGCCGCCGCCAAATTCCATCGGCTTGATGCCGCCGGCATAGACCTGGTCCACCGCACGCTCGATTGTCTGGCCGGCCTCCGCCGCACTCTCGACGCCGTGCTTGTCGGCGAGCCAATCCAGCATCATCGCGGCGGACAGGATCATGCCGGTCGGGTTGGCCTTGCCCTGCCCCATGATGTCGGGCGCCGTGCCGTGGCAGGGCTGGAACACCGCGTATTTGTCGCCGATGTCGGCGGACGGCGCCATGCCGAGGCCGCCGATCAGGCTCGCGGTGATGTCGGAGACGATGTCGCCGAACATGTTCTCCATCACCATCACGTCGAAATCCCAGGGGCGCTTGACCAGCATCGCCGAGCAGGCATCGACATAGAGGTGATCCGTCTTCACGTCCGGATGACGTTTGGCGGCCTCGTCGAAGATCCGGCGGAAGAAGGCGAACGCCTTGAACACATTTGCCTTGTCGACACAGGCAAGCGACCCCGGCTTGCCGCGCGCCTTGCGCCGCTCGGCAAGGCGAAACGAGAACTCGAACAGACGCTCGGAGGTTTTGCGCGTGATCACCAGGGTCTCGCGCCCGTCCTCATGGGTGACGACGCCCTTGCCCATCGAGGCGAACAGGCCTTCGGTGGACTCCCTGATCACGACGAGATCGATGCCGCGCTGGTCCGCGCCGACGATCGGGCTCGGCACGCCCGGAATGAGACGCGCCGGACGCACGCCGGCGTAGAGATCGAAGATGAAGCGCAGCTCGATCTGCGGCGCGATCTCGGTGTTGTCGGGGTAGCGCACCGACGGCAGGCCGCAGGCCCCGAGCAGGATCGCGTCCGCCTCCTCGCAGAGCTTGATGGTGCTATCCGGCATCGACTTGCCAGTCGCGAGATAATGGTTGGCGCCGGCCGGCGCCTCGGTGAAGCGGAAGCCGAGGCCGGACTTCTCGCCGACCTTGCGCAGCACCTCCAGCGCCGGCGCCATGACTTCAGGGCCGATACCGTCACCGGCGAGCACGACAATGTGGAAGGCGTTGTTTGCGGACATTTAAGGCCTCAAGGAAGGTGTCAACCAAGTCGTCATTGCGAGCGAAGCGAAGCAATCCAGAACTGCATCCACGGAGACATTCTGGATTGCTTCGTCGCTTCGCTCCTCGCAATGACGAGGGAGAGAGCGTTCGTTACGGCGTCAGCACCGTACGCCCGACCACCGCGCCCTGCTGCAATTGCAGCAGGGCGTCGTTGGCCTTGGCGAGCGGTTGTTGCGTCACCGGGATCGGCGGCACCTTCTTCGACCGCACGAGGTCGAGCAGCTCCTGCGTCTCGCGCAAATTGCCGACATAGCTGCCCTGGATCGTCACCGCCTTGATCGGAATCAGCGGCAGCGCCCAGGTCGCGCCGCCGCCGAACAGGCCAACGATGACGAGCTTGCCGCCCTTGGTCAGGCAGTCGAAGCCGAGCTGCGTCGTAGCAGCGTTGCCGACGAGGTCGATCACGGCGCGGATAGGGCCGCCCGCCTTCTTGGCAAGCTGCTCCAGCGCGTCAGGCGCCTTGGGATCGACGGTCGCAAGCGCACCGGCCTTCTCCGCCGCCTCGCGCTTCCTCGCGTCGATATCGACCATGATCGCGCCCTTGCCGCCCATTGCCTTGAGCAGCGACAACGCCATCAGGCCGAGGCCGCCGGCGCCGAACATCACGATCGGCGTGTCGAAATGCTGCTCGACCTTCTTCAGCGCGCTGTAGGTGGTGACGCCCGAGCAGGCATAGGGCGCCGTCGTCGCGGGATCGAGGCCCTTCAGATTGAGCAGGTAGCGCGGATGCGGCACCAGCATGTGATCGGAATAGCCGCCGTCGCAATAGACCCCGAGCGAGCGCGGCGTCAGGCACATGTTCTCGTCACCGGCGAGGCACGTGGCACATTTGCCGCAGCCGATCCAGGGATAGACCAGCCCGACATCGCCGACCTTCAGGTCGCCCTGGTCGGTCGGCTTCACGTCGGGGCCGAAGGCGAGGACCTCGCCGACCGTCTCGTGGCCCATGGTCAGCGGCAGGTTGATGCCGCGGTCCTTCAACGAGAGCGGCTTGCGTCCATGGCCGAGATCATAGCCGCCTTCCCAGATGTGGAGGTCGCTGTGGCAGACGCCGGCGGCCTTCACCTTGATCAGCACCTGCGTGCCCGAGGGCTGCGGCGTCGCCTCGTCGACCTCCTGCAGCGGCGCCTTGAAATCGGCAACCTTGAAACTCTTCATCGGCGTCCTCCCGCATGCTTCTTGTTGTCGTGCCACCATGCCATGGTCGGCGCGACCAGACAAACCGGTCTTAGTTCAGGCCAGCGGATGATGGCAAGCCGCGAACTGGCCGGGTGCGACCTGGCGCAACTCCGGTATCTCCGCGCTGCAACGCTGATCCGCGCGCGGGCAGCGGGTGCGGAAGCGGCAGCCGGATGGCGGCGCAATCGGCGATGGTGGCTCGCCGGCCGCCACACTTTCGGCGGGTCGCACGTCCGGATCCGGCACCGGGATCGCCTGCAACAGCAGCGCGGTGTAGGGATGCGCAGGCCGCGCGAACAATTGCTCGGAGGGGGCGACCTCGCAGAGCCGGCCGAGATACATCACCGCGACGCGGTCGCTGACCGCTTTGACCACCGCGAGGTCGTGCGCGATGAACAGCAGCGTCAGGCCGAAGCGCGCCTTCATCTCCTCCAGCAGGTTGAGGATCTGCGCGCGGATGGAGACGTCGAGGGCCGACACCGGCTCGTCGCAGACGATGAATTCCGGGTTGAGCACCAGCGAGCGCGCGATGCAGATGCGCTGGCACTGGCCGCCGGAGAATTCGTGCGGCAGGCGGTTCGCCACGAGATCGGGGTCGAGCCCGACCGCGGAGAGCACCTCGTGAACGCGCCGTTTGCGCTCGGCGGCATCCTTGATCCCGGCGATGATCAGCGGCTCGGCGACGATGTCGCCGATGCGCCGGCGCGGATTGAGCGAAGCAATCGGATCCTGGAAGATCAGCTGCACGCGGCGGCGCATCCGGCGCAGCGCCTCGCCCTCCATCGCGGTGAGGTCCTCGCCGTCGAACATCACGCGGCCGGACTTGGCGCGGCGCAGTTGCAGCACCGCGCGCCCGAGCGTCGACTTGCCGCAGCCGGATTCGCCGACCAGCCCAAGCGTCTCGCCGCGCGCGACCTGGAGGCTGACACCGGAAACGGCATGAACAATCTTGTTGCCGAGGCCGTATTCGACCACGAGATTGTCGACGTTGAGAAGCGGCGCGGGGCGCGCGGCAAGCTGCATCATGCCTCGATCCCCTCCGTCATCCGGATCGGATGGAAGCAGGCATAGAGATGTCCCGACACCTCTGCGCTGGTCAGGACCGGTTTGGCCTCATGACAGCGCCCGCCGGCATAACTGCAGCGCGGCGCGAAGGAGCAGCCCTTCAGCGGGCGCGTCGGATCGGGTGGACGGCCCGAGATCGCCGGCAGCGGCGTATGCGGCGCGGTCTCGAGCTTCGGGATCGCCGCCAGCAGCGCCTCGGTGTAGGGCATGTGCATGCGCTTGAACAAGGCTTGCGTCGGCGCGCGCTCCACCACCCGGCCGGCATACATTACCGCGACCTCGTCGGCGCGGCCGGCGACCACGCCGAGATCGTGGGTGATGATGATCATCGCCATGTGGCGGCGGCGCTGCTCGCGCGCGAGCAGATCGAGGATCTGCGCCTGGATGGTGACGTCGAGCGCGGTGGTCGGCTCGTCCGCGATCAGGAGCTTCGGCTCGCAGGACAGTGCGATCGCAATCGCGATGCGCTGGCGCATGCCGCCGGAGCATTGATGCGGATATTGCGCGAGCCGCTGCTGCGGGGCGGGAATGCCGACGGCGGCGAGCAGCTCGATGCTGCGGGCCTTCGCGGCGGGAGCGTCAAGCTCGAGGTGCTCCTGGATCGTCTCCATCAGCTGCGTGCCGATGGTGAGCACCGGGTTAAGCGAGGTCATCGGGTCCTGGAACACGACCGCGAGGTCGCGTCCACGCAGGCGCCGCAGGCTTTCAGCCTCGAGCCGCACCAGATCCTCGCCGTCGAACATCACCCGGCCCGTCAGCTTCGCCTTCTTCGGCAGCAGCTGCAGCACGGCGCGCGAGAGCATGGTCTTGCCGCAGCCGGATTCACCGACGATTCCGAGCGTGCGGCCGGCCTGCAGCGAAAGGTCGACGTGATCGACCGCGCGCAGGTTTCCGCGCGGGGTCGGCAGCTCGACCGCGACATCCTCGATGGCCAGGAGCGGCGCGGTCACAGTGCCCCCTGACGTGGGTCGGTGAGAGCCCGCAAGGTGTCGCCGACGAGGTTGAACGCCAGCACCGTCGCAAACAGTGCTGCCGCCGGCAGAAAGGCGAGGCGCGGCGCGACGTCCAGACTGTCACGTCCCTCCCCGATCATGCTGCCCCAGCTCGCCATCGGCGGCGGCACGCCGAGGCCGAGAAAGGACAGCGCGCCCTCGACCACGATGGTGACGGCGACGCCGAGCAGGAAGAAGGCAAGCAGCGGCAGGATGACGTTCGGCAGCAGCTCGCGCAGCAGGATGCGCGCATGGCTCGCCCCTAGCGCCTCGGCCGCGATCACGAATTCTCGCCGCGCCAGCGTCAGCGTCGCCGCGCGCGCCACGCGCATGAAGGCGGGAATGCCGAGCACGCCGAGGACGACAGTGAGGTTGGGGACCGACTGCCCGAGATAGGCGACCACCGCGAGCGCGAAGATCAGCGGCGGAAACGCGAGCAGCACGTCCATGCTGCCGACCACCAGCGTCTCGAACCGGCCACGGAAATAGCCGGCCAGCAGGCCGAGCGCGCCGCCGATGACCAGGCCGATCATGGGCGCGATCAGTCCGACCGTCAGCGACACCCGCGCGCCAAAGATCAGCCGGGCGAGCTCGTCGCGGCCGAGCCCGTCGGTGCCGAGCCAATGTTCGCCGGAGAAGGCGGCGCGCCGTTCCAGCATGTCCATATCGGTCGGGTTCTGCAGCGGCAGCACCGGCGCCAGAATCGCTAGCGAAAGGATGATCGCAACCCAGGCGCTTGCGATCCAGAACAACAGGCCGAGCTTGGGCTTGCGGCCGACCGGCGCAGCTACCTCCTCGTCCTGGATCGACAGCTCAAGCGTGGCCATGGCGGATCCTGGGGTCGAGCACGGCATAGAGCATGTCGACGATGAAGTTGACGATGACGAAGCCGCAGGCGACCAGCAGCACCACGCCCTGGAGAATGACGAGGTCCCGGGTGTAGATCGCCCCGACCAGCAGCCGGCCGATGCCGGGCAGCGCGAAGATCGATTCCACGATCAGCGTGCCGCCGAGCAGGCGGCCGATATTGATGCCCGTCACCGTCACCAGAGTCAGCGAAGAAGGCTTCAGCGCATGCACCAACAGGATGCGCGATGGCTTGAGACCCTTTGCTTTCGCCAGCGCGATATAGTCCTCCTGCAACGTCGCGATCATGTCGGAGCGCAGCACCCGCATGATGCCCGGCCATTCCGCCAGCGCCAGCGTCAGCGCCGGCAGCACGAAGAAGCGCAAATTGGCCAGCGGCGCCTCGGTGAACGGCACATAGCCGGTCGCCGGCAGCCAGCGCAGCTCGACCGCGAACAGATAGATCAGCAGGATCGCAGTCAGGAACGACGGCATCGACAGCATCGCGAAAGCGCTGCCGGTCATGAAGCGGTCGAACGCACCGCCGGCGCGCGCGGCACAGGCGATCGCGACGGGAACACCGATCAGGAGCCCGATGAACTCGGCCATCAGCATCAGCTGCAGCGAGACCGGGATGCGCTCGGCCACCGCCTGCAGCACCGTCTGCCCGGTGCGAAACGAGCGGCCGAGATCGCCCTGCACCACGTGGCCGAGCCAGCTCAGGTAACGCCACCACAGCGGCTGGTCGAGCCCCATGTCGCGGCGCAACGCCGCGACGTTCTCCGGCGTTGCCTGATCGCCCAGGATGACGAGCGCGAGATCGCCCGGCAGCAGCGAGGCGATCAGGAAGGTCAGCAACGAGACGGCGAGCAGGACCGGCAGCATGGCAAGCAGCCGCCGCGCGACGAAGTTCAGCATCACGCGGTCATTCCAGCCAGGTGGTCGAGACGTCGATCACGCCGTTGTAGATCTTCGGAAAGCCCTTCAGCCTGGCGCTCGACAGCGCGTAGTAAGTGTTCTGGAAGGTCCAGAACCAGATCGCCTCCTTGTTGATGAGGCGGCTGATGGCGCAGTAATCCTCGGTGCGCTGGCCGATGTCGGCGGTGACGCGCGCATGGTCCAGAAGCTTGTCGAGCTCGGGGTTCGCGTATCCGGCGAGCGCCAGCGGGCTGCCGCTGCGGAAATTCGCGTACATCTGCGGATCGGGATCGGCGAGATCGACGATGCGCCACGGCGTCAGCTGGAACTGGCGGGTGAAGGCGCGCGTCGGAATGGTGGCCTGGTCGACCTGCTCGATCTCCATGTTGGCGCCGACGCGCTTCCAGAATTGCTGCAGCACTTGGCCGACCATGCGGCCGCGCGGCGTCGCCGTCACCAGCATCTTGAACTCGACCGGCTTGCCGTAATCTTTGATCAGCGCCTTGGCCTTCTCAACGTCGAACGGCAGCGCCCCGTCGTCCTTGCACTTGACCCAGGAGCCGTCGCCGTAAGGATTGCTCGCGGGCCGGCTCAGGCCGTTGCTGATCGCCTGCGACATCTTCGGACGGTCGATCGCCATCACCAGCGCCTGCCGCACCCGCACGTCGTCGAACGGCGCCACCTTGGTGTTGAAGGCGTAGACCTGCGCGCCCGAGCCTTTGTAGGTGTGCACCGTGAGCTTGGGGTCTTTCTGCGCCTTCATGATGTTGTCGGCGTCGTTCTCGTCGTCCCAGATGATGTCGGCCTCGCCCGATTGCAGCGAGGCGAAGCGCGACTGCGCGTCGGGCAGCGGCTTCAGGACGATGCGGTCGAGATAGGGACGGCCCTTGTCCCAATAGTTCGGGTTCTTCTCCAGCACCATGCGGTCGCCGGCGGTCCAGGATTTCAGGATGTAGGGACCGGTGCCAATGGGGTTGCGATTGTAATCGTCGCCCTTGGTCTTCCAGGCGGTCGGCGAATGGATGACGTTGTTCTGGCTCTGGATGGTGATCGTCGCCGGCAGGTTCACGCTAGGATCGGTGAGATTGTAGACGATTGTGTATTCGTCCGGCGCCAGCACCTCCTTGACGTTGGTGATGTAGAAGGCGCAGCGGCACTTGTTGGCGGGGTCCTTCTGCCGGTCGAAATTCTCCTTGAAGGCCTGCGCATTGAACGGCGTGCCGTCGTGGAATTTGACGCCTTCGCGGAGCTTGAAGGTCCAGGTCTTGTAGTCCTCGGAATGGCTCCAGGACACCGCGAGCTTCGGCGCCGCCTCGCCCTTGTCATTCAGCGTCGTCAGCGTGTCGAAGATCGCGGCGGCAGCGGTGAAGGTCGAGGTGTCGTAGACGCCGACCTTGAGCGGATCGAAGCCTGCAATCTCCAGCTCCTGACCGACGGTGATGCTGCCGCCCGATTTCTGCGCCTGCGCTGGCGTAGCCAGTGCAAATGCCGCAACGAGGAAAATAGGCACGCGCCTGCGTGCCAAGGCCGCCGCGTTCGTCATGGTTCCTCCCGGGATCCCTCGTCCGATGTTTCGGATCGTTGAATGACTCGGAGGCGAGCTTGGCGACAAATGCCCGCCTCGGCAAGAGGAACGAACGAGAGTTCGAACGCCGCATGCGGCGGCGATAAGACTCAGGATGTCGCGGCCGTTTTGCCTGGCGGAATTGCCATACCGTCCGCAAGGCCGATCTCCTGGCGCAACGCGTCGGTGTGCTGGCCGAGCACGGACACGGTCCTGGCCGGCGCCGTGTCAGCCCCCGACATCCGAAACGGCAGGTTGAGCACCTGGAACGAGCCGCCCTCGTCCCGCACCTCTGAGAGTGCCTGGCGGTGCGCAAGCTGCGGATCGGCCAAGGCCTCGGACACGCTGCGATAGGCCGAGGCCGGCACGCCGGCAGCGCCAAGCACGCGCAAGCACGCATCGGTCGAAAGCTGCCGCGACCAGATTTCGACGCCGTCCATCAGCTCGGCCCAGTTCGCGCGCCGCGCGGCATAGGTGGCGAAGCGTGGATCGGAGACCCAGTCCGGGCGGCCGATCACCCCCATCAGCGCCTGGAACGTCTTCTCGCTGGCGATCGTGATCATGACGTAACCGCTTGCCGTCTCGGTCGGCCCGAACATCGGGCGTGGCGGCGGCGGCACCGCGAATTGCGAGCTCTGCAGCTCGGTCAGCGTCAGCGACAGCATGGTTTCCAGCATGGAGACGTCGATGTGCTGGCCGGCACCCGTCACGGTGCGCTGGTAGAGCGCGGACGCGATCGCGCCAAAACCATAGGTCCCGGTGACGACGTCGGCGTGGTAGATGCCGCAATAGTCCGGGCGGTTGCGGCCCGGCTGGTAGGCGAGATGGGCCATGTCGTAGCCCGAGGCCGCGTGGATCACCGGGGCGTAGGCCGGAAGCTCCGCCGAGGGGCCGGTCTGGCCATAGCCCGAGATCGAGCAATAGATCAGCCTCGGGTTGACCTGGCGCAGGCTGTCGTAGTCGAGCCGAAGGCGGCGCATCACGCCGGGACGGAAGTTCTCGACCAAAATGTCCGACGTCGGGGCCAGCCGGCGCACCGCCTCCTTGCCGTCCTCGGACTTGAGGTCGAGGACCACGCTCTTCTTGCCGACATTGAGCTGGCCGAACGCGGTGCTGCAGCCGTTGCGGAGGGGAGGCCGGGTCCGCATCGTCTCCCCGCCGTCGGTCTCGATCTTGATGACCTCGGCGCCCATGTCGGCGAGCATCCGCGTGCAATGGGGCCCGGCGATCGTGGTCGAAAAATCCAGCACCCGCAATCCCGCGAAGGCCTTTGTCGTCGTCCCCTCATGCTTATCTGCTAGCTGCATGCCTGCCTGCGCCCTTGGACTCGTGGAACCATCGAAGATCTTTGTTGTTGATGCGGCGACCCTAGAGGGCGGCGGCTGAGTAGGAAAGTGTTTACCGAACAGACGTGCCGCGTGGGCGGGCTTTGGACTTCCAGTACAACTGGACCCGTTCTTGCATAGCAGCAAGCGGGGTCGAAAGAGGGCGGCTGTTCTTGAGGGTCTTGTTCGTCACCACAGAGATGGACGACTTCGTTCGCGTCGGCGGATTGGGCGCCGTTTCCGCCGCCCTCCCCCGCGCACTTCGCTCCTTCGCCGATATCCGGATCATGCTGCCCGGCTATCGCGACATCATCGAGCAACTCACGCATATTCAGATCGTCGGCCGCTGTCCTGCATTCGCCGAGATGCCGGCCTGCTCGCTCGGCCGTGCCGCGACCAAGGACGGCCTGCCGGTCTATGTGCTGTTGTGCTCGCAGCTCTACGACCGACCCGGCAACCCCTATGGCGACGAGTTCGGGCGCGATTGGCCCGACAACGACATCCGCTTCGCGCGCTTGGCCTCGGCCGCGGCTGAGCTCGCCATGGGCAAGCTGGACAAGAATTGGGCAGCAGACCTGATCCATGCCAACGATTGGCAGGCCTCGCTCGTGCCGGCCTATCTGGCCTGGCAGGGCGCCAAGCTGCCGTCTATCCTGACCATCCATAACCTCGCCTATCAGGGCCTCTTCCCGAAGGACTCGCTGCGGCGGATCGGCGCACCGGAGAGCTCCTTCCACATCGACGGCGTCGAGTTCTACGATCAGGTCTCCTTCCTCAAGGCGGGCCTCGTCTACGCCTCGCACCTCACCACGGTCAGCGGCACCTATGCGCGGGAGATCACCACGGCCGAATTCGGCTGTGGCCTGGAGGGCCTGCTCCGCCTGCGCTCGGACGCCGCCGAGCTCACCGGCATCCTCAACGGCATCGACGAGAGCTGGGACCCGCGCTCCTGCGCCCAGCTCGCCCAGCAATTCGGCGCCGGCGACTGGGTCGGCAAGAAGGCGAATGCGGATTACGTCCGCAAGCAGTTCGGGCTGGCGGTCTCGCGCGGGCCGATGTTCGGCATCGTCGCGCGTCTCGTGCACCAGAAGGGGATCGACCTCGTGCTGTCGGCGGCGGACGAGATCGTCGATGCCGGCGGGCAGATCGTGGTCACCGGCTCCGGCGAGCCGGCGCTCGAGCAGGCCTTGATCGACGCGCACCGCCGCCGCCCCGACGCAATCGGGGTTGCGATCGGCTTCAACGAGGCCCAGGCGCGGCGCATCTTCGCCGGCAGCGACTTCACCTTGATGCCGTCGCGGTTCGAGCCGTGCGGGCTCAGCCAGATGTACGCCCAGCGCTTCGGCTCGCTGCCGATCGGTCACCAGACCGGCGGCCTCGCCGAGACCATCAGCGACGGCGAGACCGGCTTCCTGTTCTCGAGGCCGTCGCGCGAGTCCTTCCTCGGCGGCGTGCGACGGGCCTTCTCGGCCTTCATGGCCCACGATCAGCTCGACACCATGCGCCGCAGCGCCATGGGGCGCTCGTTCTCCTGGAGCATCTCGGCCGGCAGCTACAGCGCGCTGTACCGCAAGCTGGCGTCGGTGTGAGGCACCGCTGTCATTCCGGGGCGCGCCGTTTGGCGCGAGCCCGGAATCCATCGTGCGGCCGGAATGCTCGGAGAAATGAATTCCGGGCTCGCGCTCCGCGCGCCCCGGAATGACAAGCTGCGACAAGCTTGCCTCGAGACCCTATTTCCCGCGCACATCCATCTGCGAACGGCCGATCCAGGCGCGATTAAGACACCGTGTCATCCAGTCAGGCTGCGCTTCGCCCCGCAGCCGCGCCTGCGCTTCCTGGTAGGGACCGACATAGCGCAGCCGGCCAGGCAATTTCGGATAGACGCGCCTGATCCACCGCAGCGCGTTATCGGCGGATCGGATCGCACCCGCTTCGAGCTCGAAGCCGAAGCCTGCGCGCAAGCGCTCGGGCAGCATGCTCGCGGTGAGCGCGCAATACCAGCGCGGCGGCCGCAGCCACGGGCGCGCGCCGCTGAATATCTGCGCGGCGATCTCGCGCGCCGCAGGGCCAACGGTCAGCGTCTCCGACTGCGCCATTGCCTTGGTGTAGGCGACGAAGCCGGACCAGTCCGCCGGCAAATCATCCCCCTTCAATCCGAACAGGGCGCCGTACAGCCTGGCCTCGCTCCAATAGCGATCGCGCTCCTCCGCCGAGAGTGGCGGCAGCACCAGATCATGTGCCATGAGCGCGGTCTCGACCAGCGTGGCGTGGACCCAGCGCAGCGCGGGGATGTCGTTGGCGCAGTAGCGCGAGCCGGCCGCGAACGGCCCCACGGTCTCGGGCATCTCGCCGACGATCATGCTGTGACGCCGATGCAGCTGCCGGGACGACAGCAGCGCCCGGTCCAGCGAGCCGAACACCATCGTAAAGACGATGTCGAAGGTGCGATGGAAGCGGCCGATCGGATCGGCAAGGGTGCGCGAATGCCCGGCGATCGCCGCCGCCACCCAGGGATGGGCCAGTTGCAGCAGCAGCGCACGGCCGGCGCCGAGAAAGAGCACGGCCTCCCGGTCGATCTGCCAGGTCAGTGAGGCCGGACCGAATACGCCCGCGACCGGTCCCGCCGCGTTGGCACGCAGCGTCTCGAGCGACTCCTCCAGATCTTTCTCAGCGACCAATTGCAAGCCTCGCGACGAAGATACGGCGACCATACTCCGGACCGCGCGCCTGCAAAATCGTCGTCGTGCGAGGCTATGACGGACAGAGCCCTCACTCCGCCGCCATCGGCATCTCGTCCATATGCTCGTGCAGCACGACGCCGGCGAGCGGATCGAATTCGCCGATCCAGGGCTTGCGCGCCAGCACCGATTTCGTGTGCGCATAGCCGGCGTGCCAGCGCCGCGTGATCCCGGACGGACTGAAGTCGATATCCTTGGTATGGGTCTCGTGCTCGAGCTGCGGCGCCAGCAGACGCACCACATGCATGCGGGTCGGGCAGCCGTAGCTCGTCAGTTCCCTCACCGCGGGATCGTTGCGCTCGCTCTCGGGCAGCCGCGCCGCGAGCTGGTTAATGACGTGGCGCAGACGATGGGCCTGCTGCTGGCGCACGATCTGGCTGGCGATGCGGCTGGAATATTGCACGTCCTTGTGCCGGTTCAGCACCTCCGCCATCGTGGTCGGCTCCGGCCCGACCGGATTCCACAGATGCACGGAGAAGATCAGCGAGTTCCTGCGTGGATTGTCGTCGAACACAGCTTCGGTCGGCGTGTTCGACAGGATGCCGCCGTCCCAATAGAGTTCGCCGTCGATGCGCACGGCGGGGAAAGCCGGCGGCAGCGCGCCCGAGGCCATCACATGCTTCACCGTCAGCTCGCCGTCGCGGCTGTCGAAATAGCGCATTTCGCTGGTGCCGACATGAGCCGCACCGACCGTCAGACGCGGCGCGCAGCGGTTGGCGAGATCAAAATCGACGAGCTCGCTCAGCGTCTTCTCCAGCGGCGCGGTCGAATAATAGCCGGCGTAATCGGCGCCCAGCGGATAGGAATCGCCGGCATGGGCCAGCGGATTGGGCCGGAAGAAACCGGCAATGCCGTGGGTCACGGTCGACCAATAGGCCAGCTTCTCGTTGAAGCCGGGAAACGCGGCTCGCCAGTCCCAGACCGGCTTCTGCTCCATCCGTTTCCAGAACTCCCGCAAGCGCGCGAGCCGGTGCTCGGGCGCGTTGCCGGCGATGAGGCTCGCATTGATCGCACCAATCGAGGTGCCAATGATCCAGTCCGGCTCGATGCCGGCTTCGTGCAAGGCCTGGTAGACCCCGGCCTGGTACGAGCCGAGCGCACCGCCGCCCTGAAGCACGAGCACGACCTGACCCGGCAGGTCGTGCTGCTTATGCTGAGAATTGTCCTGCGTGCCCATGTCTCGCTCCTGGTGAGCTTGCACCGTTCGAGTATTCGACTTGCTGCGCCGGCCCATGTCAATGCGCGGTCCAACCGCCGTCGACCGGCAGCGCAACGCCGGTGATCGAGGCCGCCGCGTCCGTCGACAGGAACACCGCGAGTGCACCGAGCTCCTCGACCGTAACAAAGCGCTTGTTCGGCTGTTGCGCCAGCAGCACGTCGCGGATCACCTGATCGCGGGAGATGCCATGGGCCTTGGCCTGGCCGTCGATCTGCGCCTCGACCAGCGGCGTATGGACATAACCAGGGCAGATCGCGTTGCAGGTGATGCCCTGCTCCGCCGTCTCCAGCGCCGTCACCTTGGTGAGGCCGACGATGCCATGCTTGGCGGTGACATAGGCTGCCTTGAACGGCGAACCGACTAGGCCGTGCGTGGAGGCAATGTTGATGATCCGGCCAAAACCGTTCTGCCGCATTGCCGGCAACGCGAGCCGCGTGGCGTGGAAGGCCGAGGACAGGTTGATCGCGAGGATCTGGTCCCACTTCTCGACCGGAAACTGGTCGAGCGGCGCGACATGCTGGATGCCGGCGTTGTTGACCAGGATGTCCAGCCGGCCGGATTGGGCCACCGTCGCCGCGATCATCTCGGCGATCGATTTCGGCCTCGTCATGTCCGCCGGCGAATAGCTGGCCTTGACGCCGAACTCGGCGGCGATCTGCTCGCGCGTCCGGCCGATCTCGCTGGCGACACCAAGGCCATTGAGCACGATGTCGGCCCCCGAGGCGGCGAGGGTCCGTGCGATACCGAGACCGATGCCGCTGGTCGACCCGGTGACAAGCGCCAGCTTGCCGGCAAGCACGCGTGATGAAGCGGACGTCTGCGTCTTGATGGGAATATTCATGATCCAGACCTCTTCTCGGCGCGACACCGCGCCAGGCTGGATCGGAATGTGTGGGATCTCCGGAATTTGCGGAAATGCCGGTTGGCTTCCGAGTCGATACGTTCGCGCTATCGCAGGCGGGATGTCATTTCCCGCCCTGATCGGCTAGATTTCCGGTCGATTTCTGCTGGGAGCCGATCCATGGAAATGCACCAGGTCCGCTATTTCCTCGCGGTGGCGCAGCTCTTGAATTTCACGCGCGCGGCCGAGGAGTGCAACGTGACGCAGCCCTCGCTGACGCGCGCGATCAAGCAGCTCGAGGCCGAGCTTGGCGGCGACCTGTTCCGCCGCGAACGCCCCGCCGCGCAATTGACTGAGCTCGGCCAGCGCATGCATCCGCTGCTGAAGCAGTGCTATGACGCGGCCATCGGCGCGCGTTCGCTCGCCTCCTCGTTCAGGAGCGGAGAGATCGGCGCGCTCCGCATTGCGCTGACGCATTCGATCGATCTCGCTTTGCTGATTCCGCATCTCAACGAGATCAAGCGGCAGTTCAACCGGCTCGAATTCCGCTTCCTGCGCGGCTCGGGCCGGGAGGTCGGCGACTTCCTGAAGAAGGGCGAAGCCGAGCTCGGCATTGCGGCCGAGATCGACGAGGCCTGGGACCGGCTGGATGTCTGGCCGCTGTTCACCGAGAGCTTCGAGCTCGTCGTCGGCGACGGGCACCGGCTGGCCGGCCGCAGCTCGGTCGAACTGGACGATCTGCGATCGGAGCTGCTGCTGAGCCGAACTTTCTGCGAGCACGCGCGCCGCATCTCCGCGAGCCTGCGCGAGCACGGCATCGACATCGAACAGGGCCATGAGGTCTCGAACGAGCGCGACTTGATCGAGCTGGTCGAGGCCGAGATGGGCATCGCCATGGTGCCGCACACCTCGCCAGTGCCGGAGCGGCTGACCCGCGCCGCGGTCACGGGGCTGGACGCCCGCCGCACCGTCAACCTCTATGGGGTCGCCGGCCGGCAACGCACCGCCGTGGGCAACGCCGTGATGCGCATGCTGCGCGGCGCCGACTGGCGCGAGATCGCGGGGTAATTGCGAAAGCGGTTGCTGTGTTTCTTCCTTCTCCCCTTGTGGGAGAGGGAAAGAAAAGTGAGGACGCTCAATTCTTCTGGCTCGCGCGCTCCAGCGCTTCGATCAGATCGTCGATCTCCATGCGCTTGCGGAAATCCGGATCGACGGAACGGGCTTTCACGATGCCGTCGCGTCCGACCACGAACACGGCGGGGATCGGCAGCATCCAGCCGTCATTGCCGTGGAATTTCGCCATGTCCTGATAGGACAGCAATTGCTGGATCTCGGGGCCGAGCCAGATCGCGAGGTCGAGCGACAGCGCATAGCCGTTGTCGAGATCCGTCAGGATCGGAAACGGCGCGCCGGATTCGGCCTTGAGCTGCCCGGTATATTCCTGCGTCTCCGGCACGATCGCGACGACCTGCGCCCCCATCGCCTTGATGCGGTCCAGCGCCTGGACCACGGCGCGGACATTGAGCCGGCAATAGGGACACCAATGGCCGCGGAAGAACATCACCGCGACGGGGCCGCCCTCCAGCAGCGAGGGCAGCGACACGAGACGCCCACCCTCGTCGGGCAGCATGAACGGCGGCATCGGATCGCCCGGCCGCGGCGCGGTCTCGCCGCCGCCGTTGTCGCTCAATCGCGCGACCAGGCGATCGACCGCCTCGCCATAGGCAGGAAAGACCTCGCGGCTGGCATCGGCATAGGCGCGGAGCTGTTCGTTCAGCGTGCTATCCATGTCGCGGCAGCGCTGGAACGCGAGCCTGAGCTGTTCGGCATCGGCTGGCGAGAGAGACGTCATCTTCCTGCTCCGGCTTCCTTGCGGGCGAATATTAGTTTCCCGGTTCGCCCGCCCGCAAGGGGCGACCGCAATCGGGCGCGCTGGCATCGGACGCCGGATGCTGCGAAAGCGGAAATGCCGATGCCCAATCGGTTCGATAGCTGCCGCCTATCGGCATAGCCCAGGGCTATCGCATCGAAAGCAAGCCGGCATTTCAAGATGGAGAGGGTCTCGACGAAGCTCCTGCCATCGCCCGCGGCCATCAGGGCTCGCGGCCAACAAAGGAGACTTTCCATGTCTAGCCATCTCACAATGTCGCGCGTGGTTTGGACAGGCGTTGCCGTTCTCGGCGCGCTGACATTTGCGACGCCGGTTTTCGCCGGCGAATGTCCGGCCGGCAAGACCAAGGCGAATGCGCAGCCGATGGTCGACTACAAGCCGGTCGGCGTCACCGACGTGACGCTCGGCACGATCGATCTCGGCAAGCAGCCCGCCCGTATCGAGGGCCGCGAGCTGCGCTTCCGCAAGCTAACCATCGAGCCCGGCGGCATCGTGCCCTGGCACAGCCATGACGACCGTCCGGCCCTGATCTTCGTGCAGCAGGGCGAGATCGTCGAATACGCCTCCAACTGCGTCGACCCGATCGTGCACAAGGCCGGCGACATCCGCCCCGAAGTCCACGGCACCTCGCACTGGTGGAAGAACCTCGGCAAGGAGACCGTCATTCTCTATGTCGGCGACGTCCGCAAGGATCCCAACGACCGCCATATGTAATTCCCTGCGGCCATACTTCGAGACGCCCGCTTCAGGCTGGCTCCTCAGGATGAGGACGGAGTGTGCGGCAGCAGCCTCGGCGGCCACGATGTCGCTTAGCCTCATCCTGAGGAGACCGCGAAGCGGTCGTCTCGAAGGACGAGGCGCGCGCTCGGGGCATGCCGGGGCATGAGGGAGCGCAACGACATGACCGATCTTTCCGCATCGATCAAACCGATCGCGACGACGATGAATGCGCATTCCCCTGGCTTCGCGTTTCGCTCGCTCGTGATCGGCCTCACCGCATTCCTGACGGTCGTCGATCTCTTCGCGACGCAGGCGATCCTGCCCTCGCTGACACGGCACTACGGCGTCACACCCGCGACAATGGGCTTTGCCGTCAATGCCAGCACCTTCGGCATGGCCGCAGCCAGCCTCGTCGTCGGCTTCTTCAGCCCGGGTATCGACCGGCGAACGGGCGTCCTGCTCAGCCTGGCCCTGCTTGCGGTCCCCACCAGCCTGCTTGCTGTCGCGCCCAATCTGGCCGTCTTCACCGCGTTGCGGGTCGCGCAGGGCCTGTGCATGGCGTCCGCCTTCGCGCTCACCCTCGCCTATCTGGGCGAGCAATGCAGCGCCATGGACGCCGGCGGCGCCTTTGCCGCCTACATCACCGGCAATGTCGCCAGCAATCTCGTCGGCCGGCTGATCTCGGCCGCATTGGCCGATGGCCTCGGCCTCGCCTGGAACTTCTACTTCTTCGCGGCGCTCAATCTTGCCGGCGCGGCGCTGGTCTATTTCACCGTCAACCGCGTGCCGCCGATGCATGCGATGACGCCGGCGGCTTCGCCGCTCGCCGCCACCATCGCGCATTGGCGCAATCCGCAGCTGCGCGCCTCTTTCGGCATCGGCTTCTGCATCCTGTTCGCCTTCATCGGCACCTTCACCTACGTCAATTTCGTGCTGGTGCGGCCGCCGCTGTCGCTCGGCATGATGGATCTCGGCCTCGTCTATTTCGTCTTCCTGCCGTCGATCGTCACGACGCTTCTGGCCGGCAGGGTGGCGGCGCGGCTGGGAACGCGGCCCACGATCTGGGGCGCGCTCACTGTTGCCGGGCTCGGCCTGCCCTTGATGCTGTCGCCGCGTCTGAGCGAAGTGCTCGCCGGCATGGTCCTGGTCGGGGTCGGCACATTCTTCGCACAGGCCGCCGCGACGGGTTTCGTCGGACAGGCCGCAGCCGACAATCGCGGCATCGCCAGCGGGACCTATCTTACGTGTTACTTCTGCGGCGGACTGGTTGGTACGGCCGTGCTCGGGCGCCTGTTCGACGCTTTCGGATGGCAGGCGTGCGTATTCGGCGTGGGCGCGGCGCTCGTTGCCGCAGCCCTGCTTACGTTCGCCCTGAAACGCTAGCGCTTGGCCGGTGCTTCCCGCGGCGGCTCGTCGTCGGCGATCGCGCGCCAGGCGGCGCCGTCGAGATCGTCGTACTGGCCGCTCCTGAGCGACCACAGGAAAGCGACGAGACCGGCACCTCCGAGCATCAAGGCTAGCGGGACCAGGATGACCAGTATCTCCATTACACGATCTCCCGCGAGGCGCTGCGGGCGCGCAGCGAGTTCAGCATCACCAGGATCGACGATCCGCTCATGGCGGCAGCGGCGATCAGGGGCGTCACGACGCCGCTGATCGCAACCGGCACCGCGAGCACATTGTAGCCGATCGCAAGCCAGAGGTTCTGCCGCATCAAATGCAGCGCCTTGCGCGAGGCGTCGATGGCGGCGACGACGGGGGCCAGCGGCCGGCCGAGGAAGACGAGATCGGCGGTGGCCTGGCTGAGATGCGCGGCCGAGATCGGCGACATCGAGACATGGGCCGCCGCGAGCGATGGCGCATCGTTCATGCCGTCGCCGACCATCAGCACTTTCGCGCCGCGCCGTTTCAGCTCCTCGATCCGCGCGATCTTGTCGGCCGGGGTGACGCCGGCGCGCCACTCGGGGATGTCGAGCGATTGGGCCGCGGCCTTCACCGCCGGCTCGCGATCGCCGGACAGGATCTCGATGCCGATGTTGCGCGCCTTCAGAGCCGCGATCACCGCCTTGGCATCGGGTCGCAGGCCCTGGCGAACCGAGAGGATGAATCTTTCGCTGCCCTTGCTGAACGCGACGATGGAAGCTTCGGGATCGACCAAGGCGCTGCCGACCAGCGCCTCGGCACCGCAGAAGGAGGGACGGCCGAGGCGAAGCTCGAGGCCGTCGACGGTCGCACGGACACCCTGCCCGGCCTCCTCCACCGCACTGAGGATCGGAGACTTCGCACCGGCAGCTTGCGCGACGGCGGCAGCCACCGGGTGATGGCTCGACAGTGCGAGCCGGGCGGCGAGTTCGAAGACATCGGCGGGAATGTCGGCGGCATTCATCACTTCGAGCTCGGGCAGCGTCAGCGTGCCGGTCTTGTCGAAGATCACATGGTCGGCTTCAGCCAGCCGCTCGATCGCATCGCCCGCATTGAGCAGCACACCGGCCTTGAACATCGCGCCCGAGGCCACCGTCTGCACCGTCGGGATCGCAAGCCCTAGGGCGCAGGGACAGGTGATGATCAGCACGGCGACGCCGGTCACGATCGCATCGTGCCAGCTCGCACCGGCGAGGACCCATCCGAGAATGGTCAGGAGCGCGGTCGCATGCACCACGGGCGCATAGAGCCGCGAGGCCCGGTCGGCAAGGCGCATGTAGCGCGAGCGCGCCTGGAGCGCGTTGTCGAGCAGCCGCGTGATCTCGGCGAGCAGCGTCGCCTCGGAGGCGGCCGAGACCCGCACCCGCAAGCTGCCGGAGATGTTCATCGATCCCGCATAGACCGGCGTGCCCTGCTCGGCCGTGACATAGAGCGTCTCGCCGGTGATCAGGCTCTGGTCGATCTCGGAACGCCCTTCGATCACGGTGCCGTCGACCGCGCAGCGCTCGCCGGGCCGGAGCAGCACGATGTCGCCCGGGTTGATCGCCGCAACCGGCACCTGCGAGATCTCGTCGGGCCCGATGAACTTCGCCGCCGTCTCCGCCTTCAGCGCGGCGAGATTGCCGGCGACCGCGCGGGTCCGCCGCCGCATGTTCTGGTCGAGGAAGCGGCCGACCAGGAGGAAGGTCAGCAGCATGATCGCGGCGTCGAAATAGGCATGCTCGGCGTGGTGGATGGTCTCGACCACGGACATGCCGAGCGCCAGGATCACGCCGATCGAAATCGGCACGTCCATGTTGGTGGTCTTGGCCGACAGAGCGCGCCAAGCCGAGCGAAAGAACGGCTGGCCGGCATAGGCCGCCGCCGGCAGCGCGATCAGCGCCGACAGCCAGTGGAAGAAATCGCGCTGCTCCGGCAGCATGTCCGAGACGTTGCCGGACCACACTGGGATCGACAGCATCATCACGTTCATGGTGGCGAACGCGGCGACCCCGAGGCAGCGCAGCAGGAAGCGGGATTCGGCGACCTCGGCCACTTCCGCACTCTCGGTCTCGAACGGATAGGCCTTGTAGCCGAGCTCTTCGAGCCGGTCGATGAAACGGCCGGGGTCGAGCGTGCCCGCCTTCCATTCCAGCGCGACGCGGCGGTCGGTGAGGTTGACGCGCGCCAGGGTGACGTCGGGGATGGCCGAGAGCCCGCGCTCGATCTTGGCCATGCAGCCGGCGCAGTGAACGCCCTCGACGGCGAGATCGATGTGCCGGAGGCCCTCGCCCGCATCGCGGACGTAATGAGAGAAATCGCGCGTGACCTGCATGACGGAATCCTTCAGTTCAGGATCACGCGGTTGCGCGACATGAACACGCGCGTCCCCCGCGCCTCGCCCTCGATCACCAGGTCCCATTGGCCCGGCGCGACGGACGCCGCATTGCCGCGATAGAGGCCGATGCCGGCTTCGGTGAGCTCGACAGCGAGGTCGGCGCGCTTGTCGGTCGGCCGCTCCAGCCGGCCGCCGAACTTCAGCCCGGAGATCGGCTGGCCGCCGGCGTCGCGGGCCTCGACCTGGACCGAGGCGCCGCCGTCATTGCGGCGCTCGACATGGGCGTTGACCTTCCACTTCCGCGCGGCCTGGTCCTGCGCCGCCGAGATCTCGCGATCGTAGACGAGGCCCGCGGCATAGGGGCTGTCGACGTCGGTGCCGGGCAGCGTTGCGATGGCGAGCTTCATCATGGTGGCGTTGACGCCGATCACGAGGCCGAAGAAAGCGACCAGCATCAGGAAGACCTTGGTTCCGGTCAGCGGCTTGGATGACATGGTGGTCTCCTGATCTTACGGCGCGACAAAATTGTCGGTGGCGCTCGCGGCGACGCCGAGCCCGATGTCCATGACGTGGAAGCGAACCGGAATCGATTTCTCCGGATTGTTTTCGGCCGGCGCGGTGACCAGCAGCCGCAGCTCGCTGGTCGCATCGCGCGGGATCACGATGATCGGACGGCCCGGCGTGACCGAATCGATGCCGACGACGTGCATCGTGGGGTTCACGGGCCCCTCGACGTCGATCGCGATGACGCGGTCGTAGCCGCTCTTGTTCAGCAGCCGCACCGTATAGGCGTTGCGGATCGAGCCGTCGCTCAGCTTGACCGCGACCGGGTTGCGGTCGTGCAGCACGTTGACGTCGAGCAGGCTGCGGGTCGCCAGCGTATAGATCATGAAGCCGCCGACGGCCGCGATAATGGCACTATAGACGACGGTGCGAGGCCGGACGATCCGGTAGATCGGCGCCTTGCCTTCCTGGCGGCGATGGATGTTGATGTCGTTGTCGTAGCCGATCAGCCGCTTCGGCCGGCCGATCTTTGTCATCACGTTGTCGCATGCGTCGATGCAGAGGCCGCACTGGATGCATTCCATCTGCGGCCCGTTGCGGATGTCGATGCCGGTCGGGCAGACCGCGACGCATTGGTAGCAGTCGACGCAATCGCCGACCTGCTGGCCGAGGGCGCGCAGCTCGGCGGCCTTTTTCACCGAGGTGCGCTTCTCGCCGCGGTCATAGCGATAGGTGACGTTGAGCGCCCATTCGTCGGTGAGTGCGGCCTGAATGCGCGGCCACGGACACATATAGGTGCAGACCTGCTCGCGCATGAAGCCGGCGAGCAGATAGGTCGTCGCGGTGAGGATGCCGATCCAGATATAGGCGAGCATCGGCCCCTGGAAGGTGACGAGCTCCTTCACCAGGGTCGGCGCGTCGTTGAAATAGAGCACCCAGGCGCCGCCGGTCCACCAGGCGATCATGAGCCAGATCGAATGCTTGAGGACGATCTCGGAGATGCGCTCCAGCTTCATCGGATCGGACGATTTGTCCTTCTTCATCCGCTCGCGCCGGTCGCCCTCGATCAGGCGTTCGACCGCGTAGAACAGGTCGGTCCACACCGTCTGCGGACAGAGATAGCCGCACCAGATCCGCCCGCCGATGGAGTTCATCAGGAACAGCGCCACCGCGGCGACGATCAACAGGCCCGTGAAGTAATAGACCTCCTGCGGCCACAGCTCGATGAAGAAGAAATAGAAGCGGCTGTTGGGAAGATCGATCAGCACCGCCTGGCTCGGCGCACCGAGACCGCGATTCCAGCGCACGAAGGGCAGGAAGTAGTAGACGCCGAGGCAGAATGCCATCAGGCCCCATTTGATCCGGCGGAAAGTACCGGAGACGCTCTGGGGATAGACCTTCTTGCGGGCCGCATAGAGCGGCCCGACGTCGTCCGCGGGCTTCAGTTCGTTCGGATTGACGGTCTTGTTCATCGCCTCGAGCTTCTTCAAAGGTGCGATTAAACCTAGACCCGGCACCGCCGCGCAGGTTGATCCAACGCAAACGGGGGCGCTTTTCTTCGCCCCCGCCGGAAGTCGTCGGTCGCGGATCGGCCTATTTGCCGCCGCCGAGCGAGTGGACGTAGACCGCCATCGCCTTGATGGTGGCGGGATCGAGCCGGCCTTCCCAGGCCGGCATCACGCCGGCGCGGCCCTGGCCGATGGTCTCGATCAGGCTCGCCTCGTCGGAGCCGTAGAGCCAGATCTTGTCGGTCAGATCAGGTGCGCCCATCTCCTGGTTGCCCTTGCCGGCGTCGCCGTGGCAGGCGGCGCAATTCTCCGCGAAGATCTTCTGGCCCTTGGCGGCGTCATAGCCGTTGCGGGTCGACAGGCCCGACAGCGACCGCACGTAATTGGCGACCGTGACGATCTCGTCGCCCTTCAGCACGCCATCCTTGCCGAAGGCGAGCATCTGCCCCTCATGGGTCTTGGCATGGCCCGACCGCACGCCGAACTGGATGGTCTGCATGATCTGGTCGAGCGAGCCGCCCCACAGCCATTCATCGTCGTTCAGGTTGGGATAGCCCTTGGACCCCGTCGCACCCGTGCCGTGGCACGGCGCGCAATTGTCGCCGAACACCGTCTTGCCCTTGGCGCGCGCAAGCGCGAGCAGAGCCGGATCCTTCTGGATGTCGGCGAGCGAGGCCGTGCCCAGCGCCGCCATCTTGTCACCCCGGATCTTCTCGAGGTTGGCGAGCTCGACCGCGACGTCGGCGCGCGAGGAGTAGCCGAACAGGCCGGTGGTGTTGCTTTGGATCAGCGGCCAGGCCGGATAGACGATCCAGTAGCCGATCGACCAGACGATGGTGAGATAGAAGGTGATCACCCACCACCGCGGCAGCGGCGTGTTGAGCTCCTTGATGCCGTCCCACTCGTGTCCGGTGGTGGATTTGCCGGAGACGGAATCGATGTCGCTAGAATGATCGGTCATGGTTTCTCACTCCTCCCGCAAGGGCAGGTGCGCTGCCTTGTCGAACGCAGCCTTGTTACGGGGCCAAAATGCGTAGGCGATGATCGCGAGAAAGATCGCGACGAACACCGGTGTCCAGATCGTGGTCACGAGATCGGACGCAAGATTATGGACGGTCAGGATGGCTTTCATCGTTCATGCCTTCTCAGCGAAGATTGGCTTTCTCGTTGTAGATCTTGAAGTCGACCAGCGTGCCGAGCATCTGCAGGTACGCGACCAGCGCGTCCATCTCGGTCGGCGTGCCGGTCTTGCCGTCGAAATTGCGTACGACGGCCTTGGCGTAGCGCTTGGTGAAGGCGTCGGTGCCGGCATTGTCCGGATCGGCCTGGGCCTTCAGGTCGGCGGCGGCATTGGCGAGCTGCTCGTCGCTATAGGGCACGCCGACGGTCCTAAGGGTGCGCATGTCGCCGGCGATCGCATCCGGGTCGATCTCGGCCTTGCTGAGGAACGGATAGCCGGGCATCACGGACTGCGGCACGATCGCGCGTGGGTTGGCCAGATGGGTGACGTGCCACTCGTCGGAATATTTGGCGCCGACACGGGCGAGATCCGGGCCGGTGCGCTTGGAGCCCCACTGGAACGGGTGATCGTACATGCTCTCGGCGGCGAGCGAGAAGTGACCATAGCGCTCGACCTCGTCTCGCAGGGGGCGAACCATCTGCGAGTGGCAGAGATAGCAGCCCTCGCGGACGTAGACATTGCGCCCCGCCAGCTCCAGCGGCGTGTAGGGCCTGACCCCATCGACCTTCTCGATCGTGCTCTTGAGGTAGAACAGCGGAGTGATCTCGACGAGACCACCGACCGCGACTACCAGCAGGATGCCGACAATCAGGATGATCGAATTCTTTTCGAAGATTTGGTGACGTGTCCAGAACGACATTGCTTGAGCTCCTCATTCCGCCGGCTGAAGAGCGACGGGCATCTGGACTTCCTGTTCGCCGACGCGAACCGTCATCCAGAGATTGTAGGCCATGATCAGCGAGCCGATCAGGAACAGGCCGCCGCCTGCGGCGCGGATGATATAGAAGGGATGCATCGCCTCGACGGTCTCGATGAAGGAATATTCGAGGAAGCCGAGCGAGGTGTAGGCGCGCCACATCAGGCCCTGCAGGATGCCGGACACCCACATCGCCGAGATGTAGAGAACGATGCCGAGGGTGGCGACCCAGAAGTGCCAGTTGACGAGCTTGAGGCTGTAGAGGCCCTTGCGATTCCAGGCCCACGGCACCAGGCAATACAGCGCGCCGAAGGAGACGAAGCCGACCCAGCCGAGCGCGCCGGAATGCACGTGGCCGATGGTCCAGTCGGTGTAATGGCTGAGCGAATTGACCACCTTGATCGACATCATCGGGCCTTCGAAGGTCGACATGCCGTAGAAGGCGACGGAGACCACGAGCATGCGCAGCACGGGATCGGTGCGCAGCTTGTCCCAGGCACCCGACAGCGTCATCAGGCCGTTGATCATGCCGCCCCAGGAAGGCATCCACAGCATGATCGAGAAGGTCATGCCGAGCGTCTGCGTCCAGTCCGGCAGCGCCGTGTAGTGCAGATGGTGGGGACCTGCCCAGATGTAGAGGAAGATCAGCGCCCAGAAGTGGATGATCGAGAGCCGGTAGGAATAGATCGGCCGCTCGGCGCGCTTCGGGATGAAGTAGTACATGATGGCGAGGAAGCCGGCGGTCAGGAAGAAGCCGACCGCGTTGTGGCCGTACCACCACTGGAACATGGCGTCCTGGATGCCGCCCCAGGCGACGTAGGACTTCGAGCCGAACACCGAAACGGGCAGCGCCGGGTTGTTGCCGAGATGCAGCACCGCGATCGTCACGATGAAGGCGAGATAGAACCAGTTCGCAACGAAGATGTGCGGCTCCTTGCGCTTGAAGATGGTGGCAAGGAAGACGAGCAGATAGACGACCCAGACGATGGTCAGCCACAGATCGGCGTACCATTCCGGCTCGGCATATTCCTTCGACTGCGTGACGCCGAGCAGATAGCCGGTGCCCGCGATCAGGATGAAGAAGTTGTAGCCGAGCACGACGAACCACGGCGCGAGGTCACCGGCAAGGCGCGCGCGGCAGGACTTCTGCACCACGTAGAAAGAGGTCGCGATCAACACGTTGCCGCCGAAGGCGAAGATCACCGCGGAGGTGTGCAGCGGGCGCAGGCGGCCGAAGCTGATCCAGGGCAGATCGAAGTTCAGCGCGGGCCAGGCCAGCTGCGAGGCGATGATGAGGCCGACGAGGAATCCGGCAATGCCCCAGAACATCGCCATGAAGGCCGAGAACTTGATCGGCCCCATGTTGTAGTTCGGGCGGCCGTTGATCTCCTGGGCCGGCAGCGCCGCCGGCCGCTCGAAGTAGCGGTTGACGATGAAGAATACCGCAGCGAGGCTCGCCGCCGCGCTGAGCGCAGCGTGGAACGCGAAGGGCGCATCGAGCGCCTTGGCCGAGGCGATCACGCAGAGGAAAGCGGTGACTGCGAATACGACAGCCAAGCCGCTTTCACCGATGGTCATGGATTTTGAGATGGAGGGCTGGCTCATGCGGATTCTCTCTGAAAGAACACGCTGCCAAAAACCACATCCACCCTCGCGGGGAATTGATTGAAATCAAGCTGGATGGATTTCTGTTAATGTGAGCCGATGCGACGCCGCGTTCATCCCCTCTCCCCTTGTGGGAGAGGGTGGCTCGCCGCACAGGCGGCGAGACGGGTGAGGGGTCTCTCTCCACGAGCACCTCTGTCGAGAGAGACCCCTCATCCGGCGCCATAGCCGAAGCTCCGCTTCGGCGTTCTTAAGGACGGCGGCCGAAGGCCGCCTATGCCACCTTCTCCCACAAGGAGAGAAGGAAAAGAGCGGCAATCACCGTCAAATCACGGAGTCTGGGAATGCCAGAATCGAATCCTCACCCCCGCGCCGTCGCCTTGAGCGCCGCGATGACGTCCTCGCGCGCGATGATGCCGACCAGCTTCTGTGTGCCGTCCAGCACGATGATGCTCCTGATGCGGTGCTCGACCATGATCTGGAGCACGCGCGTCAGCCGCGTGTCGGGGCTGACATAGATGAACTCGGGCGTCATGACGTCGCCGATCTTGCGGCTCATCAGGTCATCGTAGCGCGGCAACATCTGGCTCGGCGTGAAGGCGAAGCACTTCAGGATGTCGAACTTGGTGACGATGCCGACCACCTGCCCGTCGTCTTCGACCGGATAGGAATTGAAATCGTCGGTCTCGAACATCTCGCTGAGCTGGAACAAGTCGAGGTCGCGCTGCACCGTCTTGACGTTGCGCGTCATGTAGCCGTCGACGGTCTGTTCAAGAAATTGGTACACGGCGCGTCCTCCTCGATTCCTCAAACGGGCCAGCCGATGGTCAGTGCGACAGCAGCACGCTGCGGACGGTTTGCGTCACCAGATATTGGGTGACGCCTCCGAGGATCAGTTCGCGAAATCTCGAATGACCATAGGCGCCCGCGACGATCAGGCCCGCGCCGACGTCGCCGGCGACTTTCTCCAACCGCGCAGCAGGGGTTTCGTTTCCTGCGGCCTCGAGGACCCGCGCAGTCGCGGTGATGCCGTGGCGGCCGAGCCAGGCGGCAACGTCGCTGACACCGGCCATCACGGCCGAACGGTCGTCGCCCCGCTCCGGGATTTCCACGATGGTGACGTCCTTCGCCTTGTGCAGCATCGGCAGCGCGCCCGCCACCGCCCGCCGCGCTTCCGGCGTGTCCTTCCACGCCACCAGCACGCTGCGCAGGTCGAGCCAGTTGGCCCGGTCGGGAACGACGAGCAGCGGGCGGCCGGTCTGCATCACCAGGTCCTTGGGGCTCGCCAGCGAGAAAGCATCGGAGAAGGCCGGGCTCTGCCCACCACTGACGACGATATCGGCGCAACGCGCCTGCGCCGTGACGAAGCGGGCCGGATAATCCATCGCGCTGCGCCACTCCGCGTGTCCGCCGCGATTTTTCACGGCCGCGCGGAATTGCGCTTCGAGCCCGGCCAGCCGCCGCTTGATCGAAGCTTCGCCCTCGTCGATCAGCGCTTGCGCCTCTGCGCCGTCGGTGAAATAGAGCGGCGGGACGAACTGCGCCGCAGCGACCCCGACGATGGCCGCCTCGAATCGTTCGGCGAGCTCGCCTGCGACCTGAAGACGCGCTTCGTTGGGCTGATCGAGCGCCAGGCTGACCATGACGGTGGCGTATGTCATCGGGGATCTCCAGCATTACAGAATTTTTTGAATCCTAGACCTGCTGCCGCGCAACAGGCTGAGCTAGATCAAATCGAGGTCTCTGGCTGCCCACTCTCCCGGAATGGGGAGTCCGGCAGTGGATTCAACGTCCGCGCTTGCCTCCGGCCGAGCCTTGGGCGACATTGCCGAAGCGGTAACGGCATCCTGCCGACCCGCCGAGAAGAGGAGCAGAGCCTTGGCGCCGACCCGCGGGAACCATCCGGCAGACGATGGTCGGGGCGAGCATTTCCGAGTCCGCATCGAGGGATTCGGGGTCGGCACCTGGGACCTCGACCTGCAGACTCGCGAGCTCGACTGGTCGGACACGGCCAGGCGGCTGTTCGGCCTGCAGCCGGACCAGGCCGTCAGCTACGATCTCTTTCTTTCCCTGTTGGAGCCGGGCGATCGGGACCACCTCCTGAAGGCGATCGGGCGCACGTCGGAAGGTGGCGGGGGCCTCGACTTGTCCTTCAAGGTCAGCGGCGCGTCCGGAAACGGCCAATGGATCCGGGCCAGGGCCGGCGTGATCCGCGACGATGCGGGCACGCCGCGTCACCTCAGCGGGATATTCCTGGACATCAACGAGGAGAAGCAGCTCGAAGAGGCCCTGCGGTCCCAGGAGAATCATCTTCGCTCGATTCTCGAAACCGTGCCCGATGCCATGATCGTCATCGATTCACGCGGCATCATGCAGCTCTTCAGTAGCGCCGCGGAGCGGCTGTTCGGCTACAGCAGGCAGGAAGCCATCGGCCGGAACGTGAGCATTCTCATGCCCGAACCCGATCAGTCGCGTCACGACAGCTATCTCACGCGCTATCTCAGGACCAATGATCCGCACATCATCGGCATCGGCCGGATCGTGACGGGCAAACGCCGCGACGGCACGACCTTCCCGATGCACCTGTCCGTCGGGAAGACGCAACGCGCGGGCGAGCCCCATTTCACCGGCTTCGTGCGCGACCTCACCGAGCACCAGCAGACCCAGGCGCGGCTCCAGGAGCTGCAATCCGAGCTCGTGCACGTGTCGCGGCTGACCGCGATGGGCGAGATGGCTTCCGCGCTCGCCCACGAGCTCAACCAGCCGCTGGCGGCGATCAGCAATTACATGAAGGGATCGCGGCGCCTCCTCGCCGGCAGCACCGATCCAAACATGCCGAAGGTCGAAAGCGCGCTGGACCGCGCGGCGGAACAGGCGTTGCGCGCCGGCCAGATCATCCGCCGCCTGCGCGACTTCGTCTCCCGCGGCGAGTCCGAGAAGCGGGTCGAGAGCCTGTCCAAGCTGATCGAGGAAGCCGGCGCGCTCGGGCTCGCCGGCGCGCGCGAGCAGAACGTGCAGCTCCGCTTCAGCCTCGATCCCGACGCCGACCTGGTTCTGGCCGACCGGGTGCAGATTCAGCAGGTGCTGGTCAACCTGTTCCGCAACGCGCTCGAGGCGATGGCGCAGTCGCAGCGGCGCGAGCTCGTCGTCGCCAACACCCGTGTCGCCGACGGCATGATCGAGGTGGAGGTCTCCGACACCGGCATCGGCTTCCGCGAAGACGTCATTCCAAACCTGTTCCAGACCTTCTTCACCACCAAAGACACCGGCATGGGCGTGGGACTCTCCATCAGCCGCTCGATCATCGAGGCCCATGGCGGCCGCATGTGGGCCGAGAGCAACGCAACGGGCGGAGCGACGTTCCGCTTCACCCTGCCGGCAACCGACGAGAGCTGACCATGACGATCAAGGGAAACGTTTACGTCATCGACGACGACGCCGCGATGCGGGACTCGCTGAACTTCCTGCTGGATTCCGCCGGCTTCGCCGTCACCCTGTTCGACGACGCGCTCGCCTTTCTCGAAGCCCTGCCCGGCCTCGGTTTCGGCTGCGTCGTCTCCGACGTGCGCATGCCCGGCCTCGACGGCATCGAGCTCTTGAAGCGGATGAAGGCGCAGCAAAGCCCGTTCCCGATCGTGATCATGACCGGTCATGGCGACGTGCCGCTGGCGGTCGAGGCGATGAAGCTCGGGGCGGTCGACTTCCTGGAGAAACCATTCGATGACGACCGACTCACCGCCATGATCGAGTCGGCGCTCCGCCAGGCCGAGCCCGCCGCCAAGAACGAGGCCGTCACGCACGACATCGCCGCCCGCGTCGCGTCCTTGAGTCCGCGGGAGCGCCAGGTCATGGAGGGGCTGGTCGCGGGCCTCTCCAACAAGCTGATCGCCCGCGAATACGACATCAGCCCGCGCACCATCGAAGTCTACCGGGCCAACGTCATGACCAAGATGCAAGCGAGCAGCCTTTCGGAACTGGTTCGCCTCGCGATGCGCGCCGGCATGCTCAACGATTGAGGCAGGTCAAGGCGACTTCACGGCGCAGTGCTAACCAGACCGCATGGTTGATGTCAGCCCACATCGTGCGCGGCCGTCGTCCTCCCCACAACCCACCGTCTTTGTGGTCGACGATGATGCCGCAGTCCTCGGATCCCTGCGGTTCCTGCTGGAGACCGACGGCTTCGTCGTGCGGACCTTCAGGAGTGGCACGGCGCTGCTCAATCTCGGCGCCGCGCCCGGGCCGGACTGCTACGTCATCGACTACAAGATGCCCGACATCAACGGCATCGATTTGACCGGCCGGCTTCGCAAATCCCACCGCGATGCGCCCGTGATCCTGATTACCGGCTATCCCGACGAGAACATCTCGGCCCGGGCCGCGATGGCGGGCATCAAGGACGTGGTTTTGAAGCCGCTTCTGGACGAAAACCTCGTCAAGTGCATCCGCCACGCGATCAAGGACCGCCCCCGCGCCTGACCTAAGGGATTCTACGTAAGGCACCCCCCTTAAGATATCTCGCGAAATTTTCGAAGCACCCGGTACCGCGTAGGAAAGCGTCATCACAACGGAGATGGCGCAGATGCTGACCCAGACGCTCAACACCCAAATCGGTGGCAAGATTGTTCCTGCCCACCCCGTTACCGACCAGTTCGGCGCGATCGCGGGCCATGTCGGTCTGGTCGCCACCGAGTTCTCCTACGGCAAGGACGAGGAGATCTATGGCGAGGAGGAGGCGGCCGAATATGTCTATCAGGTCGTCACCGGCGCGGTGCGCAGCTACAAGCTTCTCTCCGACGGCCGCCGCCAGATCGGCGCCTTCCATCTTCCCGGCGACGTGTTCGGCCTCGAATCCAGTCCCACTCACCGCCTCGCCGCTGAAGCCATCATCGACACCACCGTTCGCCTGGTGAAGCGCGCCAGCCTGGAAAAGGCCGCCGGCACCGACGTGCAGGTCGCCCGCAAGCTCTGGGCCATGACCGCCGGCGAGCTGCGTCATGCCGAGGACCACATGCTGTTGCTGGGCCGCAAGACTGCGATGGAGCGCGTCGCGACCTTCCTGCTCGAAATGGACCGCCGCCTCGCCGTCGCCGGCATGATGGCGCTGCCGATGTGCCGCCGCGACATCGGCGACTATCTCGGCCTCACCTTGGAGACCGTGTCGCGCGCGCTGTCGCAGTTGCACGCTCAGGGCATCCTCGGTTTCTCCGGTGCCCGCCAGATCGTGCTGCGCAACCGCCAGCGCCTGCACAATCTCGACGCCTGATCCTTCTTCCTCCCCCCACTTTGGCCGGCTGAATTCGTTCAGCCGGCCATTCCTTTGGCGGCGGTCAGACCCGTGCGCCGCGTCTCCGGCATCACAAAGAAGATCAGCAGGAGTCCCGCTGCGGCAACGCCGGACAGCCCGATGAATGCGGTGGCATTGCCGAACTTGTCGCTGACATAGCCGCCAAGCACCGTGCTCAGCGACGCGCCGATACCCGTCGCGGTGCCGACGATCCCCTGCGCCAGATTGAAATGCCCGCTGCCGAAGGCCACGTCGGCGACGATCAGCGGGATCATCACCGCGAAGACCGCCGCGGTGATGCCGTCGAACACCTGCACCAGCACCAAGAGATACGGATCGCGCACGGTCGCAAACAACAGGCCGCGAATCGCCAGAGCACCGAATCCGATCAGCAGCAAGGGCCGCCGGCCCCACGCTTGCGCCTTGCGCCCGACTGTCGGCGACAGCAGCGCCACGATCGCTTGCGGAACGACGATGCAAAAGGCGACGAGCACGGTCGCCCATTGGCTCGATCGCGCCGTCACCGCGCTCGCCATCAGCGGCATCATCGCGGCGTTCGCGAGCTGCAGCAGCAGCACGCTGAGCGCGAACACGATGAGCGGGCGCTGCCGGATCAGGTGCCAGATATTGGGATCGCCCCGGTCGGCGGCTTCAGGCGGCATTTCGCCGTGACAGCGCCTGATGTCGATCTCATTCTCGCGTATGCGCGACAGCGCGATCAGGGTCGGGATCACGAGCAGGAAAGTGACCAGGAAGACCGAGTGGCTCGACAACAGATACCCCGCGGTCCCCATCACCGCCGCCGCGACGCCGTTGCCTAGCGAGGCGAAGCGCGCATTGCGGCCGAGCCGCTCGCCGATCGCGAGCGGGCCGACGAGGCCGAGGCTGATCGCGGCGATCGCGGGCCCGAGCACGCAGCTCGCCATCGCATGCAGCGTTGCGGCGGTGACCACGACGGGGAAGATCGGCATCGCCGCATAGGCCAGCGCGCAGGCGCCGATGGTCGCGATCGCGAGGGCGGCGACGAGGCGCTCCGATTTCGCGGCATCGATGATCGCGCCGCCCGGCATCTGGCCGATCAGGGCGACGATGCCGCCGATCGACAGCACGAGCCCGATCTCGACCTGGGTCCATTTCTGCGTCGTCAGATAGACCGCGATGAAGGGACCGAATCCGGTCTGCACGTCGGCGAGGAAGAAGATGAACCAGTCGAGGCCACGCAGGCTCTGGCGCGACGGCGCCGGAATGCCCGCAGCCGCCGGCTCCGCGACGTTGTCCTGCTCGACGACGCCGCCGCGATCTGCATGATTCGGCTTCCTCGACAACAGCACGGGCGGTCAGCCCTCCCTGCACCTCACTGAATCGCTTGCAGCGGCTGAAGGCTGCCGGACGCGCCGAGCACGACGATCGGCGTGTCCTCCTTGTATTCCGGTGCGGCCGCGACCTGCGCCTTGGTCAATTCCAGCGTGATGCTGTCCTTCTTGTTGGCGATCTTGCCGAAGCGCAGCGCGTTCCAGTCGACGACGATCTTGCGGCTGCCGACGCCGAGGAAGCCGCCGAAATCGATCGCCGCAGCGCGGACATGGCCGGTGCGATCGACGATGACGTCGACGATGCGACCCATGTCCTCGCCGGCGGCGCTGCGAACGTCGCGGCCGAGAACGCCGTGGGCCTCGCTCGCGCCGATGATGGTCACCGATGGCGGCGGCGCGGCGTCCTTGGGCGTGACGGGCACCGTGGAAGCCGGCGGTTGCACATTTGCCGGTGCCTTTGCTTCGCTCGGGGATGCAGGCGGCTCCTCGGCCGCGCGCGATCCGGCGACCGTCAAGCCCGCGACAATCGCCACGCCCAGGACCAACCTTCCGATCGCACGCATGACCTCCTCCTCGCGCCTCTAGCGCGCCAGCACGATCGAGACCTGGATCTGACCGCGCGTGCGCAACACTTCCAGCGCCACGTCGTCGCCGTGACGGCTGACGCGAAGATCGACGCTGGATTCGCCAAGGCGCAGATCGCGCAGAATCACCTCGTTGAGGAACGCCGGCAGATGCGGGTTGCGCAGGCGAATCTCGCCGCGCGCGACGTCGAACTCGAGGCCGAGCGCCGCCTCCAGCAACGTGAACGGCGTCGCGCTGGCCCAGGCCTGCGGCGCGCAGGCGACCGGGTACAGCGTCGGCCCGCGCCGCTTCTCGCGCCGGAAGCCGCAGAACAGTTCGGGCAGCCGGCGCAAATCCATGTAGGTCGCGGCGTCGAACAGCCCCTTGAAGACATGCGCCACCGAATGCTTGAGGCCGTAGCGCGCCAGCCCCAGCGCGATCAGTGCGTTGTCGTGCGGCCAGATCGATCCGTCATGGTAGGACATCGGGTTGTAGCGCACCTCGCCTTGCGCGACGGTGCGGATGCCCCAGCCCGAGAAGAAATGCGGCCGCATCAGATCGGCGGCGACGAGACGCGCGCGGTCCTCGCGGACCATGCCGCTGAACAGGATCTGCCCGGCATTCGAGGTCCTCACCTTGCAGGGCCGCTTCTTGCCGTCGAGCGCGAGCGCATAGGTGCCGAGCTCCTCGCACCAGAACGCCTGCTCGAAGCGCTCGGCGAGCGCCCTGGCTTCGGCCTCGAGCTTGCGCACGCGGTCCGGCTTGCCGAGCCGCAGCGCGCAACGCGCCGCGAGCTGCTTGGCGGCGAAGACGTAGCCCTGGACCTCCGCGAGCGCGATATTGCCCTCGGCAAGCCGGCCGTCGGCATGGAAGATCGCGTCATAGGAATCCTTCCAGCCCTGGTTCGCCAGCCCTTTCTCGGTCGCGCGCTGGTATTCGACGAAGCCGTCCTGATCGGGATCGCCCGGACCGTCGATCCAGGCGAGCCCCGCCTCGATCGCGGGCCACAGCTCGATCAACGTGGCCTCGTCGCCGGTGCGCTCGAAATAGCTGCCTGCGAGCAGCACGAACAGCGCGGTCGAATCGACACTGCCGTAGTAATGCGCGAACGGGACTTCCCCAAGCGCGGCCATCTCGCCACCGCGCATCTCGTGCAGGATCTTGCCGGGCGCGGCGTCCGCGAGCGGATCGACCGCCGCGGCCTGGAAATGCGCGAGCCGGCGCAGGACGCCCTTGGCAATGCGCGGATCGACCCAGAGCATCTGCAGCGCGGTGATGAGGCCGTCGCGGCCGAACGTCGTCGAGTACCAGGGAATGCCGGCATAGGGATAGCGCCCCTGCGGCGTCTCGGTCATCAGCATGTTGAGGTCGGCCATCGCCTGGCACAGCACCTCGTTGAAGATGTTGTTGGAGGTCTCGATGCTGGCCGCGCCCATGGTCGACTGCCGCATCTCGCGGCGGTGCGCCAGCAGACCCGGGAAGAACCGCACAGGCTTCTCCGTCAGCGGCCGGTTGCAGGACACGGCCACGAACAGCGATTTGGCCTGGTGCGGCTCCAGGTCGAGCTCCCAGGTCGCAGCGTTGACCGAGAGCCGCGTCGGACGCGGATCGAAATGCAGGCCGGTGGTCCGCTCGGCGTCGTCAAGGCCGCGATACTCGAACAGGACGTCGGTCGGCCCGAGCAGCCGGCCGGTTCCGACGCCGCGGCGCGGCCGCCGCTCGCCGCGAACCTCGAACAGATCGGCGAAGTCGTTGCCGAACAGCAGCGTCAGCTCGAAGCTGGTGCGCCGGTCGCCATGGTTCTGCACGCCGATGCGCTGGTAGGCGGTGCCGCGCCACAGGAAGATGGTGCGCACGACGTGCAACAGGTCCTTTTGCAGAACGAGGTTGCCCTGCCGGTAGATGTCCGGATTGGTGAGGTCGACGGTCAACGCCGAATTGTCGTCGCGCAGATTCGAGCCGAGCAGCAGCGGCTGGAGATCGTCGAGCACGAGCTCCAGCCGCGCAAGATAGCGCGTGTCATGATGGAACAGCCCGTCCGGCCCGCCGGCCGACGCGCCGATGTCGCCGTGGCTGTCGAGCACGATGAAGGTGTCGTCGTGCTTGAGCGAACGCCGCGGCCGGGCCGAGGGCCCGGTCATCGGAATGTAGAAGGGCTGTTCCGCGACCTGTTCCGGGGTCCGCGTCACGGAGACGAACTGGGTTACGGCTTCTGCCGACATGAGCTGCTCCCCTGCGCTTGATTCGAAACGCGACCGACTCGAGAACGCGACTGTTGGTTTACGCGGCGGCTTGCGCGAGCCGGCTCATTTCCTGCGTGACCAGCTCACGATACGGCCCGTGACCCTGCATCAGGCGCTCGGGCGAGCCGTCCTCGATGATCTTACCATTCCTCAACACCACGACACGATCGAAATTGCGCAGCGTCGCAAGGCGATGGGCGATCGCGATCACGGTGCGGCCGCGCATCAGGCGCGACAGCGCCTCGCGGATCGCCTCCTCGGATTCGCTGTCGAGCGCGGCGGTCGCCTCGTCCAGCAGCAGGATCGGCGCGTCCTTCAGGAAGGCGCGCGCGATCGCGATGCGCTGGCGCTGGCCGCCCGACATCTTGACGCCGCGGTCGCCGACCATGGTGTCGAGGCCCTCGGGCAGGCTCTCGACGAAGTCGCAGCGCGCTGCGATCGCCGCGCGCAGCACCTCGTCGTCGGTCGCGTTCGGCCGGCCATAGCGGATGTTCTCGCGAATGGAGCGATGAAACAAGGAAATGTCCTGCGGCACGACGGAAATCGCCTCGCGCAGGCTCAGCTGCGTCACCTTCGAGATGTCCTGGCCGTCAATGGTGATATTGCCCTCGTCGACGTCGTAGAAGCGCTGCAGCAGCGTGAACAGCGTCGACTTGCCGCCGCCGGACTGGCCGACCAGTCCGACGCGCTGGCCGGGCTGGAGGCGCAGGCTGAAGCGCTCGAAGATCTTGTCGCTGCCGGGATAGCCGAAGGTGACGTTGTTGTACGCGATGGCCGCGCCGCTTTTGACCAGGGGCTCGGCCTCGGGATGATCGCGGAGCTCGTGCGGCACCAGCAGCGTGGCGATCGCCTCTGTCAGACGCGCGACGTGCTGGGTGACGTCGACCAGCGCCACCGCGAGATCGCGCGTCGCGCTCAGGATCGAGATGCCGAGCGTACAGACCAGCACGACGTCGCCGGTCGTCGCTTGGCCCTTCTGCCAGAGCGAGATCGCCCAGGCCATCAGCGCAATGGTCAGAAGCACGGTGATGACGGCATGCAACAGCCGCAGCTTCTCCAAATAACGCAGGCTGCGGCTGCGCGCGGTCAGCTCCTGGTTCACGGTCGCGTCGAACCGCTCATGCTCGTGGCTGATGCCGCAGAAGGCGCGCACCAGCGGCATGTTGCTGATGACGTCGATCATCTCGCCGTCGACCAATGCGGCCTTGTCGGCGAAATCGTCATGCAGCGGCTTGCCGGCCGCGGCCAGACGAAACATCGCAACCACCATGCCGCCCGCGATCGCGATCAGGCCGAGCGCCATGTAGGGACTGACGGTTCCAATCAGGATGATTGCCGCAATTGTGGCAATGCACGGCGGCAACACATTCCAGACGAACATGTTCTCGACGGTGAACACCGCGTTCGAGGTCGCGGTGATGCGGCTCGTCAACATGCCGGGCATCCGGTCCGAGAAGTAGCTCGGCGCGTGGCCGGTCAGATGACGAAAGATGTCACGCCGTAAATCGCCCGTGACCCGGACGAAGGTGAAGCTCGCTGTCCAGCTCGCGATCCGCCACAGGAAGTTGTCGGCGGCAATGAGTGACATGAGCAGAATGAATGCCAGCCATACGCCACCGCCATACGAGGGACCGGCGGACAAGGCGTCGACCAGAGCTTTGACGCCATACTGGGTGCCTACGGAGCAGGCAACGGCCCCCACGACCGCGGTCAGGATCACCAAATGCGACGCGAGACGACGCCGGAGATAGCGCAGGACAAAGGCAAATGGCCTACGCGCGTACCCAGAAAGCTGATCCATATGGCTGTCGCCCCGTTATGCTGATTTTTCGTTTCGTTACTGGTCGAGTGAACATCGACCGCTTCGCCTCGGTTCCCGGGCAATCCCATCACGACATGCGGATGCGGACGATGTGCGAAGATGTAGTGGCAGCATCGCGACGCTCCGCCGACGTGTCGAATATGTAACGTTCGGGGGAAGGAACTTCGCAGGTGCGGGAACGTTCCCTCGTCTGGCATTGCCGGTGCCGTTAAGGCGGGGGTTTCAACTTCATGATCGCAGAGGAGATGGTGAGATGCGCATCGCGCAGGTAGCTCCGTTGACGGAGGCTGTTCCACCCAAGCTGTATGGCGGCACCGAGCGGGTGGTGCATTGGTTGACGGAAGAGCTGGTGGCCCTGGGCCATGACGTGACGCTTTTCGCCAGCGGCGACTCGCGGACATCGGCCAAGCTCGATGCATTATGGCCGCGGGCACTTCGGCTCGACGGTTCCGTGCGCGATCCCAACGCGCTGCACATGGTGCTACTGGAGCGGGTGCGGCAAAAATGTGACGACGAGGAGTTCGATTTCCTCCACTTCCATCTCGACTATTATCCCTGGTCGTTGTTCCACCGCCAGCCGACCCCGTTCGTGACGACGTTGCACGGCCGGCTCGATCTTCCCGAGCATCAGCCGGTCTTCAACACCTTCACCAAGATGCCGGTCATCTCGATCTCCAATGCGCAGCGACGGCCGGTGCCGCAGGCGAACTGGGTGACGACGATCCACCACGGCCTGCCGGAGAAGCTGCTGACGCCGAAGCCGGCCAAACAGGAATACCTCGCCGTGCTCGGCCGCATCGCGCCCGAGAAGGGCGTCGATCGCGCCATCAAGATCGCGACCCATTGCGGCATTCCGCTCAAGATCGCGGCCAAGGTCGACCGTGCCGACCAGGATTATTACGACGAGCTGATCCGGCCGATGATCGAGAACAATCCGTTGGTCGATTTCATCGGCGAGATCAGCGATCACGAGAAGTCGGATTTCCTCAGCGGCGCGCTCGGCCTCTTGCTGCCGATCGATTGGCCGGAGCCATTCGGCCTCGTCATGATCGAGGCGATGGCGTGCGGGACGCCGGTCGTCGCCTTCAACCGCGGCTCGGTGCCGGAGATCATCGACGAGGGCCTCACCGGCTTCATCGTCGAGGACGTCATCAGCGCCGCGGGCGTGGTGAACCGGCTTCCGCAACTCGACCGCGCCGCGATCCGCAAGCAGTTCGAAACGCGCTTCACCGCGCGACGCATGGCCCTGGACTACCTCGCCGCATATCGCAGCCTGACCGAGGCGCAGGCACCGCGGATCAAGCTGGTGAGCAGCGCAGAGTAGGAAGGCAACTTAAGCGCAAGCGTCATGGCCGGGCTAGTACCGGCCATGGTTTGTATATGCGCCCCGCCCTGTCAATTCGTCGTTGCGAGCGCAGCGAAGCAATCCAGGATCTTTCCGCGGAGGGACTCTGGATTGCTTCGCTGCGCTCGCAATGACCGGGGACTTTGGGACAGCCCGCCCCTATCCCACCCTCGCCCCCACACGGGGGAGAGGTACACGCTCGCCCAGCTACATCCCCAATAGCCGCGGCAGCCACAGCGACAGGCCGGGCCAATAGGTCACCACCACGAGGAAGCCCAGCATCGTCAGCAGCCACGGCCACACTGCGACCGTGAGCTCGGTGATCCCCATCTTGGCGATGCCCGAGGCGACGTAGAGATTGAGGCCGACCGGCGGATGGCACAGGCCGACCTCCATGTTGACCGTCATCAGGATGCCGAAATGGATCGGGTCGATGCCGAGCTTGACCGCGACCGGAAACAGGATCGGAGCCATGATTAGGATGATCGAGGACGGCTCCATCACATTGCCTGCGAGCAGCAGCAGGATGTTGACGAGCAGCAGGAAACCGATCCAGCCCAGGCCCTGGTCGATCATCCATTGCGCCAGCGCCTGCGGCACGTTCTCGTAGGTCATCAGGAACGAGAACAGCACGGCATTGGTGATGATGTAGAGCAGCATCGCCGAAAGGTTGGCCGACGACAGCAGCACGCGCGGCACGTCGCGCAGCTTCAGGTCCTTGTAGATGAACACCGCGACGATGAAGGCGTAGACCGCGCTGACGGCGGCAGCTTCAGTCGGCGTGAACAGGCCACTGTAGATGCCGCCGATCACGATCACGATCAGGAGGATGCCCCAGATCGACTTGCGGAACGCATCGAGACGCTCCATGAAGGTCGCCTTCGGCATCCGCGGATAGTCGTTGCGCCAGGCGCGATAGAACGTCGTCATGCCGAGCAGCGTGGCGAGCGCAAGCCCCGGCACGATGCCGGCGATGAAGAGCTTGCCCACCGAGCTGTTGGTGGAGACGGCGTAGAGCACCATCGGGATCGATGGCGGAATCAGAATGCCGAGCGAGCCCGACGTCGTGATCACGCCGGCGCCGAACCGCTTCGGAAAGCCTTGCGCGACCATCGCGGGCAGGATCACTGAGCCGATCGCCACCACGGTCGCCGGCGAGGAGCCGGAGATCGCGGCAAACAGCGCGCAGGCGACCACGCCCGACAGCGCGAGCCCGCCATACCAATGGCCGACCAGCGAGGTTGCGAAGGTGATCATCCGCCGCGCCACGCCGCCATGGGTCAGGAAGTTGCCGGCCAGAATGAAGAACGGGATCGCCATGATCTCGAAATTCTCGATGCCGGTGAACAGCTTTAGCGCCACCGATTCGGTTCGCACGTCAGTCAGCGTGAACATGAAGCTGAGCACGGTCAGACCCAGCGCAATCGAGATCGGCATGCCCGTCAGCATCAGCGAGATCAGCAGCGCGAACACGATGAAGACGCGCAGGCCCTGCGGCAAGGTGATGATATGGGCCGCATGCGCGAAGCACAGCGCGACGATCAGGACCGGCAGCAGCATCAGGATCCAGCCGAGCGGGCTGCGCTCGTCCCGGACCACCTGGGTCGGCGTGACCGGCGCCGGATGCACCGGATCCGCCTCGACGCCCTCGACGCCCGCCATATCGTGATGCGGCAGCTCGCCGGTGCGGTAGAACGACCAGGCGACCTGCAGGAAGCGGAAGCACATCAGGCCGGAGCCGAGCGGGATGGTGAGATACACCATCCACATCGGCGCTTCCAAATCGTTGGACTGTTGGCCGCTGTACCACATGTGGCTGACGAAGGCGGCTCCGAAATAGCCCACGATGGCGGTGAACAGCGCACCGCACAGCAGGCCGAAGGTGATGATGCGACGGCGCGAGCCGCCGGGCAGGATGTTGACCAGCACGTCGACGCCGACATGGATGCCGGTCCGCACGCCATAGGCGGCGCCGAACTTCGCCATCCAGATGAACATGTAGATGCAGAGCTCCTGCGCCCATGACAAATCGAGCGCGGCAAGCCAGGCGAACGTCGCGCGGGCGGGCACGGCGAGGAAAGCCAAGCTGCGGGCTTCCGCCCATTTGGCGATGTCGATCGACAGCCCGGCGCCGTAACGGTGCAGCACCGCGACGAAGATGAGCGACGTCGCAGCCGCGATCATCGTCGCGATCAGCCATTCCTCGAGATGATCGAGAAAGCGATTCAGCACACGCAGCAACTTGGTCCCCCCGGATTGGATCATTCAAGCGCAACGGCCGGGAGCGCAATTGCCGCCGACCGTTGGTACTGTTGTTATTGGGCCGCAGCCGTCGGTAACAACGAGAGCTAAGCGCTGCCAAGCTAACGTGATGACCGCCGGATGCGCAAGCCGGCATCCGCGCGAGTCCGAGGCAACGCGTGCTATGCCGCATTGCGGCAGCGCCATCAGCCTTTCCGTTGCGCGACCATGAAGAGGCGCCGGAACGGGAACAGCGTCTGCCCCGCCGCATTCTTCGGATAGGCGCTCGCGACGCGCATCCCGTAGGCGGCTTCGAATGCGGCCTTCTCCTCGCCTTGGAGCACGTCGAGATAGCGCGTCAGCCAGGTGCCCTTGGTCCATTCCTTCACGGGATTGTCGCCTTCGAGCACTTGCAGATATTCGGTCTCCCAGATGTCGATGTTGGCCGACATCGGCGCGAGCAGATCGTGGTAGAAGCCCGGCCCTTCCACCGGCGGCCGGGTGACGAGATGCTCCACCTTGGACCGCCATGGGCCGTCGAGCGCAGTCTCGCCGATCAGCACATGCGAAGGCGCGAGGAAATTGCGCGGCATCTGCACCGCGAGCATGCCCCCGGGCGTCACCTTCTCCATCAACGACGGAAACAGTGCCGCATGATTGGGCAGCCAATGCAGTGCGGCATTGGAATAGATCAAGTCGTACTGCCCAGCGGGACTCCAATGGCCGAGATCCTCATGTGACCATTCCACGTCAGGCGCGGCCTTGCGTCCTGCCGCGACCATCTCCGTCGAGCCCTCGACACCGGTCACGCGTGCCTCCGGCCAGCGCTCCCTGATCAATTTGGTGACGTTGCCGGCGCCGGCGCCGAGATCGGCGATCGCGCGTGGGGCAAAATCGGGAATCCGCATCAACAGGTCGACGGCGGGCCGGAGCCGGTGGCCGGAGAACTTCAGATATTGCTGCGGATCCCAGACCATCCTTCGACGCCTTTGTTCTTCGTATTTCCCTCGCCAAGGCTCTTGTCCTTCGGCAAGCCTCTTGGTTACCACTGCTCGTCCCGGTCGGGCAATTCGCAAGCCCGCGGGACAGAGCGGCAAACGAACAACAAAAAGCAGGCAGGACCAAGGGAGCGTGCGACCATGGACCTCGGGCTCAAATCGAAAACCGCTGTCATCACCGGCGCGAGCATCGGCATCGGCCGCGCCATCGCCAGGGGCCTCGCCGCCGAAGGCGTGCGCGTCGTCGGCGTGGCGCGCCGTACCGATCTCCTCGCCGAGCTGGTGAAGGAGATTGCTACAAGGCAAGTGCACTCCCTCTCCCGCTTGTGAGAGAGGGCTGGGGAATGTTTCCGCAATGGGATAGCCCCGAGAGGAGAAAGCCCTGACCCGCGCCGGAGCCTGTCGTCGGGCGCGCCGTCGGCGCGAGCCGGTGGCGTGACCTCTCCCGCATCCGCCTTCGCCAAGGCTTCGGCGGACAAGAGCGGGAGAGGTTGCACCGAGCCCGTGGCAATCGATTCAACCTAAAGCCATTCCGCTCTAACTGCGCATCCGATGGCCCCATTGTCGCCGGACCTCACGGTTTGACGTAGCTCCAGCCCTGTTCCTGCAGCTCCATGACGCGGACGACACCCGATTTGACCACCGTCGCCTGCGGAATCAGATTGATGTCCTTGTTCTCCGCCTTCCGCATATTTTCCTGGGTGTTGCCGCAGGCTTTGAAGGAGATTTCGGGATTGCTCATCGCGAGCACCTCGATGCGTGGCTTTACCGGCGAGGTATCATCGCGCAGCATATGAAGACCGGGACCAAAGGTGACAATCTCGATTGAGACTGGTTCACCGAGATCGCGGTAATATTGCGCGACATTGGTGGCATTGTTGAGCGTGAGGTTCATCATCGCAGGTTCGTTGGAATTGACCTGCAATATTAGCTGGTGCGGCTTTTTGACGATCTCGGGTTTTGTCGCCTGAGCCATCGCCGCCCGTGTCGCAGCGGTTTGCTTGCTCGTGTGAGTCTGCCCCGGCTTGCTCACGTGCATCCGTCTAGTCGGTTGCTTCGGATCGCGTGCCTGATTCTTCTCGCTCATCTGCGGGATCAACTGGTTGTCCTGTTGCGCCTGCGCGCTTGGTTCGACCAGAAGCACCATCGCCAGGCCGCCGATGATTGCTATCGTCAACTTCGGATTGATCATCTCGTGTCTCCCGTTCCTTGACCATCACCTTCCCGGTCTGGCGACGCTATGTGGCCATTTGCATGCAGCCGCCATTCTCTTGCGCACGTTCTCGAATCCGCTGAGCAGGAACTGTCCGTCTTGCACCTGACCAGTGCGGGCGAAAAGGCGCACGACGATGTGACCCTCGTCGGGTAGCGCGTTCAGCAACTTTACGACGTCGCCCCCGAAAGCGACGCCGGAGCCGAATGACGGCGACGCTGCCGCGAGTTGCATCGGCGTGTCCGCATTCAGCCGAAAGGAGATGACGTATTCGTTGGCGCTCCGTGACAGCGCCGGTCCGGCGACCGTGACTTCCGTTCGGCCTTTGCGGCAGTGGATTGCGAGTTGCATCGTGGCTCCATCCGAGCCGCCAACCGAAAAGGTGGTGGCGGTGACGACGGGTGAATAGTCGACCGGCGAGGTGGTCTCGCTGATCAGCCAGCCGCCGTCTGACGCCCGCCGCCCGGGCGGCGGAATCTTACGTGACAGTTCTTGCAGGCATTCCAGCCGGCCCCGCCCTTCCATCGCCGAACAAGCCCGAAGTGACTCGACGGCATCGCCCGTGTCTTGCGCGTAAGCGATTCCGCAGGCTACGTTCAAGGCGACGGCGAACGGAGGAACGGCACTCTTCATGGCCTCGCCTGTACGCTGCGTGCCTTGCGATCCAGCCATTGCTGCGCAGCCGGGAAGCGGGTGAGCCCGGGGACGGACGCCGCGAGATTGATGGACTGCCATTTCGGATCGAAGCCTGGTGCCTGCAGGCGGTCAATCCGCGAGAACAGGTACTCGACGAGGCGCGCCACGCGTTGATAGCGGTTTGAGCGTGGCGGCCAGTTGAATGCAACGAGAGCCGTCGGCACGGCAAGAGTCGCAACCCGCTCACCCTGTTTGATCAGATTGGGATACTCGTTGGCGTTCAAGGTCGCCGGCAGATAATAGTCCTCGAACTTCCCGTCGTAATGGACCGGCAGGAACTTGAATCCAGCTTCCCAGCGGCCTCGCACGAAGGCGTCCACGGGCTTCGACGTGATGAACACGACGGCCGACATCTCCCCCTTGCGCATCTGTTCCAGGGCAAGCTGATGCGGAATGAACGTCTTGTCGACGTCGACGCCGAGGCGGCTGAAGATCAGCGGACCGGAATAGGCGGCTGCGGTGCCCTGAGTATTGAAGTTCACCTTCTTGCCGGCAAGGTCCTGCAGGCTCGTGATCTCCGGCCGCACGAAGATGTGCAACTCGGACGGAAACAGATTGAGCAGATAAGTGATGCGGCTTTGGATCTGCGGAACCTGAAGCTTGTACTCCTCGAGCGCGTCGGAATTGATGATCGCGGTATCGACACCACGCAGATAGAGCAGCGCATTCAGATTGTCGGTGGCGCCCCGGGTGACGATCGGCAGGAGATGCAGCTCTGCTCCGTCGTCGACGACACGGGCCATTTCTGCCGCGAGGCGGATCGGCGCGCCCTCGAGCAGGCCGCCCGCGAGCCCGACGGTCCAGGCGTTCATCCGGCCCTTTTCGCTCTCCTGAGGGAGCGGCCGTCGGAGCATTTGTGCATCCGCCTTGGCCGATCTTGCGGTTTGTGCTTCCAGGCAAGTCGTTTGAAGCAGCACGGCAATCGGCACCAGCGCGGCGAGCACGAGCGACGAGAGCGACCTTGGCAGCTTGTTCATGTCGTTCCTTTCCGGATTGCCCACCGTCACCACTCTTCCCGGCATGAATGCAAAGCCCACTCTCAGTGATGCAATGCATCCAGTCGTTCCTTGGCTCCGCGAATGCCGCTCCTGTGTGCCTTCGCGTAGAGCTCGCGCGCCTTGGCCGCCTCGCCGCGCGTTCCATAGGCACCCCAAGCCGACAGAACCGCCGGATCATATGTCTCCGCGAGCATGAAGGTCGCCTGCGCACTGTTCTTCTCAGCCGCAAGCTCGAGCACAATCCGCGCTGCACCGATATTGCCCTGATCGAGCAACGCTCTGGCACGCGGGATCAATCGGGCCTCCACCTCGTCCTGGCCTGGATTCGTCGGCGGCTCCGTTGCGGTCACGTTCTGCGCCGTCGACAAGGTCGGGCCGCCGTTTCTTTGCGCCGCCGGGGCGTGCTGATCGATAAGGCGCGATACCGAGGCGATCTCGCTCTCCCTGGCTTCAGTCCTGCTCCGCTCCCGCTCCAGCGACTGTCGCAGTTCGGCGATCTCCCGGTTCGCTGCCTGTCTCTGCTGCGAGGCTGCATCGTTCGCCTCGCGCAGATGCCCGTTCAGCGATTCGATGACGCCGCGCGTTTGCGCAAGCTTGCTCTCCAGCGCGGCAGCATGAGCCTGGGTCTCTTCGAGGGCACGGCGTTGTTGCTCGGCGTTCGCCGTTGCCGACCGCGCGGCGTCCTCCTGTTGCGCGAGGGCTGCGTTCCTTTCGCGCTCCTGCTGCAAGGACTGCCGCAATTCCGCGATCTCCCCGCCCACCGCCTCGCTTTGCTCCGCCGTCGCACCGTCGGCCGTAGCCGATCCGCGAGTGATGCCGGCAAGCTCGCTCGCGAGGGCGGCGGCGCGTGAGTGCGCCTCGTAGCGTTCTTGCTCAGCGCTTGCCGCTATCGCCTGCGCGGCGCTCACTCGCTTCGCCAGGACGGCGCTCTTTTCCCGCTCCTGCTGCAGAGACTGCCGCAGTTCAGCGATCTCCCACGCCGCCGCATCCCTCTGCTGTGCGGCCACCTCATCCGCCTCGCGCGCCTGCGCGATACGAGCCTCTACTTCGCGGCGGGTTCCGGCAAGTTCGTCCGCGAAGGCGGCGCTGCGGGCTCGCTCATTTTGAAGAGACTGCCGCAGCTCCTCCGTGGCAGTTTCCGCTGCATGCGTGCGCTGGACCGCCTCTTCGAGCTCCCTGCGCGCGCCGGCCAGTTCACCGGAGAGCGCGTCACTGCGCCCGTCGGCGTCGAGCCGTGGTGGCGGGCCCGCCGCGCTTGCCGAGACCGCCTGAATCGGGGCCTTGGACATTTCGCTCTGAAGGAGTGCTGGCGATCCGGTCGCGAAGTCAGGCCGCTGGTCGAGGCCGGCGGCGCTCCCGCCGTCGATTCGAGTTGTTTCGGCAGTCGGTTGGGCGTTGAACGGGTCGAAAGCCCCGAGCACGGTCACCCCAGCGAAGATAAGGGCGACCAGAACGACAGCTGCAATGAGCGAACTACCCGTCTCCTCCGGATCGATATCCTCGGTCTCACCCCACCAATGGGTCCGTGAAGAGCGGAGCGCTGAGCCGTCCTTTGCGCCCCATCTGCCCGTCTCAGGCGACCCGTGACCGAGCTCCTCCGCCGCATCTTCTATTCGGGTGCTTTCTCGGTCCCTGGGTGCAGTATCGATTGATTGGCGCATGCATCACGCCTCTCTCAAGAGCAACTCCAATGGAGCGATCGCCCAGCCTGTTCGCATGGTTTCGGCACCCGATCAGAACACGCGTAGATGTAGATAATGTGTTGCGGCGCGGCGACACGCCCAAATTAAATATAGCAATTAACTCAAATACCTATAATTTTGGCCAATTAAAAGTCAAATTAAATATGCTCGTCGGATGCCGTTAAACAGCTCATACATCGCATGGAATATAGGGCTGGCGCCCCGAATCTGCGTATCTGACCATGTTCTCGTCGCGTCTAGGCATGGAGGAATGACCATGCGCATTGCATTGCCGTATTTGGGAATTGGCGTCTGTTTGTCTGTTGCCAGCTGGTTGGTGCTCGGGCTTGTGCTCTAGCGGCGATTTTCCGTAAGAACTCGGAATCGAACTGGGGTGGTCGCGCAAAATCACCGATCCAACGGCGGCGCTTTGATCTTTGGCGTGTTCCGATCGCGGTCGGCGACGTCCCTGCCGCGCGTGTCAACCAAATTTCATGAACCTGTGCTATGGTCATCAACACCCATAGGTTTAAGTCCATTCTGTTTTTTGACCCAGCTAATCATTTCCTGACAGTCACAGTTTAGGGCGCGTCATGAGTACTTGTGGTCAGTGCGACCGTATTGCGATTTTGCGTCAACGTGTTTTGTCGCTCAGCTCTCAACTGACAGAGCTTCAGAACCTTCGTACCCGCCTGGAAAAGGCTGAGGAAAGACGAATCCGCAAACGTTCAAAAGTTACTGGTAGCTTGGCGATGCGGCGCCGATCTTGGCAGTAGGCGAGTCGACAGCCCAAGCCCGCGTCGGTCCTTCACTTGCCTCATCGGGCCCATGCCCGTTACACACCCAGGCGTGTCCCTTCGGTTGTTCTCGTGCCACCACCGCTGGCTCGAGATCGCCGAAACGGCCCGGCTTGACCGGATGAGTGCGTGCGCTCGTAGTGTTTTGGGCCTCGCGGGTGCGATACATCACGGGAGCGGTGATCCCGGTGGATGGGGGGCTTGCGGCGGTATCAGTTCTAGGAATTCATGCGATGCGTTCGACATTGAAGAGCGTGAAGGTTGGGATCGGCCTCTTGATGCTCGTTGCCGCAGTTCACTTGACCGCCGCGTTCGGCGAGGACAAGCAGAGCGCCGGCAGTCGAGATGAGGCTGCCGCGTTCGATCCCATTCGGTTTGGAGGCAGAACGGATTTCCAGATCTCAGCCCTCGCCGAAGTCCCGCGGCAGGTGGCGCGCGCGGCACAACGCGAAAACTGCGACGTCGCAAAAGGCATGAAACAGATTCCGCTTCGCTTCTTGGTCGAGAGGGAGCGCCGTTCGTCTTTCGAGACGGCGCTTACGCGCCTCCTCAGGATGAGGCTAATCGGCGTCAGTGTCTTCCGAGACTGCAGCCACACACTCCGTGCTCAGGAGCCCGCCTAAGCGGGCGTCGCGAAGGATGGCACAGAAAAAGGCTCTCGGCCCTTCGGTGGATGGCGGGTTGCGGTATCAGGTCTAGGAGCACAGGCTCTCGTCCCAAGGATTGCTGCGCCGCGGAATAGTCGGGGTTACGACAACGTTGATTTGCGTCAAGCGAGTGGTCGAGTCGTTGCGAGATCGTCGCGCGCTATCGGCGAGCCGACACGTGACTGCAGATATCCGTGTTGATCGTCTGTTGACCGGCGATCGCTTCGCATGGCGACCGGCCTTTGGAGTGCGCGCGGTGCACGTTTGGACGCGTTGGGTGCCTGGGATCGATACGCTTCGGTACTACGAAGCGGCCTGGCTTCGGCATGATGTCTTCGCAGGTCTCGTGCTGGCGACCATGCTTGTCCCGGTCGGAATTGCCTATGCCGTGGCGTCCGGTCTGCCGGGCATCCACGGCCTCTACGCGACCATCGTCCCGCTTCTGGCCTATGCGATGTTCGGTCCGAGCCGCATCATCGTGCTCGGACCGGACTCGGCGCTGGCAGCTGTCATCCTCGGCGTTATCGTCCCCCTGTCCGGCGGCGATCCGGTCCGCGCCGCAATGCTTGCCGCCATGATGGCGCTCGTTTCGGGAACGGTGCTCATTGTGGCCGGCATCGCACGGTTAGGGTTCGTGACCGAGCTGCTGTCCAAGCCGATACGGTACGGCTACATGAACGGGATCGCGCTGACCGTTTTGATCAGCCAGTTGCCAAAGCTGCTCGGCTTCTCGATCGAAAGCGAAGGACCGCTGAGAGACCTATGGGCGATCGCCGTTGGGATCGGTGATGGCAAGATCAATTGGGCCGCATTCGCAGTCGGACTTGGTACGTTGATCGTCATCCTGCTGCTCAAGGACAGCAAGCGACTGCCGGGAATCCTGATTGCCGTCGTCGGAGCGACCCTTGTCGTCTCACTCCTTGATCTGGGAACTGGTTATGGTGTGAAAGTCTTGGGGCCACTTCCACAAGGTCTGCCGGCCTTCTCCATTCCCAGGATCGGCTATGGCGATCTGATCCCCGTGCTGGCCGGCGGCTGCGCCATCGCTCTGGTCTCGTTCGCCGATACCAGCGTGTTGTCGCGAACCTATGCCGCTCGTCTGGGCGACAAGGTCGATCCGAACCAGGAGATGGTGGGCCTCGGCGCGGCCAATTTGGCGACCGGCTTTTTCCAGGGCTTCCCGATCAGCAGCAGTTCCTCGCGCACGCCCGTTGCCGAAGCCGCCGGCGCCCGCACCCAGCTCACATGTGTCGTCGGCGCGTTTGCTATCGCGTTCCTTCTGTTGGCTGCGCCAAACCTGTTGCAGCACCTGCCGAATGCCGCATTGGCCGCCGTGGTGATCGCAGCCGCAATCGGCCTGATCGAGATCAGTGATCTCAAACGAATCTACCGGATCCAGCGCTGGGAATTCTGGTTGACCGTGCTGTGCTTCGTGGGCGTAGCCGTGCTCGGCGCAATTCCCGGAATCGGCCTCGCCATCGCGGTCGCCATTGCTGAGTTTCTGTGGGACGGCTGGCGTCCGCACTCCGCAATTCTCGGGCGGGCGCAGGGCGTCAAGGGCTATCACGACATCACGAGATATCCCGATGCCCGCCTGATACCCGGACTGGTGCTGTTCCGCTGGGACGCGCCGCTGTTCTTCGCCAATGCCGAGTTCTTCAAGGAACGTATTCTGGCCGCGGTCGCGCAATCGCCGACACCCGTGCGCTGGCTGGTCGTCGCCGCCGAACCGGTCACGAGCGTCGACGTCACCGCCTGCGACACAATTGCCGAACTGGACGAGGCGCTCCACGCCAGGGGCATCGAACTTTGCTTTGCCGAGCTCAAGGATCCCGTGAAGGACAAGCTGAAGCGGTTCGGGTTGTATGCGCAGGTCGGCGCAGCCCAGTTCTTTCCGACCATCGGCTCGGCCGTCTCGAGCTACCTCGACATCAACAATGTCGAATGGGAGGACTGGGAGGATCAGGTCGAGGTCGGTCGTCACGTCGGGTCGTGACGAGCCGACTAGCGCGACAACCAGCGCAGGGCCGCACCTGCGGCCATTTTCGGTGAGCATGGCGGCCAACCGCCAGACCGCCGCCGGCAATAAGCGAGTCATTGCTGAACCGCGGGCGCGCACTTCGTCCCCGGCTTCAGGGAACATGGGCCCAATCCAGTCGTTGCCTCCGCTCCACTGGAGGAAAGTTCATGCCCAAGAAATCGCTCGCCGAAATCTCAAAGGAAATGGCCGGCATCGACATCGCCATTCTCTCGACGCACACCGAGAACGGCGAGATTGCCAACCGTCCGATGAGCAACAATGGCGACGTCGCCTACGACGGCACCTCGTATTACTTCACCTACGAACAGGCGCGGACGGTATCGGACATCCAACGAAATCCCAAGGTAGCGCTCGGATTCTCATCGGAGGCGGGCCTATTCTCGAAGGGGGTCTACGTCGCGGTCGAAGGGACTGCCGAGCTGATCCGCGACAAGGCCGCCTTCCAACAGCATTGGACCAGCGACCTCGACAAGTGGTTCGACAACGGCATCGATACGCCGGGCATCGTCCTGATCAAGGTCAAAGCCAAGCGCATCACTTATTGGACGGGCCGCGAAGAGGGTGAGGTCGTGATCTGACCGACGCGGTGATCGTGCGCCGATTCCTCGATTGGTTCTTCAGGAGCCGCGAAACCGGTGCCATCACCATCGCGCAATGGCCCAACCTCGTTCTTTGGGCCGTGATCTTCGCGGGAGCTCTGCTTTGGCTCTGGCCTTCCGCGGGAAGAGCCAGCGTCGCCCTGACAATCGTCTTGAAAGGCGGACTGATGATTTGGGGCGCCGACGAGATCATCCGCGGCGTGAATCCCTGGCGGCGCTGTCTCGGCGCTGCGGTCGTCGTCTACGAGCTCAGCACGTTTGTGCCGTAAGGTGATTTCGACGAAGCACGCCTAACCTTCGCGGTTTGCTGATCCCTGCGCATCGCGCCGCCACGCACCCGGGCTGACGCCGACGATCGCGGCCTGGAACTGGCATTTTCTCGTACGACCAATAGCCTACCCGGGCGAGATCGAGGGGCACCGAACTTCACCCCTGCCCCGCCGGCGGGACCACGTACAGCGTCAGCGCGAACACGGCATAGATGAAGATCAGCAGGGCGCCGACGAACCACGCCGAGCGCCCGCTGGCGGTGATGAAGCCCGACGTCACCGTCGCGATCATCATCATGGTGACCGCGCCCGGCCAGAACTGCAGGTCCATCGGCTTCGGCCCCACGACATAGCTGAGCAGCACCAAAGCGGGTGCGACGAACAGCGCGATCTGCGAGGCGCTGCCGAGCGCGATGCTGACGGCCATGTCGAGCCGGTCCTTGCGTGCCGCGGCGAAGGCCACCGCGAATTCCGCGGCGGCGCCGACCAGCGAGACGACGATGAAGCCGACGAAGGCCGGGCTCATTCCGAAGGTTTCCGCCGCCTTCTGCACCGATTCCACGAAGATCTCGCTGACCAGCGCTACCAGCACGGTGACGACCAGCAGCGTGCCGACGGCTGTTCCGATCGGCCAGTGCGCCTCCTTGTCGCCGTCGCCGTGACCGGCGCTTGCGAACAATTCCTTGTGCGTTCGCAGCGAGAACAACAGGCCGAGCCCGTAAGCGATAATGAGCAGGACCGAAATGCCGAGGCTGAGCTTGTTGAGGATGCCCCCGCCCTGCGGCAGGTGGTCGAGATCGGCGACCGCCGAAGGCGCAAGCAAGGCGACGGTCGCCATCAGCAACAGGCCGGACGAAAGCCGCGCACCGGCGCGGTTATATTCCTGCACGTGATAACGCAGGCCGCCCAGCAGCAGGCAGGCGCCCAGCATGAACACCGCGTTGGTGACGATCGCGCCCGCAATCGAGGCCTTCACCAGCATGTACTGGCCGGCGCGCAGCGCCGTGATGGCGATGATCAGCTCGGTCAGATTGCCGAGCGTTGCATTGAGCAATCCGCCCACGGCATCGCCGGTCTTGGCAGCAACCGCCTCGGTGGCGTGGCTGAGCAGCGCCGCCAGCGGAACGATGGCCAGCACCGCGAGCACGAACAGCAGCGTGTGGGAATGCGGCGCCACCGCCTCGGCCACCAGCACGATGGGCACGAAGGCCAGCATCCAGAGCAAAGGGGTATTCCGGATTTCCCTGAGCAAAGTCTGCATGTGGCCGCCCTTCCATCGATGCGCTGATGGAAAGGTCGGGCGACCGCGCAGGTCGAGTATTGATCTGTCTCAAGGTCGGCGTGGTGGAGGCGGCGCGCGCAGGACGCGCATGCGGCCTGCTCCCGACCGCTCGCTGGCACGCTGGCACGCTGGCACGCTGGCATCCTGCCAGTGTTTTGCCCGACGGGTCAACCTGATCGCGGCTGCGACCGCCGTTTGCGACACGGCGGGAAAATGCCTTGTCGATCAAAGGGCCTTCTACTGTGCATGGGGTTGTTTTTCGACTTTTTTTCATTTGGCCTCGCCCTGCGCTCGCAGCGCAGCCGCATCGCCTGACCTTCGCGCATACACAGCATGCAAGCTTGCGCCTGTGGAAGCCGGCGCCTCCGTAGTACATGCCGAACGTCCCCCACGGCTACGCCGCCGGAGCAGCGCGCCAACAAAAATGACGATCACGTTACCTGCCGCCGCGCGCGAGCCCGACCATCCCACCGCCGACGGTCTTCCGTCGACGCAGCGGCGCTGGGCGGTTGCCGCGATCTTCACTGCGCTCGCGATGGCCTCGCTCGACACTGCCATTGCCAACATCGCCCTGCCCGCCATCGCCGCCGACCTGCACGTCACGCCGGAGCAGTCGATCTGGGTCGTCAACGTCTACCAGATCGCGCTGGTGGCGACGCTCTTGCCGCTCGGGGCGCTCGGCGAGATCGTCGGGCACCAGCGCATCTATCTCGGCGGACTGATCCTGTTCACCATTGCCTCGCTGTTCTGCGCGGTGGCATGGTCGCTCGACAGCCTGTTGCTGGCGCGCACGCTGCAAGGGCTGGGCGCGAGCGGCATCATGAGCGTCAACACGGCGCTGGTGCGCTTCGTCTATCCCGGCCGCATGCTCGGCCGCGGCTTCGGTCACAACGCACTCGTGGTCGCGACCGCCTTCACTTTCGGGCCCTCGATCGCCTCCGCCATCCTCGCCTTCGGCCCGTGGCCGTGGCTGTTCGCCGTCAACATCCCCTTCGGCCTCATCGCCATCGGCATCGGCTTTGCCATGCTGCCGAAGACCCCGCGCGCCGATCACGGCTTCGACTTGCTCGGCGCGATCCTGGCCACCGCCTGCCTCGGCCTGTTCATCACCGGCATCGGCAGCGCCGCGCACAATCTGTCGCCATTCGTGGTCGGCATCGAGCTGGTCACAGCCCTGGTGCTCGGCGTGATCCTGACCCGCCGCCACGCCGATCATCCCGCGCCGATGCTGCCGATTGACCTGTTCGCCAGGCCGATGTTCGCGCTGTCGGCGGCAACGGCGGTGTGCGCCTTCGCCGTCCAGGGCCTCGCCTTCGTCTCGCTGCCGTTCTATTTCGAGGACGTGCTCGGCCGCTCGCAGGTCGAGACCGGCTTCTTCATGACGCCCTGGCCGCTGGTGGTCGGCATCATGGCGCCGATCGCAGGCCGCCTCTCCGACCGCCATGCCGTCGGCCTGCTCGGCGGCATCGGCCTCGTCCTACTCGGTCTCGGTATGGCGCTGCTGGCGACGCTGCCGCCCAATCCCGCCATTGCCGACATCATCTGGCGGATGGTGATCTGCGGCATGGGCTTCGGCTTCTTCCAGGCGCCGAACATGAAGGCGGTGATGGCAAGCGCACCGCCCCACCGCAGCGGCAGCGCCTCCGGCATCGTCGCGACCGCGCGCCTGACTGGGCAGACCACCGGCGCGGCGCTCGCCGCCGCCTGCTTCGCACTCGCTGGCCACGAGGGCGCGACGCTGGCGCTGGCGCTCGGCGCGGGCTTTGCCGCGCTCGGCAGCGTGATGAGCTTCCTGCGGCTCGGCGTGAAGTAAGCTGTCAGGCCGCCGTCACGCCGACAGCCACCGGAGCGACGGCCTCGTTGTCCAGCGCCGCCAAGCGCTCGTCGATCGCCGCGATGACCTTGCGGGAGTACGGGCCGAGATGTGCATAGGCCGCGATCATCTGCACGGCGATGCGCGCCGATGACGTGTCGCGCTTGGCGCAGTTCATGAAGGTCTGCCAGAGCGGCCCCCGCGCCTCAGGAAGCGCGGACACCACCTTGTGCACGGTCTCCATGGCTCCGAGCTTGGAGCGGATATCGCCTTCGGCAAGCTCGGAACGCTGCCTCGACCGGTCGAGCAGCGTCATCAGGCGGTCGACACGTGCTGCATAGGCCGCCGGGCTGTAGATGTGTTCCAGCACCCGCTTGTAGTCCGTCAGGATGTCGCGCAACGGGCGGACCGGATCGAAATTGATGCCCGCCGTGCACTGATCGGCGCCAATCGTCGGCGCCACGTCGTGCCCGGAATGCAGCCGGCCTTCGCGCTCCAGCCGGCGCGTGAGCTGCGTGTTGGGCAAGGCATAGAGCAGGCCGACCATGGCGACGGGGATTGCCGCCTCCTCGATGAAGTCGATCATCGCCTCCGCCATCGAGACCTTCTCGTTGTCGAAGCCGACGATGAAGCCCGCGGTGACGAGCATGCCGGCGGCGTAGATCTTGTGGATGCTCTCGGCGATGTTGCGCCGCGTGTTCTGCTTCTTGCGCATCGCGACCAGCGTCGCCGGGTCCGGACTTTCGATGCCGACGAAGATGCCGAAGAAATTGGCCGCACCCATCAGCTCCAACAGCTCCGGGTCGTCGGCGAGATTGACCGAGGCTTCCGTGGAGAATTCGAAGGGATAGCCGTGCGTGCGCTGCCATTCGGCGAGCTTCGGCAGGAACTGCCGCAGCGACTTCTTGTTGCCGATGAAGTTGTCGTCGACGAAGTCGAGATGACCGCGATAGCCCATCTTGTAGAGCGTCTCGAGCTCGACGAACATCTGCTCGATCGTCTTGGTCCGCGGCACCCGCCCGTAGAGCTCGATGATGTCGCAGAATTCGCAGGTGAACGGACAGCCGCGCGAATATTGCACACCGAGATAGAGATAGTCCTCGAACTTGAGCAGGTCGAAACGCGGCACCGGCGTCTTGGTGACGTCGGCCTGGAACTTCGGTGCGGTGAAGAGGCCGGATCGCGCGCCGCTCTCCCAGGCCGCGATGAATTCGTTCATGACGCTCTCGGCCTCGCCGAGCACCCGGAAGTCGGCCCGCTCGTAGATGTGGGGGCTCGAGGTGGGATCAGGACCGCCGACCACGACCGGCTTGCCGGCGGCGCGGCAGAGCTCGATCAGACGCAACGTGTCGGCCTGCTGGGGCAACATTCCGCCGGTGAAGACGACGTCGGCCCAGGCGAGATCCTCCTCCCCGAACGGCGCGGTGTTGCAATCGATCAGCCGGACGGTCCAGCTCTCGGGCAGCATCGCGGCGACGGTGATCAGGCCCAGGGGGGCGGCCGGGCGCTTGACGCCCAGCACTTTGCAGGATTCGCCGAAGGTCCAGAAGGACTCTGCCGAGAACAGCGGGTAGAGCATCAGTACGTTGCAGGGACTCGGCACGTTCATGGAACTCCTTTTGCGTCGGCGCAGTGTACCAAAGCGCCCGCGTCTTGCACCCCGGCAATAGGGACAAACTGTCGCCGCTGGGCAAGCGGCGCGGGGACCTGGAACCGGCATTCACAGCCGGACGTCGCCTCAAGCCGCGGATTGGCGCCCTCGGAACAAGGCCTCAACCCGAATCGATTGCGAAGGGATGAGCCAAAACGGCGTCCCGGTCCATACCCCAGAGCGGGGGCCATGCGCCCTGGCCGCGCTCGGTTTGTTGATTTAAACCTCGGACTGTTGATTTGAACCGTTCCAGTTTGCCGCACACATTGCGCCTCTGAGTTCAATCGGTGGATTGGGCCAATCAGGGGACTTGCGATGGCAAACCTAACAATCAACGGAAAACCCTTCACGCTCGACGTCGAGCCGGATACGCCGCTGCTTTGGGCGATCCGCGAGAATGCGGGTCTGACCGGCACCAAATACGGTTGCGGCATTGCACAATGCGGTGCCTGCACGGTTCACCTCGACGGCGTTGCGATGCGCTCCTGCGGCATCTCGGTCAGCGAGGCCGAGGGCAAGCAGATCACCACCATCGAGGGGCTCGCCTCGGGCAATACGCTGCACAAGGTGCAGGAGGCCTGGATCGCCCAGGACGTGCCGCAATGCGGCTATTGCCAGAGCGGCATGATCATGGCGGTGGCCGCGCTCTTGAACGAGAAGCCGAAGCCGACCGATGCCGACATCGACGAGGCCATCACGAATATCTGCCGCTGCGGCACCTTCCAGCAGGTGCGCGAGGCGATCCACACGATCGCGAGCGCGTAAGGAAATCCCCACATGAACAAGCATATATCGCCGCGGCTCAACCGCCGCGCCTTCGTCATCGGCACCGCTGCGGTGGGTGCCGGCCTTGCCATCGGCCTCGACCTGCCCTTCGGCGGCCCCGCCGTGGTCCGTGCCGCCGACGGCTCGCCGGAGATTGGCGCCTGGGTCGTGGTCAGGCCCGACGACACCGTGGTGATCCGCATCGCCCGCTCGGAGATGGGTCAGGGCTCGCTGACCGGCCTCGCCCAGCTCGTTGCCGAGGAGCTCGAATGCGACTGGACCAAGGTCACGACCGAATATCCAACCCCCGGCCAGAGCGTCGCCCGCAAGCGCGTCTGGGGTGATTTCTCAACCGGCGGCAGCCGCGGCATCCGCTCCTCGCAGGACTATGTCCGCAAGGGCGGCGCCACCGCGCGCGTGATGTTGATCCAGGCCGCAGCCGACGCATGGAAAGTGCCGGCGTCCGAATGCAGGGCCGCGAACAGCGTCATCACCCATACGCCCTCGGGCCGGACCACGACCTACGGCAAGGTCGCCGAGGCCGCGGCGAAACTGACGCCGCCGGCGGACGTCAAGCTGAAGGATCCGAAGGACTGGAAGCTGATCGGCAAGGGCGTCAATCGGCTCGACACCGCCGACAAGACCACCGGCGCGATGATCTACGGCGTCGACGTCAAGCTGCCGGGCATGCTGAACGCTGCGATCAAGGACTGCCCGGTGTTCGGCGGCAAGCTGCAGAGCTTTGACGAAGCCAAGATCGCCAACATGAAAGGCGTCAAGAAGGTGGTCAAGGTGGGCGATACCGCGGTCGCGGTCGTTGCTGACACCTGGTGGCACGCCAAGACCGCGCTGGAGGCGCTGCCGATCGTCTGGGACGAAGGCGACAACGCCAAGGTCTCCAGCGAGTCGATTGCGAAGTGGCTGGCCGAGGGCCTCGACAATGCGCAGCCGGCCTATGTCGGCAACAAGAACGGCGACGCGAAGGCCGCGATTGCCGGCGCCGCCAAGAAGGTCGAGGCCGTCTACTCCTATCCCTTCCAGAACCACGCCACGATGGAGCCGATGAACGCCACCGCGCTCTACACGGCGGACAGATGCGAGGTCTGGTGCGGCACGCAGAACGGCGAGGCGGCGTTTGCAGCGGTGCTGGAAGCGTCCGGCCTGCCGGCCGAGAAGTGCGACGTGCACAAAGTGATGCCAGGCGGCGGCTTCGGCCGGCGCGGCCAGACCGACTATGTCCGCCAGGCCGTCATGATCGCCAAGCAGATGCCGGGCACGCCGATCAAGCTGCTGTGGTCGCGCGAAGAGGACATGGCGCACGGCAGGTATCACCCGATCACCCAGTGCAAGATGACCGGCGCGTTCGATGCCAACAACAACTTGATCGCGCTGCACTACCGCCTGTCCGGGCAATCGATCCTGTTCTCGCTCCGCCCCGAAGCGTTGCAGAACGGCATGGATCCCGCGGCATTCCAGGGCGTCGCCCAATCCGGCGAAGCCGCATTCGGCTATTCGGTACCGAACCTTCTGGTCGAGCATGCGATGCGCAACCCGCACGTCCCGCCCGGCTTCTGGCGCGGCGTCAACGTCAACCACAACGCAATCTACATGGAATGCTTCATGGACGAGCTCGCCCATGCCGCAGGCCAGGACCCCCTAGAATTCCGTCGCAAGCTGATGGGCAACCACCCCAAGCACCTCGCGGTGCTCAATGCGGTGGCCGAGAAGATTGGCTGGACCACGCCGGCGCCGCAAGGCGTCTATCGCGGCATCGCGCAGGTCATGGGCTATGGCAGCTATGTCGCCGGCGCCGCCGAGATCTCGGTGACCGACGCCAACAAGATCAAGGTGCATCGCATCGTCGCCTCCACCGATCCCGGCTACGTCGTCAATCCGGCGCAAGTGGAACGGCAGGTCGCCGGCTCCTTCGTCTATGGCCTCTCCGCGCTGTTCTACGGCGGCTGCACGGTGAAGGGCGGCAAGATCGAGCAGACCAACTTCGACACCTACAACTCGATGCGCATCAACGAGATGCCGAAGGTGGAGACCGTGATGGTGCCGAGCGGCGGGTTCTGGGGCGGCGTCGGCGAGCCGACCATCGGCATCGCGGCGCCGGCGGTGCTGAACGCGTATTTCGCCGCGACCGGCAAGCGCATCCGCCATGTGCCGCTGCGCGACCAGAACATCACCTTCGCGTAAAGCATGATCCGGAGAAGTGTGGAGCGGGTTTCCGAAAAGATCATGCTCAAACGACAAATCGCGGCGGCCGTATCGGCCGCCGCAGCATTTTCCTGACAGGTCTCATGAATGCGCCGGTAACGCGGCGGAATGCCGTCCTCGGCATCGCCGTCGCAGCCACATCGCTCGCCGCCCCTTCGATCCTGCGCGCACAATCGGCGGGCCGCGTCGTCGTGGTCGGCGGCGGCTTTGGCGGCGCCGCTTGCGCCCGCGCGCTCAAGCGCGCCGATGCTAAATTGCAGGTCACCCTGATTGAGCCGAACAAGACTTACATCTCCTGTCCCTTCAGCAACGAGGTGATCGCGGGCCTGCGCGAGATCGAGGCGCAGCAGTTCGGCTATGACAAGCTTGCCGCCGGGGGCATCAGCATCGTCATCCAGGCTGCGACGGGCATCGACACGCAAACGCGTCGTGTGACGACGGGGGATGGCATCACGTTCGGCTATGACCGCCTCGTGCTCTCGCCCGGCATCGACTTCCATCTTGAAGCCCTGCCCGGCTACGACGGTGCCGCGCCGGAGACGATGCCGCACGGCTGGAAGGCCGGCGCGCAAACGCTTTTGCTGCGCCGGCAATTGGAAGCGATGGCGGACGGCGGCACGATCGCCATTGCAATCCCGGCCAATCCTTCCCGGTGCCCGCCAGCGCCCTACGAGCGCGCGAGCCTGATCGCGCATTACCTGAAGTCGAGAAAGCCGCGGTCGAAAGTTCTGATCCTCGATGCCAAGGACGCGTTCTCTCAGCAGCGGCTGTTCGAGAAAGCGTGGAAGGAGCTCTATGGCGACATGATCGAGCGCGTCGCACTGTCGCAAGGCGGCCGCGTCACCTCGGTCGATCCGACGATGCGAACCATCGTCACGGAGTTCGGCAACTACACCCCTGATGTCGCCAACGTCATCCCGCCGCAGCGCGCGGGGCGCATCGCCGCCATCGCGGGCGCTGCGGACGCGACGGGCTGGTGCCCGATCGATCCCGTCACGTTCGAGTCGAAACTCGTTTCGAACGTCCACGTCATCGGCGATGCCTGCCTTGGCGGGGGCATTCCCAAATCAGCATCCGCTGCGAGCGCGCAAGGCAAGGCCTGTGCTGGAGCGATCGTGAATCTCTTTGCAGGCCGCCCGCCGAAGACGCCACGCCTGACAGGCGTCTGTTACAACGTCGTCGCGCCCGGTTACGGCTTTTCGTTGGCCGGCAACTACGAGCCCAGGGGCGACATCTTCGCCGAGGTCGAGGGCGGCACCACGAGCCCGGTCGACGCGCCGCGCGAATTGCGCGCCCGCGAGGCGGACGAGGCCGAGCGCTGGTTTGAAACCATCACGGCGGATACCTTTGGCTAGAGCACCGATCCATATCGCAGCGCTGATCTCTGCCAGCCTCGCCTGCAGCGCGAGCGCGGACGAGCTTGTGCCCTACACAATCGTCGGCGACGGCATTCCCGCCTCGCTCACCGGCTCGCCCAGCGATGCCACGCGTGGGCGCGCGCTGGTGCTCGCTCGCACGACGACCTGTATCCTCTGCCATTCCGGCCCATTTCCGGAAACGCGGTTCCAGGGCGACCTCGCGCCTGATCTTGCCGGTGCCGGGAACCGGTGGTCCGCGAGCCAGTTGCGGCTTCGACTGGTCGATGCCTCGCGCTTCAATCCGGACACCATCATGCCGTCCTATTATCGCAACGACGGCCTCGTCCGCGTCGGACGCAACTTCGCCGGCAAGCCGATCCTGTCGGCTGCGGAGATCGAGGACATCGTGGCTTTTCTTGCAACGCTTCGGGACTAGGTTTCATGCCAACCACGCGACGACAATTCTTGAACCTTGCCGGAGGCGTGACAGTCGCCGGCACGGTCCCGATCGTGACGCTGCGGCCGCTTCAAGCGACGCCGGCGATGCTCAACGCTGCGATCCGTAACCTCGTCGGCGAAGCCCAGCTTCGCAGCGGCAGGATCAGGCTCGACATTCCGCCGCTGGTCGAGAACGGCAACACGGTGCCGATGACGGTCAGCGTTGCAAGCCCGATGACGGCAGACGACCACGTCAAGAGCATCCACGTCTTCAACGAGAAGAACCCGCAGCCGAACATCGGCAATTTCTATCTTGGTCCTTCCTCCGGCCGCGCCCAGGTCTCGACCCGGATCCGGCTCGCCGACACCCAGAAGGTGGTCGCGATCGCGCGCCTGTCCGACGACACGTTCTGGCAAGTTGCCGCCGATGTCGTCGTGACGCTGGCGGCCTGCACCGAGGAGATGAACTGATGGCGGCCCTCATCAACGTTCCCTCGAAAGCCAAACGCGGCGAGATCATCGAGATCCGCACGCTGACCTCGCACATCATGGAAACAGGATTCCGCCATACCGCGGACGGCAAGCTCGTGCCGCGCGACATCATCACGAGCTTCACCTGCCGCTACAACGGCGCCGAGATCTTTCGTGCCGACCTGTTTCCGGCGATCGCGGCGAACCCATATTTGTCGTTCTTCACGGTGGCCAAGGAGAGCGGCAAGTTCGAGTTCGAGTGGATTGGCGACAACGGCTATTCGTCCACCGCATCGGCATCGATCACGGTCGGATGATCGCTTGGCGCGCGATAGCGGCGGCGATATTGCTCGTCACGGGCCCCGCCCTGCTCGCCGCAGAGATCCCGCCCGATGCGCGCCGCTCCGGCTATGCGTTCATGGGCCCGGACACTCGGGCGATGCAGGACGACGACACCGCCAATCCCGGCATGCTGTTCGTGCTCGATGGCGAGCAGCTGTGGAAGAAGAAGACCGGCAGCGCCGACAGGGCATGCGCCGATTGTCATGACGACGCGCGCACCAGCATGAAGGGCGTCGCGGCGCGCTACCCCGCTTTCGACAAGGCGCTGGGCCGCCCCGTCACGCTCGACCAGCGCATCAATCTCTGCCGCGCCAATCATCAGCAGGCAACGCCGCTGCCCGACGAGAGCCGCGACCTGCTCGCCTTGTCCGCCTTCGTCGCCCACCAGTCACGCGGCATTCCGATCACGGCCGGCGACGATCCGCAGCTCAAGCCGTTTGTCGACCAGGGCCGCGATCTCTTCATGCAGCGCGAAGGCCAGCTCAACCTTGCCTGCACCAACTGCCATGACGACAATTTCGACAAACGCCTCGCGGGCGCCCCGATCACGCAAGGACAGCCGACCGGCTATCCACTGTATCGACTGGAATGGCAGACGCTTGGCTCGCTGGAGCGGCGGCTGCGCAGCTGCATGACCGGGGTCCGCGCCCAGGCCTATGATTACGGCTCGCCCGAGCTGGTCGCGCTCGAACTGTACCTGATGTCGCGGGCACGTGGCCTGCCGATGGAAACACCGGCGGTGCGCCCCTGAAACAGCAACGGCCGGGCCATCCGCCCGGCCATTCCGCAAGGATGAAGCCGCGCTACTCCGCCGGTGCGGCCGACATCTCCGGATGCGCGGCATAGTGCTCGCTGGCGCCGAGCTTGCTGGCGGCGAACAGGCCTGCCGCCATCACGGCGTAGGCCAGCGCGACCGCGGGGGTCACGCCGAAGCCGCCGCCGATACCGACGGCCTCGCCATGCATGAAGCCGAAATAGGTCAGGATCGCCCCGACCAGCGCAAAGGCGGAGGCCTTCTCGAAATCGCGCTCGATGATGAAGACACCAATGGCGCCCAGGATAAGGCCGCCGAGGATGGAGCCGCCGCCCATCACCTCGAGGCCGTGATAGAACACGCCTTGCTGCGGCAGCGCGGCAATCGCAGCCGTTTTGACTGCGTCGGCCTTGTCCGCCGCCATCCCGCCGACGGTTGCTGCCGCAGTCATGGTCGAGGCCAGCATCGTATCGATCTGCAGCTTGGCCCAGGCGGCAAGGTGCGGGGTCAGCGCCAGCACGATCGCGGGTGCATGCTTGACCGGCGTGGTCTGGAACGCCTGCGCGCCGATCAGCATGCCGATATAGAGCAGGATCGGCGAGATTGCGACGACGGGCACCAGCGCCAGCAGTACCGAGATGATGCCGAACCAGGACAGCACCACCACCATGACGCCGGTCGCAGCCGAATAGCCGATCCGGCCACCCATCGCCTTCCAGCCGGGATGGCCGATATAGACCGCGTTGATGAAGGGATTGCCCATCAGGCAGCCGATCAGGCTGACGACGCCGTCGGCGGTGAGCACGCGCGTGGTCGGATAGTCGTCGCCGGCCGCTTCCGCGCTCTCGACATTGTCCATGGCCTCGACCAGGTCGTAGATGCCGAACGGAATGGCGGTGACCAGGATGATGCCGAGGAACTCGAAGCCGGAGAAGACATAGCCAAACGCCGGGATCGGCACCGAGAAGCCGAAATTGGCAAAGGCCGCGCCGACACCCGCGATGCTCAGGCCGCCGAGGCCGAGCCCGAACAGGTTCGAGCCCCATGCGATGATCATGCCGGCCGCGATCGCGACAAGGCCCGCGGGAATGCCGCGCCAGTATTTCACGCCGCCGAACCAGCTCACCAGGATGATGGCGAAGCAGACGAGACCGATCTGCGGCGTCATGTACATCTCTAACGCCGGCCGCATCGAGATGAAGGTCACGGAGACGCCCGCGAGCGTGCCGAGCAGCGCCGCGCGCGGCGTGATCTTGCGGATAAACGGCGCAATGAAGCCGCCGATCATCAGAATGAAGCTCTGGAAGAACACCCAAACGAGGCCCGCCGACCAGCCCTTGAGCGGATCGCCGGTCTTGAGCGTGATCGGTAGCATGATCACGAAGGTCACGATGAACATGTGCGGCACGCTGACGCCCGACGGCAGCGCGCAGACGTCGTTGCGGCCGGTCTTCTGGGCCAGGCGATAGGCGAGATAGGCGTAATAGAAGGTGGAGAGACACATCATCAGCCCGAGCGCGGGCAGGATGCGGCCGAACACGAGGCTGTCGGGCATCTTCAGCACGAAGCGCAACAGGCCCGTGAGCACCAACATGTTGACGAGGATGTTGGTGCCGAAGCCGAACAACGCGTTCCAGTCGCCCGAAGTCCATAGCGCCGGCTTGAACTCGGACTTGTTCAGATCAGAACTGCCGGCCGCCCCCTTCAATGTGCTCATGATAATACCCCTATGTGGTCGAAACCGTCATTGCCTCCAGAACTGCGGCTGAATCCGCGACCCAGCCGAAGATGCCGCCCTGGGCCTTGATCATCTTCAGGCCCATCTCGTGAAACTCGGGGAAGTAGGACGCGCAGCCGTCGGCGATGACGACGCAGCGATAGCCGCGGTCGTTGGCCTCGCGCACCGTGGTATTGACGCACACTTCGGTGGTGACGCCGCACACGAGCAAATTCTCGATGCCGTATTTCTCCAGGACCTCGCCGAGCTCGGTCGCGTAGAACGCCCCCTTGCCGGGCTTGTCGATCACGATTTCGCTGTCGAGCGGATAGAGCTCGGGAATGATGTCGTGGCCGGCCTCGCCGCGAATGAGGATGCGCCCCATCGGACCGGGATCGCCGATGCGAAGGCTCGGCGCGCCGCGCTCGACCTTGGCCGGCGGCGCGTCGGAGAGATCGGGCAGATGCCCCTCGCGCGTGTGAATGACCAGCATGCCGGTGTCGCGCGCCGCCGTCAGCACCGCGCCGATCGGCTTCACCGCGCGCGCGAGCTGGCTGACGTCATTGCCCAGCGTCTCGCCGAAGCCGCCGGGCTCCATGAAGTCGCGCTGCATGTCGATGATGAGGAGTGCGGTGGCGGGCCAGTCGAGCGTGATCGGCTCAGGCTCGGCGCTGACGACGCCCCTTGTCGGCTTGGCTGAGTTCAACATGACGGCCCCGCGAGAACTCTCCTGAGCGGGAGTTCTGCAAGCGCCGTGCCATTGTGTACAATTGCGGTTGAGCGCGGATAGCGAGGGAATTTGTCGTCTGGTCAGAAGGTTACGCCGGCGATCGGCGTCTGCTCATTCCCTGTGCGACGGCTTCGCGCCGTGCATCTGCTTAAAGGATGAGCGGCCTCCGCTCGTCATTCCGGGGCGACGCGAAAGTCGAGCCCGGAATCCATCGGGCGGCAGTGCGCGAGGTGAGATGGATTCTCTGATGCGCAATTGCGCATGATAGCTCGGCGCTACGCGCGCCCCGGAATTACGAGCAGAGGCTACCGCCCTGCCCCATACAGCCGCCGATACTCCTCCTCATACGGCGCATAGGACTCCTTCAGCGTCGCCATGTTCAGCAGCATGGCTGCCATCATCGTGCCCGCCTTGTCGAACACGCGCGTCTTGACCCAGGCGCTTTCAGTGCGGCGGCTGCCGGACAGCGCGACCACTTCGCGCTCGACCTCGTATTCCTCGCCCTCGAAGAGCGGCCCCTTCAGCAGGCGGATCTCCTGGTCGGCGAACAGGCCGACGGCCGGGCCCTTGGCCGGCAGCGGATCGTCCTTGGAGCGGTACTGGAACAGCACGCTCAGCATCTCCATGGGGATGATGGGCTTGCCCCACGGATTATCCGCGCCCGAATAGTACGGCGAGCTCTCGGTGATGACGGCGAGCTTCTGCCTCAGCGAGAACGGATAGAGGTCGCCCATGTTCTGGTCGAACGCCATGCGCACCGGCTGCCGCTTGCCGGTCACACCGACTTGCACGTCGCGAAGGATCACCGGGTCGGCGAGCGGCTTAAGCTCACGCAGACGCAGATCAAGGGCTGTTGGGCTGTCGACGATGGAAGCCGTGCCGCGCAGCACTTCGGTGCCGTCCCGCTTGACCATTTGAATTTGACACTCCGGTTGCTCATCCGAAGAAGCCATCAGGATCGCCTGCACCTCTTCCCCCTCGTAGCAGACGTTGCGATAGTGGGCAGAAAGGCAACCTCTTTCAAACCAGACCTGCCCCCATCGCCGCTCGCAAAGCGGGGCAAACTGGCTGAAATGCGTCGGACCCTCGATGGTGCCGCCCTTGAAGCCGAGCTTCTGCGCAGTGGCGTCGTCGTGGATCGAGGCGTGCGCGTCGTAAGTCTGCGCCTGCAGCATCTGGCGTGGCCGACGCCACGGCCCGACCAAGGCGCCTCCGGTCTGAGTGATCTCGGTCTCGAACGCCGTCATGTTTTCCTCCGCGTGCAAGCCATGACTAGCAGGAGCGCCACGGATGCGGCCAGCGATATTGACTTCGCTGGCCCATCCTTTTGACTGTCACAATTCGCATCGCGCAGCCGCGATTCCTCCCGCAGCGCAAACCTCCCGCCGAACGAAAGACGAGGACTTCCGAATGACGCTGTTGCAGGTCGAGCTGGACGACAAATACCGGCTCGAATCGAAGCGGATCTTCCTGTCCGGCACGCAGGCCCTGGTCCGCCTGCCCATGTTGCAGCGCGAACGCGACCGGCTTCAGGGCCTCAACACCGGCGGCTTCATCTCGGGCTATCGCGGTTCCCCGCTCGGCATGTACGACCACGCGTTGTGGCGCGCAAAGTCGCACCTTCAGCAGCACGACATCGCTTTCGTCCCTGGTTTGAACGAGGACCTCGCCGCAACTGCGGTCTGGGGCAGCCAGCAGGTCGGCCTGTTTCCCGGCGCCAAGGTCGATGGCGTGTTCGGCATCTGGTATGGCAAGGGTCCCGGTGTCGATCGCTCGGTCGATGCGCTCAAGCATGCCAATGCCGCCGGCACCTCGCTTCATGGCGGCGTGCTGGCGCTCGCCGGGGACGACCACGGCTGCCAATCCTCGACGCTGGCGCATCAGAGCGAGCAGGTGTTCGCGGCGGCGCTGATCCCCGTGATCAACCCTGCCACGCTGCAAGACTATCTCGACCTCGGCCTCTACGGCTTTGCGCTGTCACGCTTCTCCGGCTGCTGGGTCGGCTTCAAGGCGATCAGCGAGACGGTGGAGAGCTCGGCCTCGATCTATAGCGACCCCGAACGCATCAAGATCGTGGTGCCCGACGATTTCGAGATGCCGCCCGGCGGCCTCAACATCCGCTGGCCCGATCCGCCGCTGGAGGCGGAGAAGCGCCTGTTCGGACCGAAGATGGCAGCGGTGCAGGCCTTCGCCCGCGCCAATCAGCTCGACCGCATCGTGCTCGATTCCAAGCCCGCGCGGCTCGGCATCGTCGCCACCGGCAAGGCCTATCTCGATCTGCGCCAGGCGCTCGCCGATCTGGGGATCACCGACAAGGACGCGCAGGACCTCGGCTTTCGCATCTACAAGGTCGCGATAACCTGGCCGCTGGAGGAGAGCGGCGCCAAACGTTTCGCCGAGGGCCTTCAGGACGTGCTGGTGGTCGAGGAGAAGCGCGGCTTCATCGAAGACCAGTTGATGCGCATCCTCTACAACGTCGATGCCTCAAAGCGTCCGACCGTCACGGGCAAGCGCGACGAGCGCGGCGCACCGCTGTTGCCGAGCGAGGGCGAGCTGACGCCGACCATCGTCGCTGGCGCGCTGGTGGCGCGCTTGCGCAAGCTCGGCCATCACAGCCCGGTGCTGGAGCAGCGCCTCGCGCGGCTCGAGGCCTTCGACAATCCCGTCACGACCAGCACGCCGATCAAGCTCGCGCGCACGCCGTTCTTCTGCTCGGGCTGCCCGCACAACACCTCCACTCGGGTGCCCGAGGGCAGCCGCGCCATGGCCGGCATCGGCTGCCACGGCATGGCGCTGAGCATGCCGACCCGCCGCACGGATCTGATCTCGCATATGGGCGCCGAGGGCGTGAACTGGATCGGCCAGTCGCCCTTCACCACCGAGAATCACATCTTCCAGAATCTCGGCGACGGCACCTACACGCATTCCGGCCTGCTCGCCCTTCGTGCGGCTTCGGCCGCCGGCATCAACATCACCTACAAGATCCTCTACAACGACGCCGTGGCGATGACCGGCGGCCAGCCCGCCGAAGGCGCCTTCAACGTCGCGCAGATCGCCCATCAAGTCTGGGCCGAAGGCGTCAAGCGGCTTGCGATCGTCTCCGACGATCCCACGAAGTATCCGCAAGGCGGATACTTCCCGCAAGGCGCGACCATCCACCACCGCCGCGAGCTCGATGCCGTGCAGCGCGAGCTGCGCGATATCAAGGGCCTAACGGTCGTCATCTACGACCAGACCTGCGCCGCCGAGAAGCGCCGCCGCCGCAAGCGCGGGCTCTATCCCGATCCCGCCAAGCGCGCCTTCATCAACGAACTGGTCTGCGAAGGTTGCGGCGACTGCTCGCAGGCCTCGAACTGCGTCTCGGTGCAGCCGCTGGAGACCGAATTCGGCCGCAAGCGCCAGATCGACCAGTCGAACTGCAACAAGGACTTTTCCTGCGTCGAGGGCTTTTGCCCGAGCTTCGTCACCGTCCATGGCGGCTCGCTGAAGCGGATGAAGACCTCGGCTGTGGATTCCGGCCAGCTGTTCGCCGATCTGCCGCTGCCGCCGGCGCGTGAGCTGGACGGGCCCTACAACATCCTCGTCACCGGCATCGGCGGCACCGGCGTCATCACCATCGGTGCCCTGCTCGGCATGGCTGCCCATGTCGACGGCCGCGGCTGCTCGGCGCTCGACTTCACCGGCCTGTCGCAGAAGAACGGCGCAGTGATGAGCCATGTCCGCATCGCACGGAGGCCGGAAGACATCTCCGCGGTCCGCATCACCACGGGCGGCGCCGACGTCATCCTCGGCTGCGACATGATCGTCTCAGCCGGCCCGACGGCGCTGAGCCGCGCCGAGCGCGGCGTGACCAAGGCCTACATCAACGCCGATCTGCAGCCGACCGCGAGCTTCGTGCAAAACCCCGATCTCGATTTCGAGATGGGCGCGATGCAGACCGTGCTCCGCGACGCCATCGGCGATAACAACCTCGACATCATCGACGCCACAGGCATTGCCGCGGCGCTGATGGGCGATTCCATCGCGACCAACCCCTTCATGCTGGGCTTTGCGTTCCAGAAGGGCGCGATCCCGCTGTCGCTGGAGGCCCTGCTCCGCGCCATCGAGATCAACGGCGCTGCGATCGAGATGAACAAGCTCGCCTTCACCTGGGGCCGGCTCGCAGCCCACGACATGTCGCGCGTGCACAGCGTGCTCCAGTTCAAGGCAAGAGCGTCCGCGCCTGCGAAATCGCTCGACGACATCATCGCGACGCGCGCGGAATTCCTGAACTCCTATCAGGACAAGGCCTATGCCGACCGCTACCTCGCAGCCGTCGCGAAGGTGCGCAAGGCGGAGAGCGCGGCTTCGGCGGGGTCAACCGAGCTCACCGAAGCGGTCGCAAAGAACCTGTTCAAGCTGATGTCCTACAAGGACGAATACGAGGTCGCCCGGCTCTACACCGACGGCAGTTTTGCAAAAAAGGTGTCCGAAAAATTCGATGGTGACTTCACGCTGAAGTACCATCTGGCGCCGCCGATCTTCACAAAGCGCGACAAGACGACCGGACATCTGCAGAAGCAGGAGTTCGGCAGCTGGATGATCCACGCCTTCCGCGTGCTCGCCAGGCTCAAGTTCCTGCGCGGCAGCGTGTTCGATCCGTTCGGCCGCACCGAGGAGCGCCGGACTGAGCGGAAATTGATCGCGGATTATCTGGCGATGATCGATCAGCGGATCACAGGGTTAAAGGCGGAGCAGATCCCGCTGCTGGCGCGGCTTGCGCGCGTGCCGGAGACCATCCGCGGCTTCGGCCATGTCAAGGAAGCCAACATCAAGCTGGCGGCGGCCGAGACGGCGCGGCTGGAAGCGGAGCTCGAGAACAGCCGCTTCGCCGCGGCGGCGGAGTAGAGGCTAGGCGCCAACCTCTCTCCGCGTCAACCACACACACGCTGTCATCGCCCGGTTCAGCGCGCCGGCTTGCGCTCGATCGGGTCGATGTCGATCGCCCGCAGGCGGCCGAGGCGCAGCACGTCCATGGCGAGCCGCCGCCCGATCCGGTCGCGGTCGAGCACGCGGATCAGATCGTCGACGCCGTTGATTTCGACGCCGTCGAGCCTGATGACGACGTCGCCGGGCAACAGGCCTGCCTTCGCCGCCGGTCCATCCGGCTCGATCTGCATCAGAAGCGCGCCCATCTTGTTCTCGACCCCGGCCAGCACCGCGTGCCGCCGCGGGACCGGCGCGGTCTGCCCGGCGACACCGATATAGGCGCGGCGGACATAGCCGTGGCGGATGATCTCCGACAGCACGAATTGCGCGGTGTTGCTGGCCACCGCAAAACAGATTCCTTGCGCGCCGTTGATTATAGCGGTGTTGATGCCGATCACCTCGGCATGCGACGACACTAGCGGCCCGCCGGAATTGCCGGGATTGAGCGCGGCGTCGGTCTGGATCACGTCCTCGATGGTGCGCCCGCTCACCGAGCGGATCGAGCGCCCGAGCGCCGAGACCACGCCGGCGGTCACGGTCGATTCGAAGCCGAGCGGATTGCCGATCGCGATCACGAGCTGGCCGCGACGCAACGTCTTGGAATTGCCGAGCGCGGCATAGGGCAAGTGGCGAGCGCCGTTGGCCCGCAGCAGCGCAAGGTCCGTATCGGGATCGACGCCGAGCACCTGGGCGTCGCCGACATGGCCTTCGACGTCGCGCAGCCGGATCTCCTTCGACGTGCCGACCACATGGCTGTTGGTGAGCACGAGCCCATCCGGCGAGATCACGATGCCGGAGCCGAGCCCGCCGCGCTCGCGACCGTTCGGCACCTTGGGGCCGGTCTCGACGCGCACGACCGCAGGGCCGACGCGATCGGTGACGTCGATCACAGCATTGGAATAGGCGTCCAGCAACGCCCGGTCATCGACCGGGGCGGCCGCATTCGCTCGCGATGACGGTGCGTCATCGGCGATATCTGAGGTGAAGTCCAACATGGCAAGAGTCCTTGAGGCTCACACAGATGGTGGCCTGCTCCCGCCGACGCAAGTGGCCCGCCTGGAGCGCAGGGCCGGACTGCCCAGATGGCTAGGGCGCCCGCCGCAGCGCGCCGCCTCTCGCCTTGACCGGATCGAGCAGCGACCAGTCCCCGTCCGGAAGCACATGGCCCTTGGGGAAAGGCGCACGCAGCTCGAGCCCCAGCGAGCTCAGTACGCGGTCATCGCGGTAATAGCATTGCAGCACGACACGGACGAGGGTTGCGGCGGCAACGCCGCCGTTCTTCCGAAACTCGTGCACCACCGCGTCGCGTCTGGCGGCATCGAGTTCGGCGAGCGGGCCCCCGGCGAGCCGCGCCAGGTGATCCAGCGCCGCCGCCACCAATTTGGTATCGCGACCTAGCGTTGCCAGCATGTCGGCCTGGATCGCGGGATCGTCGGCACCCGGCACCTTGTACTCGTCGCTGGCCGGAATGATCATCGCGGCGATGGCGCGGAGATCGTCGCGTTGCCTGCGTGTCAGTTGGTTGTCTGCGGACATCACAGCCTCAATCGAACAAATTGGCCAGGCGCTGCTTCATCTGGTCGGCGATGTAGAGCGCGAGGGCCTGGATGGTGGAGGTCGGGTTCACCCCGCCCGACGTGACGAAGATGCTGCCGTCGACGATGAAGAGGTTCTTCACGTCGTGCGCGCGGCCCCATTCGTTGACGACGGAACGCTCGGGGTCGGTGCCCATGCGCGCGGTGCCGAGCAGGTGCCAGCCGCCCCAGGGGATCGGCGAGTTGACGCAGATGTCGCTCGCGCCGGCCGTCTCGAGAAACTCGCGGCCGCGCGCCAGCGCGTGCTCCATCATCTTCCGGCTGTTCTCGCTGATGGTGTAGTCGACCTTCGGCGCGGGAATGCCGTGGCTGTCCTTCAGCACCGGATCGAGCGTGACGCGATTGTGCTCCTCAGGCAGGTCCTCGCAAATCGCGGAGAAACCTAAGCGATGGCCGTTGAGCTTGCGGAAGATACGGTGGTGATCCTCGCCCCACGGCAAGATGCCCTTCTGCTCGCTCACGACCGCTTCGAACACCGGCCCGGCCCCGCGCACGAACTGAACGCCATAGCCGCGCACGAAACCGCGCGACAGGTCGGTGTCGTACCATTGCTTGCTCCACAGGCAGGTCGGCGGCGCGCGGTTCGAGTCGGTCGGCTCCTTCACATAGCCGTAGATCTGCGCATAGGGATGGAACATCAGGTTCTTGCCGATGAGGCCCGACGAATTGGCGAGCCCGTTGGGGAAGCGGCCCGATGCCGAGTTGAGCAGCAGCCGCGGCGTGCCGACGCCGTTGCAGGCGATGACAACGACATGCGCGGGCTGAAACTGCTCGATGCCGTCCTTGTCGTAATAGACCACGCCCGAGGCCATGCCGTTCTCGTCGGTGGTGATCTCGCGCACCCGGCAATGGGTGCGCAGCTCGACGCCGGCGCGGATCGCATGCGGCCAATAGGTGATGTCGGTGGAGGATTTTGCGCCTTGCGCGCAGGCCGGCGTGCAATGGCCGAGATTAATGCAGCGCGCCCGGCCCTCGTAGTCCATCGTCGCGACCGTGGTGTCCGACGGCCACCAGTGCCAGCCGAGCTTGTTCATGGCCTTGCCGATGATGGCGCCGGACAGGCCCATCGGCTGCTGCGGCATCGGCGGATGCGTCAGCGGCGACAGCGGATCGCCTGACAGGCCTGACGTGCCCATCATGCGGTCGTTCTCTTCGAAGAACGGAGTCAATGCCTCGTAGTCGATCGGCCAGTCGTCGGCGACGCCGTCGAGCGTCTTCACCTTGAAATCGGAGGGATGCAGCCGCGGCCAGTGCGCGGTGTACATCACGGTCGAGCCGCCGACCGCGTTGTAGTTCACGACCTTGATCGGAGAGTTGTCGTCGTTGATCGGGTAGTCCTCGGGCCGGCCGCGAACGTTCGGGCTCGACGACCATTCGCCGTAGAACTTGGCCTCCCAGTCGCGGCCCGTGCTGGGATATTCCGCCGGGTTCATCCAGCCGCCCTGCTCCAGGCAGAGGATGTGCATCTTGGTCTCGGCCAGCGACCACGCCACCGCCGCGCCCGAAGCGCCGGCGCCGATGATCAGGACATCCACGGGGTCTTTCATCGCAACCTTGTCCTCCCCCCTCGCCGCTTACCGGGCGATTCGGCCTTTCGCGCCTCGCAAGGCCGGCAAACGATACGGGCAGAGCGACGGCGGAGTAAAGCCGCGGGGCCGGAATGTCGCACTTCGCGAGGCGCAGACCATTGGTCTCGCCACATCCGGATGCTAGGAACGGGGCGCACGAGCCATCGATAGCGAGACCGTATGTCCTTCCAGAAAATCTTTGCCGCCGCCCGCGCTTTTGCGCTCGTTTCGTTTCTCGCCTGGTCCGGATTTCTGGCCTCGTCCGGACCAGTTTCCGCGCTGACCGGCGCCGCGACGGCCCGTGACGGCAACTCGGTCCAGCTCGGCGACCTCACCTACCGGCTCGACGGCGTCGACGCGCCGGAGCTCGACCAGGTCTGCATCGACAATAAAGCCGATGCCTGGACCTGCGGCATCGAGGCCCGCGACCAGCTCGCGAAGCTCATCAACAAACGAACGGTGCGCTGCGACGATGTCGGGCCCGAGAAGAGCTTTGGCAAGCGGCACCGCGCCATCTGCACGGCCGAAGGCGACAAGGCCAGCTTGAACGAGCAGCTGATCAAGCTCGGCTTTGCCCTCGCACGCGAGCCGATCAAGGCCAACGTCAAGCCCGCAGCCAACGAGGCCAAGGCGTCGGCGGCCGGGATCTGGAAGGGCTGTTTTGTTGCGCCGCAAGATTTCCGCAGCGGCAAGAAGGACGGCGCGCTGCTGGGCACCGCCTGCCGCCCGGACCGCGACAAGGAAATCCGCGCCGTGCTGTTTCCGGAGGAGCTGACCATGCCCCCCAATTGCAGCATCAAGGGCAAGCTCGCGGTGCGCGCCCGCGTCACCGGCAATATCGGCATCTACCATCTGCGGGGATGCCCGAGCTACCCCGCGACGACGAATCCGGACCGCTGGTTCTGCTCGGAGGACGACGCCCAGGCGGCCGGCTTCCGCAAGGCCTACAATTGCCGCCGACCAAGGTGAGCAAGTTCCCTCACGCACCCGTGAGTGGTAGTCCTGGACCGTATTGATCCGGAATTGAACTTCGGCGCCGGTTGCTGCATTTGTAAGCCTACGCAAGCGCCTTGCGCGAGCGTTCCTTGGCAGCACTCCGGCTTCGGCCGATTGTCTTTGCTTGGGCGTTTCCTCCCTAGACTTGGGCCGCTTGTCACAAGCAAGCGGCTCTTTCTTTTTGTGCGTCGCTCCAAACCGAGGCCGTCATGCCCGGGCTTGTCCCGGGCATTCACGCGCTTCGTGCGTGAAGCAAGGCGTGGATGGCCGGGTCAAGCCTGGTCAAGCCCGGCCATGACGATGCGGCGAGATCAACGCATCAAGCTCACGACTTACTCTCTGCGATACGCGCTACTGTCGCATCATGATCTGGTCCATCGGCGGCATGTTGGCGTTGAGATTCGCCATGATCCAGACCGTGCCGCCGACCACCAGCAACACCACCAGCAGCCCGAAGGCGAGCGCCAGCACGTTGTTGGTGTTGTCGGGGCCAGTGGTGATATGCAGGAAGAACACCAGATGCACGCCCATCTGTGCGATCGCGAGCACGATCAGCGCGACGGGAATCGAGGGCTGCCAGACCAGGTCCGTGCCGGCGATGAAGAACGACGTCGCCGTGAGCAGCAGCGCGAGCACGAGCCCGACGACGTAACCGAGGATCCTTGCGCCGACGCTATGCTCCTCTTCCTCGCCCGGCGCGAGGTCGTGTTTGACCATTCCATGCGTCTGCTCACTCATGGCGCACTCCCGAGCAGGTAAACGACTGAGAACACGGCGACCCAGATGATGTCGAGCGCATGCCAGAACAGCGCAAAGCACGTGATCCGGCGCAAGATGTCCGCGCGAAAGCCCTTTGCGAACACCTGGGCCATCATGGTGAGAAGCCACAGCACGCCGGCGGAGACATGCAGGCCGTGGCATCCGACCAGCGAGAAGAACGCGGTCAGGAACGCACTGCGTGACGGGCCATAGCCACGCGCGATGAGGTCGGCGAATTCGCGAAACTCGAGAACGAGGAATATCAGCCCGAGCACGCAGGTCACGGTCATGCTAAGATAAAACCAGAACCGGTTGCGCACGTCGGCGGCGATGCTGGCCATGCCGCAGGTGAAGCTCGACAGCAGCAGGCAAACCGTCTCGATCGCCACGTTCCTCTGCTCGAATATCTCCGCGCCCTTGGGGCCGCCGGCGGTCTGGCCTGACAGCACCGCATAGGCCGCGAAGAAGCAGGAGAACATCACGATGTCGGAGAGCAGGAAGATCCAGAAGCCGTAGGCGGTCACGATCCGCTTCGGCGCAGGGCCGGGATGCTCGATGACGAGGCCGATATGATGGGGATCGGCGTGCGCGTGGCCTGCGGTCGCGGTCATCGCCATCAGACTGCTCCCGCCATGCTGACGAGGTTGCGCCGTTCCTCGATGTTGCTGCGGTCGATGCGGGCGACCTCCTCGGCCGGGATGACGTATTCGTCATGGTCGCGCCAGGCGAACACGACGAAGGTCGCCCAAGCGCCCAAGCCGCCCAGGATCACCATCCACCAGATGTGCCAGATCAGCGCGAATCCCATGATGGTGGCGAAGAAGGCGCAGACGAATCCGGTCGGGGAATTCCGGGGCATCTCGATATCCTGATAATCCGGCGTCTCATGCGCGAGCGATTGCTGCTTCGCGCGCGCCTTCATATCCCAATAGGCGTCCTCGCCGCGCACATCGGGATTGAAGGCGAAGTTGAACACCGGCGGCGGCGACGAGGTTGCCCATTCCAGCGAGCGCCCGTCCCAGGGATCGCCGGTGCGGTCGCGCAACGCCTCGCGATTGCGGATGCTGACGACGAGCTGCACGATCTGACAGATCACCCCGATCGTCAGCACCGCCACGCCGACCGCCGCAACGATCATCCAGGGCCGCCAGGCCGCGACGTCGTAGTGCTGCATGCGCCGGGTCATGCCGAGCATGCCGGCAATGTAGAGCGGCATGAAGGTTATGAAGAAACCGATGAAGGTGAACCAGAACGCGGCCTTGCCCCAGCGTTCGTCGAGACGGAACCCGAACGCCTTCGGGAACCAGTACTCGAAGCCGGCAAAAACACCGAACAGCACGCCGCCGATGATCACGTTGTGGAAGTGCGCCACCAGGAACATGCTGTTGTGGAGGATGAAGTCGGCCGGCGGCACCGCGAGCAGCACGCCGGTCAGTCCGCCGATGAGGAACGTCACCATGAAGCCGACCGACCACAACATTGGTGTCGCAAAACGGATGCGGCCGCCATACATCGTGAACAGCCAATTGTAGATCTTCACGCCGGTCGGTATCGCAATGATCATGCTGGCGATGCCGAAGATGGCATTGACGTTGGGACCTGCGCCCATCGTGAAGAAGTGGTGCAGCCAGACCATGAAGGAGACGACACAGATCGCCATGGTCGCGAGCACCATGGAGCGGTAGCCGAATAGCGCCTTGCCGGAGAATGTCGAGACCACCTCGGAGAAGATGCCGAAGGCGGGCAGCACCAGGATGTAGACCTCGGGATGGCCCCAGGCCCAGATCAGGTTCATGAACATCATGACGTTGCCGCCGGCCTCGTTGGTGAAGAAGTGGAAACCGAGATAGCGGTCGAGCAGCAGCATCGCCAGCGTCGCGGTAAGGATCGGGAACGCCGCGACGATGAGGAGGTTCGAGGCCAGCGTGGTCCAGCAGAACATCGGCATGCGCAGGTAATTCATGCCCTTGGTGCGCAGCTTCAGCACGGTGGTGACGAGGTTGATGCCGGCCACCAGCGTGCCGACGCCGGAAATCTGCAGCGACCAGGCGTAATAGTCGACGCCGACGCCGGGCGAATAGGACAGTTCCGACAGCGGCGGAAAGGCGAGCCAGCCGGTGCGCGCGAATTCGCCGACCACGAGCGAGATATTGACCAAGAGCGCGCCGGTCGCCGTCAGCCAGAAGCCGACCGAATTGAGCGTCGGGAAGGCGACGTCGCGCACGCCGAGCTGGAGCGGTACGATGAGGTTCATCAGCCCGATCACGAACGGCATCGCCACGAAGAAGATCATGATGGTGCCGTGCGCGGAGAAGATCTGGTTGTAGTGCTCCGGCGGCAGATAGCCCTGCGACTGATACGCCACAGCCTGCTGGATCCGCATCATGATGGCGTCGCTGCCGCCGCGCAGCAGCATGACCGAGGCGAGCAGGATGTACATGACACCGATGCGCTTGTGGTCGACGCTGGTGATCCATTCGTGCCAGAGATAGGGCAGATGTCCCTTCACCACGACCCAGCCCAGCACGCCGAGGATCGCGACAAGCACCATCGCGCCGGCGACGAGCGGAATCGGCTGGTCCAGCGGGATGGCCGACCAATCGAGCTTACCGAGCATCATGGCCTCCACTGTGCGACCGGCCTGCTTCGGACGCGAGGGCCGGCCCGGGCCCCGGCGGAATGTGCTGGGTCGCGATCAAATCGAACAGGCGTGGATCGTCGAGGCGGTAGACCGGCCTGCCCTTCTCGATGCCCTGCTGCATCAGCTTCTTGTAGCTGTCCTCGTTCAGCACCGCGTCCGTCTTCGCCGTATTCGCCACCCAGTCCGGGAAGGCGAGCGGCGAGATCACGTTGACGTCGAACATCATGTCCGGGAAACCGTCGCCGGAGAAATGCGCCGACAGGCCCTGCAGCTTGCCTTCGTTGTCGGCGCGCAGGTTTAGCTTCGTCACCATGCCGTTCATGGTGTAGATCATGCTGCCGAGCTGCGGGATGAAGAACGTGTTCATCACGCTCGACGACGTCAGCTGGAATTTCAGCTCGGCGCCGGCCGGCACCGTCAGGGTGTTGACGGTGGCGATGCGCTGGTCCGGATAGATGAAGAGCCATTTCCAGTCGAGCGAGACGGCCTGGATCCGCACCGGGCTGCCGGTGCCCGGCACGGGCGCGGCGGGATCGAGCTGGTGCGAGCCGATCCAGGCGACGCCGCCGAGCAGAATCACGGTGAGCGCCGGAATCGACCACACCACCATCTCGACGCGGCCGGAATAGACGAAGTCCGGCTGGTAGCGCGCCCTCGGGTTCGAGGCGCGAAACCAGAACGCGAAAGCCAGAATCGCGAAAATGGTCGGCACCACGATCACGAGCATGATGAAGACCGAATCGACCAAAATAGTTCTATTGGCCGCAGCCACGGGCCCTTGCGGATCGAGCAGATTCATCGGCAAGCCACTGGTGGTTGGGAAGCCCCGGGACTGAGCCTAACGCGGGAAAGGCTCCGCGACAAACGCTGCGAGGCCGGAACGGTTCCTGGACCGCAACGGCTAGCCATGCGCGATGGACCGGCCGCCACATGCAATTGCGTGGGATGTCAATAACATGAACGCGGAAAGCGCGCTCTTCTCTCCCGGGAGCGCGATTGCTAGTCTGCACGAAAATAATGACAAGGACGGGAGTGAACCGAGATGCGCTTGAAGGACAAGGTCGCGATCGTCGTCGGGGCCGGGCAAAGCCCCGGCGAAGGCATGGGCAACGGCCGCGCGACCGCGCTCACCTTCGCGCGCGAGGGCGCCAAGGTCTTGTGTGTCGACCACCATCTGGAATCGGCGCAGGAGACGGTCACGATGATCACCGCGAAAGGCGGCACAGCAGCGGCCTTCAAGGCGGACGTGACCAAGGCTGCGGACATCAAGGCGATGGTTGCGGACGCGCAATCGCGCTGGGAACGTATCGACGTGCTGCACAACAATGTCGGCGTCAGCCTCGCCGGTGGCGATGCCGAGCTGCTGCAAATAACCGAGGAGGCATTCGATCGCGTCGTCGCCATCAATCTGAAGAGCTGCATCCTCGCCGCGAAAGAAGTGATCCCGATCATGCGCGCGCAGAGAAGCGGCGCCATCATCAACATCTCGTCGATGGCCGCGATCACCACCTATCCTTACGTCGCCTACAAAGCGACGAAGTCGGCGATGATCGCCTTCACCGAACAGCTCGCCTACCAGAACGCCGAATACGGCATCCGCGCCAACGTCATCCTGCCCGGCCTGATGAACACGCCGATGGCCGTCGACACCCGCGCCCGCGAATGGCACAAGACCCGCGCCGAGGTCGAAGCCGAACGCGACAGCAAGGTGCCGCTGCGCAGAAAGATGGGTACGGGCTGGGACGTCGCCAACGCCGCGCTGTTCCTGGCGAGCGATGAGGCGAATTTCATCACCGGTGTGACGCTGCCGGTGGATGGTGGTGCGAGCGTGAGACGGGGATGAAGCGAGCGCGGTGCTCTTACCCTCCCCTGGAGGGGGCCCTCCAGGGGAGGGTGAAGTCAGCGCGCGCTTGTCACCCGCCAGATCGTGCCGTTGCCATCTTCCGAGATCAGCAGCGATCCATCCTTCGCCGCGGCGACGCCCACGGGGCGCCCCCACACTTCCGTATCGTTCACGACGAACCCCGTAACGAAATCCTCGTATTCGCCGGTCGGCTTGCCGTCCTTCATGCGGATGCGGATCACCTTGTAGCCGGTGCGTTTCGACCTGTTCCAGGAGCCGTGCTGGGCGGCGAAGGCGTCGCCCTGGTATTCGGGCGGAAACTGCGCGCCCTGGTAGAAGGTCATGCCGAGTGAGGCCGAGTGCGGCTGAATCAGCACATCGGGCACCGTCACCTTGTCCTTGATATCCGGCCGCGCGCCGGCATGGCGCGGGTCTTCATTGCCACCGATATAGAACCACGGCCAGCCGTAGAACGCGCCTTCCTTCACGCTCGTGACGTAATCGGGCACGAGGTCGTCGCCGAGACCGTCGCGCTCATTGGTCGAGCACCAGGGCAGACCAGTCTGCGGCTGGACCGCGAGGCCGACGCAGTTGCGGATACCGGTGGCATGGATCTTTCGCTCCTTGCCGTCAGGGTTGAAGGCCAGCACCGCGCCGCGCTCGAGCTCGCTGGCCCATGTGGCGCCGAGCGGCTGCGTCTTCGCCCACGCCTCCATCCCGCCGGGCGGCGTGCCCATGCCTTCGGCGACGTTGCTGAGCGAACCCACCGACACCAGCATACGCTTGTTGTCGGGCGTGAAGACGAGATCGCGGGTGGAATGGCCCCCATCCGGCAGGCTTGCGACAACCGTCTCCGCCTTGCCGCGCGCCTTGAGATCGCCGGCCTGGTAGGGAAAGCGAACGACGCTGTCGGTGTTGGCGACATAGACCCATTGCGGATTGTCGCCGTTCGGAAAGAAGGCGATGCCGAACGGCTGCCGCAGGCCGCTGGCGAACACCTCGTTGGTGGCGACCTTGCCGCCTTCGCCCGCGCGCAGCACCCGGACGCTGCCGGCGCGCATTTCCGCGACGAACACATCGCCATTCGGCGCCACGCGGATGATGCGCGGCGCGCGCAGGCCTTCGGCGAACAGCTCGATCTTGAAGCCGGCCGGCACCTGGAGCTGGGCTTCCGGCGGACGCGGCACCACGCGCGACGAGCTCGCAACCGATCGCGTGGCGCCGGGCCTGACCAGATCCTGCGGCCGGATCAACCTGACCGTGCCGGGCTTGTCGGCGCGCCAATCCCCATAGGCGTCCTTGCCCTGCAACATGGGCTCGGCGTGTGCGCCGGCCGCCGCAGCAGCAGCCAGCAGCGCTGCGAGCATCGCCACGAACGTTATCCTGTCGCTCAATTCGTCGTCCTCCGCCTTGGGCGTGTCGTGCGTCAACGCCGATCACCCGCAAAAGGTCTCTCGGCGAGTTTGGCGCCCGCCGAATCCCACGTCAGTTCATGCCCGCACGATGTGCATCAGCCGCAGTCCATCATACTGGAAAATGCGCTTGAACGGTGCGACACATTGTGAGGGCGACGATCGCCGGTTACGGTCATGGAGGCTGCGGCATCCAGGTCGCGCCGGATGAGGAGATCATGTGGGGATCCGTCATATCAGAATGGGCGAGCCTGCTGCTGCGCTGGCTGCACGTGGTGGCCGCAATCGCCTGGATCGGCAGTTCCTTCTATTTCATCGCCCTCGATCTCAGCCTGAAGCCGAAGGCCGACCTGCCGGGCGGCGTGCAGGGCGAGGCCTGGCAGGTCCATGGCGGCGGCTTCTACAGGATCATGAAGTATCTGGTCGCGCCCAGCCAGATGCCGGACGAGCTGACCTGGTTCAAATGGGAGGCCTACACCACCTGGCTGTCCGGCTTCGCGCTGATGGTGGTGGTGTATTATCTCGAGGCCGATCTGTTCCTGGTCGACAAGTCGATCCTCGACCTCACATCATTCCAGGCCGGACTGTTCAGCTTCTGCAGCCTGGCGCTGGCGTGGCTGCTCTATGAGGCCGCCTGCCGCACCGGGCTCGCCCAGCGCGAACTGCCCTTCGCCGTCGGCGGCTATCTGTTCCTGGTCGCACTCACTTACGCCTTCACCCATGTGCTGAGCGGACGCGGCGCCTTCAACCAGATCGGCGCGATCATCGGCACCATCATGGTGGCCAACGTCTTCACGCTGATCATTCCGAACCAGAAGAAGATCGTGGCCAGCCTGATCGCCGGACAGGCGCCTGACCCCAAGCTCGGCAAGGCCAGCAAGGAACGCTCGGTCCACAACAATTACCTGACGCTTCCCGTCGTCGTGCTGATGATCAGCAACCACTACCCCCTGCTCTACGCCACGCGCTTCAACTGGATTATCGTCGCGATCGTCCTGGCGCTCGGGCCGGTGATCCGCCACTTCTTCAACGAGCGTCATGCCGGGCGCCAATCGCCCTGGTGGGTGTGGGGCGTGGCCGCGGCCGGCGTGATTGCGATCCTCCTCCTCTCCGCCGCCGGACCGCGCGAGGTGAAGACGGGCGCATTGTCGGCGCCGGTCACGGCCGCCAATGTCGAGGAGATCGTGATGTCCCGCTGCAGCATGTGCCACGCGGCCGAGCCGGTCTGGGCCGGCATCGTCACCGCGCCGAAGGGCATTGTGCTCGACACGCCCGAGCACATCCATCGCAACATCCGCCTGATCGGACGGGTCGCGGCCTGGTCGAATTCGATGCCGCCGGGCAACATCACGGAAATGACCGGCGAGGAGCGCGCCGTCCTCGCGGCCTATATCGAACATGCGCGCTGAGGTCGCGTCGCACGAGAGGCATCGCGCGGAATGAAATTCCGCTTCTCTCGCCGAATTGAAAATGACTTGACGGCCCATCCGGCGTAGACATGGCCGGCAGCCGCCGGCGCGGCGCAAAATCAGCTTGCAATCGGGGAATAACAACAGTGGCCCTCAAGAACGTCATCGGTATCGACCACGCCGTCGTCATGGTGAAGGACCTCGACAAGGCCGCCGAGAACTATAGGCAACTCGGCTTCACGGTCTCGCCGCGCGGCACCCACAGCGCGCATATGGGCACCGGCAATTACACCATCATGTTCGACCCCGATTACATGGAGCTGCTCGGCGTGCTCGTGGCGACCGAGCACAATGCGCCCGCCCGCGCCTTCGTCGAACGCCACGGCGAGGGCATTGAGCGCATCGCCTTCACCGCAGTCGATAGCGCTGCCGGCGCCGAGGAGATCCGTGCACGGGGCCTGGAGCCGATCGGCCCGACCGATTTCGAACGCCCCGTCACGCTGCCAGATGGCACGATCTCGGCGGCGAAATTCCGCACCTTCATGTGGCCGACGGCGGAAGCGCCGGGCGGCGTGCGCATCTTCGCCTGTCAGCACAAGACCCGCGAGACCGTGTGGATCCCCGAGCTTATGACCCACGCCAACGCGGCCAAGCGGATCAAGCAGACGCTGATCGCAACGCCGGAGCCCGCCAAGGAGGCCGCGCATCTCGCCCGCCTGATCGACCGCGAAGCGAAGACCGACCCGGACGGCGCGGTCACCGTGCCCTCCGGCGGCGATCGCGCCGACTTCGTCTACCTGACGCTGGACCAACTCGCCAAGCGCTATCCCGGCGTGTCGCTGAATGGCCTCTCAGAGCGCGGTGGCGCTGCGCTGGTGCTGGTCAGCGGCGATCTCGCCGCGACCGAGAAGGCGCTGGGGTCGGCCGCCGTGCGGAGCGGAGCTGCGATCTGCGTGCCGCCGGCCAAGGCCAACGGCACCCTGCTCGCCTTCATTGCCGGCTGATTTGAACCAATTCTTTAACGGGCGTTTACCCGGCGGCTGTAGACTTCCCGGCCATCAAGCCACCGGGGCCAAACGCATGTTCAAAGAGGGATCGCCGATCGCCTATGACGCGCCGGCCGAGCTGAAGAAATGGCCGTCGCTGAAGGGCGAGCGGCAGAAGGATCGCGGGCCGCCCTATCTCGTTTACAACGGCACGCTCGCCGAATGCGTCCGCGAGCTCATGGGCAAGCCGATCAAGGGCATCTCGCTCTACGACATCATGACGACGCCCCAGGCCGCCTTCGATCAAAACGTGCTGTCGCCCGGCGATGCCGCGGAGATCGCGATGCGCAAGGATTTTCCCAAGGACTAGTTCGCCGCGCGCTTCGCAGCGGGCGTACCCTGCCGCTTCGATGAGGATTCCGTCGGCGCATCGAGGAAGGCGACGGGCATGCCGCGCTTCACGTTCTCGCCGAGCACACGCGCGTCCCAATTGGTGAGCCGAACGCAGCCGTGCGACGCCGACTTGCTGACCTTGTCGGGTTCTGCCGTTCCGTGGATGCCGTAGCCCTGCGCCGACAGGCCGATCCAGTATGCGCCCACCGGATTGTTCGGACCCGGCTTGATATCGAACGGTCTCTTGGACTTGACGCTCTTGAACTTGTACTCGGGATTGTAGCGGTAGGTCGGCAGCTCGTGGCTGGCGGTGACCTTCAGCGTTCCCGTTGGCGTCGGGCGATCCGGACTGCCGACTGACGCCGGATAGAACGCCAGCAGAGCGCCGCTTGCATCGAACGCTTTCAAGGTCCCGTTGGTCTTATCGACTTCGAGCCGGGCAATGCGCGGCAGCTCGCGCCGCGCCGGAACGTTTGTGACGACGATCGTCTCTCCGGCCTTGTCGAAGGTCTTGCCCGGATTGAGCGCCTTGAGCAGATCCGCGCTCATGTGGAATTTCTCGGCAATTCCTTCGAGCGGGCTGGTGTAGCTCAGCGCGTCCAGCGACTTCATGTCATCGAGCTTGGCCGGCAGCTTCGTTAAGAACGGTCCCTTCACGTCGGCGTCGGTGATCTTGTAGTCGACGAGGATCGGGCCCTCGCTCGCTGCGGTCAGCTTGTCCCAGAGCTCCGGCGCCACAACCTTGTCGGATGCGATGCCGTTCTGCTCCGCGAACGCCTTGAGCGCCTTCTGCGCGTTCTCGCCGAACTTTCCGTCAATCTCGCCGGGCGAGAATTGCGCGCGATCGAGCAGCACCTGAAGCTTCACCACCGCTGCATTCAGCTTGTCGGTGGCGGGCGGCTTCGCAGGACGCGCAGCCTCGTTCACCGCGGTCGGATCGAGATGGCCTGCAAGCGCCGGAGCAACGAGCCACAGCGAAATCACCGCGCCAAGCATCCATCGCATCGTCATCGCGCATCCCACTCGCATACGGCCCGCAAAACCGCGGAAAGGTTTCTGTTCGGGAACACCGTAGTAACACCGAAGGAACCCGGGAGATCGCAGCTTTGCCGCAATCGGACGGTTAAGAACTTCCTATCGCCGGCGCATCGCTGGCTGTTCATCCACACAGTTCGAGGTTGTCCCAGCAAATGCGATTTGTCGTCGCGGCTTGCGCCGCGTTCATGCTTCTGATGTGCGACTTCAATCCGTCGGCGTCCCGCCAAGCATCACGTTTCGACACCAGTGTTCTCAAGAACAATCATGCCTCGCCACTTGTTCCGGTGGTCGAGCTGTTCGTCGCCAGCGTGCAGGCGATCGAGCTTGCCAACGCGCGCGCGGCTTACGAGCAGGTGATCGAGCCGCCGCGCACGGTCGAGCCACCGCGCCCGGTGGAGCCGGCGGTGCAGGCGGAGCCCTCGCCGACCGAACGATTCTGTCACGCGCTGCGCCAGGCCGCCGAATCCAGCGGCATTCCGGTGCCGTTCTTCGCGCGCCTGATCTGGCAGGAGAGCCGCTTCAAGTCCAACGAGGTCAGCCATGCTGGCGCGCAGGGCGTCGCGCAGTTCATGCCGGGGACGGCCGCCGAGGTCGGGCTCGACGATCCCTTCGATCCGATGAAGGCGCTGCCGGCGTCGGCAAAATTCCTGCGCAAGCTGCGCGACGATTTCGGCAATCTCGGCCTTGCTGCCGCTGCCTACAATGCCGGTCCCGGCCGCATCCAGAAATGGCTTGCCAGGCAGAGCGGGCTGCCGCGCGAGACGCGCGACTATGTCCGGATCATCACCGGCACCAAGGCCGAAGACTGGACCGAACGGTCGGAGGCACTCGCGATCCGCATCGATCTGCCGCGCGAAGCGCCATGCGAAGGCATCGGCAGTCTTTCCAAGACCAAGGACGTCGCCTGGGTTCCGGTGAACCTGACGGCTTCGGTTGCGAACATCATTCGCAAGGGCGAGCAACTCGCGGCGCGCGTGACGACGAAGGGCGCCCGCAAGCGGCTCGCCACACTGTTGCGGAAGAATGTCACGGCTCCCGGCAAGGCCCGCAGCATGATCGCGGCACGCGCGGCCGGAAAGAGCGCGAAGGCGCGCGCCGTTCGTCTCGCATCGCGCGAGCGGACGTCAGGCTAACGATCGGAGCCGCGCCCTTGCGCGGCTCCGATCGCCGTCGATCTAGTCGATCTCCTCGATCACCCGCCGCTCGCGCGGCTCGATGACATAGGTCCGGGTGTCGCGGTGGATGTAGCGATATTCACGCAAACCCGGCGCATCGCGGTAGACCGTGGTCGGGAATTCCTCGACCTCGACGCTCTCGGGAAGACGGTCACCGACGCGGATCTCACTGCGCGCTGTGCTGCCGGTGGTCCGCACTTCCTTGCGCCCCTCGGTACGGGTTTTCGCATGCTTGCGGATCACCTCGCGATCGCGATCCGAGAACTTGCTGGCGCTGCGCTCGCGCGTCGTCGTCGTCGTCGCCGTGGACTGGCCTGAGTACGGCAGCACCGTCACGATCTTGTAGGTCGCCGGATCGACCACGACGATCTGATCTTTCACCAGCGCAAAGCTGTAGCCGCGATATTGCGGCACGATCTCGACGACGTCGGGCGGCAGCGTCGAGAGGTGCACGTCGCGCGGCACCACCGTGCCGACGTTCAGCGCGAAATTGACGTTGGTCAGCGGCCGCACGTTGAGGTGCGAGATCGACGCGCTGATCTTGGTCTCCTGCTGCTTGTTGAGGTTGACGTCGGCCTGGGCGGCCGCCTGGTTGCTCGTCGGCGCAGACGGTGCCTGCTGGGCCTGGTTGGTTCCAGATGCGGCCGGTGCCTGCTGGGCTTGATTGCTGGCCGGCGGCGGATTGGACCGGTCCTGTGCCTGGTTGGTGTTCGCAGCTTGCGGGTTGGCGCTCTGCTGCGTTGCAGGCTGGTTGCCGGTTGCATTGGAATTTGTCGCACCGCTCTGCGACTGCGCAGTCGAGCCCGTATTGGCGGTGCCGGAGCCGGACGACGGTGGGTTGGCCTGCGTGGTCTGGGCCGGCGTTCCCGACGACGGGGATTGCTGCGGTTGCGATGTGGTCTGCTGCTTGTCGGTCGCGCTCGACGGCGAGGTCGTGGATGGCGCGGTGGAGTTCGACTGGGACTGCGGCGTCTGCTGAGACGGCGGATTCGTGCTGGGCGATTGCGCATACGCGGCGCTCGCCAGCACCACCCCCAATGCGGTGGTTGCCAACAGGCGGATCATGGTTCACTCCCTTTCATCAAATGAAACTGGGCTACTAACCTGCGTTAGAACGGGGGGTTCCAGTTTTTCCCGAGAAAGCCGAGCCCGCACCGGAACCCGCAATGCCATCGAAGAGCGCCGGGATCATCGCCTACCGCAAGCGTGGGAACATCGAGGTGCTCCTGGTCCATCCCGGAGGGCCGTTCTGGCGCAACAAGAATCTCGGCGCATGGTCGATCCCGAAGGGCGAATACACGGACGGAGACGACGCAGAGATCGCGGCGCGACGTGAGTTCGCCGAGGAGCTGGGACAGGAGCTTTCCATGCCGCTGACCCCGCTCGGCCAGGTCAGGCAGCGCGGGGGCAAGCTCGTCACCGCCTTCGCGGCCGAGCTCGATCTCGACGTGCGCAACATTCGCAGCAACACGTTCGAGATGGAATGGCCGCCGCGCAGCGGCAAGCGGCAGGCCTTTCCGGAAGTCGACCGCGCCGAATGGTTCACGCTCGACGCGGCGCAGGAGAAGATCAATGCAGGACAGCGTCCGCTGCTCGACCGGCTTAAGCTGCTGATCGGCAGATAGCGCGTCGCGCCCTATTCCGCCTTGATGTTCGCGGCCGCAACCACCTCTGCGAGCTCCTTGGTCTCCTTGGCGATCTTCGCGGCGTAGTCGGCCGGGCTGAGCACGCTGACGACGCCTTGCGCGCCGAGCTTCTCCTCGGCCGAGGGATCCTTGGTGGCGGCGACGATCTCCCGGTGCAGGGTTTCCAGGATCGGCGCGGGCGTTGCCTTCGGCATGAAGAAGCCGACCCAGAACGAGATGTCGAATCCGGGATAGCCGGCTTCCGCCACGGTCGGCACGTCGGGCAGCGCCGGCAGCCGCTCGGCCGAGGACACCGCCAGCGCGCGCAGCTTGCCGGCCTTGACCAGCGGCACGGCGGAGAGCGGATCGAACACCGCCAGCACCTCCTGCGCGAGAATGCCGACCTCGGCGGCCGAGCCGCCGCGATAGGGCACGTGGATCAGCTTGATGCCGGCCTTCTGGCTGAGCAGCTCCATGGCGAGATGGGCGAGATTGCCGTTGCCGCCGGAGCCGTAGGCGAGCGCGCCGGGCGCGGCCTTGGCCGCAGCGACGAGATCGGCCACCGACTTGACGTTCGCCGTCTTGGGATTCTCGGGATTGACGACGAGGACGAGCGGCGCCGAGACCACCGTGGTGAGCGACGCAAAATCGACTTGCGGATCGTAGCGGATGTCCTTGAACAGCGTCTTGTTCAGCGTGATCGTCGACGAGTTGCAGGCGAGCATGGTGTAGCCGTCCGCATCCGCGCGCGCGACGCCCTCCGCGGCGATCATGCCGTTGGCGCCGGCGCGGTTCTCGACCACGAAGGGCTGGCCGAGCTTGTTGCTGAGCCGATCGCCGATGATGCGCGCGACGACGTCGACCGGGCCGCCCGCACTGAAGCCGACCATGATCTTGACCGGCCGCGACGGATATTTCTGCGCGAGAGCCTCTGTCGTCAGCGCCAAGGCGCATAGACCTGCGATGACTGCCAGCAGGCGGGCGGTTCGTTGCATTCGTTCTCTCCCAGACCTCTTGGCGCCGCTTGTGCATGCTTGTTGGTGCGACGCCGTAGAAGTCATGAATAGCGGCCGTGCCGGATTTCGCAATCGCGTTTGAGCGCCGGCATTCCGCCGCACGGCACGTGCGTGCCGCATCCAAAACAAAAGTGCGAAAACAACCCCATGCACAGTAGACCGCCCCTGTCAGAACAAGGACTTGCGGGGACGGACGAAAATTTTCGGATTTACGAAATAAATTCTGTCACGTCGGGCAAAACAGTGGCATACTGCCATCATCGCAACAGTCGCGAGCGTCACGGCCTGCCGGCCCGGACCCGTGCCGACGCGGTTGCGCCTAAACCCTTCATCGACATTCCGAAATCCGCATTCGCGCGCAGCGGCGAACGGCCGTTCGTGCTTGCGCGCTCAAAGGACACATGCCCATGACGACAGCTCTCGAACGCCACATCCCCTCGCCGCTCGCGGCATCCGATCGCAGCGTCCCCGCCGCGACCCCGCGCGTAAAACTCTACAAGCGGCGCATTGCGATCAGCCATCCCGACCCACAGGCCGGCGAGCGGCTGCTGGCCGAGGCGCTCGGCGCCGCCGACCGCGACGCGATGCACGGCATGCTGAGGCAATTGGTCAAGGCCAGCGTGGTCGGGCAGAAGCCGGATGAGGCCAATCTCGCCTTCATGATCTCGACCATCAGGAGCATCGCGCCGAAGGATTCCATCGAGGCCTTGCTGGTCTCCCAGATGGTGTCGGTGCACATGGCGGCGATGCGCTGTGCCTGCCGTCTCGCCTGCACCGACGATCTGACGCAGCAGGAGGGCATCGCCCGCGCCTTGACCCGGCTCTCCCGCACCTTCGCCGCCCAGGTCGAAGCGCTGAACCGCCACCGCAACAGCGACGAGCGCGCGATCACGGTGCAAAACCTGTCGGTACAGGACGGCGGACGGGCGATCGTGGGCAACGTCACGCAGCATGCCAGCATGATCATTGCGGAGGCTGGCGCAATGGAGACGACTTCGAATGCAGAAACGGGCGCAGGCCGCGAGGTCCATACGAGTGGCGCCTGCGTATGACCGGCGATCACATCCGTCATACCGATGCGATGCAGTCGAGCCCGCGCTGCGGGGCGCAGACGCGCCGCGGTCTCGCGTGCCGCGCGCCAGCCGTGCACGGCAAGCGCCGCTGCCGCATGCATGGCGGCGCGCCAAGATCGGGCGCTCCGAAGGGCAACCGGAATGCATATCAACATGGAATGTGCACACCGGACGCCCGCGCCGAGCGACACCGGATGAAGGCCTTGCTGGAGGACGCTTGGAAGCTGCTGATCGAGTTGAAATAGATTGCGGCCCAGGAGCGACGCGGATGACGCCATTCCGGCGCGAGACATGACCTCAAGAAAACGAAGCTCTGATGGAGCCTTAAGCCAGAAAGCTCGGTGCCGCCGCCATACAACTAGGGCCGTGTATTTGCCGGAGCCACAGGGACAATCTGCAGCCCAGCTGCGTTCAGCGCTTCAGTGATTTGCTTGGCCAGCAACTTGGCTTCCTCAGTGCCGATTTGAGCGTCGGGAAGCCGCTCGAAGAACGCACAAAGCGTCGTCGCTATGATGGTATTGACCTGGTGCGCATCAACCATTTGCTGCACGCGACATTAAGAATGACTTCACCGGCGCGGCGGTCGCCTGCCGGGCCGTGGCGGGTCATCGCAAGCCGAAGAACGAAAGAATGACGGCGATCACAACGATTAGCCCTATGAGGTAGATCAGACTGTTCATCGCAATTCTCCTTTCCCACGTGATGGGTTGGATTCATTCGAGGGTCGTCGCCGCGTCCCTGGCACTACCCTGCTGAACGGCCAGTTTTTCGAACTCCACTTCCTTCTCGATGGCCGCCAGAGAGTTGCCGATCTTGTCGACGATCCTGACCAGATCGGCATTGGAGATGCGAAGCCGCCTGCGGACCGACTTGACCTGCTCAGCGTTCGCAAGATCGAGCGTAGTGCGAATGGGCCGTGGCGGTCTCGAGGACAGCATGATCAGGTCTCCCTAACCTAGGTAAGAGAGACGATGTCTCCTTTGTTCCTACGTCCGCCAACGGAAGCTCCCAAGAGCGAAGATGATGCAACCGTCGCGCGCACCGCGGAGACGCCCACAACACTTTATCCCCGCGGGGCAACGCCATGACTCCCTACCAGGCTGAGTGCCGTCTCGAAGGTGGTGCGTTGCAATGCGGCTAACCTCTCGGCAATGGCATTGCTCGAGAGGTCGAGTACCAGTCCGAGGTCACATTCCGGCATGAGGGGGGCGCGCTGCCGCCATTGGCAGCCACCCCCTCAATCCTGTAACCCCACCCCAAAACCTTCTCGGGACGGGACGCTCATGACCAACGCCGACGACGACGCGGGCACCGCCACCCGCGCGCTGATCTTCGCGCTGGTCGCGCTTGCCTGCGGCCACATGCTGTCGACCTTGCTGCGTACCATTCCGGCGGTGAGCCTCGATTTGATGGCGGCGGATTTCCACATCGAGCCGCAGGCGCTGGCGAGCCTCACATCGGTCTATCACTTCGCCTTTGCAGCCTCGCAGATCCCGGTCGGGGCGGCGATGGACCGGTTCGGCGTGCGGCCGGTGGCGCTCGCCCTGCTGGCGGGAACCGTGTTCGGCGCGATGGCGTCCGGCTTTGCGACGGGACCCGAGAGCTTCGCCGTCGGGCAGCTGCTGCTCGGCGTCGCCACCTCGGGCATGCTGATGTGCCCGATGACGCTCGCAGCCAAGCAATTGTCGGCGGCGCGGTTCGGATTGTGGTCGGGTGCCATCCTCTCGATCGGCAATATCGGCATGCTGCTGTCGGCGAGCCCGCTCGCCTTCGTGATCGACACCTACGGCTGGCGCGCCGGGTTCTGGATCTCCGCGATCGGCGGCGTCCTCGTCGCGCTCGCGGTGTTCGTGCTGGTGCCGCACCAGCCGGCCGAGCACAAGGACGAATCCTCGCCGCTGTCGCAGATGATCGATGTGGTCAGGCTCGGCCTGTCGCGGCCGCTGCGCGGTGTGATCGCGCTGGCGATGGTGTCGCTGGCGAGCACGCTGGTGCTGCGCGGCCTCTGGGGCGGACCCTGGCTGATGGAGATCAAGGGACTGACGCGGATCGAGGCCGGCAACCAGCTCGGCGCGTTCACGCTGGCGATGATCGCAGGCCCGCTGCTGGTCGGCATGATCGACCGCAGGCTCGGCCGCCGCCGCGAGCTGGTCGCCGGTACGCATGCGATCGCGGCGCTGCTGCTCGCGCTGATGGCGCTGGGAGCGCCGCACTTCGCCGTTGCATGGCTGTTCGGCGTGACGGTCATGCCGCCGTCCTACGATCTGGCATTGTTCGTGCTCATCGGGCTCTTCACCTCCGCGCAGCCGCTGCTGTTCGGCATGTCCAGGCAACTGGTCGACGCGCAGGTCGCCGGCAAGGCGCTGGCGGCCGTCAATCTCGCCTTCTTCCTCGGCACCGCGCTGATGCAATCCGTCACCGGCGCGGTGGCCGCGCTCGCGGGGCTGCCGGCGGTGCTGCTGTTCATGGCGGCGGCACTGGCGGTCGGCGTGCTGATTTTCTTGATCTACACGCAGCGCGTCTGAGCCCCTTGCGAAATGCGGAAGCGCAGGAGATGCTGCGCCGCCATCCGCATCAGGGGAATTCGAGTCCATGCCCGTCGACACCAAAGCCGCCACCGATCGTCTCATGCGCTTTCTCACTGTCGAGGGCGTCACCGGACAGGAGGCGGCGATCGGGCGGGAGCTCACGGCTGCGCTGAAGGAGAGCGGCGTTCCGGCCAAGGCGATCCGGCTCGACGACGCCAACACGCGCATTCCGGTGCCGACCGAGACCGGCAACCTCATCGTCGACCTGCCCGGCCGCGGCGCGCTGCACAACCAGCCGCGGATCATGTTCATGACCCACATGGACACGGTGCCGCTGTGCGCCGGTGCGAAGCCAAAGCTGTCCGGGCGCAAGATCGTCAACGACGCCAAGACCGCGCTCGGCGGCGACAATCGCTGCGGCTGCGGCGTGCTGGTGACGCTGGCGGCCGAGCTCGAAAAGCAGAAGCTCGATCATCCGCCGATCACGCTTCTGTTCTGCGTGCGCGAGGAGAGCGGGCTCTATGGCGCGCGCCACGTCAAGCTGGACGAGCTCGGCAAGCCGGTGATGGCGTTCAACTATGACGGCGGCTCGGCCTCCAATGTCGTGATTGGGGCGGTCGGCGCCGACCGCTGGACCGTCGAAATCTTCGGCCGCGCCTCGCATGCCGGCGTCGCACCGGAGCGCGGCATCTCCTCGACCATGATCATGGCGCTCGCGCTTGCGGACGTGAAGGCCGGCGGCTGGTTCGGCAAGGTGGTGAAGGGCAAGAAGCAAGGCAGCAGCAATGTCGGTCCGGTCACCGGGGGCGAAGGCCGCCCCGCGGGCGATGCCACCAACGTCGTCACCGACTACGTGCATGTGCGCGGCGAGAGCCGCAGCCATGACGGAAAATTCTTCAAGGAGATCACCAAGGCCTACAAGGCCGCGTTCGAGAAGGCCGCCAAGAAGGTCACCAACGCGCAAGGCAAGTCCGGCAAGGTCAAGTTCAAGGCCGAGACCGACTATTATCCGTTCCGCATGAAGGAGAACCTGCCGGTGGTCAAACGCGCGATCGAGGCGGTGTCTGCCGTCGGCGGAACGGCGAACGTGCGCGCCGCCAATGGCGGCCTGGACGCCAACTGGATGGTCCGCCACGGCGTTCCGACCGTGACCTTCGGTGCCGGCCAGAACGAGGCGCACACGGTCGACGAATGGATCAATCTCGACGAATACGACCGCGCCTGCGCGCTGGCGGTGCAGCTGGCGACGATGCGGTGAGATGGCAAACGGCACGTCATCGCGCTTCAACACGGCTCTGATCTAACGGGTCGATCGCGGCTTCCGTGAAGTCCGCGCCTGTCCCGTGCTGCCATCGATGGCGAGCACCGTCACGCGGTTCCTCGGCCGCAATCAAACCGAGTCAGGAGCAAACCTCCGCCATCAACTCCAAGTAGATTCAGATCCAAGCGTGACCGCAGTGCGTCTCGCCGAGACCTCCGCTGTTTTCAGAGTCACGTGACTGAGATGAAATGGGAGTGATGCGCCATGCGCACGATGCCGAACGACACCCTGATTCTCACCTTTCCGGACTTCAGCCAAACCGCGACCATCGTCGGAGATCCCAACTTCCCGATCGATGGCTGGGGCGGGAACGACACGGTGACGGCAACCATCCTCAACGCGGACGTGTTCGTTACGCTGATCGGCGAAGACACGGTCATGCAGGGCAATTCCCACGGCGGCAACGACACGCTCACGGCGAATGTGGACTATCCCTTTAGCGGCGCCACCATTATGGGCGACGCCGAGACCATGTTGGGCAATGCTGCAGGCGGCAGCGACACGCTCTCCGCCGACGCCGGCGGCAATTTCCGCTCCAACATCTCCATTTACGGAGATGCCGGAGGCGACATGTCGGGCAACACGCAAGGGGGCAATGACACGCTGACAGGCGTGACCGGCGGGCGCGCCTTCGAGAACGTGTTCAGCGGTGATGCCGGGGGATCCATGAGCGACAACGCGCATGGCGGCAACGACACGCTGAACGTGTTCGAATATGCATACGAAAGCACGGCGACCCTCAGCGGGGATGCCGTCGGTGCCATGACGGGCAATACAATCGGTGGCAACGACGACCTCACGCTCGGCATCAGCAGCGGCATGGCGATTGGAGGTGGAACGCTGGCTGGCGATTCGCTCACGTCATTGACCGACAATGCCCAGGGTGGCAACGACACCCTGACCTTCGTGACGAATGGCGGCGAGCCGCCGCCGGCCGTCTACGGCTCCCAGCTGATTGGCGACGCAATGAACATGTCCGGCAGTGCGCGTGGCGGCAATGACATCCTCAACGGCGGAGAGTTCACCGATCATCTCTACGGCGATGCGCGGACTTATGCGCCATCTACCCCTGGCTCCATCACCGGCGGCACGGACACGCTGAACGGCGGCGCGGGTAATGATCAGCTGTGGGGCGGGCCGAACAACGATGTTTTCGTCTTCACGGCCGGCTCCGGCAACGACGTCATCAACGACTTCAATCAAGGCAACATGGCGGTCGGCAGCACCGCGGGGGAACTCGACGTGATCAACCTGCACGACTATGGTTTTGCCGACTGGGCGACCCTGTCCGGCCTCATCAGCGATGACAGCTCGGGCAATGCGGTGATTCACCTCACTGCCAATGACACCATCACCCTGAGCGGAGTGCATGCGGCCTCGCTGGAGGCGACTGACTTCATAGTCTAGCGTAAGGTGGGTTAGCCCCGCGGATTGCGCGAAGCGCAAACCGCGGGGCGTAACCCACCATCTTCGTATCCGCGGAGACAGACGTGGTGGGTTACGCCAGCGGACTGCGCTTCGCGCATCCGCTAGCTAACCCACCCTACGAAGAAGAAGAACCAAAGACAGGGAGGCACCATGCCGCGCATTGCAAACATCGAGACCGGGCTCTACCGGATCCCCCTCCCCATCACGCTGTCGGACTCCACGCATGGCGACATGACGGCGTTCGAGCTGATCACCTGCCGCATCCGCGATGCCGATGGCACCGAGGGCGTCGGCTACACCTATACGGTCGGGCGCAACGGCGGGGCTGTGGCCGACATTCTCGAGCGCGAGATCCCGCCGCTGGTCGAAGGACGCGAGGCCGACGATACCGAGGCGATCTGGCATCATGTCTGGTGGGGGCTGCATTATGGCGGGCGCGGCGGGCCGGCGGTGCTGGCGCTCTCGGCACTCGACATCGCGCTGTGGGATCTGAAGGCGCGGCGCGCCAAGCTGCCGCTGTACCGCCTGCTCGGCGGCTTCGATGCGCATGTGCCGTGCTACGCCGGCGGCATCGACCTCGATCTCTCCGTCGATGCGCTGCTGAGGCAGACCGACGGCAATCTCGCCAAGGGATTTCGCGCCATCAAGATGAAGGTCGGCCGGCCCGACCTCAAGGCCGATGTCGCGCGCATCTCCGCGATGCGGCAGCATCTCGGCGACGGCTTTCCGTTGATGGCGGATGCCAACATGAAATGGACGGTCGAGGAGGCGATCCGGGCCGCGCGCGCTTTCGTTCCTTTCGACCTCACCTGGCTGGAGGAGCCGATCATCCCCGACGACGTCGCCGGCCATCTGCGTATCATGCAGGCGGGCGGCGTGCCGATCGCGGCGGGCGAGAATCTGCGCTCGCTGTGGGAGTTCAAGAACTACATCGCCAATGGAGCGGTGTCCTACCCGGAGCCCGACGTCACCAATTGCGGCGGCGTCAGCGCGTTCATGAAGATCGCGCGGCTCGCGGAAGCGTTCAACCTGCCCGTCACCAGCCATGGCGCGCATGACATCACCGTGCACCTGCTCGCGGCCTGCCCGAACCGATCCTATCTGGAAGCGCACGGCTTCGGGCTCGACAAGTATATCGAGCATCCGCTGGTGCTGAAGGACGGGCTGGCGCTGGCGCCCGATCGGCCGGGTCATGGGATCGGGTTTGACTGGAAGGGGCTGGCGAAGCTGTCATAACACCCATGCTCGTCATTCCGGGGCGCGACGAAGTCGCGAACCCGGAATGACGGGGAAAGAGCGGCGTGCTTTGCACGCGAGCCATTTGCTGGCGCTTGATGCAGCGGTCCAATAATCGGCTATGCTGACGGCAACCGACACCTTGCGAAAGACCCCTGCCTTGTCCCCCGAACTGCACCAGAAACTGACTGTGTGGCGCCGGCATCTGCATGCCCACCCGGAGCTGTCGCTCCAGGAGAAAGAGACCTCTGCCTTCGTGCAGGACAAGCTCACTGAGCTCGGCATTCCCTTCGAGGCTGGCATCGGCGGCCACGGCATCGTCGCGACCTTGAGGCGCGGCCACGCGCAGAGGCGGGTCGGCCTGCGCGCCGACATGGATGCGCTGCCGATCACCGAGGATACCGGACTGCCGTACGCTTCGACGACGTCCGGCGTGATGCATGCGTGCGGCCATGACGGCCATACCGCCTCGCTGCTGGGCGCTGCAGCGCTGCTCGCCACTGATACCGATTGGAGCGGCACGGTCGATTTCATCTTCCAGCCGGCCGAGGAAGGCTTTGGCGGCTCGCGGGCGATGGTCGCGGCCGGGCTGTTCGATCGCTTTCCGATGGAGCGGATATTCGGCTTCCACAACTGGCCGGGCCTTGCCGCCGGCACCATCGCCGTGCACGACGGCGTCGTCATGGCCTCCGGCGGGCGCATCACCATCACGATCGAGGGTCACGCCGGGCACGCCGGCATGCCGCACCTGACGCGCGATCCCGTGGTGGCGGCCGGGCACCTCATCGTTGCACTGCAATCGGTCACCTCGCGCGGCGTCGACCCGCTCGACACCGCCGTGCTGTCGCTGTGCACGATCGAAGGCGGCACCGCGCCGAACCAGATCGCCGGACGCGTCACCATCCGCGGCACGCTGCGCTACCACCGCGAGGCGGTCAAGGACGTCATCCTCGACGGCATCGAGCGCAGCTGCGCCGGAATCGCGACCAGCTTCGGCGTCAAGGTCACGCCCGAGATCGTCTGGGGCGTCGGCGTCGTGATCAACACGCCTGATGAGGCCGACCTCGCGCGCATCGCCGCAGAGAAGGTGCAGGCGCCGGTGCGGCGCGATCTCGCGCCCAGCATGGCCGGCGAGGATTTTGCCCATTATCTGCAGCAGCGGCCCGGCGCCTTCGTCTGGATCGGCAATGGCGAGTTGCGCGAGGGCGCCGAGCTGCACGGTCCGCGCTACGATTTCAACGACGCGATCCTGCCGGTGGCCTCGCGCTGGATGGCCGAGGTCGCCAAGGCGGCGCTGGCGTCAAATTAACTTAGGAGATTTCGCGCGGCAGCTTCCAGTCCGGCCGCGGCGCGAATGTCTCGTCCACGCGCTCGACGTGATAGCCGGCGGGCAGAAGGTGGCCGCCCTCCTCGTCGGCAACGGGCACGTCGGTGACGAGGCCTTCGATCAAGGCGGCTTCCCACACTTCCTTCTCGGTCGGAAAGGGATTGCCGATCTGCTTGTCGCCTTCGAACAGCGCGTACATCGGTTCCGGTCCTCAGCGTTGATGCTCACGAGAAACGTATCGGCCGCACGGACGTTCCCTCCGGCAAATGGCAACGGATGGTACGTGAAACATGGCGCGCGTTCTGATCGGAACTTCGGGCTGGCACTACGCCTCCTGGCGCGGCCCGTTCTTCCCCAAGGGCGTGACGCTGAAGCAGCAGCTCAGCTACTATGCCGGGGAGTTCGACACCACGGAGCTGAACGGGGTGTTCTACCGTACGCCGACGCCGGAGGCGGTGACGGGATGGCGGGAGCAGACCGGCCGCGATTTCGTGTTCGCCTGGAAAGCCTCGAAATTCATCACGCACTGGAAGCGCCTGTCGGAGCGCTCCGTCAACAGCCTCGAGCTGCTGGAGGACCGCATCTCCAGGCTCGGCGGCAAGGCCGGTCCGATCCTGTTCCAGCTGCCGCCGCAATTCGAGGCGAATGCGGACCGGCTCGCCTCGTTCTTCAAGCTGCTGTCGCGAAAGCGGCGCTACAGTTTCGAATTCCGTCATCCGAGCTGGTATCAGCCGCGCATCCTGCGCATGCTGGCGGAAGAGAACATCTCTCTGTGCCTGTCCGATCATCACGACGCGCCGGCGCCGTGGAAGCGCACGGCGGATTTCGTCTATGTGCGCGGACACGGGCCAAGCGGGCGCTATCACGGGCACTATACCAAACCCACGCTGGCGCAATGGGCCAAGCGCATCAAGTCGTGGAAGCGGCAGGGCTGCGACGTCTACGTCTATTTCGACAACGACCAGAAGAGTGCGGCACCGGCCGATGCGAAGGCGCTGAAGCAGCTGCTGTGAGTTAGATGATGCCGCCTTGCCGGAGCGCCGCGATCTCGTCTGCATTGTAGCCGAGATCGGCGAGGACGCGGTCGGTGTGCTCGCCGAGCGTCGGCGGACGGTGCGCGATCTCGCCCGGCGTTTCCGACAGCAGCACCGCGGCGCGGGCAACCGGGGCCTGCTTCGGCAGGCCGGGATAGTCGACGTCCTGCATGAAGCCGGCGGCGCGGATGTGCGGATGATCCAACGCCTGTTGCGGCGAGAGCACGGGACCGGTCGGAATCATCGCCTGGCCCAGCGTGTCGACGGCCTCCTGCGTGGTGCGCTCGGCGCACCAGCGCGCCATCCGCTCGCTGACGATGCGGCCGTTATTGCCGCGGCTGATGTCGTCGGCAAAGCGCGGATCATTCAGCCACACATCCTCCTCGCCCATCAGCCGCGCCCAGCGCTTGAACAGCGGATGGCCGGTGACCTGGCACAGCACCCAGCCGTCTTTGGTGCGGTAGATGTCGGCAGGTGCCGCGGTCTGACCGAGATTGCCCGTCGGCACGCGGTTGACGTCGATGACGGCCTGCTCGATCAGCGTGGCATTGGTGAAGGACAGAGCGGTTGCGAGCAGCGCGCCCTCGACGATCTGCCCCCGCCCGGACTTGCCGCGCTCGATCAGCGCGGCGAGCGTGCCGAACGCGCAGTGCAGCGCAGTGCCGAAATCGACCCAGTTCACCGCGGCGCGGTACGGCGGATCCCCGGTGCCGGTCATGTACACCGAGCCCGACATCACCTGGCCGACGCCGTCGAAGCCGACGCGGTCGGACCACGGGCCCGGCCCGCCGAACGCGGTCGCCGTGGTCAGGATGATGTCCGGCTTGATTGCCTTCAGCGAGTCGTAGTCGAGCTTCATCGCGCGCAGGGTCTGCGGCGGCAGGTTGGCGACCACGACGTCCGCGGTCGCGATCAGGCGGCGCATCACCTCCTGCCCTTCCGCCTTCATCGGATCGAGCGTGATGCCCTTCTTGTTGCGGTTGATCTGGAGGAACAGCGCGCCCTCGCCGCCTTCACCCACCGGCGCGACGAACCGATCCTCGCTGCCGTCGCGCTTCTCGACGCGGATGACCTCGGCCCCGAACTCGGCCAGCAATGTCGCGCAATAGGGGCCGGCGATATAGCGCCCGAAATCGAGCACGCGCACGCCCTCCAAGACTCCTCCCATCGCACCCTTCCCTGTTGTTTTTTGCAGATTACAGGGACTGGCCGCCAGGGCAAGTTGGGAAGCGACACGAGCGGCCCTCGGCTATGCGGCGACGGCCTCGTAGATATCTTCCTCCTGAGCCGTGTGCATGCGCACCAGCGTTTCGATCGCCTCGATCACGCGCTGAGCGTCTCGAATGAGGTAGCGGTCGATCTTCTCCGACGGCAGGTCCGCCCCGATCCGGGCGAGCAGCCGGGCGAGATGGAGTATCTCGCGATGCGCACGGCTCATTGCAGAAAGCCCGTGGCGGTCGCGCAGCACCTCCGTGAGCTTCGGGTAGACGCTGTCTTCATCTTCGCGTTCGTGCATCACGACGCTGCCCTGAACCAGTCGATCCGCCTCACCGATCAACGCAGCGGCAGATTCGGGCCCCGCATCGTCTAGCGCGTCGACGATCTGGCGCAAGCGGCCGAGATCCCTGAGCAGGGCCTGATGATCGTGATGCAACGTCAGCCCCTGCTCTGCGGTGAGGCGCGGACCACGCCTGACGAGGGCCGGATTGAGCGCTCGCAGCGCGTTCAGAATGACGGCGACGTCGATCACTTCCTGAACGATCGCGGCGGGTACGGGATCGAGCCAGCCGAGGCTGGCAGCGGCCATGGCCGCCAGCGACAACCCCATCCCGACGAAGATGCTTTGCAGGGCAATGCGCCGCGCGCGCTGCGCGATGACGATCGCTTCGCCGACCCGATCCAGCCGATCGGTGAGAATCACCACGTCTGCCGCCTCGGAGGAGGCGCTTGCACCGCGCGCGCCGAGCGCGACCCCGGTGTCAGCGGCGGCCAGCGCCGGGGCGTCGTTGATGCCGTCGCCGACCATGACGGTCGAATGCAGCCGCTGTTCGCTACGCACCGCTTCGACCTTGTCCGAGGGAACGCGATCGGCCAGCACGGCATCCAGATCGAGCGCCGCTCCGATGGCCTGCGCCGCTGCGGCGCGATCACCCGTGACCATCACCATCCGCGCGATGCCGGCATCGCGCAGCAGCCGGATTGCGCGTGGCGTATCGGCTCGCAATTCGTCCGCCAGCAGCAACGCGCCGACGAGACGGCCGTCCACGGCGACAAAGACGATCAGCGCCGAGCGCCACGAGGCACGTCGAATTGCCCGCAGCTCCCAGGGCGAGAGCTCGGCCCGCGAGAGAAGCATCTCTCGCGAGCCCGCCATGACGCAACGTCCATCGATCTGGCCGCTGAGGCCGGCACCCATGGTCTCCTTGACGTGTTCCGGCGGCTTCAGCTCGAGCCTACGGGCAAGGGCCGCCGCGACGATGGCCTTCGCCAGCACGTGGTGCGACGCTTGCTCGAGCGACGCCCCGAGCGTGAGGACCTCGTCCGGATCCTCGCTCGGCGCAACTTCCACGGACAGCAACCGCGCCCCGCCCACCGTCAGGGTACCGGTCTTATCGAACAACACGGTGTGAGCGCGGGCCAACGCCTCCAGCGCCTTTCCGCCCTTGATCAGTATCCCGCGGCGGGCCGCTTGCGCCACGCCGGCGATGAAGGCGACGGGCGCGGCCAGAATCAAGGGGCACGGCGTCGCCGCCACCAGCACGGCAAGGCTGCGGGTGACGTCGCCGGAAATGTGCCATGCCAAGAAGGAGACGAGGAGCGTCACCGGCAGAAAGATCAGCGCATAGCGGTCGGCCAACCGCACGAAGGGAGCTTTCGCCGTTTGCGCCGCCGTCACCATGCGCACGATGCCCGCATAGGTGCTCTCGCTGGCCGCTGCGGTCACGGTCAATTGGAAGGTCTCACCCGCATTCAGCGAACCGGAAAGAACGGCGCTTCCGCGTGTCTTCTCCACCGGAATCGGTTCGCCGGTAACCGCGGACTCGTCGATCGTGGCGAAGGCGGACGCAACGACGCCGTCGACTGGTACGATCTCGCCGGCCTTGACCAGGAGCTCCTCGCCGACCGCGACGTCCTCGATCGGAACATCCTCGATCCGCTCGCCGGATTTGCGATGGACCTGCCGCGGCGCCCGATCAACTAGGGATCGCAGATCATGCTCCGCCCGTGCGACTGCGATCTCCTCCAGCACGTTGCCGCCGGAATACATCAATGCGACCACGGCTCCTGCGAGCGGCTGTCCGAGCGCCAACGCCGCACTCATCGACAGCAGCGCAATCGCGTCCACTCCGACTCGGCCGCTCACCAGATCCTGGACGATCGAGACCGCCAATCCTGCAATCACCGGCGCCGTGCCGAGCGCCCACGCGACATCGGCCAGATCAGGCCGGCCCGCAGCCCGCGCGAGAGTACCCGCAATCAATCCCGCAATTGCGATCGCAACCAGAGCCCATCGCATGACCCGATCAAACGACATGGCTTGCAAACGACATGGCTTGGCGCGCCCGCCTTGATGTTCCGCTCGCTAGTGCTGCGGGGCGGAGCCCTTGCTCCTGTGCATGAACGCCATCATCTCCTCGAAAGTGAGCTTGCCGTCCTTGTCGCGATCCATTGCCTTGAAAATGCGTTCATGGGCGACCTGAAACTCGGGCAGCGAGACGTTCCCGTCTCCATCAGCATCCATCAGCGCGTAAACGATGCGGAAGACGACCGGTGGCTCCATGGCGGCACCGCCCATCGCGCCATGCCCTTTCATTCCTTGTCCCATCATTCCTTGTCCCATCATCCCGCGCCCCATCATTCCCATCATGTCTCCACCGCGCATCGGGCTCTGCCGCTCGGCGGATGGGTTGGCAGGAGAACTCGACTGCGGGGATGCCGGCGTCTGCTCCTGTCCGGGATGATGACCTTGATGGTCCGCTGGCGATTGAGCCAGAGCTGGCTGGCCCAGGATGGCGAACAGCAACGCTGCAGCAACGGTTCGACCTGGCATAACGCTTCCTCCGGCCTTGATGTCGGTCGGACGAGGTTGTCGAACTTCATCGAGTTTGCCTTGACGCAAGTCAAGAAGGCGGCTTGTGCGCCAGGGTTTTTCACCCCGGCTTCCACAACGACACCGTCTCGATCGGCTCGCGCGGTTTGCTAGGCCAAGCGGCTGATGGCACGGCTGAAGATCAATGCGCCTCCGCGAATTCCTTCTCGTGCATCCAGGCGGTGTGGCGCGGCGGGCGCTTGGTGCGCGACCATTCCTCGACCATCTCGTGTGCGACCGACTTCATGCGGTCGATCTGCTCGGGCGTGGCGGTCCAGGCCGCGATCTCCAGACGATGGCCGCTGGGATCGCGGAAATAGATCGACTTGAAGATGGTGTGGTCGGTGACGCCGACGACGTCGAGGCCGGCGGCTTCCGCCGCGCCTTGGCGTCTTCGAGCTCGGCGATGTCCTTGACCTGGAAGGCGATGTGCTGGGTCCAATCGCGCGTGTTGGATCGCGGCCCATCGGCGGGGAGTTCGGCAGCTCGAAGAAGGCACTGGCGCAGGAGGCGGAGCCGCTCAGTGTGCTGACGGCCGAGGAGACGAAGGTGCTCGACCGGGCGATGCACAAGCTCTCGGCGGCGCTGAGCTAGCGCACTGCGACCAAACGTCGGATCCGTGAAGGACTTGTCGAGACTTGAAGTCGTCCTCGCCACTCCTAAGTTCTGGCACTGCCGGGCCATGTGTCCGGCGAAACGAAACTCATGCAGAGGATCGAAAGGCCCGCGCGTTGTGCGGGCGTGCACTTGAGGGAAGTCACATGAGAAAGCTTGCTCTTGCAATCGCCGCGGCAGCAACGCTCCTCATCGGAACGGTTGCGCCGGCCTCGGCCCATTGGCGGGGCCATCATCATCACTGGGGAGGTCCGGGCATCGGTCCGGCTGTCGCGCTCGGCCTGTTCACCGGAGCACTCGCCGCCGCGGCTGCACCTCCGGTCTACTATGCGCCGGTCTATGGTCCGCCGCGATATTATTACGGCCCCCGATATTATCGGACCGTCCGGTATTATCCGGCGGCATACCCTTACTGGTATCCCTGGTGAACTGATGCAAAGGCCCGGCCTGCAACCGGGCCTTATCGCTGCCCGGCATCTCGATCGCCTGAGTACGGCGCTGCCGAGCCCCGGTTTGGGATGACTGGAACCGATGGCAGCAGAAGAAGTTCTGTCGCTGAGATGCAGGTCCGGACGCGTACCGGGCCCGAGCGCGCGCGCCAAGATGCGCCTCGACGCTAGCCCGGCCCGCGTAACACGATCGGATCTGGTCTTCGCATGAACAAGAACGCCCGTTTCAATCTCGGATATGCCATCGCCGCAATTTTCGCGGTCTTCCTGATCCAGTATCTGATTTCGGCGGCGAACCAGATCGCCGTGATCCCCTACAGCGAATACCAGCAATTGCTGCGGCAGGGGAAAGTCGAGGCGGTCGGCATCTCCGACCGCACCCTGCAGGGCACGCTGAAGGAGCCGCTGCCCGGCGGGCAGAAGCAATTCGTCACCACGCGTGTCGACCAGGACGTCGCCCAGGAGTTGGAGAAGCACAGCGTCCGCTTCACCGGGCAGATCGAGAGCACGTTTCTGCGCGACCTGTTGTCCTGGGTCATGCCGGTTCTGCTGTTCTTCGGCGTCTGGTGGTACATCGGCCGCCGCATGGCCGAGGGCGGCGGGATCGGCGGCGGGCTGATGGCGATCGGCAAGAGCAAGGCCAAGGTCTACGTCGAATCCAACACCGGCGTCACCTTTGCCGACGTCGCCGGCGTGGACGAGGCCAAAGACGAACTGCGCGAGGTTGTCGATTTCCTGAAGAACCCGACCGACTATGGCCGGCTTGGCGGCCGCATGCCGAAAGGCGTGCTGCTGGTGGGGCCGCCGGGCACCGGCAAGACCCTGCTCGCCAAGGCCGTGGCCGGCGAGGCCAGGGTGCCGTTCTTCTCGATCTCCGGCTCGGAATTCGTCGAGATGTTCGTCGGCGTCGGCGCTGCGCGGGTGCGGGACCTGTTCCAGCAGGCGCACGAAAAGGCGCCGGCCATCATCTTCATCGACGAGCTCGATGCGCTGGGCCGCGCCCGCGGCATCGGCCCGTTCGCCGGCGGCCATGACGAGAAGGAGCAGACGCTCAACCAGCTGCTCGTCGAGCTCGACGGCTTCGATTCGCGCTCCGGGCTCGTCATCCTCGCCGCCACCAACCGGCCGGAAATCCTCGATCCCGCCCTGCTCCGCGCCGGCCGCTTCGACCGGCAGGTGCTGGTCGACCGGCCCGACAAGAAGGGCCGCATCGAGATCCTCAATGTGCATATGAAGAAGGTGCGCCTGGCCGAGAATGTCGATGCAGACGCCGTTGCCGCGCTGACGCCGGGCTTCACGGGCGCGGATCTCGCCAATCTCGTCAACGAAGCCGCGCTGCTGGCGACGCGGCGCGCGGGCGAGGCGGTGACCATGAGCGATTTCAACAATGCGGTCGAGCGCATGGTCGCAGGCCTGGAAAAGCGCAACCGCCTGCTCAACGCCAGGGAACGCGAGATCGTCGCCTATCACGAGATGGGGCACGCCCTCGTCGCGCTCTCACTGCCGGGGACCGATCCCGTGCACAAGGTCTCGATCATCCCGCGCGGCGTCGGTGCGCTCGGGTACACCATCCAGCGGCCGATCGAGGACCGCTTCCTGATGACCAAGGAGGAACTGGAGAACAAGATGGCGGTGCTGCTCGGCGGCCGCGCCGCGGAGCTGATCGTATTCGGGCACTTGTCGACCGGTGCGGCGGACGATCTGCGCCGCGTCACCGACATCGCCCGCAGCATGGTGACGCGTTACGGCATGTCCGAGCGCCTGGGCAGCGTCGCCTATGAGCGCGATCCCGGCAACTTCCTTGCCGGCGCCGACCGCCCCTATCCGACCCGCGAGCGCGACTATGCCGAGGAGACCGCGGCCACCGTCGACCACGAGGTGAAAGCCATCGTCGACCAGGTCTTCCAGCGCACCCAGGCCATCCTGACCACCCGGCGGCCGATCCTGGACCGGGCCGCAAAGAAGCTGCTCGAGAAGGAGACGCTGGAGCAGGGCGAGATCGATGCGCTGATCCGGGAGATGCCCAAGGAAGGGCTGCGGGCGATCTAGGGCTCCCTCACGCAGCGCGCTTGCGCCTGATCTCGGCGGGAAGTTCGATCATCCGCCTGTCCGGTGGCGGACCGTTCGAGATGAGCGGCGCGGGCGCGCCCTCGCGCTTCGGCGTCTCGATGGCGATCCCGGGATCTGTGCTTCTGGCGTGCCATTCGATCAGGAGATGGCCGGCCACCAACATCAAGCCGGCGCAGAACAGCGCAAGAGCTGCGCTCACGAGATCACGATAGTCATCCATCCCACGAACCAAGCATGCGTGCAGCCTCATCGGCGCCTGCGTGGACCAGATTGGAATGAAGGCTCCGCGTTTCAAGAGCCTGTCTGCAGCGGCGAAGGCATACGGAAAAGGCGATCGCCGATTTCAGTCACGTCACGCTGGAACATTCGGGCCAATTCCAAATTCTAGTGGCGCCCACCGGCCTGAGGCGCCTGGGTGCCATGATCGGGCTCAGCGGATCAGGCTCGCGGTGGTTCAACCATCTTGCTCTATTGAGGATTTGGCCATGAAACCTGACTGCGCTCGGACCGCGCCGCTTTCGGCGCTTCACCTGGATCGTCGGATGGACCGGCAAGGCGCCCCGGATCGGGGCGAACGGTGCTCGTGAGGGAGGGCGCGATGTTGGTTGCCTCACTTCCTTCCCTTCACGGGGAAAGCGGGCTATCCCGCTATCTCAAGGAGATCCATCGGTTTCCGCTGCTCGAGGCATCGGATGAAGCCGACTATGCGAGGCGATTGCGCGATTGCGGCGATCGTGACGCCGCCTATCGACTGGTGACGAGCCATTTGCGGCTCGCGGCGAAGATCGCGCTGCAATATCGCCGCTATGGCCTCGCCATCGCCGACCTCATCTCGGAGGCCAATGTCGGGCTGATGCTGGCCGTCAAGCGGTTCGATCCCGAGAAAGGCTTCCGGCTTGCGACCTATGCCTCCTGGTGGATCAAGGCCTCGGTTCAGGAATACATCCTGCGATCATGGTCGCTCGTCAAGCTGGGCACCACTGCTGCGCAGAAGAAGCTGTTCTTCAACCTGCGCAAGCTGAAGAGCAGGCTTGGCGTCGCGGAGGACGGCGATCTCCGGACGGATCAGCTGACATCTATCGCGAGGCATCTCGACGTGAGGGAAGCCGAGGTCGCCGAGATGAACGGCCGGCTGCGCGGCGACATCTCACTCAACGCGCCGATCAGCGTCGAGACGGAAGGCGACCAATGGCAGGACCGGCTGGTGGATCCCTCTCCCGATCCGGAGAGTCTGCTGCTGGACGCGGCCGACCGTGAACGCACCAAGGCTGCCCTCGCCGATGCACTCGCTGCGCTGACACCGCGGGAGCGCAGCATCGTCGAGGCGCGATATCTCGACGAGCCGCAGCAGACGCTGGATGCGCTCGCCGGCAAGTTCGCCATCTCGCGCGAGCGCGTCCGACAGATCGAGGCGCGCGCGCTGCAGCGGATCAAGGTGAAGATGTTCGCACGTCTCGATGACGCGCGCCTTGCGACGTCGCATTAGGCGAGCGAAGAAGGATGCTGATCGGCCAAGGCCGATCAGCATCCCCTGCAGATATCGGGGACGAGACGTTCGGGCGAAAATTCCCGGCTCCTGCGCTCGGTCTGGCCGGACTTCCCCGGATTGCTCCGAGACGCTCCCACGGAACTGGTCGCAAGCTGCCGGGCGGGCTCGGCCGAGCTCCGCATCTCGGCACGAGGCGTGTCGGCCTCCTTGGCCTGGAGCCCATTGGCCATGCCCAACACAGCGACGGCGAGGACAATGCCTCTCATCTGATGATCCTCCTTTCGCCTGAGCGATGAGTGGCTGAACGAATGAGGAGCGGCCTCGCCGGCCGCTCCCCCGTTTCAGCTCGTGGCGGGCTCCGGCTTGTCTCGATCAGGCGGCGTGAGGTCGAGCCGGATCCCGGATGGCCCGAGGACCGGCAGCAATGTGTCCACCTTCATGGTCGGGCTGCCCCGATCCCAGCTCGACCACGGCATCGTGTCCAGGTACGGGATCGGCGGCAAGGCGAGCCGCTCAAAACTGTCCGCCGTCTTGGCGGCAGGGCCGGGGCTTTCGGCGCCAAAGGCCGCAAAAGGCACCAGCGAGAGGCCAGCCCCAACGGCCAAGGCGGCGAGCCGCCGCAACGTTTTCCGAGTGGTTTCCCCGCGAGCGGAGAAAGCACGATCCTTGATCATTTCATCCTCCTTTCGTTCGAGAACACAGTCACAGATCCATGGCAAACGAGCCCGGCCGTTCGGCCGGGCTCGCCCGTCCTTAGAAGTCCATCGCGGGAGCGCTCGGCGCTTCCGTCTTCTTCGGCTTCTCGGCCACCAGCGCTTCGGTCGTGATGAGCAGCGAGGCCACCGAGGCCGCGTCCTGCAAGGCGGTGCGCACCACCTTGGCAGGATCGATCACGCCGGCCTGGACCAGGTCCTGGTACTCGCCGGTCGCGGCATTGAAGCCCCAGGTGTAGGTCTGGTTCTCGAGCAGCTTGCCGACGACGACGGAGCCGTCCTCACCCGCATTCTGCACGATCTGCCGCGCCGGGACCTGGATGGCGCGGCGCACGATCTCCACGCCCGCCTTCTGGTCGGGATTGGCGGTCTTGACGCCGTCGAGCGCCTTGAGCGCGCGCAGCAGTGCCACGCCGCCGCCCGGCAGGATGCCTTCCTCGACCGCGGCCCGGGTCGCATGCAGAGCGTCGTCGACGCGATCCTTGCGCTCCTTGACCTCGACCTCGGTCGCGCCGCCAACCCGGATCACCGCGACGCCGCCGGCGAGCTTGGCGAGGCGCTCCTGCAGTTTCTCGCGGTCGTAGTCCGAGGTGGTTTCCTCGATCTGCGCCCTGATCTGCTGGCTGCGCGCCTCGATGTCCTTCTTGGCGCCGGCGCCGTCGACGATCGTCGTGTTCTCCTTCTCGATCACCACTTTCTTGGCACGGCCCAGCATCTTCACGGTGACGTTCTCGAGCTTGATGCCGAGATCTTCGGAGATCACGGTGCCGCCGGTGAGGATCGCGATATCCTCCAGCATCGCCTTGCGGCGGTCGCCGAAGCCCGGCGCCTTGACGGCTGCCACCTTCAGGCCGCCGCGCAGGCGGTTGACGACCAGCGTCGCCAGCGCCTCACCCTCGACCTCCTCCGCGATGATCAGGAGCGGCTTGCCGGATTGCACGACCTGCTCCAGCAGCGGCAGCACGGTCTGCAGGCCCGACAGCTTCTTCTCGTGGATCAGCACATAGGGATCTTCGAGCTCGGCCTTCATCTTCTCGGCGTTGGTGACGAAATAGGGCGAGATGTAGCCGCGGTCGAACTGCATGCCCTCGACCACTTCGAGCTCGGTGTGCAGGCTCTTCGCTTCCTCGACCGTGATCACGCCCTCATTGCCGACCTTCTGCATCGCATCCGCCAGGAAGCGGCCGATCTCGGTGTCGCCGTTGGCCGAGATGGTGCCGACCTGGGCGATCTCGTCGTTAGAGGTGATCTTCTTGGCGTGCGACTTGAGGTCGGCCACGATCGCGTCCACGGCAAGGTCGACGCCGCGCTTGAGGTCCATCGGATTCATGCCGGCCGCGACGGCCTTGGCGCCCTCCTTGACGATGGCCTGCGCCAGCACGGTCGCCGTGGTGGTGCCGTCTCCGGCGAGATCACTGGTCTTCGAGGCGACCTCGCGCACCATCTGGGCGCCCATATTCTCGAACTTGTCCTCGAGCTCGATTTCCTTGGCGACGGTGACGCCGTCCTTGGTGATGCGAGGCGCGCCGAACGATTTCTCGAGGACGACGTTGCGTCCCTTTGGACCGAGCGTGACCTTCACCGCATTCGCCAGTGTGTCGACGCCCTGCAGCATGCGCTCGCGGGCCTCGGTCGCGAACTTCACGTCCTTGGTAGCCATGTTGTTAAACTCCTTTCCGTTCGATGACTGTCAGCGTTACGCCGCCTTCTTCAGCGTGCCGGCCTGCTCGGCCACGCCGAGAAGATCGCTTTCCTTCATGATCAACAGCTCCTCGCCGTCGATCTTAACCTCCGTGCCCGACCACTTGCCGAACAGCACCCGGTCGCCGACCTTGACGTCGAGCGGCACAAGCTGGCCCTGCTCGTTTCGCCCGCCCGGCCCCACGGCGATGACCTCGCCCTGCTGCGGCTTCTCCTTGGCGGTGTCGGGAATGATGATGCCGCCGGCGGTCTTCTCCTCGGCATCGATGCGGCGCACGAGCACACGGTCGTGCAACGGGCGGAAATGCATGCACATCCTCCTTGGGTAGGTTCAGCGATGTCCAAAATCCGGGTCCGGAACCGGCCCCCGGGCGGCAAACGACCTAGGAATGGGTCGAATTCCGTTCAAGGGTCACAGCAGGAAAAAACTGTCGCAGGGCGCCTCCGTGGAAGCAGCGGCGGCTGGCGAGACGGCAATCGGCATGTCGTCCGCGCCGGCAGGAGGTGACCGGCGGAAAATTTCGACGGCCGGAAACTATGCTTTAAGATGCACCCGTTCGTCCCCAGCGAGAAGTGCACACCCATGCCGCAACAATTCGACCGGTCCGCAGAAGATCTCGGCAACGCAATCCATTTCGAGCACGTCAACATCCAGGTCCCGGACCAGCGCCTCGCCACGCTGTTCTACGTCGCCGGGCTCGGGCTCACCCGCGATCCCTATCTGATGGTGTCCGACACCAACATGTGGATCAACGCCGGGCGGAGCCAGTTTCATCTGCCGAGCGGCCGGCCGCAGGTGCTGCGCGGACACATTGGCCTGGTCATCGAAGGCCGCGAGGCGCTGCTGGCGCGGCTCGGGGCGGTCGCAAAGAAGCTCGAGGGCACGGCGTTCGCGTTCAGGGAGCACAACGACCATGTCGAGGCGGTTTGCCCCTGGGGCAACCGCGTGCGCTGCTACGAGCCCGACGCCGCGCGGTTCGGCCGGATCGCGCTCGGCATTCCCTATGTCGAGTTCGACGTGCCCATGGGATCGGCGGCCGGCATCTGCGCCTTCTACCCTGAAGTCATGGGCATGCCCGCGAGCTTGCGGAACGGCGATGGCACTGTGGCCGCCGTGAAGACGGGCCGCAAACAGCATCTGCTGTTTCGCGAGACCGACCGGCCGCAAGCCGATTATGACGGCCACCATGTGCAGATGTACATCACCGACTTCTCCGGCCCCTACCGCAAGCTGCTTGCGCGCAAGCTGATCTCGCGCGAGGACAATCAATACCAGTACCGGTTTTGCGACATCGTCGACCTCGATAGCGGAAAGCCGCTGTTCACGGTCGAGCACGAGGTGCGCTCAGTGACCCATCCGATGTTCATGCGTCCGATGGTCAATCGCAATCCGGCGCTCAACAACCGCAATTACGCCTTCGGCCACGACGAGTCGTCCTGGGCGATGGGGCCGGATCAGTACGAGGGATAATTCTACGGCAGATTATCCCGCAAAAAGATGTCGATGCGGATGCGCTCCTGGTCGGGGCTGATCGGCTCGCCCGAACAATGGGCGAGCAGCACTCGCGCCGCAGACCGCGCCTCATGGCCGGCATCCTGGTTGATGACGGCGTCGAGCGTGCCGCGCACCAGGAACCGCCTGGTGTGCTCGGTCAGCTCATGGGTGATCCAGACCACCTCGCGCGCGCGGCCCGAGGCCTCGAGCGCATCGGCGATGCCGCGGTTTCCGGCGCCGCAACAATAGATGCCGCGGAGGTCGGCATGGCGGGCGAGCAGCGCGGCCGTGAGGTCCCGGGTGCGGTCGCTGTCATCGCGCCCCTCGATGACGGGCAGTGCGGACAGGCTCGCATACTCGCTCGACAGGATCTGGTGGAAGCCGAACTGCCGTTCGGTGTGGTCGCGCAGCGACAACGATCCCGCAATCACGGCGACGGTGCCCTCGCGCCCGGCAAGGAAGCGTCCCATCAACGTGGCGGCGGTGCGGCCCGCGGCCGGATTGTCGATCCCGACATAATGTACCCGGGACGAGCTCGGCGCGTCTGACACCAGGGTGACCACGGCAACCCCGCGCGCGACGAGCTCGTCGATCGCAGCGCGCACCCGGGGATGATCGAGCGCGATGACGGCGACGCCCTGATAGGCCGGCGAGAGGTTCTCCAGCGCTCGGGCAAGGACATCGGGGTCGAACACGTCGACATGGTGGATGTCGATGAAGCCGCGATGGCCGGCGAGCCAGTCCGCGGTGCGCGCGACCTGCTCGCTGAGGTTGGTCATGAAGCTGTTGCTGCCGGTCGGCAGCACGAAAGCGAAGCGGAAGGTCTGCCCGCGGGCGAGCCGCGCCGCGGCAAGATCGGCGCGATAGCCGAGCTTTGCCACCGCGGCCTCGACGCGCGCGACGGTCTTGGCGCGGACACCCTCGCGCCGGTTGACGACGCGATCGACGGTGGCGAGCGAAACGCCCGCCGCGCGCGCGACGTCCTCGAGCGTGGCCCGAATCACCGGCTGGGTCGCGCCTTCAGTCATTCGCGCGCGGCCCACAGCATGCCGCGGGTCATCAACGTCCGGATCTCCGGCACGTCGAGCTCGTAGGCGCGGTGGCCCAGCGAGGAATAGAATACCCTCCCCGCGCCATAGCGCTTCTTCCACACCACCGGCATCACCACGCCCTCGATCCAGGGCGCGTGCTCACCGGTGAAGGTCGTCGTTGCCAGGACCTCGATGGCGGGATCGACATGCATGTAATATTGCTCGGACCGATGCTCGAAGCTCTTCAGACCCGTCATGATCGGATCATCCGGCTTCGTCAAGTCGACCTTGTAGTCGATGATGTTGCCGGGATGGGCGACCCATTGCCCGCCGCACAGGAACTGGTAATCGACCGATTCGCGGAAGGCATCGCACATGCCGCCATGATGGCCGGCAAGCCCGACGCCGCTGCGCACCGCATCGCAGAGGTTGAGCGCTTCCGCCTTCTCGATCTTCGACATCGTGTAGATAGGTATGATCAGCGACAGATCGTGGATCGCGGGATCGGCGAAGGCTGCCGTCGTGGTTTCGATCCGCACCTCGAAGCCTTCGGCCTTCAGCCAGCCGCGGATCATCGACGCGCAGAGATCGGGATCGTGTCCCGGCCAGCCACCCCATACAATCATTGCCTTGCGCATGGTCATACCCTCAGTCGATCTGTCCGGTTTCACGTCCCGCCGGCAGCATCGCCGGCCGCTCGACGCGGCTCTCGATGTCGACGCGGCGGCCCTCGTCGGCGGAGGTCTGGAACGCCTCCATCACCTCCAGCACGTGGAGGGCGAGCGCGCCGCTGGCGCGATGCGGTCGGTCGTTCAGGATCGCGGACGCCATGTCGGCGACGCCGATCGAGCGGAACTCGCCCTCGACGTGGCCGTGCGTCAGCGGCATCGCCTCCCATTCGCCGCCGGTCCTCGCCACCTGAACCTCGCCGCCGAAGCGATTTGGATCCGGCACCAGCATGCTGCCCTTGTCGCCGTAGATCTCGATCGGCGCATGCCGATGTTTCGGCACGTCGAAGCTCATCGTGATCGACACGACGGCGCCGCTCTCGAACTCCAGCGTCCCCGCGACATGGGTCGCGACCTCGACCGGAATCAGCGCGCCGTTCATCGGCTGGCTGGTGACGAGGCGCTCGGTTTTGGGGCGCGCGGTCGAGCCCATCACGCTGGCGACCGGACCAAGCAATTGCACGAGGTCGGTGATGTAATACGGCCCCATGTCGAGCATCGGCCCGCCGCCGCGCAGGTAATAGAAGCCGGGCGCCGGGTGCCAGCGCTCGTGGCCGGGGCAGCCGAAGAAAACGCTGCCCGCGACGGGCGTGCCGATCGCGCCGTCGTCGATCAGCTTGCGCGCGGTCTGATGGCCGCCGCCAAGAAACGTGTCGGGCGCGCAGCCGACGCGCAGGTTCTTCTGCGCGGCAAGCTCCATGACCTTGCGCGCTTCAGCGACATTGATGCCGAGCGGCTTCTCCGAGTGAACGTGCTTGCCGGCGTTCAGCACCGCCAGGCTGACATCGGTGTGGGCGAGCGGCACCGTGAGATTGACGATGATTTCGACATCGTCTCGCTTCAACAATTGGTCGACCCGCATTCCCGGCAAGCCGAAGGCCGCGCCCTGGCGCTCCGCAATCTCGCTGCGCATGTCGGCGAGCGCCCTGACCTCCATGAACGGAAAGCGCTGGGCCGCCTTGAGGTAGGCGGTGCTGATCACCCCGCAGCCGATGATTCCGATGCCGACTTTTCTCATGTTATCTCCTCAGAATACGGCTCATCCCTTGACCGCGCCCGCGGTGAGGCCGGCCACGATGTGCTTCTGCGCCAGCAGGAACAGAATGATCGTGGGCAGGATGGTGAGTGTGATGAAGGCCAGGATCAGGTGCCATTCGGACGAGTATTCGCCCTGGTAGACCATGATGCCGAGCGGCCAGGGATACAGCGCGTCGGTGTTCAGCATCACCAGTGGCAGCAGGTAGGCGTTCCAGCTGTTGACGAAGGTGATGGTGCCGACCGTCGCCAGGATCGGACGCGACAAGGGCAGCGTCACATAGCGGAAGAACTTGATGTAGCTGCAGCCGTCGACCAGCGCGGCCTCGAGCAGCTCATAGGGAATGTCCTTGAAGAAGCGGCGTAGCAGCAGCACGCTCATGGCGAGGCTGAACGCCACCTGCGGCAGCGCGACGCCGAAATAGGTATCGAGCAGGCCGAGATCCCGCACCTTGATGAACAGAGGCAGCACGGCGGTCGCGGCGGGAAACAGCAGGCCCAGCGTCAGATAGCTGAGCAGCATCGATGAGCCGAAGAACCTGACATGGGCGAAGGTGAACGCGGCCATCGAAGCCGTGATCAGGGTCAGCGCCACCGCCAGCGTCGAGATGACAAGCGAATTGCGCAGGAGCTGCCAGTAGCGCGCCGAGAACAGGATGTCGGCGTAGTTCTGCCATTCCCATTGTGCGGGCAGGCCGAACGGATTGACACGGAGCTCGCCAAGCGACTTGAAGCCGCCGAGCAGGGTCGCGAGCAACGGCACCAGGACGAAGATCGCGACCAGGCCGAGGAACAGCGCCTTGAACAGCGCTGCGGGATCGAATGCGCGTCTAGCCCCGACACTATTCATCGCGCATGAACCATCGCTTGTAGGTGAAGGCAAAGGTCACGCAGATCGCGAACAGGATGACGCCGATGGCGCTGCCATAGCCGACGCGCATGCGCGAGATGCCATTGTTGTAGAGAAAGCTCACCAACGTGTTGGAGGAATCGGCCGGTCCGCCGCGCGTCAGCGGCATGACGAGATCGAACAGCTGCAGCGATCCGATGATGGCGAAGAACACCGACAGGCGGATCGTCGGATAGAGCAAGGGGATCACGACGTGGCGCAGCGTCTGCGTCCGCGTCGCGCCGTCGATACGGGCGGCCTCGACCAGGTTTTTGTCGAGGCTCTGGAGCGCGGCGATGAACAGCATCATGTGGAAGCCGAAATATTTCCAGACCACCACGATCAGCACCGCCAGCATCGCCGTGTCGGTCGAGGCCAACAGATGCGGAGGCTCGGCGCCGAACGTGCGCCAGATCGAAGCGACGAGGCCGTAATCGCCGTCATAGACGAAGCTGAAGATCAGCCCGGTCGCGATCTCGGCCAGGATATAGGGCATGAAGAACAGCATGCGTAGCGCCACGGCGCCACGAAACTTTTCGGCCAGCATTAAGGCCAGGGTCAGCGCGAGCGGGAGCTGAATCGCGAGCGAGACGGCGATGATCAGCCCGTTGTTGCGCAGCGCGAGCCAGAAGGCCCGCGTCTCCAGCACGAAGCGGTAATTGTCGAGGCCGATCCAGTTGGTCGGCCTGCCGAACCCATTCCAGTTGAAGCCCGAGTACCAGGCGGCCTCGCCGATCGGCAGCACCACGAACAGCGTGAACAGCAGCAGCGCGGGCGGCAGGAACAAGATCAGGACGGTGAAGCGGCCATCCCCGCCTGGGCCACGAACCGAGCCACGAATCCCGACCTGGGGGGCCGCCTCACCGGCAACGCCGATCGGCGAGGTGATCGCGATCCGTCGCGCCACAATCAGTTACCCTGCTTGTACGCCGCTTCGATGGCTTTCGCTGCGTTCTGCGGGCTCATGCTGCCACCGGCGATCTCAGCCGTGACGTCGTTGACGACGCGGCCGACCGACGGACCGAGGCTCTGGTCATAGAAGTTCTGGTGATAGTTGGACTTCGCCAGATTGGCCGCGATCTGCTTCATGAAGGCGCTGTTGAGGCCGGCCTCACCGCCCTTGACGACGGGAACGATGAAGTTGCCGGCGGCAAGCCGGGCCTGCACGTCCTTGGAGATGAAAAATTTCAGGAAGTCGGTGGCTTCCTTGGGCGCGCCCTTGGTGATCAACCAACCGGTGATGCCGCCGAGCGTGTCTGACGGCTCACCCTTGCCGCCGGGTACCACCGGAAAATCGAACCAGCCGAGCTTGTCGTCGCTGAGACCGACCTTGTCGGCGGCGAGTGCGCGCTGAGTGTGATAGAAGGACGAGATGGCCAGGATCATCGCGGCCTTGCCGTCACCGAAATAGCCGACGGCCTGCGGATTCTTGAAGCCGAGGAAGCCGTTCTGGAAGGGCTGGAGATCGACCAGCTGCTTGAACAGCTCGCCGGATTTCTGGAAGGTCTCGCCGGCGAAGCCGCCATTCTCACCCTTCAGCGCTGCATCGAAGGCCGGCTTGCCACCGATGCGCACTGCGAGATGCGTCCAGTAGAAATGCAGCGGCCATTTGTCGGCACCGCCAACCACGATCGGCGTCACGCCCGCGGCCCTCAGCGTTTTCACCGCGCCGAGCAGATCGTCCCATGTCTTGATCTTGCTCGCATCGACATTGCCCTTGGCCATCAAGTCCTTGTTGTAGAGGAAGCCGACCTGCGACAGCGCGGTCGGCAGGCCATAGACCTTGCCATTGCTGGTGAAAGCGGCGAGCGCTGCCGGTGCGATCGTGTCGCTGTAGCCGCCGCTCTTCACGGAAGCGGTGATGTCTTCCAGCACGCCGGCCTCGATCTGGGTCTTCAGCACTCCGCCGGCCCAGCTATAGATGATGTGCGGCCGGTCCTTCGATTGCAGGATGGTCGGCAGCTTGGCCTTGTAGGCCTCGTTCTCGAGGAACTGCATCTCGACCTTCACACCGGGGTGCGACGCCTCATAGCTGCGTGCGACCTCCTCCCAGATCTTCACCTGGGCCGGGTTGACCTCGATGTGCAGCCATTTGACCGTGGTGTCGGCTGACGCGGAACTGGCCCAAAGCAGGCATGCGGCAGCGGCGAGTCCCAGTTTCCCGAGCAATCTCATCACATCCTCCCGACGACTTTTATTCTTTGAACGCAATCCTGCCCTCAATTTTTGAGGTACGCAACACAAATTCTGATCTATGCACCTCATCAACGGAATGGCTAAGGTTCGGAAAAGAGTCGGCTGCGGCGCGCCGCGCCGGCCGTAACAAACCGAGGTGCCCAATGGCTGCCATCTATTCCGACCTCGCCGGCAAGGTCGTGCTCGTCACCGGCGGCGCAGCCGGCATCGGCGCTGCGATCGTGCGGCGCTTCGCGGAGCAGAAATCCAAGGTCGTGTTCTTCGACATCAAGATCGACGAGGGACAGCGTTTGGCACGGGAACTGTCCGAGCAGGGACTGGCTGCGCATTTCCAACACGTCGATCTCACCGACATCCCCGCGCTGCGTGCCGGCGTCGTCGCGGCACGCAAAGCACATGGTCCGATCAACATCCTGATCAACAACGCCGCGCATGACGAGCGGCACAACACCGAGGAGATGACGCCGGACTACTGGGACGACCGCATCGCGGTGAATCTGAAGCACCAGTTCTTCGCATCGCAAGCCGTGTTGCCGGACATGAAGGCGGCCAATGCCGGCGCCATCATCAATTTCGGCTCGGTGTCGTGGATTGCAGGACAAGGCGGCATGGCCGCCTACACCGCGAGCAAGTCAGGCGTGATCGGGCTGACGCGCTCGCTGGCGCGCGACTACGGCCCCTACAACATCCGAGTCAATGCGATCGCGCCAGGCTGGATCATGACCGAGCGGCAGCTCGAGAAATGGATGACGCCGGCCGGCGAGATCGAGCTGCAGCAGCGACAATGCCTGAAGCGCCGGCTCATGCCGGACGAGGTTGCAAAGTTCACCGTCTTCCTCGCCTCCGACGAGGCGTCCGCCTGCACCGCCCAGCACTATATCGTCGATGGTGGCTGGGTCTGAGATGCCTTGAGGATCCAGTCGGAAAATCTGATCCGGGCGCGGCAGCGCGAAACTCACGAAGTCAAGGACGCGATGGCTCAGGCTGGTTGTGACCGGCTGGCGCCGTGGTCGCGCGTGGCCGACCGATGCCCTCGCTCAAGGTCTTGCCGCTGGCGACATTGACGAAGTGCAGCGAGGCGCAAGCGGGACACCGGACGGGGACGTGCGTGTCCGCGGCGTCGGAGGCTGTGCCGGGAAGCCAGTGCTGCACGTTCATTCCCGTGCGGGGGCATTTGAAGATGACGTTGCGCTCCATGCTGGAGATATGCGCCCGGCGCGGCGACCTGGAAATTGCGGGCCAATACTTACGCAGATGTCCTGAACGGATTGACGCGAGCAGCGGTGAAGACATCGCGCAGCGCTTGTAAGCAGGTTGCCGATCGAGAAGCGTTCGGTCGAATACCGCCGCCTCCTTTGAGCTGGATCAAGACATGTTTGCGACGCCGACGATAGTCTTGTGTTGGCATCGGGAACGCTTTTTCGAGGTCCCCTTTGCCGGAGCGAGCGACGTTTGGATTTCGAGGCCTTCCCGGCGCCGCTTTCACGGAGAGTGCAGAAGACCGCGAACATGGAGTCGGCCGGAGAGCGGCTCCGCCGGAGAGTTCGATGGAACGAAGATCGGCAGCGCGGGTTTGCTGGACGAGTTCAGACCCTGGATGGAAGAGCCACGCGAACAATCGGCCTCGGCGCTCCCATCGAGCCCGAGGCCGATTTTCGTCGAAGCCAATGCATGGTCTGGACAAGGGAGGATGCCGATCAGGAGAACCGACATGCTTGCCGACATTGACACCGACGATCTCACCGAGGTCGTGCGCTACGCCCTGGAGACGACCCGCGCGACGACGGCCTGCCCGTTCCATCGGGACGTGATCGTCCGCATCGGCGATGACGCCGCCGAGAGTCACGCCTTCGAGCGCGCCAAGCGAATCGTCAGATGCGACGGCGCCGAATGGGACAAGGAGGCTCTCAGGGCCGAGCTCGGCCGTCAGCTCGGCGCAGCCGCCGACGGCCGCTGCCCGAAGTGCGATCCGACCGCCTCGTGCACCTAGCGCGCGGCGAAGCCGATGCAGACGACCCGCTCCGGCGACTTAACTTGTGTGAAGGCGGCAGATGGAACTGGCACCTAGCCTGAACGACACGCGTCGTGCATCAGAGGTCAGAGGTCCCGTGAAAGTGACAAAGCCGATCGCCTCGATCCTGCGCGGGAGATCCAAGACGGATCCTCCGTCGCCGGACGGGGACGACGAATGTCAGCTGCCGCCATCGGCCGAGAGGCGTCAGGTCGTCGATGAGTACGCCGAAAACTTGCGGAAGATCATCCGAAGACTGCTTGGAAGGCTGAACTGATCGCGCTTGGCGGATCCTTGAGCGCCTTGCGGCAAGGGAGCAATTTGTCCGGCCCTTTGGCGTGCGATCGTGCTGCCGGTTCGCTTTTCCGGGCGAGCGCTACGGCCAAACCCGGTCGCCGGAAGGGACAAGGGTGATACGAGCTTGCCCATTGTCTCAATGACAGGGACGCCGCATTCCTCAGTGCACCCCAACGCCGAGCAGGCGCTCGACCATCTTGGGGGCGTCGCGCAAGTGCGCGCATTCCCCACTCCAGACCGCTTTGCCGCGTTCAACCACCATGACATGATCGGCAAAGCGCAGCGCTCGTTCGATCTGCTGCTCGACCAAAACGATGGTCATCTCACCAGAACTCGCCAGCGCGGTGATGATTTCCATGATCTGATCGCAGATCACCGGCGCGAGCCCCTCGAGCGGCTCATCCAAGAGGAGAACTGAAGGCCTTCCCAGCAGCGTCCTGGCGAGCGAGAGCATCTGCTGCTCGCCGCCCGATAGTTGCGTCCCGAAATGGCGTCGACGTTCAGCCAACCTCGGAAACATCACGTAGACCTCTTCAAGTGCCTCTCGACCTCGACCCTTGAGACCCGCGACCAGGTTTTCTTCCACCGTCAGCGACCGAAATATGTCGCGTGTCTGCGGTACGTAACCGAGACCTCGTTGAGCGCGTGTCGATGCCTTGGTATCCGTGAGATCAGCCTCGCCCAGGAATACTTTTCCCCCATGATGGGTCGTCAGACCCATCAGCGATGCGAGCAAGGTCGTCTTGCCGACTCCGTTTCGACCAAGGACGCTGAGACGACCTCCGGGCAAGACCTCGAACGACATGTGATCGATGATACGGGTGGGGCCATACCCGGCACTGAGACCTTTGACTTCAAGACGCGTGGCGGGCATCTGCGTAGCTACCTAGATAAGCTCGACGGACTTCCTGATGGTGCGTGACTTCTGCCGGATCGCCCTGGAAGATCAGCTTTCCGTTGGCGAGAACGAGCACACGGCGGGCAAATTTGAACACCAGGTCCATGTCATGCTCGATCATCAAGACCGCGATATCAGATGGCAATCTGTCGATCGCCTCGATGATCTTGGAGGACTCCTCCGACGGAACCCCTGCCGCGGGCTCGTCCAGGAGCAGGACCTTCGGCTCGAGAGCAAGCCCGATTGCCAAGTCAAGAAGGCGCTGCTGACCGTACGCCAGTTGCGAGACCTGCCTGTCGGCCAGATGGGCGATACCGAGCGTTCCAAGGGCCCGCTCCCACTCCCGACGAACGTCCGGCCGATCCATCGGGGAGGAAAACATGCTTCTCGTGAGCCCCTTTCGTTGCATCACGGCGAGCGCGACGTTTTGTGCGACCGTCAGGCTCTTGAAGAGCCTCGTAATCTGAAATGTCCGGATCAAGCCGGCGTCGACGCGATCGGAAATCGGTAGCGCGGTCACATCAACCCCGGCGAGGTGGACGGCGCCCTGTGAAGGGGTCAAGTCGCCGGAGATGACGTTGACGAGCGTGGTTTTGCCGGCGCCGTTCGGGCCAATCAACGCGACCCTTTCTCCCTTCCCGATACTGAAGGAAATATCATCGTTGACCCGCATCCCGCCGAAGGACATCGAAACGTTTCGCAGTTCGAGCAGCGGCCGGCTCACGGGCGCCTCCTCATCACCGAGGCGGTGCGACCAGCAAGCAAGCCTCCCAGGGACACCAGGCCTTTCGGGGCGAACAAAACGACCGCGATCAGCAGCGCACCGACCATGGTCATCCAATGGAATGGATTCGCAGCCGAGACGTAGTGCTCGAACACTTGGAAGACGATGGATCCGATCAGCGCGCCCCAGAGACTGCCTGCGCCACCCAGGACCAGCATGACGAGAGCTTCAGCCGACCGCTCAAATCCGATGCTATCCAGTCCCACGACGCCCGTATTGATGGCATTGAGAGCACCACCAATTCCGCCAACAACCCCCGACACGCCATACATCAGCACGAGCCGGGGATACACGCGGGCACCGATCATCCGAGCTCGCAGGCTGTCATCCTTGATTGCCTGACAAAGCAGGCCGAACGGAGAGTGCACGATTCGAAGCAGCACCACGAACACGACCATGAGCACCGCAACGGAGAACACGTAGCCGGTGCGACCATACATGTCGAACGCATAGACCCCGAAGACTCGTCCAGGCGAAATGCCGGACAATCCGTCGCTTCCGCCCGTCAGGCTGGACAGTTTGTTGGCTAGCGCCGCGACGAGCTGTCCGACGGCAATGGATAGCACGAGCTGGGGAAGACCCTTGAACCTCGTGACAAGGACGCCTGAGACCAGCCCCATCACGGCACCGGCCACCGCCCCCACGAGCAACAACAGCAGGGGGTCGGAATGTCCGGCAAGGCAGGCGTTACCCACGACGTAGGCGCTCACACCGTAGATCGCAGCATGTCCAAGGGTGGCGACACCGCAATACCCCGTGACCAGATCGAGCGACAGCACCAGAAGCGTGATGCTGATCAGTCGCGTCAGAAACGCGAGGTCATCCGGAAAAAGCGTGTAACCGAGCACTCCGAGCGCCAGCGTGATTGCGACAGCGCGCAGCTCAAGCGGCACGGAAAAGCGCGGCGGGCTCACGCCATCGACCATGGCTCGATCGGTCACGTCAGTGCCTCCTGCCCAAAAGGCCGTTCGGGAACAGAAACACGACCAGGATGACCGCAAGATAGAAGAAGAACTCACCATATTCGGGTGCAAGGTACTTGCCGGTCGTGTCCGCGAGGCCAAGCAATATCGATGCCGCCACGGCGCCTGGGATCGATCCTGCCCCGCCGACCGAGACGACGACAAGGAACGTCACCATATATCTGAGCGCGTAAAAAGGTTCGACGGGCAGCAGTTCGGCGCCCACCACGCCCCCGAACGCCGCCAGGCCGACCGCAAGCGCAAAGGTCGCGGAAAAAAGGATCTGCGTTTTGATTCCGAGCGACTCGGCCATGTCACCGTTGTCGACCGCGGCACGCAGCCGGATCCCAAACTCGGTGCGGTCGATCAGTAGCCAGAGCAAGCCCGCGGTGCACACTCCGCAAATCGTCACGAAAATCCGATGAGCCGGGATCATTCGGAAGCCGAGATCGACGGGACCGCTCAGCAGCGGAGGCAGCGGAATGGATTTGGTTGTCGGGCCAAGAATGTAGTTGGCAACGCCAATGATGACGAACGCGATGCCGATCGTGAGCAATATCTGGGTCAGCTCATCGGACTTGCGATAAATCCGGCGGTAGAGAAGAAACTCGAGCGGAAAGGCGATCGCGATCGTGCCGAGGACCGCCAGGACAATCGCGAGTGGATATCCAACTCCCGCGTTCTTGAGCGCAAAAGACGCGAGATATCCCCCGATCATCGCAAATGCGCCATGAGCGAGGTTCACTACCCTCATCAGGCCCATCATGATGGACAGGCCGATGGAGATGATGAAAAGCACCATGCCGTACGAGAGGGCATCTAGCCCGATGCTGAGACCCGTCCACGCCATTAGTTGAATGCTTCCGCGGCTTTTCGGATCTGGAGCCGCTCGGCAGCCAGCCCGAACAGGTGGATGTGCGCGTCCGTCAAGCCGGGTATCATCCGGTCGCTGGCATCGCGATAGATGCGACCGTTGACGAAGCGAATAGACTGCGACCGACCACTCATTCCGGGCCCTTATCCAACACGATGAAGAGATTGCTCGCGAGATTTACATCGCGAGCGATCCGCCCTAGTTCTTCGCCAGGCCCCAGTCCGGCTGCGCATCGAACGTTTGCAGTTCCTTGTTGAGGAGCTTGCCGTCCTGCTTCACGACTTCGCGCAGATAAACGTTCTGACGAATATGCCGGGTATCCGGGTCGATCGACACGGGGCCGCGCGGACTGACCCATTTCATGCCCTTCACGGCCGCAAGGGCTTTGTCCGGATCCTTTTGACCGTTCGTGGCCTCAACCATCTTGTAGATGAGCCGAGCACCGTCATAGGCCGCGACCGACGCCATGGTGATGTCGTCAGCCTTGGCGCCGGCCTTGATCAGATCGGCCAGGAAGGTTTTGTTCTCTGAAGAGTCATGCGAGACCGCGTAGTGGTAAGTCGACAGGATGCCTACGCCGCTGTCACCGATAGTCGGAAGATCGGGCTCGGTCACGACATCACCCGTGGACAACAACTTCACGCCAGACGCTTTCAGCCCGTTGTCGATATAGGCCTTGACGAACCCCAGGGTTGGCGGACCGGCCGGCAAGAACGTGAAGATCATGTCTGCGCCGGAATCCTTGATCCTTTGCATGATCGGGCCGAAATCGGTCGTATTGAGCGGCATCCTGATCGATTGGACGATGGTGCCTCCATCTGCCTCGAACGTCTTTTTGAAGGCTGATTCGGCATCGATGCCGGGGCCGTAATCGCTGACGGCGATCGCCACCTTCTTGGCCGCTCTGGCCTTCGCCACCTTCGCCGCGGGGACCGTGTTCTGCCACATCGTAAAGGACGTCCGCACGATGTAGGGGCTCTTCTCCACGATCGCGGACGTCGCGGCGTTCATGACGATCATAGGCACCTTCGCTTCCTCGAGAAGTGGAGCGACGGCCAGGGCGTCCGGAGTGAAGTACAGTCCCGCGATGTACTGAACCTTCTCCTTGACGATCAACTCCTGAGCCAATGATTTCGACTTGGCGGGGTTCGGTGATTCTTCGTCGCGATAGACGAACTCGATCTGATGATCGCCGACTTTCGATCCATGCTTGGCCACCCAGGCGTCAATGCCGTACTTGAAGTTCTGGCCGAACAAGGCATACGGACCGGACATGGTGCCGATGATCCCCACCTTGATGGTGTCGCACTGCGCCGGCGACATCCAGGCAGTGGCAATCGCGACGGCCCCAACAAGTCCAAACCTCAAACTCATGTCTCTCTATCTCCCGCTTCGGTGATGCTGTTTCAGAACATTTCGAAATATTCTCGCTGCTCCCACTCGGTGACCGTCGATTGGAAGCGCTCGATTTCCGCGTTCTTGATGAAAACGTAGTAGTCGACGAATTTCTCTCCCAGAGCCTCGCGGAAGAAGGGGTCATCGCGCAACGCGAACACCGCCTCGCGCAAGGAGGTCGGCAGGAGGTTCGCCTTGGTCTCGTAGGGAGTGTCCGCCGACGGACCGGGATCGAGCTGGCGATCAATGCCGTTGAGGCCGGCCAGAATCTGCGACGCCATGTACAGATAGGGGTTTGCGGCCGGCTCGCCGATCCTGTTTTCGAGCCGGGTGGCTTTATCGTCGGGACCGCCCAGCACGCGGATCATGACGCCCCTGTTGTCGCGTCCCCAGATCGCCCGATCCGGAGCCAGCGAATAGGAACGGTAGCGCTTGTAGCCATTGATCGTCGGCGTCGAGAAGACCGCGGATGCCCTGGCATGCTCCAGCAGCCCGGCCATGTAGTGCTTGCCGAGGTTCGACAGGCCGGCCGGTTCGCTGGTCATGAACGCGTTGACGCCGTCTGTTCGGGAGACCAGCGATTGGTGAAGGTGCCACCCCGATGACATCACGTTCGGTATCCGCGGCCGGCACATGAAGGTCGCGTGATAGCCGTGGCGGTTGCAGATCTGCTTCACTGCCGTACGAAACAGCACCATGGTGTCCGCCGGCTCAATGCCGACGGTGGGCTGGAACACGAACTCGCACTGGCTCGGCCCGTACTCCAACTCGATCGACCGAAGCGGCAAGCCCAGCGCCACGATGTTTTGCCTGATCAGTTCGAGCGCAGGCTCCATCTGGTCGTAACGTTGCTCCGTCAGGTACTGATAGCCCTGCGAAAGCAGGCTGACCTCCGGAGGCTCACCCGGTTGGCCGGGACTGCCGGCGTCCCAAGGCGCCAGTCGGGGATTCTCGACTCTGAAGATGTGGCATTCGACCTCGAGGCCCGCTTTGAAATCATAGCCCCGGTCTTTGAGCTGCCCCAGCACGGATTGATACAGGCCCCTGGAGGCGAAGGGCACGGGTCGTCCATCGGAGAAGTAGAGGTCGCAAAGCACCCACCCGGTTTTTGATGCCCAGGGGAGAACCTTGAAGGTGGTGGGATCAGCGACCATCAAGATGTCGCCTCCCCCCTGCATCTCGTGCATCCCGAACCCGCCGCCGGCGGTGAAGACGGGAAACACCGTGCGGTGAGAGGTATCTTTCGCGAGCAATGTCGTCGTTATCGAGCAGCCGCTCTCGATCGACGAGAGCGCCTCGGAAGCGACCAGCGCCTTGCCGCGCAAGATGCCGTGCTGGTCCGGAAAGGAGAGCCGGATCGTATGCAACTCCTGCTCCTCCGCCATCCGCCGCATGCGGATGGCAGCCTCCTTCTGTTCGGCCGACCAGAGACCGTGCTTTTCGACGAAACTCAACGACATCTCCTTTGCTGAGCTGGGCCGGGCCTGGGCTATTCGGCGGCGGTCAGGTGGGGCACCTTCTTGGCGAGCTCGGCGGGCACCGGCGCGGCCCAGGGAGCGCCCCGACGACGCTTGACGTCCACTTCCATCCAGTAGGTTTCCCAGCCCTTCGTCGGACCGATGCCGTCCATTGTGGCCGGCCCCTGGATGCTGCGCGCGCTGGCAGCGTCGAGGAACAACAGCGGCTTGCCCCCGGAGGCCACCTTCTCGATCTCCTGGCGAAGCAGCCGGCGGTACTGAATGATCGCCTTGTCGGATTGGCCGAGATGCTCACGCGTCCGGTCCTGAATAGCGCCCATCGACTCGACGGCCCACTGGTCGTGGACGTTGATGTCCGCGCCCATGCCGGTGTAAGTCTCGGTCGCCTGCTCGTGCGGGTCGAAGCCGTAGTCGTTCGACTTGTTCTTCCGCGAGCGGTATTCCGGCAGCTCGTAAAGCTCGAGGCGCTGCGCGCGCATTTTTGCCTTGTCGACGGGCGCGGCGTAGCTGGTGAAAATCGCATACCAATAGCAATTCACGTCGTCGACGGGCACGTGCCACTGGGTAATCGTCATCTCCGTGCTCATCGGAATGACGAACGCATGCGGGAATAGCTGGTTGGTGACGCGAACGTGGGTGCGCTGCTCGTCGATTTCTCGCAAGGCGATGAGCCGCAGGCCGTATTCGGTGTGCTCGACGTTGATGATCGGCCGGTCGTACTCGCGCAGGACCTTCGTCATGGGCATTTCCGAGTCGGCCGACGCACCGCGAAACTGCTTGCCATAGGCCGCCGATGTATCCTCATCCTCGAAGAACCGGTGAAGGAACGAGGCGTGAGCCGGGTCGATGCCGACTTCCAGCGCCTGCAGCCAATTGCATTCGATCAGGCCCTTGAAGGCGAAGGTGTATTCGTCCGGCGCCGCGAAGCAGTCGATCTCCGGAAACGCGGGCGGCTCGCCTTCACCCAAATACGCCCACAGGATTCCACCCTTCTCCACGACGGGGTAGGACCGCTGCTTGATGTTTTTGCAGAGCGAGGAGTTTACAGGCTCGGCGGGCGTTTCGAGACACTGTCCCGTGACGTCGAACAGCCACCCGTGGAAGGCGCAGCGCAGGCCACCGTTCTCGAGCCGGCCGAAGGCAAGGTCGGCGCCCCGATGCGGGCAGTCGCGATCGAGCAGGCCATAGCGCCCCGTTTCGTCCTTGAACAGAACGAAGTTCTCACCGAGAAGCTTGACGGCCTTGATGGGGCGCCCCTCCGCGAGTTCGTCGACGAGCGCAGCAGGCTGCCAATACATCCGCATCAGCTTTCCCGCAGGCGCCTTCGGTCCGATGCGGGTAATGAGGTCGTTCTGCTCTTGGCTCATCATGACTTGGATCTCCTCTCTCGGCTTCGAGATGCGTCCTCATGCTATCGGGACGCAGACTAACGCTGAAACACGATCTTGCCGCCGACGATCGTCAGGTCGGCTTTGATGTCTTTGATCTGCTCCTCGGGGACCGTCATGAGGTCCGCCGACAACACGGTCAGGTCCGCGAGTTTTCCGGCCTCGATCGTCCCCTTCTCGTTCTCTTCGAACATATAATGCGATGCCGCGCTGGTGTAGAGGCGCAGCGCCTGCTCGCGGCTGATGGCTTCGTTCGCACCATAAACGCCTCCGGCGCGATCCTTGCGGGTCACCATGACATACATGTTGATGAAGGGATTGATCGTGTTCACCGGGAAGTCGGTGCCGGCGCCGAGGCTGTTCAGCCCCACCTTCTCGATGAGAGTTTTCGTAGGCACGGCCCGATTGGCGACCGCCGCACCCAGGAAACGTTCGACGGTGGCCGCCTTGTCCCACATGAAAACGTTCTGGAGGTCGACTCTCACACCGAGGCGCTTTGCGCGCTCCATTTGCTCGGGCACTATCAAGCTTCCATGGATCAGGACGAAACGCCGATCCTTGATCGATTTCTCCTTGTCGGCCGCTTCGAATGCATCAAGGACGTGGTCGATGCCCTTGTCGCCGACGGCATGGACACCCACGCGCCAATTGTGGCGATTGCAAATGGACACCAGCTCCTTGAGGCGTTGCGGCGATTGCTGGGCAATGCCGTGGTAGTCATCATGCGAGTCTGGATAGGCCTCGCGCATGAGCGCCGTCTTGAGCGTCATGCCGCCATCGTAAAGGATCTTGATTCCGGCGAACTTCAGCCAGTCATCGCCAAAGCCCGAGGAGGCGCCGTTGCCTCGCATGATGGCCTCCCAGGCCGCGTTCTCAGCGGGGGGCTCCGGGCGCCACATGAGACCGACCCGTAGCGTTGCTTCACCGGCCTGCGCCACGCGCTGCAGGGCCGCGATGTCCCTGGGCGAGGTGGCCCCTTCCACGGCGCTGGTGATCCCGAACGAGTTCAGCATGCCTTCCGCGAGCTTGAATTGGCGAAACTCGTCGTCCGCCGTCCACTCCGGAACGGCCTTTTCCACGTTGTCGATCGCCGTCTCGACCAGAACGCCGGTCAGGTCACCGGCACTGTCGCGCTCAAACGATCCGCCGCTTGGGTTTGGCGTGGCCTTGGTTACGCCGGCCTTCTCGAGCGCCATCGAATTGGCCATCGAGAAGTGGCCAACGGTCCGGAGATAGACCGGATTGTTCGGCGCGACGCCGTCGATTTCCTGGCGTGTCAGGTAACGCTTTTCCGCGAGCTGTGACGGGGGATGCCAGGCGCTTCCGATGATCCACTCGCCGGGCTTTTTCTTCGCCACGAACTGCTTGATGCTTGCGAGGGCATCCGCAACAGTCTTGGCGCCGCTCATGTTGACGACGTAGTCGGACAAACCGGCAGCCTTGAAATGCGCGTGCGTGTCGATCAGCCCGGGAACGACAGTCTTGCCCTGCAAGTCGATCGTGCGGGTGCGATTTCCGGCCAACGCCTTGATCGTCGCCGCATCTCCTACGGCCAAGATTCTTCCGTCGCGAACGGCAAGCGCTTCCGCAACCTTTGACTGACCGTCCATGGTGAGAATCTTGCCGTTGATCAAGGCAAGCGAGGGAGCATTGGCCTCCTGCTGCTGGGCAAACGCCGCGCCTGATGTCAGCACCACTCCCACGATCGCTGTCGTCAGCTTCATCGCACCTTGCCCCATTGTTTGTTCGCTAGACGAACATTAGTTCGTTATTGTTCAGAATGACTCCAATGTGACGCGCAAGCAAGCAAAATATTTCCGCAGAACCTGCCTAACGGAACCGCAGCGGCGGCAAACAAGTCGGGATTGAGGGCCCGCCAGAACTGCTGTAACCATCTAACGAACGTATGTTCTTAGATCGAACAACTTGGTAACGGAGGTCGGATGCCGCGAGTGAGATTTGTCCAGCAGGACGGCAGCGGAAGATCCATCGAGGTCGGACGCGACGTGAGCGTGATGCTCGCGGCCGTCCGCAACGGTATTCACGGCATCGACGGCGAATGCGGCGGCTGCCTCGATTGCGCGACCTGTCACGTTTACGTCGATGAAGAACAAGCAAGCTCTGTCCCTCAGCCGAGCGAAGAAGAGCTCGAGTTGCTGTCCGCCGTCTCGGGAGAGCGAAAGCCGAACAGTCGGCTGAGTTGCCAGCTGAAGGTGCCCGCCCCCCTCGACGAGTTGGTGGTCCATGTGCCGGCGAGGCAATCATGACAGGGCTGGTCATCATCGGCGCATCATATGCCGGGGTTCAAGCCGCTCTCACGGCTCGTGAGGCCGGCTATTCTCAGCCCATCACCATCGTGTGCGACGAAGAGTGGCTGCCCTATCAGAGGCCGCCGCTATCCAAGGACTTCCTTCTCGGGCACATCAGCGAGCAAAATCTGATCTTGCGCGACGAGACTTTCTTCGAAGGCAAGCAGATCAATCTCGTTCTTGGGCAGCGCGCCACGCTGCTCGATTTGCGCGCGCGACAGATCACTCTGGCCGGCGACAAGGCTCTGGGGTTTGAAAAGCTCCTCATCGCCACGGGCTCGCGCGCGCGGCGCATCGCGGTTGAGGGCGCGGACTTCGATGGAATTTTCTATCTGCGTTCGGTGACCGATGCGATCGACCTGAAGGCAGGTCTGGCCAATGCTGCGGAGATCGTCATCGTCGGGGGCGGCTTCATAGGGCTGGAAGTTGCGGCCTCCGCGGCAAAGCTGGGCAAGAAGGTCACCGTCATGGAAGCGAGCAGCCGCCTGCTTGAACGTGCCGTCTCGCCGGTCTTGTCGACCTTTCTTCTTGATACGCATTTGCGGGCTGGCGTCGACGTGATGCTCGACGAAACGGTTGCTTCCTTCAAAGGAAACGATCGAAAAGTTTCCGCTGTCGTGCTGGGCAACGGTGCCGTTGTCCACGCCGACCTGGTGCTGGTGGGGATTGGTGGTGTCGCCAATGACGAGATCGCGCGCTCGGCGGGGCTTAGATGCACGAATGGAATTGTTGTTGACGCGCACGGACAATGCGAAACATCGGACATTTTCGCGGCCGGTGACTGCGCCAACCACTTCAACCGCTTTTGCGAAAGCTGGGTGAGATTGGAATCGGTGCAAAACGCCCAGGATCAAGCGAAGGCCGCTGGATTGGCGATCGCCGGCGCTCGAGCGCCCTATGAGAATGTGCCGAGGTTCTGGTCCGACCAATACGACGTCAAGCTGCAGATCGTCGGGCTGGCCGGACGATATGATCGGCAGGCGGTCCGCGGTTCGGTCGACGACGGAAGGTTCTCGGTCTTCTACTATCGCCAGGGCCGATTGGTTGCGGTGGACAGCGTCAACCGGCCAGGCGAGCAAATGGCAGCCCGACGCCTGATTGCCGCGGGGATCTCCCCCGCACCGGAGCAAGCCGCAGACCCTTCCTTTGACCTCAAATCCCTGGTGACAGCCGGAGACAAGGCTGGCGCCTAGCGCGCGGATTTGTGATGGTTCTCGCTTTCGAGAGGCCACTGAGAGGGACCGCCCAATAGAATGCCGAGGCTGAAGCGTACGGAAGAAGAGGAAAAGGCGAGGGAGGGAAGCGAGTTCATCGAGACCCTGGATCGGGGTCTTCGCGTGATACAGTCGTTCGGCATCGATCGCCGTCCAATGACCCTCAGCGACCTCTCCAAGAGCGCGAATCTTCCGCGGGCGACGGTGCGCCGGATTCTGATGACCCTCGTAAAATCCGGATTCGTCGCGGGCAACGAGCGGTTGTTTTCGCTAACGCCCAGAGTGCTGCTTTTGGCTTCGGCCTATTTGACGTCGAACCAAATCAGCACCGTGATGCAGCCGTTCATGGACGAGGTCGCCGGCAAGGCCAAGGAGGTCTGCTCCCTTGCGATCCTGGATGGCGAAGAGGTCGTTTTCATCGCCCGCTCGAGTCCGGCGCGGGTATTTTCGACCGGACTGGACATAGGATATCGGCTGCCGGCTTTCTGCACGTCGGTGGGACGCGTTCTGCTGGGCAGATTGGCAAACGACGAACTGACGAGAACGGTCGACGGCATGAAGCTGGCGGCTCAGACCCAGTCGACGCTGGTCGACAAATCGGCAGTGATTGCGACGATCATCGCCGACCGCACCAAAGGGTATAGCCTTGTCGATCAGGAAGCCGAAGAGGGCTTTCGGTCGATATCGGTGCCAATTCGCCGCTACGATGGCGCCGTCATCGCAGCCGCAAATATCGGCGCTCATGTCGATCGCATCACGACCGGTGAGATGATCGATCGCTTCCTGCCTCTCCTCAAGGAGATGTCCCTCGCCGCGCAGCCCCTGCTCGTCTGAGAAGCTGCCGCCTCGTGGCGAGCACCCGTCATTTTAGCCGTTTCTTGTAGGCGACCGGGTCCATGTCACGGACATCCACGCTTATGCTGACCACATCCGGGCATCGCTCTGTCATCGTCCGTCGAAGGCTCGTACTCAGCTCGACCTTCTGGTCGGGCGATCGACCTTCGAGCAAATGGACAGACAGATGCACGAAGCTGTCACGCTTCCCGGCAACCAGGAAATCGTTGTAGACGCACGCCCGCACCTTGACGTCCTCCGCCTTCATGATGCCCGTTCGCCAAGCGGCTTCAAAGAGCGCTTCCATCAAGCCTGTTACGTCGTCGCGAGCGAGCGCCCCTTCCGAATATTCGATCACCAAGTGCGGCATGACGTTGTTCTCGTTTTTAGGTCGCGTTCATGAGATGGCCTCACCGTCGTAGACCGTTCGCCCCTCAACGTCGCCATCTTTGTCGCGGCGGTCATGGTTCGCATGGGGGCGGAATGTGTGCCGAGAAACACCCTGTGCAGCGCAGAGCTGTGCAGCAGCTCCCCAGCCAGGCCGGTTTCGTGAGTGATTTCAGGCGGAGCGGGCAATCTGGCTGGGGCGGGAGGGATCGAACCCAACTAAAAACAGTTGCAGCCCAAGACCTTACTCAAATCACCTCGGCGTTTTGATTCTTTTGACTCCCCGATTCTTGTCACGTCAAGGAAGTGGGCTCGCGCTATCCCATGCTGATTGAACCTATTCCCAAAGTCGCGCATCGCATTTCTAAAGCGGCGCCGAAGTGACCGTTACGATGTCAATTATTGAGGCTGGAGGTCGAGCAACCACATGACGTCTTGAGTTCGCTTCATCCAAGCGGACGTGTGCCCGCAGCGATAGCCGACGATTTCGGCAATCTGGTCGTACTCGTCTTTTAAGTTTCGCGAGAAGATCGGCTCGTGGTGCGCGATTCTATTCCTCAAATCTCTGATTTTGTCGGCAGCATTGCGAATCTTCTCTCGAGCCGCTGCGATTGTCATTCCTTGAGGAAGGTTCGGATACTCTCTGCGTAGATACTGATTCCAGAGTCGACCGTCGTGCCTTCCTGTGTACATCGAGACCCAAAAAGCGAACTTGAGTTCTGCAATGACCTTTCCAGTGGTTTGCTGAGGGCGGGGCTGCCAATCTCGGGTCGCTACGAGTTCGCGCCGAGGGCTGAACCGCTGCATGGAGTGAGTGGTCGGCAAACTGGTTTCAAACGCTGTGGACCACGGCCAATCGGGAGTGAGGTAAGCTGATTCCGCGGCATTCGCGACCGCGTTCCTTAGGCAAATCTCAAAGACGTGCAGCGGATACAGAAATGCGGCCGAGACCTGTGCATTCCAGTGATAGAGCTGTAACGCCTTGAGAACATTATTGTTTCTGGCGCCGAGGAAAGTTTGAAAGCGCGGGGTTGATAAGACAACCGGGATCGCCATCTGCTCTTCGGCGCTAAAATTTTCTGCCATTTAATGCGCTGAAAACGCTGGAGTTTCGGGGTAAATTCGCGTCGAGCATGCAATTTTGATGAGGTTCCCGTCAACCAAATGTTGACTCGGACGTTATAGGCACTACGTTCACGACCATGCGCTTTGGGCCATGCGGGGTGCTTGCACCCTCCCCCCAGAGACAGTCGAAAAGGAAAGGGCGACCCTAGCGGGTCGCCTTTTTCTTTTGGCCCTCCGCTACGCGGACCCAAAATACAGGGTGGAAGGACGGTAACCTTCTGTTGACATTTTGCTAGAAAAATCGGATTTTGTTGTCCAGCGTGAATCACAACGGAGCTGGACTATGTCCGACAACCCGGCGGAGCAGTTTACCACCGAAGAGGTGCCCCAATCACTTTGGCCATTGATACCCACTGCAATTCGGCGCGCCTATATCGCAGCTGACGCCACTATTGACGCGGCACCTTACCTCGGAACTCCGGGCGGGAAGTATCAACGCGGCGACTTGATCATGCTGGCGGCATCGTATGAGTTCCAGAAGTTAGTGAAGGCTGGCAGCCTGCCCGAGTTCGACGGGACATGGGAGTATTTCGCAAGACCGACCGGCAAACATTTTGTTATGCTGACCTCGCGCGCCCGGATCACGATCAACCAAGTCGAAGACCCACGCAAAAAGCCTCGCGTCGCGGTGTTCCGAAATAACTACGCGGAATTGAATGAAGTTGGTTTGTTTGATGATTGGGACGAAAATCTAATCCGCGCTAGAGAGGAAGCAGCCAAGGATGGCGAGCGGCGATTGCTTCACATTCTACATGGCTATCAAGACCTCAATTTCGCGCACCTTGCCTATCCCCACCCGGAGCGCAATCGGCATATCTATAGGTCTCCGAACTTGATGCGGATGCCCCATGAGATGCCCCTGACCGATTTGCCGCCGCCGGAGGGCCCCTCCGAATCGCCCGACCCAGAAACGATAGAAAACATCCAGCGACACATAAGGGACGATGAGTAAGCTAGTTGCCTTTCCAGACAGAACCACTGGATTTGTGCCTCAGCGCTTGGTTGAAGCTCGGCTGGTGCGGCAGATGTCACGCGCCGAATTGGCTCGCGACCTAGGTCTGACCGGGCAGGCTATCGGTTATTACGAAACAGGCGACCGGCGACCCGACATGTCGGTTCTCTTGCGAATGGCCGAAATTTTGGAGCAGCCTGTATCCTTTTTCCTGCGATCCAGCCCGTCTTTTGACGGGATCAGAGGAACACGCTTTTTTCGAAGCATCGGGACGCGCTCGAATAAGGTCAACTATGCTCTAGACATCAAGACAAAATGGCTATGGGAGCTAGTCGGATTTATTGGCCAGAATATCAAGCTGCCTGCTGTCAATCTGCCCGATGTCCCGCCTGCTAAGGCAGAGTCTGGGTATACGCAGGCTGAGATTGATGAAATCGCATTGTCAGTGAGGAAGCATTGGGGACTAGGCGAAGGACCCATTGCTAACGTGATAGCCCTGTTCGAAACACACGGCATTGTCGTAACGCGCTTCGAATTGGGTTCAGATGAAATTGATGCTTTTTCATGCTGGATACGGCAACGACCATATGTCTTGCTTGGCTCCGAAAAGAAATCTGCCTCCCGTTCTAGGTTCGACGCTGCGCACGAACTAGGGCATCTGCTTCTCCATCGGCACATTGCACAAGAAGACCTAGAAAATAAGGACGTTCGTGAACACATCGAGAGCGAAGCCAATATGTTCGCTGGCTCTCTTTTACTCCCGCGTAATGCGATGTTGCGCGAGTTTTATTCTGCTCGTTTGAAGCACTTGGAAGGTATGAAGGCTCGCTGGCGAGTGTCCATGCAAGCGATAGCTCACCGCGCCAAGCAAATTGGGATCATCGACGAGTACCAATACATCCTTTTCCGGAAGCAGATCAGCTTTAACCGCTACAATAAGAACGAACCCCTAGATAACGAGATTCCGATGGAGCAGCCGCAGTGGCTTCTCAAATGCTGGAAGCTTCTGACCGACCAAAAAAAGGTGCGAGAGGCTGGGGTGGAGGACGAGCTGGGATTCTCTCTTGATTTGGTGGTTCGATTGTTCGGCTCTGAACTTAAAAACGCGGGCCCGGCGGAGCAAACGTCGCCCGGCGTATTCAAGCTGAAATAAACCCGCTGTTGGGGCAAGAATGAGAACGCCGTCTCATTCTCGTCGAAACACTTCGCGATGTGTTCTGCGATCAGCCGTTCGCCGTGCTGAATGGAGCAGCTGGGAGGTCTTAATTGGAAAGAGCGTTTTTGCTTGGTCTTCGACAATAAATTCTCGTGTATCCATTTTCCACCCATTGCCCGGCGCTTCCGTTGCAGAAATTATCTTAACGGAACGCTGTGCGTCACCGCGAGCGCCGAGAGTCATCGGTGCCCTTGGTCAGCAAGTCAATGACCGAAACCCTAAGAGCCTTGGCGAATACTTCAAGCGTACTCAATGTTACGTTTCGCTCGCCGCGTTCTACAGAGCCCACATAGGTGCGATGAAGGCCGCATTCATCGGCCAATGCTTCTTGTGACAGTCCCTTCGCACGGCGCAGGCGAACCACGTTCTGCGCCAAGATTCGCGTTAGCGCCGCACTTGGCTTGCGAAGCTGCTCGGAAGGCATGCCGTCATCCACAAGAAGAAGAATGAGCATGCTTGTGGGATGATGCCTTTGAATCTACAGACTATGAGTAGCTAAATGACGAGTGATTCATGCCATGACGCACGCACGAAAATTGCGAAGCTCACCGCCCGTGCCAACGTCCGGATTGTCGTTTCTCACTCGCAAAGAAGCCGCTCGCGAGTTGCGGATTTCTCTCGCTAAACTGGATCGCATAATCGGCCGGGGCCAGTTGAAGGCAAAGAAGCATGGCCATTCCACGTTTGTGATGGCCACAGAGGTGCAGCGATACATCGAGAATCTGCCCGATATTGAACCGCGCGCTGAGGCGAATAGCGCTAGTTGATGTCTCGCGAGGGTCGCCACTTGCTGACCATTCGAAATGGATCACATGATCGCACGCGATGAACTGCGACAGATGATGCACGGCTGTCACGCAGTGGTCGCGATGCGTCACATCGACCAAAAGCAGAATTTGAAACCGCGCACAGAACGCCGCGCACATCGATGTGTTTGTGAGGTTCGATTGGCGTAGCAAGCAATCGAACCATCGCTCAGGGCTGCAAGTCGTGCTACGATTACGTCGGGCCGAGGCGGCCGAATATTGCTTTTAAATAATTGATTTCATTGAGATTTTTCTGGCTGGGGCGGGAGGGATCGAACCTCCGAATGGCGGAATCAAAATCCGCTGCCTTACCGCTTGGCTACGCCCCAACAGACGACGAACGGAACGGGCAGAACCGGCACCCGCAGATTCCCGTTGGTCGCAGCCGGTCTATAGGGAGCGGCGCGGCATTTCAACCGCCTGGAGGGGCAAAAAAGGCCCGGCGGCCGACACTCTATGCTGGGCCCAACGGCCCTGCCCGTTCCGGCCAGGCCATCCGGCATCCCGGCAGTTGAGACCGCTCCCGTTTCATGGGAATACGGCGCCAATATCTGTTCTCGGGGAGTGAGCCATGACCTACCGCGCGCCGATTTCTGACATGCTGCTGTCGCTCAACCATGGCGCGGGCCTCAAGGCCGCCCTGGAGGCCGGCCATTACGGCGATTTCGACGCCGACATTGCCGCGGCCGTGCTGGAGGAAGCCGGCAAGTTCGCATCCGACGTGCTGGCGCCGCTCAATAAGGTCGGCGACGAGCACGGCATCAAGCTCGAGGATGGCAAGGTCACGACCGCGCCGGGCTGGCCTGACGCCTACAAGCGCTGGACCGAGGGCGGCTGGAACGCCGTGTCCGGCCCGGAAGATTTCGGCGGCCAAGGCCTGCCGCTCGCGATCAATGCCGCCTGCACCGAGATCTGGAGCGCGGCCAACGTCGCCTTCGGCCTCTGCCCGTTGCTGACGGCGTCGGCGATCGAGGCGCTGGACGCGCATGGCAGCGACGAGCTGAAGACAATCTATCTCGAAAAGCTCGTCTCCGGCGAATGGACCGGCACGATGCAGCTGACCGAGCCGCAGGCCGGCTCCGACGTCGGCGCGCTGCGCACCCGCGCCGAAAAGCAGGCGGACGGCACCTATCGCATCAAGGGGACGAAGATCTTCATCACGTATGGCGAGCACGACATGACCGACAACATCGTGCATTTCGTGCTGGCGCGCCTGCCCGATGCGCCCGCCGGCACCAAGGGGATTTCTCTCTTTCTTGTTCCCAAGTTCATGGTCAACGCGGACGGCTCGCTGGGGCCGCGCAACGACATCTATGCGAGCGGCGTCGAGCACAAGCTCGGCATGCATGCTTCGCCGACCTGCACCATGACCATGGGCGATCATGGCGGCGCGATCGGCTATCTGATCGGCGAAGAGAACCAGGGCATGCGCTGCATGTTCACGATGATGAACCAGGCCCGCCTCGGCGTCGGCCTGGAGGGCGTCGGCGTTGCCGACCGGGCCTACCAGCAGGCCCTGTCGTATGCGCAGGAGCGCCGCCAAGGCCGCGCGGTAGGCAAGAAAGGCGACGGCTCGGATGCGATCTTCGTGCATCCCGACGTCAAGCGCATGCTGATGCGGATGCGGGCGCAGACCGCGGCCGCGCGCACCATCTGCTATGCGACGGCGGTCGCGATCGACGTCTCGACCCGCGCCAAGGATCCGAAGGTGCGCGCTGAAGCCGCCGCACGCGCGGCGCTGCTGACGCCGATGGCCAAGGCCTACTCCACCGATATCGGCAACGAGGTCGCCTATCTCGGTGTGCAGGTGCATGGCGGCATGGGCTTCATCGAGGAGACCGGCGCGGCCCAGCACTACCGCGATGCCCGCATCACCGCGATCTACGAGGGCACCAACGGCATCCAGGCGATCGATCTCGTCACGCGCAAGTTAGCTGCCAATGGCGGCGCATCGGTGTGGGCGCTGCTCGACGAGCTCTCGGCAACGGTCAAGCAGGTGGAGGCCTCCAACGATCCCGCCTTCGGCACCACCGGCACCAAGCTGCGCGAGGCGTTGGAGGCGCTCACGCGCACCAGCAAATGGCTGCTGGAGCGCGTTGCCTCGGCGCCCAACGACGCGCTTGCGGGGGCGACGCCCTATCTGCAGCAATTCGGCGCGACGCTCGGCGGCTGCCTGCTCGCCTCCGAGGCGCTCGCCGCCAAGGCCGAAGGCCTTGGCGACGCGCCACGCTACGTCGCACTGGCGCGCTTCTTCGCCGAGAACATCGCGGTGCAGGCCGGCGCGCTCGAGCGCACCGTGACGGAGAGCGCGGAGTCGGTCGCAGCGGCGGATGCGGCGTTGCTGGGTAGCTAGTCGTCTGTCGGGCCGTCGCCCTTCGAGGGCCGCTGAAGAGGCGGCCGCCTCAGGGTGACGGTGATAGAGTGTGCGAATCTTGCAGCCTTCTCCTCGGCCGCCACAACACGATTCCGGCGGCCACGAGATTGAGCACCACGCACAGTGCGAATGCGGTCGTGTAGTTGCCGGTCAAGCTGCGCACCAGACCGACGAGACCGGGGCCGAAAGCGCTGACGATGCCGCTGATCGAGGTGCCCAGGCCCACCGCGGTCGCGAAGGCCGAAGCACCGATCTCGCGCTGGATGATCAAGGGCGGGAACGTGATGATGTTGCCCATCGAGAAGCCGTAGACGGCGCAGCAGGCCAGCAGCACGGTCGGGCTCGTGCTTTGCAGAGCCACGAACAGCGCAGCCGCCTGGCTCGTCATCGAAACCGCACAGGCGAGCCGGGCATCGAGCCGGTCGACGAACAGGCCGAGCGAGAGGCGCCCGACGATCGCCATCGCCGCCATGATCGTGACGGCAAGCCCTGCGGCGGAGCGGCCGATCAGCGGCTCGAGAAACGTCACCTGGTGGACGATGAAACCCATCTGCGCCAGCAGCGCGAGCGCGATCGGCAGCACCATGGTCCAGAACGCCGCGTTGGCGAGCACCGCCTTGCGCGAGCGAACCGGCGCTGAGGAGCCGGAGGAACGTCCGCCGGCTGCAGGCACCATCCCTGCGGGCCAGCCGATGAAGGTCACGACCGCCGGCAGCACCAGCACCATCATCGCGAGCGTCGCCGTCAGCATCGCAGGCCGGAAACCGATGCTGCCGGTCAGCGACAGCAGCAGCGGGACGAGGATGATGCCGCCGCAAGTCGCGCCGTTGAAGGCAAGGCTGAGCGCAAGGCCGCGCCGCTGCTCGAACCAGGAATTCAGCACGGTCGCGATCACCACCGTGCCCATGCCGGTCCAGCCGACCGACATCAGCGCATAGGCGAGATAGAGCTGCCAGGGCGTCTGCACCAGCGCCAGCAGCACGGTCGAAGCGCCGAGCGCCGACAGGCCGCACAGGATCAGCGCGCGCAGCCCGATGCGCTCGAGCAGGTCATCGGTGAAGATGACGAGCACGGAGGTCAGGAGAAACGAGAAGGTGCTGGCCGCGGAGATCAGCGTGCCCGGCCAGCCGTGAGCGCGCTGCAACTCGGCGAGATAGACGCCTTGGCCGTAGAGGCCGAAGCCGAACATGAAGAAGGCCATCAGGAAGCACGCCAGCACGACCCGCCAGCCGCGATAATACGGTGAGGATTCGTCGATCCGGAGGGCGGCAATCATGAATCTGACGGTCTGTCTGAAGGGAACGGGGCTGGATCGTGCCTCACAACCAGCGGTTTTTCAAATGAAACATTGTAGCTAATTGTTGCGGCACGTAACGGGCCTGGCATTCATCGAGCGGCATGGCTCGTGCGATGATGGGATTGTCGGGGGAACGACGCTGCGCGTGCCTCAAAAATGACGACAACAACCTTCGTGAAATCTTCGCGCCGAACGAATAGTCTAACTCCATGCGACATCTTCTCCGCCTGGCTTGCTTCGTCCTCGCTCTCACCGGCACCCTCCCCGCTGCGGCCCAGAGCGCAGCCCCCGTCGAGCTGCGCATTCTCGCGATCAATGATTTTCACGGCCATCTGCGGCCGCCGCCGGGCGGCATCCGCTTCAACGACCCCGAGGACAAGTCCAAGAAGGTGACGGTGGCGGCCGGCGGCGCCGAGTACATGGCGACGCTGCTGAAGCAGCTGCGCGAAGGACACAAGAACGCCATCTTCGTCGCCGCGGGCGACCTGATCGGCGCGAGCCCGTTTTTGTCGGCGATGTTTCACGACGAGCCCTCGATCGAGGCGCTCTCGATGATGGGCCTTGCGATCAGCTCGGTCGGCAATCACGAATTCGACGAGGGCAACACCGAGCTTCTGCGCATGCAGAACGGCGGCTGTCATCCCGTCGACGGCTGCCAGGGACCGCATCCCTTCAAGGGCGCCAAATTCCGTTATCTCGCGGCCTCCACCGTCGAGACCGCGACCGGCAAGAGCGTGCTGCCGCCCTACGAGATCAGGGAGTTCGACGGCATCCCCGTCGGCTTCATCGGCCTGACCTTGAAGGAGACCGCCGGCATCGTCTCGCCAGCGGGCATCGCCGGGCTCGAATTCCGCGACGAGGCCGAGACGGTGAACGCGCTGGTGCCGCAGCTGAAGGCGCGCGGCGTCGAAGCGATCGTGGTGCTGATCCACCAGGGCGGCGAGCCCGCCGGCGATTACAATGAATGCCCTGCCATCACGGGACCGATCGTCGACATCGTCAGGAAGTTCGATCCTGCCGTCGACGTCGTCGTCAGCGGCCACACCCACCGCGCCTACATCTGCGATATCAACGGGCGGCTCGTCACCAGCGGCGACAAATACGGTACACTCGTCACCGCGATCGACCTCAAGCTCGATCCTGTGACTCGCGATATCGTCGGCGCCAAGGCCGAGAACGTCATCGTCGCCAACGCTTCGCTGGCCAGGGATCCCGAGCAGACCGCGTTGATCGACGCCTACGACAAGCTCTCCGCGCCGATCGCCAACCGGCCCGCCGGCTCGGTGACGCAGACATTGTCGCGCGTGCCGAACGAGGCCGGCGAAAGCGCGCTCGGCGATATCATCGCCGACGCGCAATTGCTCGCAACGCGCGATGCGAAGGATGGCAGCGCTGTCATCGCGCTCACCAATCCCGGCGGCATCCGCACCGACATCGTTCCAAAGGAGAACGGCGCGATCACGTTCGGCGACGTCTTCGCCAGCCAGCCGTTCCGCAATCGTCTTGTCACCATGACGCTGACGGGCAGCCAGCTCAAGGACTTGCTCGAGCAGCAATGGCTGGACCCGAAGCGGCCGCGGATTCTCCAGGTGTCGAACGGCTTCAGCTATACTTGGGATGCTTCAAAGCCATTCGGCGAGCGCGTCAGCCTCGAGAAGATGACGCTGGGCGGCAGGCCGATCGAGCCAGGAAGCGGCTACCGCGTCACGCTCAACGATTACCTCGCCGTCGGCGGAGACGGGTTTACCGTCGCCAAACAGGGCACCGCGCCACAATACGGCGGTTACGATGCGGACGCGCTGTTCGCGTTCTTCCGGGCGCACGGGCCGGTCGGTCCGCTGCCGCCCAGGCGCATCCTGCGGGTGAATTGATCCGGATCAAGCGGGCAGCCCTTTGCCATTCCCGGCCAAGCGCTTAGATTGGATTTTGCATTGCGTTTTGGCGCCGGATGCGCCAACGACGGCAAAAGCCCGTTTTCCGTGAGGCCGACCTGATGAGCACGCTTCTCCTTTCCCACAAGGCCTGCCTCGACCATGTCACGCCGCCGGGACACCCTGAAAGGCCGGATCGCCTGCGCGCGGTGGAAGAAGCTTTGTCGCATGAGCGCTTCCAGTTCCTGGCGCGCGAGGAGGCGCCGGAGGGCGATCTCGATCTCGTCACGCTCTGCCACAACGAGCATTACGTCACCGAGCTGCGCCACATCGCGCCCACCAGCGGTCAGGTCTATATCGACGGCGACACCTCGATGTCCCCGGGCACGTGGGAGGCGGTCATGCGCGGCGTCGGCGGCGCGGTTGCGGCGACCGAAGCGGTGATGGCCGGCGAGCATCGCAACGCCTTCGTCGCGGTCCGCCCGCCCGGACATCACGCCGAGATCGGCAAGCCGATGGGCTTCTGCTTCTTCGACAACGTCGCGATCGCCGCGCGCCACGCCCAGCGCAAATACGGCATCAAGCGCGCGGCCATCGTCGACTTCGACGTGCATCACGGCAACGGCACGCAGGACATCTTCTGGTCGGACCCGACCGTGATGTACTGCTCGACGCACCAGATGCCGCTGTTTCCGGGCACCGGCGCCAGAAGCGAGCGCGGCGATCACGACACCATCGTCAATGCGCCGCTCGCCTCCGAGGACGGCGGCCCGGAATTCCGCATCGCGTTCGAGAATCTGATCCTGCCGCAGCTCGAGAAATTCAGCCCCGAGCTCTTGATCATCTCGGCCGGCTTCGACGCGCATTATCGCGATCCGCTGGCTTCGCTGAACCTGCGCGCGGAGGACTATGCCTGGGTGACCCGCAAGCTGATGGATCTCGCCGACAAGACCGCCGGCGGCCGCGTTGTTTCGGTGCTCGAGGGCGGCTATGACCTGCAGGGACTGAAAGAATCTGTTACGGCGCATGTCGGCACCCTGATGGGCGCTTGACGCACCCGCCACATTACGCCCGCAAAACTCTGCTTTCTCAAAGGTGAAGCGAATCGGGCAATCGGAAACGGATATGGCCGAAAACACTCAAGTCGACGTCTCCAGGCTCACCTTCGAGCGCGCGATCGAGGAACTCGAAACGATCGTGAAGCGGCTCGAGGACGGCAAGGTGCCGCTCGAGGAATCCGTGACGATCTACGAGCGCGGCGAGGCCCTGAAGCGGCGCTGCGAGGAATTGTTGCGCCAGGCCGAGGCGCGCGTCGACAAGATCACCACCGATGCCAGCGGCCAGGCCACCGGCACTGCGCCGCTCGACGTCCAGTAACCAGTAATAAGAGTGCTCTCCCGCTCAGTCTTCTGCCCCCGCTGGGCCGCGCAAGACCGCGACGCAGGTCCGCGTAGAATGTGTTCGCGGTAAGCGTGGCCGCTGCGTCCTTATCGCAGTCCGCAGCTCCCGGCCGGCATGCGGTTCCCTGGCGGTCGATACGTCCCTGTCTTCGAATCGGGTCGTTGAGAGCGAGAAAAGCCCATACTCAGGCCAAAAAGCCTCCCAAGAACCAGCAAGGCCGGAACCCCTTACCCCGCACCGAGGTTAACCACTTCTGGTCCGCGAGTTGCACCTGCATACCCCTAATCGGCCCAGCGGGTTGGCTTTGGCCTAAGCTTTGGTGTAAAGCTGCGCGGAGTGTGGCTTTTTGTAAGCCTTGCGTGGGCACCGATTACCGACGACAAGTGCTTCAAACTGCTAATGAAATTGGCTTGGGACGGACGAAGCCGATCTAAGTGACAGGGATCACAGAGACTGAACCGGAGCACACTTAAGCTTACCTAAGCTTGAAGGCGGGGCCTTGCCCCGTGCAGGTGGCTCCGACGGTTATAGGACTCGCGCTGCGCCGATATTGTGCAAACCCATCGCGCACCGGAATGACCTTCCGGTGCTGACAAATTGGAAATCGCCGTGAACGCATACAGTAAGACGCCGCTTCTCGACACCATCCGGACGCCGGAAGATCTGCGCAAGCTCAAGGTCGAGCAGGTTCGCCAGGTTGCCGACGAGCTGCGGCAGGAGACCATCGATGCCGTCTCGGTGACCGGCGGTCACTTCGGCGCGGGCCTCGGCGTGGTCGAGCTCACCACCGCGATCCATTACGTCTTCGATACGCCGCGCGACCGGCTGATCTGGGACGTCGGCCACCAGGCCTATCCGCACAAGATCCTCACCGGCCGGCGCGACCGCATCCGCACGCTGCGCACCGGCGGCGGCCTGTCCGGCTTCACCAAGCGCAGCGAGAGCGACTACGATCCGTTCGGCGCGGCGCATTCCTCGACCTCGATCTCCGCCGGCCTCGGCATGGCCGTGGCGCGCGACCTCTCCGGCGGCAAGAACAACGTTATCGCCGTGATCGGTGACGGCGCGATGTCGGCCGGCATGGCCTATGAGGCCATGAACAATGCGGGGGCGATGAACTCGCGCCTGATCGTCATTCTCAACGACAACGACATGTCGATCGCACCGCCGGTCGGCGCCATGAGCGCCTATCTGTCGCGCCTCTACTCCGGCAAGACCTATCGCACGCTGCGCGATGCGGCCAAGCAGATCAACAAGCGCCTGCCCAAGATCCTCGCCAACCGCGCCAATCGCGTCGAGGAATATTCCCGCGGCTTCATGATGGACGGCGGCACGCTGTTCGAGGAGCTCGGCTTCTACTATGTCGGCCCGATCGACGGCCACAACCTCGACCATCTCCTGCCCGTGCTGAAGAACGTCCGCGACATGGAGACTGGTCCGATCCTGGTCCACGTCGTGACGCAGAAGGGCAAAGGCTACGGCCCCGCGGAAGCCTCCGCCGACAAGTACCACGCCGTCGTCAAGTTCGACGTCGCGACTGGCACGCAGGCCAAGGCCAAGCCGAACGCGCCGGCTTATCAGAACGTGTTCGGCCAGAGCCTCGTCAAGGAAGCCCAGAAGGACGACAAGATCGTCGCCATCACCGCGGCGATGCCCTCGGGCACCGGCGTCGACATCTTCAACAAGGCCTTCCCCGACCGCACCTTCGACGTCGGCATTGCCGAGCAGCACGCGGTGACCTTTGCCGCGGGTCTTGCGACCGAAGGCTACAAGCCGTTCTGCGCGATCTACTCGACCTTCCTGCAGCGCGGCTACGACCAGATCGTCCATGACGTCGCGATCCAGAGCCTGCCCGTCCGCTTCGCCATCGACCGCGCCGGCCTCGTCGGCGCCGACGGCGCGACCCATGCCGGCTCGTTCGACAACGCCTATCTCGGCTGCCTGCCCAACATGGTGATCATGGCAGCTAGCGACGAAGCCGAGCTGGTGCACATGGTGGCGACCCAGGTTGCGATCGACGACCGTCCGAGCTCGCTGCGCTATCCGCGCGGCGAAGGCCGCGGCATCGAGATGCCCGAGGTCGGCATTCCGCTCGAGATCGGCAAGGGCCGTGTGATCCGCCAGGGCAGCAAGATCGCGCTGCTCTCCTTCGGCACCCGTCTCGCCGAATGCGAGAAGGCCGCCGACGAGCTCGCCGCCCACGGCCTGTCGACCACGATCGCCGATGCGCGCTTCATGAAGCCTCTGGATACCGAGCTGGTGCTCAAGCTCGCGCGCGACCACGAGATCCTGATCACGATCGAGGAAGGCTCGATCGGCGGCTTCGGCTCGCATGTCGCGCAATACCTGACCGATCAGGGCGTGCTCGACACCGGCATGGTCAAGTTCCGCTCGATGGTGCTGCCCGACGTGTTCCAGGATCACGACACCCCGGCCGCCATGTACGCCCGCGCCGGCCTCGACGCCAAGGGCATCGTGGCCAAGGTGTTCGAGGCGCTCGGCAAGGATGTGAAGACCGAGACGGTCAAGCTGGCTTGATTGTCGCGGCAGACGCTGAACCCGACCTCTCCCGTAGGGAGAGGTCGGATTGCTCCTGGCGATGCGAAGCATCGTCCAGTGCAATCCGGGTGAGGGGCTCAGATCCCACGTGAGAGCGTAACCCTCACCCGCGCCTTCGGCGCGACCTCTCCCCTTGGGAGAGGTTTTCCACCGCCGACGTCGCGGCAACTCCGATGCCTTCTCAATCGGTCGTGCGATGAAAATCTATCTGGCAGGCCCCGACGTGTTCCTGCCGGATGCCGTCGAGATCGGCCGGCGCAAGGTCGAAATCTGCGCCGCGCACGGGCTTACCGGCCTTTATCCCCTCGACAACGCGACCGACCTCACCGCGCCCAATGCCTCGCGGCAAATCTTTTGCGGCAACGAGGCGATGATGGACGATGCCGACGCGATCATCGCCAACCTCACCCCGTTCCGGGGCGCCGGCGCCGATCCCGGCACCGTCTACGAACTCGGCTACATGGCCGGCCGCCGCAAATTCTGCCTGGCTTATTCCAACGATGGCGCCGCCTATGCCGACCGCCTCAGTCGCTTCATGGAGGTCACCTCCGAGAACGGGCGGCTGGTCGATGCACAGGGGCTGGCGGTCGAAGATTTCGGCCTCGTCGACAACCTCATGATGATCCATGCGCTGGAGCTGCACGGCTGCCCGCTGGTGACGCCGGCCACCATGCCGACCGACGTCTGGCACGATCTCACCGCGTTCGAGACTTGCGTCCGGATGGCGGCCGCGCGATTGATCGCTACATAAGCTTTTTAGTCGTCCGTCGGAGATCCGATGCCCCCTGCCCGCAAGCGCGCGGATGTATTGCTGGTCGAGCGCGGCCTGTTCGAGAGCCGGGCGCGGGCCCGCGCGGCGATCGAGGCCGGCCTCGTCACGGCCGACGACAAGCAGGTCGCAAAGCCGTCGGAGACGATCGCCGAGGATGCGGTGATCCAGGCCGAGCCCGCCCACCCTTACGTCTCCCGGGGCGGCGTCAAGCTCGCCGGGGCGCTGGAGCGGTACCCGATCGAGATCGAGGACCATGTCTGTCTCGACGTCGGCGCCTCCACGGGCGGCTTCACCGAGGTGCTGCTGGCGAACGGCGCGAGCCTGGTGTTCGCCATGGATGTCGGCACAAGCCAGCTGCATCCCTCGCTGCGCGATCATCCCAAGATCGTGTCGATGGAGGAGACCGACATCCGCAGCTATGAGGGCAAGCGCCTGCCGGCGCGGCCCGATGTCGTCGTCATCGACGTCAGCTTCATCTCGCTGAAAACGGTGCTGCCGGTGGCGCTGTCGCTCGCGGCCGCACCGATGAGCCTGCTGGCGCTGATCAAGCCGCAATTCGAGGCTGATAGGAAGCACAACAAGAAGGGCATCATCCGCGATGCCGCCGTGCACCGGGAGATCTGCGACGACATCGCAGCCTTCGCGGCTTCGCTCGGCTGCACCGAGATCGACATATTCCCCTCGCCGATCACGGGCGGCGACGGCAACATCGAATTCTTCCTGGGCGCGCGCCGTGGTTGAGCGCATCAAGATCGATCATGTCGGCCATCGCGGCGACGGCGTCTGCCTCGATGCCGGCGAAGCAATCTATGTGCCCTATACGCTCGGCGGCGAGACCGTCGAGGTCGATCACGTCGCAGGCCATCATCCCGACCGGCGCAAGCTGCTGGCGGTGGAGGTCGCAAGCCCGGAACGCGTCGAACCATTCTGTCCGCATTTCGGCGTGTGTGGCGGCTGCGCGATCCAGCATTGGGCGAACGAGCCGTATCGGGCCTGGAAGCGCAACATCGTGATCGAAACGCTGGCGCAGGCCGGCATCGATTGCGAGGTGGCGCCGCTGGTCGACGCCCACGGCGCCGGGCGCCGGCGCATCACGCTGCACGGCCGGTTCGGCACGCACGACATCCTCAAGGTCGGCTTTTCGGCTGCGAGCTCGCACGACGTCATCCCGATCCATCGTTGTCCGATCCTCGATCCCGCGCTCGAGGGCGCACTCGACGCCGCCTGGGCACTCGCCGAGCCGCTGACGTCCAAGATGCCAGTGACCAAGCCATTGGACATACAGGTCACCGCGACCGCAGGCGGGCTCGATGTCGACGTGCGCGGCTCCGGCCCGCTGCCGACGGCGCTGGTCACGGCGCTGTCACGCGTCGCCGAGCAGCACCGCCTGGCGCGGCTGACCCGGCATGGCGAGCTGGTGCTGCAGCGCCTGCCACCGACGGTGAGGATGGGTCGCGCCGAGGTGACGCTGCCGCCGGGCTCGTTCCTGCAGGCGACGGTGGCAGGCGAGGAGACGCTTGCGGCACTCGTCGCCGAGCGCATCGGCAAGGCCAAGGAGGTGCTCGACCTCTTCTGCGGCGTCGGCCCGTTTGCGCTGAGGCTCGCGGAGAAGGCCCGCGTCACCGCCTATGACAGTGACGCCGGCGCCATCGCGGCGCTGGCGAAAGCTGCGCGCACACCTAGCCTGAAGCCGATCAAATGCGAACCGCGCGATCTGTTCCGCCGTCCCCTGGTGCCGCAGGAGCTGCGGGGCTTCGACGCCGTGGTGTTCGACCCGCCGCGCCAGGGCGCGCAGGCGCAGTCGCTGAAGCTTGCGGCGAGCAAGGTGCCGGTCGTGATCGCCGTGTCCTGCAACGCCGCGACCTTTGCCCGCGACGCGCGGCTCCTGATCGACGGCGGCTATCGGCTGGAGGCCGTGGTGCCGATCGACCAGTTCCGCCACACGCCGCATGTCGAGCTGGTGGCGCGGTTCAGCCGCTGACGCGGGCGGCTACGCCGAGGCCTCGAACTGCGGCTGCCATCGCAACAGGTAGGACTGCAGCGAACGCACTGCGATCGCCAGCAGGATGCCGACGAACATCATGACGAAGATGGCCACCATCATCTCGCTGGCATTGGCCCGTGCCTCGGCTTCGATGATGAGCTTGCCGAGCCCGCGTTCGGCGCCGATGAACTCGCCGACGATGACGCCGATCAGGGCAAAGGACACGGCCGGCAGGAGCGAGGCAAACACCCAGGCGAGCGCGGACGGGATCACGACCGTGCGCAGCACCGTGAATTCGCTGGCGCCGAGCAGGCGGGCGGCAGCGATCTGGTCACGGTCGACCGCACGCGTTCCCTCGAAGGTGTTGAAGAACACCACGAAGAACACGACGAGCCAGGCGGTTGCGATCTTGGAGAGGTCACCGAGGCCGAAAATCAGGATGACGAGCGGGACCAGCGCAATGCGCGGTATGGAGTTGAACGCCACGATGTAGGGGCTGAACACGCGAGAGAGGAAATCGGAACGGCCGAGCACCAGGCCTACCGCGATCCCGCTCGCCGAGCCGAACAGAAAGCCCCACCAGGTGTTCTTCAACGTGACGAGTGTGGCAAGCCATAGATTGTTGTCGCTGCCCTTGATGCAGGCGGTAAAGCCGGTCGCGTCTGTGAAGCAGCCAAGCCGCAGGAAACTCTGCCAGATCAGCGACGGCTTGGCGACGAAATAGGGATCGAGGATTTTCGGCACGTAGGCCTTCGGCAGCAGCGTCTTGCTCCATTCGAAGCCCCATTGCCAGACGACGAGAACCACTGCGAGAATGGCCAATTGCCAGAACAGGATGACGGTGCGGCTGTTGGACATGATCAGTCGGCCCTGGTGCGGCGGAATTCTTCGCCGAGGGAATGCCAGATGTGGGAATAGAGCCGGGCGAACTCGGCCGTCTCGCGCGCGGCCACGGGATCGCGCGGCCGCGGAATGGCGACGTCGAAGTCTTCCTTGAGACGCCCGGGGCGCGCCGAGAGCAGAATGATGCGGCTCGCCAGCGTCAAGGCTTCGCCGAGATCGTGAGTCACGAACAGAACGGTCTGCCGCTCGCGTTCCCAGATCTCCAGCAGCGTCTTATGCATCTCGAGCTTGGTGTGGGTGTCGAGCGCGCCGAACGGCTCGTCCATCAGCAGGATCTCGGGCTCCAGGATCAGCGTGCGCATCAAGGCGACACGCTGGCGCATGCCGCCGGACAGCATGCGCGGGAAGCTCTGCGCAAAGCCTGCAAGGCCGGCCTTCTCGACGGCGGTGGCGACGCGGCCGGCACGCTCGCTCTTTGGCATTCCCGCGATCTCCAGCCCATAGCCGATGTTCTGCTCCACGGTCCGCCACGGAAACAGGGTATCGCGCTGGAAGACGTAGCCGACCCTGGGGTTGACCTCGCCGGTCTCGACCGAGTCCCCGTCGATCAGGATGCGTCCGCCGGAGCGCGGCAACAGCCCCGCGACCATGTTCAGAATGGTGCTTTTGCCGCAGCCGGATGGACCGAGCAGCGCGACGAACTCGCCCTGCTTGACCTCGAAGGAAACGTCATCCACCGCTACGAACTCGCGGCCGGACGCGTTGAAGCGCTTGGCAAGACCCTGGACGGCGATGCGCGTGCGCGCAGCCGCTGCTTGATCCTCGTCGCGCGCGAGCGCGAGGCCCTGGCTTGGCGCGACGATCATTTGTATTTCGCCCTGGTCGCCTGAAGGAAGCTCATGTCGACCGCATCCTCGTACCTGGTTTCGGGAATGTCGGTTCCTTTGCGGTACCAGGGCTTGGCGCCGCGTTCGAACGACGCCTTGTCGATGACGCCGTCATAGGCCCAGGTCGACTTGTCGAAGCCGAGCTCGGCGCTGACCGCATCGGGATCTATCCCTGAAAAATACTTCGGCGTGACCAGCGCCCGCACCTCCGCGAGCGGCGTCGCCTTCACAAAAGCCATCGCCCGGTAGATCGCGTTGACGTAGGCCTGCACCATCGCCTTGTCCTGCTGGACCGTGTCCTGGAGCGTGTAGATCACCAGCACGGGCAACGTCCCGCCGAAATCCTTCTCGAACACGCCAGGCTTCGACGTGTCGTAGATCGTCCGGCCAAAACCCTTCTTCTCGACCTCGACGATCCAGCTCGGCGGCGCCACGATGGCGTCGAACTGCTTGGTCTGCAGCGATGGGAACATCGTGTTGGGCCCGCCGCCCGCAACCCAGTTCACCTTGTTGCCGAGCCCACGCGCTTCGAACACATAGGTGCCGTACACCCAGGTGCCTGACCCGATGGCGGTCGCGGCAACGATCGGCTTGGCGCCGTCGGGGCGCTTGTAATCTGCGAGCTTCTCGACCGAATTGATGCCGCTCTCGTAGAGGTCCTGCCGGACCACGATGTTGGCGTAGGAGCATACCATCTCGGTCGCGAGCAGCATCTTGCAGGGCTTGCCGCGCGCACCGAGCTGGAGCGGATGGCTGGCATCGCCATGCGCGAACAGCGCCTGCCCCGCCGCCAATGTCTGTCGGCCGAACGTACCGGCATTGCCGGTAACGAGCTTGGAATCGAGCCCTTCGTCCTTGAAGTACCCCTTCAGCTCTGCGATCATGCCGATGGCGTAAACCGGCGACACCGGCCCGAAAGCGAGCGAGACGCGCTTGGCCTCCGCACGCAATGGCCGCGGCAGCAGTGACGCGCCGGCCCATGCAGACCCCGCGAACAGCGCCTGGCGTCTAGAAATGCTCATGTGATCCTCCTCCCTTGGTTATTGTTCAATCGCGCGGTCCGTCAGGACGGCGGGACCTTGATTGTCCCTGCTTGTCGCAGCTGTTCGATCTCATCCGGCGACATCCCGATCTCGCTCAGGATCTCGCCGCTGTGCTCGCCAATACCGGGTGGATCGTAGCGGTTGGACAGCCGCTTTCCGTCCATGGCAATTGGCAACAGCGGTGTCTTGACCTCGTTACCGTCAGGCAAACGGATGTCGGTCAGGCCGCCGGATTGGTTGAGATGCGGATCATCGAAGAGATCGCCGGGCTTGTTCACCGGTGCGTAGGGCAGATCGAGCTGCTCGAGCCGCGCGGCGAGATCGGCCTTGTCCCATTGCTTGAAGATGTTCGCGATTTCCGGGATCAACCAGCCGCGATGATCGACCCGGTCATTGCTGGTCGCAAAGCGGGAATCGGAGAGCCAAGCTTCGCGTTCGAAGGCGCGGCAGAACGCTTCCCATTGCTCTTCACCGACGATGGTGACGAACAGTTTCGAGCCATCCCTGGTGTCGAAGAGGTCGTAAACGGGCCACGGGCTGTCCTTGATCGAATAGGGGATCGAAGGCTGGCCACTGACCACCTCGCACATCATCGCCTGGGCCATCAGGAACACGTTGTTCTCATATAGCGCACTCTGGATGTAGCGGCCCCGGCCGGTACGCTGCCGCTCGGCGAGCGCGGCCTGGATCGCGATCACGCCGAACATGCCACCCATGACGTCATTGACCGAGGCGCCGGCGCGCATCGGCCTATCGGGCAAACCGGTCATGTAGGCGAGGCCGCCCATCATCTGCACAACTTCGTCGAGCGCCAGGCGGTTCTCGTAAGGACCGGGCAGATAGCCCTTGAGCGAGCAATAGATCAGGCGAGGTGCGAAAGCCGCGACGCTCTCGTAGTCGAGACCGATCCGCTTCAACAGGCCCGGCCGGAAGTTCTCGATCAGCACGTCGCTGTGCTCGATCAGTCTGCGTGCGATGTCCTGGCCCTGTGCTGTCGAGGTGTCCAGAGCGATGCTGCGCTTGTTGCGGCTGTAGGTCGCAAAGAAGCCGGCGGCAGGTCCCTTGAAGGCTCGGGTACGGTCGCCCTTGGGCGGCTCGACCTTGATCACGTCGGCACCGAGATCGGCCAGGATCAAGCCGCAGCTCGGCCCCATCACCATCTGGCTGAACTCGATGACCCGAAGGCCCGCCAACGGACGAAGCTCAGATCCCGTCTCACGCACAGCCATGGTCATGCCGCGCTCCGCAGGAGCTTGGGAATTCCGGCCTCGTGCAGATGCCCGGTCAGATGGTCTGCGGGGATGTGGCGGGCGAGAATCTCGCGGGTCTGCATCAGGCGGTCGAGGTCGATGCCGGTGGAGAGCCCCATGCGCTCCAGCATGAACACCAGATCCTCGGTGACGATGTTGCCGCGTGCGCCCGGAGCGAAGGGACATCCGCCGAGGCCGGATACGGCGGCATCGAAACGGCGGATGCCCGCTTCGAGGCCGGCGACGGCATTGGCCAGGCCGGCGCCGAGCGTATCGTGCAGATGCAGCCGCAGCGTCATTTGCGACCCGAGCTCGCGCTGCACGGCCGCGACCATCTGCCGGATCGATTTCGGCGTCGCATAACCGACGGTATCGGCAAGCCCGATCTCGTCGGCACGCGCTTCGGCAAAAGCGCGCGCAACCCGGCACACCGCCGCTTCGCTCACCTCCCCTTCTAGCGAGCAGCCGAAGGAGGTGGAGATCGCCCCCATCAATCGCGGCCGCTGCCCCAACGGCCGGGCGTCGATCGCAGCGCGGACTGCGCGAAACCCCTCGACCTGCTCGTCGACCGAGCGGCGCACGTTCGCGCGGTTGTGCGTCTCGCTGGCCGAGATGACGAAATAGACGGCGTCGACGCCGGCGCCGATGGCGCGCTCGGCGCCCTTCGGGTTCGGCACCAGCGCGCCGATGAGAGTCGATTTGTGCATGAGCGCATGCGCCATCACCGCATCAACGTCGGCGAATTGCGGCACGACCTTCGGCGGGACGAACGACCCGGCATCGATCTCGCGTATGCCCGCGGCGGCGATCATGTCGATCAACGCACATTTGGCCTCGGACGGAACGAAGATGTCCAGGTTCTGGAGACCATCGCGGGGCGCGACCTCGCAAATGTGGACATCGGGCTCGCGGGCCATGTGGGCCTCCCTTGAGACGATTGTATATTGTTGCATGAAAGAACAATCCATGAGACAGTCTGTCAAGCCCTAAAACTTGCGTGCACTGCAATGAGCGCCACCGACAGTTCCCGACCGCGCAGCGACAAGAACGGTTCCGAGCGGGCCGAGCAGCTCGCCGGCCTCATCATGGCGCTCGCCCGCCGCGAAGGCATGAAGGCCGGAGACCGCTTGGTCGAACAAAGGCTTGCGGATGCGCTGGACCTTTCACGCGCGCCGATCCGGCTCGGCCTGAAGGCCCTGGAAGCGGCGGGGCTGGCACGCGGCGAGCCGCATCGTGGCTTCGTGCTGGCGAAGAATCCGACCAGCGGCGCCGCCCAACCGGCGCTCGCGGCCGTCAGGCGCGGCGAGCAGGTTTATACGGCCATCGCAGGGGACGTGCTCGCGAGCCGACTCCCAGCCGACGTCACGGAGGCGGAGCTCTTGCGCCGCTATGATCTGAGCCGCGCGGAGTTGCAGCGGCTGCTGGACCGTATCGCCGCCGAGGGCTGGATCGCACGCCTGCCCGGCTATGGCTGGCGTTTCGCGGAGACGGTCTCGAGCCCCGAAGCGCAGGCGCAGGCCAAGGCGTTTCGCGCAGTGATCGAGCCGGCGGCGATCGCACAGCCCGGCTTTGCGCTGCCCCAGGAGGTGATCACACGCCTGCGCGAGCGCCAACAGCGGATCTTCGACGGCGAAATCGAGAGGATGACGATTGGCGAGATCTTTCACTCCGGCTGCGAATTCCACGAGGAGATCATCCGCGGAGCAGGCAATCCATTCTTCCTCGAAGCACTCAAGCGCGTGAACTCGATCAGGCGCCTGTTCGCCTATCGCAGCTTCGCCGATCGTGACGGCATGAGGCGGCACGTGCGCGAGCATCTGCGCCTGCTCGACGTTCTGGAAGCGCGGCGCTACAGCGAAGCCGCCGACCTGATGGCCCGGCACCTGCAGCGTCCGCTGGTCGCCGGCGTATCGTGATCCTGCCGACCTTGATTCCGGTCAATCTTCTCGGCGCCGCCTGGCGCTAAGAATGCCTCATCATGGGGTGTGGAGCGGAAGTCCGTGGTTGATCGGCGACAATTCATCACGACCGCGCTCGGGCTTTCTGCGGCAGCGATCGGCAGCCCTTCCGCCGCGCTGGCGGCGATGACCTATGATGAGGCCATCAACGCGTCACGGGCTCCGCTGCGAGCAGCGCCCAGGGATCGCGAGCTCGTCCGGTTCGCGACGCTTGCGGCCAACAGCCACAACACCCAGCCGTGGATCTTCGCCGTCCGCGGCAATGTCATCACGATTGCGCCTGACGTCGCGCGGCGCTGTCCGGCCGTCGATCCCGACGATCATCATCTCTTCGTCAGTCTCGGCTGCGCCGCCGAAAACCTCATCCTCGCCGCGGCCACGCTGGGCTGGCGCGCCGATCCGGGCGTCGACGGCGATCGCATCGTGATCACGCTCGACGAGGCCGCTCCTGCGGCATCGGCCCTGGCCGATGCAATTCCCGTCAGGCAGTGCACCCGCGCGGCCTTCGCCGGCAAGCAAGCCGCGCCCGAGATCCTGCGCCAGCTCGAGAACGCCTGCCGGCAACCCGGCGTCGCTGCGATCCTGATCACCGAGCGTGCCGGAATGGCTGAGGTCGCCGACTATGTGCTCGAAGGCAATTCGGCGCAGATGCGCGACAAGGCCTTCATGCGCGAGCTCGTCGACTGGATCCGCTTCAACGAGGCAGAGGCGGTCGCGACCATGGACGGGTTGTTCGCGCCCGCATCGGGAAATCCTGCACTGCCGTCCTGGATGGCCCGGCCGCTTCTGAAGCTGTTCTTCACCGAAAGCGGAGAAAACAAGAAATACCGCGAGCAGCTCGACAGCTCGGCCGGTGTCGTCGTGCTTGCTGCCGATCGCAGCGACACCTCGCACTGGATCGCGGTCGGCCGCGCCTGCCAGCGCTTCGGCTTGCAGGCGACCGCACTGGGACTGAAATATTCCTTCGTCAACCAGCCGGTCGAGGTCGCAGCACTGAGGCAGCAATTCGCGACCCGGCTCGGCCTCGGCGAACGACGCCCCGACATCGTGATGCGCTTCGGCACCGGCCCAAGCCTGCCGAAATCGCTGCGGCGTCCACCGGAGCTGGTGATGCGATCGTAAAGCGCTGGCGCATGATCTTTCCGGAAAGCCGCTTCGCACTTTGCGCTAACGCGGCCCTTCGGGTTCGGATCAAGCTTTAGCGTCGCAGGCCGCTCAGCGCCGGCGATTCGCCGGGCAGCATGTTCGATCTGATATCGCTGTCCATGCGGCCCGAATCCTGCTGGGTGTAGCCGACGCCGAACGACAGGCTGAGATTTGAGGTCGGCTTGAATTCGACACCCGCAAACCCGCCATAGCCGGGCGCGGCGGTGGAGGTGAGCGGCGCCAGCGAGCTGCCGATGCCGTTGCCGTATTTCAGCGTGTCGAAGCCGGCGAAAAAGGTGACGGGCATGCCGCCGCCGGTCTTCATCTGATAGCCGAATTGCGTGCTGTCATAAGAAAGCGCGCTGAAATTGCCGAGCGAGCCCGCCTGGTTGAAGCCGCTCAATCCGAGATTGCCGCGTTCGCGACCGATGAAGAAGCCGTTCGCAGAGCTCGTACGCCAATCGGCCTCTCCGGCGTTGAAGCCCGCAAAGTTGCCATAGCTGTCGGAGCTCAGGCCGGCAGCGCCGCCAAGGCCGAAAGGCCCGCCGGGAATCCAATATCGCAGCGGCGCCACTTGCGCGTGAACCGGCGCTCCGTCGAGGCAGAACACGGCGAGAGCTGCAAGAGCGCATGAGCGTGCAAGGTCGAACATTCTGGCTACCGTCTAAAAGCCCTTAAAACTATACTCCTCGACCATCATCAATGCCAGCGGAGTGACCGCGCCGGCCCTCGCGGCCGCAGTTCTTTCGGGGAACCGCACCTGATGCCGGACGATCCGCTGCTCACCCGCCTGACATCCGTTCTTGCCGATGTACCTGGCGTTCAAGCTGTCGTGCTCGGCGGCTCTCGCGCGCGGGGCCGCGCGCATGCGGCCTCGGACTACGATATCGGACTCTATTTCAAGTCAGCGCTGGACACCGGACGGTTGCTTGCCGCCGCGAAGACGATCGCGGACGATCCCGCCGCCACGACGGTGACGCCCGTCGGTGAATGGGGCCCGTGGGTCGTCGGCGGCGCCTGGCTTTCGGTGGGAGGCCGCAAGGTCGACCTGCTCTACCGCGACGCTGACGCGGTCGAGGCCGTCATGGAATCCTGCGGCGCCGGAGCGGTCACCATGGACTACCAGCCCGGCCATCCCCACGGCTTCTGCTCAGCGATCTGGATGGGCGAGATCGCATATTGTCAGCCGCTGCACGATCCGAACGGAATGATCGCCCGGCACAAATCGATCGCACTTCCCTATCCGGAGCCTCTACGCAGCGCCCTGATCCGGCGCTTCCAATGGGAAGTCCTGTTCAGCATCGAAAATGCCGAGCTCGCGGCCGCACGCAACGAAAGGACCCATGTCGCGGGCTGCCTCTACAGATCGCTCGCCTGCGTCGCGCAGGTGCTGTTCGCACTGAACGAGCGCTATCTGATCAACGAGAAGGGGGCGCTGCAGGAGGCAGCCAGCTTGCCGCTGACGATTCCGCACCTGGTGGAGCAGTCCGACCGGATCTGGCAACTCGTCGCCGACGGCGGCTTCGCACAGGCCTGCGCAGTGCTGCGGCAGGTCGACCGAGAATTGAAGGCGCTGGCTCACTCCGGCGGAACAGCGCTGTAAAGGGTTATGCGGTCTTGTCGACCGAAGACGACGAATCCGCCGGCGGATATTTCGTCACCGGCACCATGAAGGATTTGGTGCCGACCTGGTAGATGATCTTGCCGTTCTGCCCGTCGTCGCTTGCGATCTGCGTCTGTCCGAACATGATGACGTTCTTGTAGACGAAGCCGGTGCCCTTGCGGGTGACGCCGTCGGTGGTGACGCTGACCTCGGCCTCCTTGCCATTGACGGACAGCACCTTGAAGCTCGCGCTCTTGCCGTTCTCGCTGGAATAGCCGCCCCAGCTTCCCATCAGGCGGCTGTCGGACGCGGGCGGGTCCTGCTTTTGCAGATTTGCAGTCTGCTTGCCGACGCCCCCGAACGAGAACAGCATCACCATGTTCTTGCCGTCCTTGGTGCCGACCGTGACGCCGCCGAAGGTGATGAGCGTGCCCTGAACCTCGCCAAAGCCGCGCTCGGTGCGTCCGTTGTGGGTGTACTCGACTTGCGCCCGGGCCCCGCGGATGTTGACGACCTTGAAACCGACGGGCTGGTTGTTGCCCACCCAATTGCCCTTCCAGTCACCGAGCAGAGCGCTCTGGCGATACAGCCGCTCGTTGGCGGGCGAAATCTGGCTGGTGCTCGATGTGACGATGGCCATTGGATTGCTCGGACGGGCCTCACAAACCCGCTTTCGCTGGCTTGGGCAGGTCAGGATGCCGGCGGGAACGAACAGTAACGATGCGATTAGGGCCACGCACCCGTTAACGAGCCGTTAAGCGCGTGCCTCGGCCGGGCGGGCAAAAGATCTCAGCCGGAACTGGCGTGATGCCACCGGAAAAAACCGCCCCCTCACCGCCCCCAGCGATCGGACCAGATCTTCTCGCCGATGAGGCAATTGACGCGCGGCTCCTTGTCGGCAACCGGCATCACGGGCCGCTCCGGGGTGCGGCCGGCGATTTCCATCAGCAGCTTGGTGCGGATCGCTTCCTTGAACTTGTCGCGCTCCTTGATCGTGATGACGAAGGACCCCGGCCCTCCGATGACGCAGTCCTCGTAATAAAGATCGAGATTGTCGATATCCATGGTCGAATAGGACGGCTCCTTGACCATGATCGGCAGGCCGTTGATGACGATGCCTTTCTCCAGCGCGGCGTCACGCGCCATCGTGACCGGGCCGCCATTGTTGTTCGGACCGTCGCCGGAAATGTCGATGACGCGGCGCAGGCCGCGATAGGGATCCTCGTCGAACAGCGGCATCGCGAAGTTGATCGCGCCTGATATCGAGGTGCGCGAAGCGCGCCGGATCGGCGTCTTCATGATCTCGGCGGCAACCGCGTCCGCCGTCTCCGGACCATCGATCAGCCGCCAGGGAATGATGATCTTCTGGTCGCTGGAGGCGGCCCACTCGAAATAGGTCACTGCGATGCGGCCGTTCGGGCCGAGCTTCAGCGCCTGCAGGAACTCCTTCGACTGGATCGCCTGTGCATAGCCCTCGCGCTGAATCGCGAGCTCGTCCATGTCCATCGAGTAGGACACGTCGACCGCGAGGATCAGCTCGACATCGACGCTCTGCGCGTCCTTGTCGGCCGCAAGCCGCTGCGGTTGAGTTCTGGGCGATTCGAATTTGGGTCCTGGTGCCGCGATGCCCGCGACGTCCCCTCCGGCGAACATGCCGGCCACCAGCACAGCCCCGATCGAGAACAGCAAACGCATCGCAGTCTCCCGTCGTATGACGCGATGGTGACATGCAATCGGCTTGCCGCAAAGGCCGAAGATCGCTTGTGCTTCACATTCGAGTTAGGAATTCACACGTTACGCAAGTCTGCCGCCATGTTGCCGCGCTTGCGTCGGGAACAGGGGCGATCTCAAGAGCCGTCGTTCCGGGACTCGCGAAGCGAGGGCCCGGAATCCAGCTGCCCACGGAGGCACGCGACCCCGCCCACTTGTCCGGCACGATTTCCATGCTAGGTTGGTCGCACAGATGGGGATGGAGTCCCCCGATAACCGCCCGGCGGTCGATGACCTCATGGGCTGATGACTCCTGCTCGAGGAGAGGCAATCTTGGGCCTCTGCCTTTGGCGGGAGCATGGACGTACCCGCCGATGGCGGGTTTTTTGTTGCCTGCTGGCGGCCGGCAGGCGAATGCGAGGGGACGACGAAGACGTGACGATGACGACACCGAATGCCGTACGTACCACGCTGCCCCGAGGGATCTGGGTGCTCGGCTTTGTGTCGATGTTCATGGACATCTCCTCCGAGATGATCCACGCGCTGCTGCCGGTCTATCTCGTCACCGTGCTCGGCGCCTCCACCCTCACCGTCGGCTTCATCGAGGGCGTTGCCGAGGCGACCGCCTCGATCACCAAGATCTTCTCCGGTGCGCTGTCGGACTGGCTCGGCCGCCGCAAGCTGCTCGCCGCGCTCGGCTATGGGCTGGCCGCCTTCACCAAGCCGCTGTTCCCGCTCGCGCCCAGCGTCGGATGGCTGGTAGCGGCGCGCTTCATCGATCGAGTCGGCAAGGGCATTCGCGGCGCGCCGCGCGATGCGCTGATCGCCGATATCGCCCCGGTCGGCCTGCGCGGCGCGAGCTTTGGCCTGCGGCAATCGCTCGACACGATCGGCGCCTTCGTCGGGCCGCTCGTCGCCATCGGCCTGATGTGGTGGACGGCCGACAATTTTACCCTCGTGTTCTGGGTGGCGGTGCTGCCGGCCTTCCTGTCCTTCGGGCTGATCGCGTTCGCGGTGAAGGAGCCGGAGCCCGATCCGAGCCGGAAACGTGCGGAAAATCCGCTTAATCTCGCCGCAATGCGCCAGCTCGGAGCGGTCTATTGGCGCGTCGTCGCCGTGGGCGTCGTGTTCACGCTCGCGCGCTTCAGCGAGGCCTTCCTAATCTTGCGCGCACAGAACATCGGGCTCGACGTGATGTGGGTGCCGGCTGTACTGGTGCTGATGAACGTCGCCTATGCACTGTCGGCCTATCCGGCCGGCGTGCTGTCGGACCGGATCAACCGGACCGGCCTGCTCGCGCTCGGCCTGGTCTTCCTCGCCGCGGCCGACCTCGCGCTGGCGCTGCTCCCGAGCCTTGCGGGCCTCGCGCTCGGAGTCGTGCTGTGGGGACTCCATATGGGACTGACGCAGGGCCTGCTCTCGGCCATGGTCGCCGATGCCGCCCCGCCAAGCCTGCGCGGCACCGCCTTCGGCTATTTCAACCTGTTCACCGGGCTTGCCTTGCTGGCTGCGAGCGTGATCGCGGGTGCGCTGTGGGACGCTTATGGACCGGCGGGAACGTTTCTTGCCGGGCTTGGATTCGCGCTGGTTTCGCTGGTGGGGCTGCTCGCCGTCGGCAAGGGTCTGGCCACCGAGGGCAAGTGAAGCAAATGGCGAAGTGGGGAACGAGACATTGAACATTCAATACATCCTCGCCGTGGCCGGCGGCGGAGCGCTCGGCGCGGTCATACGCTATCTCGTTGCGATCGGGTCGGGCCGCGCGTTCGGTACGGATTTTCCGTGGGGCACGCTGATCGTCAACGTCACCGGATCGTTCCTGATCGGCATTTTCACCGCGCTGTTCGCGACCAAATGGAACCTGCCGCAGGCCGCGCGGATCTTTCTGACGGTCGGAATTTGTGGCGGGTACACGACGTTCTCGACGTTCTCGCTGGATGCCTGGTATCTGATCGAGCGCGGCCAGACATGTGCATCTGCCGCCTACATGATTGCGTCGGTCGTGCTGTCGGTGGGCGCTCTGATCGCCGCATTACAGCTCGTTCGCGCACTTCCGTAACTCGCGCAGGCGCAAGTCGTGCATTCCTGCCCAGCCGCGACGGCATAGTGGCGAGCGGCCGCATATCTTGGAGCGCTCCCCGCTCCTGCGGTATGATGGCTGGTGGCTCATCCGCGCAACGGCGTTTCGGGACACGATGAACGACACCGTCACCAAACCGAAAACCAGGACCAGGACCAAGGTCGAGCGGCCGAAGCTGCACAAGGTCATCCTGATCAACGACGACTACACGCCGCGTGAATTCGTCACCATGGTGCTGAAGGCCGAATTCCGCATGACCGAGGATCAAGCCTACAAGGTGATGATCACCGCGCACAAGCTGGGCGCCTGCGTGGTGGCCGTATTCACCAAGGACGTCGCCGAAACCAAGGCAACGCGCGCCACCGACGCCGGCCGCGCCAAGGGCTATCCGCTATTGTTCACGACAGAGCCGGAGGAATAAGGCGCCGCCTGCCTGCTTCGGGGCAATTTTAGCAATCCGCGCTACCTCAGGTTTAACCTCCTGTGTCACCACAATGCGATGACAGTCGCACTGCGCAAACAGCTCGAACTCAAGCCGGCTCGCGAAGAGACCTCGTTCGGTCCTTTCAAGCTCCTGCATGCCCTGCCCTGGCTGATCCTGGCGGCTGCGATGCGGGTGATCGCGTTCGGCGGCGGGGCCGTGGCGCTGCCCGCAATCATCATTGCCGACATTTCGGTGCTGCTGGCCTTCTTTGCGACGGCGCGCCAATCGATCGAGGCAGCGGGTGGTCAATCCTCGCTGGGTACGCTGACACTGGGGGAGCAGTTCAAGCTCTCCTTCTCGATCCTGTGGCGGATCATGCTCGTAATGATCGTGGCGGCGCTGAGCGCAGCAGCGGCCGGCTACAAGGCTTCGTACCATCTCTTGGCGGGCCTCGACGGCATGGCGTTCGACCAGTTCACCCATCCCGGGCGATTCTGGAGCGCATGGATCGCGGCCATCGTCCTGCTCATGATCGTCCGTGCCGAGCGCGATGACGGCAAGGTCGCCCTGTTTGCCGCGATCGGCGAATTCGCACGCCGCGTGCTGTGGCTCGGCGCCGCCGTCATCGCCCTCGGCATCGTCAACATCGCCCTCGCCTATGGACAGGAAGCGGTGCGGACCGCGATCTGGAACTTCTGGCAAACCTCGTCGGCGACGCAGTTCACCAAGAATCTGATCTATTTCGTCTTCATCTTCAGCTTCGCCATGCTGCGGCTGTGGATCACCTTGAGGGTGCTGACGCTCGGTCTGAAGCAGTCGTATGTTCGCGGCGGCTGAGGCCGTCGTCGGCACCGCTAGGCCATCACAACCCGCGTCTCCTCCGCCAGCCCATAGACGCGCTGCGCCTTGGAAAATCCCGCGATCGGAAACTCGCCGAGCTGGTGCCAATCATGGCGGCAGACATTGGCAAAACCTTCCGAGGCGACGACGGTCCGCCCCAGGCGCCCCGTGATCTTCTCCAGCCTTGCCGCGAGATTGACCGCCGGGCCGATGCAGGTGAAGTCGAGGCGGTTGCCGCCGCCGATATTGCCGTAAAGGATGTTGCCGACATGCAGCGCGACGCCGAAGCGGAAGCGCTCGACGCCGTCGCCGACCGGAAAGGCGAGCGCCTCGACGCTGGCGCGGGATTCGCGCGCCGCCTCCAGCACCCGCGCGCAGACGTGAGCGGCATCGCCGACATATTCGTCGATCGGAAACACCGCGAGCAGGCCGTCGCCCATGAACTTCAGCACCTCGCCGCCATGGCCGCGGATCGCGGCCACCTGGCAGTCGAAATATTGGTTGAGGATCTCGACCACCGTCTCGGGCGGCAGCCGGTCCGACAGCGCGGTGAAGCCGCGCAGGTCCGACAGCCAGATCGCGGCCTGCATGGTGTCGTGGTGGCCGCGGCGGATCTGGCCGCCGAGAACGCGCGCGCCGGCGCGGTTGCCGACATAGGTGTCGAGCAGCATCTCGGCGGTGCGCCGCTGGCTGATGATCTCGCTGATGCGTGCGAGCGGCACTATGAGAGCCCGGATGGTTGCGATGTCGTCGTCGCTGAAGCCGCCGGGCTGCTGCGTGATCCAACTCGTCGCGTGGATGGAGCCATCGAGAAAAGGCACCGGCACCGCGATATAATCGGTCGCGCCTTCGGCGTGCATATCCTCGAGGAACGGAAATCGCTTGCTGTCGGGATCGCCCGCGCGCCCCCGGACCTCGATCCCCTGCTCAAACACGACGCGAAGCGGGCTGCGGGCGAATTGGGGCGTCTCCAGAACCTCGAAATCGACGGCACCGATTTCAACTTCCTCGCCCTGCCGCCAGATGAAGTTGCGGCCGAAGACTTCGGGATGCAGCGTGCGGATGAAGATGCCGAACCGCCACAGCGGCAGGCCGGCCGCGACCAGACGTTCGCAGAAATCGGCAATCCCTACGGCCGGCTCTTGAGCCGCCCAAGTGCCGTCGATCAGCCAGTTGGTGATGCGCTGAAGCTCGGAGCTGTTCATGGCCGCATTTGCGGACGAAGTTGCAGGGCCGTCAAGCTGCGCGGTGGACTAGTACCGCGAGTTCAACGCCCGACCTGTCCGCGATCGCGCAGGAAGTGATCGGCCAGCACGCAGGCCATCATGGCCTCGCCGACGGGGACGGCACGGATGCCGACGCAGGGATCGTGGCGGCCCTTGGTGAAGATCTCGGTCTCGGTGCCTTGCCGATCGACGGTGAGACGCGGCTGCAGGATCGACGAGGTCGGCTTCACCGCGAAGCGCACCACCACGGGCTGCCCGGTGGAGATGCCGCCCAGCACGCCGCCGGCGTGGTTGGACAGGAAGCGCGTGCCGTCATTGCCGGAGCGCATCTCGTCGGCGTTCTGTTCGCCCGTCAGTTCCGCCGCGCCAAAACCGGCGCCGATCTCGACGCCCTTCACCGCGTTGATGGTCATCATCGCGCCCGCCAGATCGGAATCGAGCTTGGCGTAGATCGGCGCACCAAGACCGGCCGGCACGCCTTCGGCGACGACCTCGATCACGGCGCCGATCGAGGAGCCGCTCTTGCGGATGCCGTCGAGATAGGTCTCGAAGAACGCGGCCTTGTCCTTGTCCGGGCAGAAGAACGGATTGTTGGCGACCTCGTCCCAATCCCACTTGTCGCGGTCGATCTTGTGCGGGCCGATCTGCACCAGGGCGCCCCGCACCTTGACGTCGGGGAGCACTTTCCGCGCGATGGCGCCGGCGGCAACGCGCATCGCGGTCTCGCGCGCCGAGGAGCGCCCGCCGCCGCGATAGTCGCGCAGGCCATACTTCGCCTCATAGGTGAAGTCGGCGTGACCGGGACGAAACTTGTCTTTGATCTCGGAATAATCCTTCGAGCGCTGGTCGGTGTTCTCGATCAGAAGGCCGATCGGCGTGCCCGTCGTCACCTGAACGCCGGTCTCGGGATGGGCCATCACGCCGGAGAGGATCTTCACCTGGTCCGGCTCCTGGCGCTGGGTGGTGAAGCGCGACTGGCCGGGACGGCGCCGGTCGAGATCCCGCTGGATGTCGGCCTCGGTGAGCGGGATCATCGGCGGGCAGCCGTCAACCACACAGCCGATCGCCACCCCATGGCTCTCGCCGAAGGTGGTGACGCGGAACATGTGGCCGAAGGTGTTGAAGGACATCCCGAACTGCCGCGTAACGTTGACTTGCAACGCTTATGATGAATGTCACCGTGACCTAACGCGATCTGAAGGGGCGGTCAAATGCCTGCCACAGCGTCATGGCCGGGCTCGTCCCGGCCATCCACGTTCTTGCGCACCAAAACCGAAAAAGTGCGTGGATGCCCGGGAGCCCGGGCATGACGGTGGGGGGCGGGGCCGCCCCTCAACTAAACTTCTCCAGCCGGCCGTCGCGGAACACGTAGACGGCGCCCTGCTCGATATAGAGCTCGGCGGCGCTGGCGGGGGTCTCGAGGCCCAGGGACACCATCAGAGCCCGGCAGGTCCCGCCATGGGCCACCGCGACGGTGTCGGTCAGGAGCTGGTCGTACCAGGCGCGCACGCGAGCCTGCACGTCGGCGTAGGTCTCCCCGCCGGCAGGCCCCACGGTCCATTTGTCGGCGAGGCGCCTTGCATAGATGTCCGGATCCTTCGCCTCGCTCTCGGCCAGCGTCAGCCCCTCCCAGGTGCCGTAGCCGATCTCGCGCAGACGATCGTCGAGCGCGTAATCGGCAGGTGGCAATTCGAGCTTGCCGCGCGCGAGCTCCATGGTCTGGCGCGCACGGCCGAGCGGGCTCGACACGTAAGCCAGCGCGGCCTTGTCGCGCCCGTCGCGCTTGAACAGTTCGGCGAGAATGCCGCCGGCCTGCACGGCCTGGCTGCGGCCGCGCGCGTTCAGCGGAATGTCCCTGGTGCCCTGAAGCCTGCCGAGCGCATTCCACTCGGTCTCGCCGTGGCGAAGATAGTAGATCGTAGGCTTGGGCATTTCAGTTAGAGGCTAGTCCTTCCCGCCAAGCGAGATATCAGGCGCATCCGGCCGCTTCATGCCGAGCACGTGATAGCCGGAATCGACGTGGTGCACCTCGCCGGTGACGCCCCGCGAGAGGTCGGAGAGGAAATACAGCGCGCTGCCGCCGACGTCTTCGGTGGAGACGTTGCGCCGCATCGGCGCGTTGGTCTCGTTCCACTTGAGGATATAGCGGAAGTCGCCGATGCCGGACGCCGCCAGCGTCTTGATGGGACCTGCCGAGATCGCGTTGACGCGAATGTTCTTCTCGCCGAGATCGGCGGCGAGATAGCGCACGCTGGCTTCCAGCGCCGCCTTGGCCACGCCCATGACGTTGTAGTGCGGCATCCACTTCTCGGCGCCGTAATAGGAGAGCGTGATCAGCGAGCCGCCATCCGTCATCAGCTTCTCGGCGCGCTGCGCCACCGCCGTGAACGAATAGCAGGAGATCAGCATCGACTTCGAAAAATTCTCCTGCGTGGTGTCGACGTAGCGGCCGTCGAGCTGCTCGCCATAGGCGATCGCATGCACCAGGAAGTCGATCTTGCCCCATTTCTCCTTCAGCACAGCGAAGACGGCATCGATGGTCGCGGCATCGGTGACGTCGCAATGGCCGAGCACGAGGCCGCCGATCTCGGCGGCGAGCGGCTCGACGCGCTTCTTCAGCGCATCACCCTGATAGGTGAAGGCGAGCTCGGCGCCAGCGGCGTGGCACGCCTTGGCGATGCCCCAGGCGATCGAGCGATTGTTGGCGACGCCGAGGATGACCCCGCGCTTTCCTTGCATCAGACCCGAATTCTGCGCCATTTTTGCACGTCCCGTCGAACTCTCGTTGAGGTCTGGAGGTACACCAGCCCTCCCCCGCGGTACAGCCCTAATCCGCAGCATTAACGCTGTTTCGAGTGCCGGAATAGCCGTTCCGCTTGGGTGTTATGATCGCTATAGGCACGCGCCGAACGCCAGGGATGTCAGGACCGCAATGAGTGCGTTTCGCCAAAGTGTGGAAGCCATGATCCCGGCGTTGCGCCGCTACGCCCGCGCGCTCACACGCGATGCGGATGCGGCCGACGATCTGGTCCAGGATACGTTGGTACGCGCGCTGCGTTCGGAGCGGCTGTTTCTCGGAGGCGACGTCAGGAGCTGGCTCTATACGATCCTGACCAACCTCAACAAGAACCGGCGGCGCTCGCTGGCAAGGCGGCCGCAATTCATGCCGCTGACGGACAACAACCCCGATGCCAGCGGGACCGAGGCCGAAGGACGCGACATCGAGAAGGCACTGGCTACTCTCGTCGAGGAGCAACGTTCGGTGCTGCTGCTGGTGATGCTGGAAGGCATGAGCTACCGCGAGGTTGCCGACATCCAGGGCGTGCCGATCGGCACCGTGATGTCGCGCCTGGCGCGCGCAAGAGCCCACGTCAAAGCCTCGCTGGAGGGCGAGCGTACGGCGCTCAGGCGGGTGAAATGATGGCCGGGTCGATGCATCGAACGATCTCCGCCCGCAGCCGGATAGTGAGCTGCGCGAAGCTAACTCGCAGAAGACATTTTGGGCCGCAGAGCCAGAGACGACCGATATGAACGACCGCAAGATTCCAGTGACCGAGGACGAACTGCACGCCTATGTCGACGGCGAGTTGCCGGCCGAGCGACGCGCCGACGTCGAGGCCTTTCTTGCCGCCCACCCCGAGGACGCCGAGCGGGTGCAGTCCTGGCGGACCATGGCCGAGATGCTGCACGCGCGTTACGATTCGATTGCCCATGAACGGGTGCCCGCACGGCTCGAGCTCGAGAGGCTGGAGCGCCGCCCGCGGCAATGGTTTTATGGCGCCGCCGCGGCCGTGCTGGTCGCCTTCGTCGCCGGCGGCACCGCCGGCTGGGTGGCGCATGGCGCCGCCAACGCGCCCTCGACCTTCCGGAGCTTTACGGCGGACGCGCTCGACGCCCACCGCCTCTATGTCGTCGAGGTCCGCCACCCCGTTGAGGTCGGCGGCAACGAGCGCGATCACTTGCAGGCCTGGCTGACCCGGCGCTGCGGCTGGACCGTGTTCGCGCCGAACCTGGAGGCGAGCGGACTGAAGCTGGTCGGCGGCCGGCTGCTACCGGGACCGAACGGTCCGGCGTCGTTCCTGATGTACGAGGGCGCCTCGGGCGAGCGGTACACGATCTACAGCGCCAAGACCGAGAATGGTGCAACGCAAATGCGCTACGCCAAGACGGACAAGGACGGCGCGTTGTTCTGGTCCGAGCGCGGCGTCGGCTACGTCGTCAGCGGCAGCAGCGATCGCGAGCGGCTGACCAAGGTGGCGCAGGCCGTCTACGACCAAGCAGAGAAGAACGGCACCTAGACAACCGCGCAAGGCCAGTGCCCAGATTCCGTCATCGAAAATTTGGAATCAGGACATCGACACGTCTCATTATCGCACCGGGTGCTCACGCGATTATGAGTGGCGTTCGATCCGCCGATCGACGCGGGCGGCCTCGATTGGGGTTTTTGGTACCGCGCTGGTCCCCCTCTCGAGGCCGCACCTTTTTATCGGCTGCCCCGCCGGACAGCCGACACGTCGAAACCATGAAGCGCTACCACGCCTCAGGCGTATGATGGGCATCATCTCCAGGACGATGCCGTGGTCCTTTAGGAGAACCCCTTCAGTTCGCTCTCGCCCTAACCGACACCGCTACGTGGATTGTAGGGGTGTTGGTCCCGCCACTTCTCCATCAATGCTTCAAGCTCGGCGTCGTTCCCGTCCGGTAGCATAATCCTGATGATGACGAAGAGATCCCCGGTTCCGCCGGCTTTCGGCAGGCCCTTGCCCTTGAGGCGGAAGGTCCGGCCGCTGGACGTGTTCTTGGGGACCGAGAGCTCCACGGCATTGCCGAGGGTCGGCACGCGGACCTTGCCGCCGAGCACCGCCTCGTAGAGCGTGACCGGCAGGTCGATCCTGAGGTCTGCGCCCTCGACCTTGAAGAACGGGTGCGGTGCAATGTTGATGGTGATCAGGAGATCGCCGGGCGGATGGCCCTGCGCACTTTCTCCCTGCCCCCGCAGCCTGATCTGCTGGCCCTCGGTGACCCCGGCCGGAATCTTGACGTTGAGCTCCTTGCCAGTCGGCAGCCGGACACGCTTCTCGCCGCCCTTGACCGCCTCTTCCAGCGAGACGCTCATGGCGACGTTGACGTCGAGATCGAGCCCGATGCCGCCAGTGTCGAACTCGAACTGGGCGCCGCCGCCGGCTCCGGGCCGTGCGCCGCGCATCCCGCCGCCGAACATGCTGTTGAGGATGTCCTCGAACGCACCGCCGCCCGAGCCGCCCGCACCGCCGCTTCGGAACGTATAGCTTTCGAACCCGCCAGGGCCCGCGCGGCCGCGAGGACCGCCGCCGCCCGGAAAACCCTGGAAGCGCGGCTTGCCCTCGGCGTCGATCTCGCCCCGGTCAAACTGCTTGCGCTTGTCCTCGTCGCCGAGGATCTCGTTGGCCGAGTTGATCTCGGCGAAGCGTTCGGCAGCCTTCGGATCACCCTTGTTGCTGTCAGGATGGTGCTTCTTGGCCAGCTTGCGATAGGCGCTTTTGATCGCGGCAGCGCTGGCGCTCCGCGGCACCCCCAAGACCTCATAGGGGTCGCGCATTCGTCACGTCTCCTTCAAGAAATCGAATTGTTCAAAGGGCTCCCCGCCCCACCTGCGGGTGATGTGGGAAGAGAGTGGCATTTTTGCAACTAGGAACGCGAGCTGAAGCTCTATCTTTGGAGCATGGTCTGATCGGAAAACCGGTTCCCACGTTTCCGGATCATGCTCAGCTCCGCCACGGCTTTAGCGTATGAATCTCCCAACGGCCACGACCGCTTTGGCAGCCGGCGCCCTGGAGCCAGCTTTCGGTATTGCCGTTGACGTAGCTCGCCAGGAAGTCGCGGCATTTGCGCCCGTCCTCGGCGGCATAGGACTGGGCGATGGGCGTCACCGAGCCGCGCGCCCCTGTCTCCGGATTCTCCCAATGCTGGCTGGAATCCTTGTCGCCCTTGCTGAGTACGTCAGAGGCGGCGTTGCGGGTGAAGGCGAGATCGGTCTCGGTCGGGGGAGCGTCCTTCGCCGGCCGCGCGATCGAGCCGGTGAGGTCGCTGTCCTCGGCCTTGGCATAGGCGCTGCCGTCGTTGCGGGAAAAGCTGCAGCCGCCGGCACCAAGCCCGATCAGAATCATCGTCATGACGAAGCCGGACGGCCGGATCGCCGATAGGCCAACGCGTCCCCATGCCCTATATAGGGCGGTAGCGGACAACAACGCGTTTTGGGCCGCGGGACGCAACTCGGACTCCGGACATGACCGACACGACCTCGATGAAACACCAGACACCCTTAACATCCGGTGATTTCACCGCTGCCGACGAGCCATTTGCGTTGTTCGAGGCCTGGCTGAACGAAGCGGTCAAGAGCGAGCCGAACGATCCGAACGCCATGGCGCTCGCAACGGTCGATCCCGACGGGCTGCCTGATGTGCGCATGGTGCTGATGAAGGGCTTCGATACCGAGGGTTTCGTCTTCTACAGCCACATCGCCAGCCAGAAGGGCCGCGAACTCGCCGCAAATCCTAAGGCAGCGTTACTTTTTCACTGGAAGTCGCTGCGCCGTCAGGTCCGCATCCGCGGCAACGTGACGCCGGTGACCGACGCGGAGGCCGACGCCTATTTCGCGACGCGACCGAAGCAGGCCCAGATCGGCGCCTGGGCGAGCAAGCAATCGCAAGAGCTGGAGAGCCGCTTCGCGTTCGAGCAGGCCATCGCCAAGGTCGCGGCCAAATACGTCATCGGCGAAGTGCCGCGGCCGCCGGGCTGGAGCGGCTGGCGCATCACGCCGGTGCGGATCGAGTTCTGGCACGACCGCCCGTTCCGCCTGCACGACCGCATTGAATTTCGCCGTGACGCGGCCGGCCAACCGTGGTCCAAGACGCGAATGTATCCGTAAGCTTTGGGCCGACCTGAAAGATGTCCATGCCGCATTCGTCCAATGCGCCGCGCCGTACGCTGCTCCTGACCGGAGCCAGCCGCGGCATCGGCCACGCCACCGTGATCCGTTTCTCCTCGGCGGGCTGGCGCGTCATCACCTGCTCGCGGCATCCTTTCCCGGAGGACTGCCCCTGGGACGCAGGGCCGGAGGACCACATCCAGGTCGACCTCGGCGATCCCAAGGACACCGCGCGCGCGATCTCGGAGATCCGCAACCGGCTCGAGGGCGGCACGCTGCATGCGCTGGTCAACAACGCCGCGATCTCGCCGAAGGGCGCCGGCGGCTCGCGGTTGGGCTCGGTCGACACCGACCTCGATACCTGGACCCACGTCTTCCATGTCAACTTTTTCGCGCCGATCATGATGGCGCGGGGGCTGATCGAGGAATTGAAGGCCGCCAAGGGGTCGGTCGTGAACGTCACCTCGATCGCGGGCTCGCGCGTGCACCCGTTCGCAGGCGCGGCCTACGCCACCTCGAAGGCCGCGCTCGCAGCGCTGACGCGCGAGATGGCCTCCGACTTCGGCCGCATCGGCGTGCGTGTCAACGCGATCGCCCCGGGCGAGATCGACACCTCGATCCTGTCGCCGGGCACCGAGAAGATCGTCGAGCAGCAGATCCCGATGCACCGCCTGGGCACGCCCGACGAAGTGGCAAAGATCATCTACGTGCTGTGCACGGACACCAGCTCCTACGTCAACGGCGCCGAGATCCACATCAACGGCGGCCAGCACGTGTAGGCGGGCACTGTCATTGCGAGCGAAGGCGAAGCAATCCAGACTGCCTCCGCAAAGACAGTCTGGATTGCTTCGTCGCGGAGCCTGTCATCCGGCCCGCCGGAGGCGGGACCGGGTGGCTCCTCGCAATGACGGAAGTGGAAATGGCCGCTCAGGGAAGCAAGGCGATCCAGACAACGCCGCCGCAAGGCCTGGATCGCCCTTACCTTCCGTTCCTCAATCGAGTCGAATCCGACGTGACCGCTCGCGCGGCCGCGGAGCGGCCGTGCTGAATGCAGTCGAGCAGTCGTCGTCGTTCTCACCATCGAGCAGCGGAGCACCACAGTGCCGGCACATGCGTGCCGACATCGACGGCGCCTTACCGCTCGCCAGGACCTGACGGTAGTTCGCCAGATCGATGACGTTGCGGGGCGACGTTATGTGTTTCTCAACCATGGCTGTTCCTCGCGGCTACGCCCTGCTTATCGCAGACAAGTTTCGCGCAAACGTTCAGCCCACCGCTCAAATTTTACCGGAGGAATTGCGGCGTGATTCGCACATCACCGCGTCGCCGCAATGCCGATCTATTCTGCGACACGATTGATCGTGTCTGTGCGAGTGACGTAAGGTCTCGGTAGGTATCTTTGCTCGCGCACGATTCCTACAGCCACTTCTTCCACTTGAAGATCCAATACGGGACGATGGCGGCGATCAGCATCATCACCAGCGCCATCGGATAACCGTGCACCCATTCGAGTTCCGGCATCACCTTGAAGTTCATGCCGTAGATCGAGGCGATCAGGGTCGGCGGCATCAGGACAACGGCCATGACCGAAAACAGCTTGATGATGTTGTTCTGCTCGAGATTGACGACGCCGAGCATGGCGTCGAGCACGAAGGTGATCTTGCTGGAGAGATAGGAGGCGTGATCGGTCAGCGAGGCGACGTCGCGCTGCATGGTCTTGAGCTGCTCGCGCATGTCCTTCGACCACTTCACGCCCTCGACCACGGCGGACAGGAACGTCACGACGCGGCCGATCGACACCAGGCTCTCGCGAACCTTCGAGGTCAAGTCGCCCTTGCGGCCGATCGAGATCAGAATCTGGGAATATCGCTTGGCGTGGCCGTGGCGCTCGCTCTCCGGCTCGAAGATCTCGTGGGAGACCTGGTCGATCTCGGCGCCGCAGCGCTCCAGAATGTCGGCGCAGCGGTCGATCACGGCGTCCAGGAGCTCCATCAGCACCATCTCGCCGGTGATCGAGGGCGTGCAGGAGCGGGCGAGCTTGGCCTCGACCAGCGCAAAGGGCTTGGGCAGGTCATAGCGGACCGTCACCAGGCGGTGGTCGCCGAGGATGAAGGTCACCGCCGTGGTCCGGGGCATGTCGGTATCGGAGTGGCACATCAGCGTCGCGGTCATGTACCGCGCGCCGTTCTCCATATAGAGGCGACTGGAGATCTCGATCTCCTGCATGTCTTCCCGGGTCGGGATGGCGATGCCCGCCAGCCGCTCGACCGCCTTGTCCTCGGCAGCCGAGGGGTTGACGAGGTCGATCCAGACTGCGTTCTCCGGCAGCGCTGTGAGATCCTCGACAACCGCTTTCTTGAGGGAGGTCTCGGAGAGAACGAACACCGAAAACATCAAAAGCTCCAGAGATCCTGCGACAGAACGACAGCCCTTAGCGCGATTCTGACAGGTTCACGATGACAACAACATTAACGGAGCGTTTGCATCTGCGGCGGCCCTAGGGCCCAACTGTGGCGCCGGAGGAACAGTCTGGCGCGCCCCACCAAAAAAACCCGCACGACACCCGCAAATTTGCGGCAGAAAAGCCACAGCTGCGGTCTTACAGCCCTGGAAAACGGCTTCAACCCTGGAATTGTGGCAGATTTCAACGATAATGGGCTTCACGGAGTCGAGGAACTTGGGCGCTACGCTCAGGTCCCTTCCGCACGGTATTGTTTTGATTGGAACCAAACCATGTCGTCGCTGAAAATTATGTTTGGGATTTTGGCCGCTGGTCTGATGCTGTCGGGCTGCATGCAGGCCACCACGCGTTACGAGGCGACGGACACCAAGGCGTTCAAGCCTAAGGACAAGGAACTCCTTGCCAAGGTGAAGTACGAGAATACCGCGGTCGCAGAACCGTTCCGCCGTGCCATTGTCGAATTCCACCGCAAGGAAGCGCCGGGCTCGATCGTGGTCGATTCCGACAACCATTACCTCTATTACGTGCTGGAGGGCGGCAAAGCGATCCGCTATGGCATCACTGTCGGCGAAGAGGCCATGGCCTGGTCGGGCATCGCCAAGGTGGCCAGCAAGACCGAGTGGCCGGCCTGGCACCCCACCCCCGGCGAAATCTCGCGCCTCGGCGTGCCGACCTATGTCGCACCCGGACCGGACAATCCGATGGGCTCCCGCGCGCTGTACCTCCATTCTGGGGGCAAGGACACGCTGTTCCGCATCCACGGCACCAACCAGCCGGAATATATCGGCGCCTCGATCTCGTCAGGCTGCATCCGCCTGACCAACGAGGACGCGATCGATCTCTATGATCGCGTCAAGCTCGGCACCCTCGTCGTGGTGCTCGAGCCCAAGCACGGCGATTCGCCCTACAAGCCGCGCCTCGCGCTCCAGGGTGGTTCCAGCTCACCCTACTAAGCAGGCCTTGCCCGAGGCTTTTCAAAGGCGCCGGCTTCACCGGCGCTTTTTTGTTGCCGGCTGGTGTGATCTGGCTTTGTTGCCATGCGCCGCCGGCTTGTCCGCAGGCGCAGGAGGCGTCTCCGCCCCACCGTTGTCGGCGCCCTCCTTTGCCTCGGGCTTGGCCGCGACCTCGCGCGGCGGTGCCTCGTCGGGACGCTCCGCCGGCAGCAGCGGTGCGACCTGAGGCAGCGGATCCCACACGTTCCACTGGCAAATCCGGTAATCGTTGCGCCGTTGCATGAGATCGAGATGGATGTGGTCCTCGTGGTACCAGTCCGAGCCCGGGCCGAGCACGGTGGAAAAGCGAGTGCAGACCGAGTGCAGCACCCGCTCGCGCACCTCGCGCGAGGTGGTGCGGTCGGTCAGGCCGATCGACTGCCCATTGGCGAGCTTGACGGCGCGGATGTCGATGGCATTGGCCTTGCCGTGCTCGGACAGCATCGCGCCGGCCACGCGGTTGCGGCCGCGGCACTCGAAGCTGTCGAAATTGTCGAGCTCGCTGACGGCGGAGCCGAGGCTGGTCGCCAGCGGCGCCATGTCCTTGCGCACCCAATCGGCGAGTGCGGACGCCATGGTGCAGCGGAGGATCGCCGCCGGCTTGACCGTCACCTTGCGCTTGTCGGGCAGCACGATGGCCTCCAGCCGCACCAGATCCTCGCCGCCGCAGGCACCGGGACCGCGGATATCCGGAATGGACGGCGCGATCGCGATCTCCTCGGTCAGCGCCAGCCGGCAGGCCGAGGCCTGCTTCTCGGGCGGCGGCGCGGACTCGGCGGGCTTGTCCGCGCCTGGCTTGTCGGGGGACGGCTTGCCGTCTGCCTGCGCCGCCCCCTCATCCGACGCTTTGGGGGCCTCCTCGGGACGCGGCTTCGGCAGCGGAATCCTGGCGGCGCGAACGGTTGCGCGGGGCTTCGGTGCTCCAAGGTTGAAGATATCGAGCGGCGCATGATATTTCCGCGCCTCTGCCCTTTCGGCGATCAGCAATAGCCCCGCCGCAGCGGTAACCATTGCCGCCCCGGCGGACATATAGCCGCGACAAGACCATTTGCGACGAAAGTCCGGCAGGCTAAAACTCATGGCAATTCTTTGGCCCAACGCTGAGAGCGATAACGCGCCCAGCGACTTCTCGGAGGAACGTCGGAATGCTTGGTTTGATGCAAGATTGGCCCCTGCTCTGCCACCGGATCATCGAACACGCCGCCAAGATTCATGGCAAGCAGGAGGTGGTCACACGCTCGGTCGAGGGACCGATCCATCGCACCAACTACGCCGAGATCCACAAGCGCGCGCTCAAGGTCTCGCAGATCCTGGAGCGCGACGGCATCAAGCTCGGCGATCGCGTCGCAACGATCGCCTGGAACACCTGGCGCCATCTGGAGGTCTGGTACGGCATCATGGGGATCGGCGCCATCTGCCATACCGTCAATCCGCGCCTTTTCCCCGAACAGATCGCCTGGATCATCAATCATGCGCAGGATCGCGTCGTGATGACCGATCTCACCTTCATTCCGATCCTGGAGAAGATCGCGGACAAGCTGCCCAGCGTAGAGCGCTACATCGTGCTCACCGACAAGGCTCACATGCCGGAGACCACGCTGAAGAACGCGGTCGCCTACGAGGACTGGATTGCGCAGGCCGACGGCAAATTCAAATGGAAGGACTTTGACGAGAACACGGCGGCGGCGATGTGCTACACCTCCGGCACGACCGGCGATCCCAAGGGTGTGCTGTATTCGCATCGCTCCAACGTGCTGCACGCGCTGATGGCCAACAACGTCGACGCGCTCGGCACCAGTGCGTCCGAGACAATGCTGCCGGTGGTTCCGCTGTTCCATGCCAACAGCTGGGGCATCGCCTTCTCCGCGCCCTCGCAGGGCACCAAGCTGGTGATGCCGGGCGCCAAGCTCGACGGCGCCTCGGTCTACGAACTGCTCTCGACCGAGAAGGTGACGCACACCGCCGGCGTGCCGACGGTGTGGTTGATGCTGCTCCAGCACATGACCGCCAACAATCTCAAGCTGCCGGATCTGAAGATGGTGATCTGCGGCGGCTCGGCGATGCCGCGCTCGATGATCAAGGCCTTCCTCGACATGGGCTCGAACGTCCGCCACGCCTGGGGCATGACCGAGATGAGCCCGATCGGAACCGTCGCGGCGCTGAAGCCGCCGTTCCAGAATGCGACCGGCGATGCCAGGCTCGACGTGCTGCAGATGCAGGGTTATGCGCCGTTCGCCGTGCAGATGAAGATCACCGACGATGCCGGCAAGGAGCTGCCCTGGGACGGCAAGACCTTCGGCCGCCTCAAGGTCTCCGGGCCCGCCGTCGCCAAGGCCTATTACCGCGTCGATAGCAACATCCTCGACGAGGACGGCTTCTTCGACACCGGCGACGTCTCGACCATCGACGAGGACGGCTATATGCGGATCACCGACCGCTCCAAGGACGTGATCAAGTCCGGCGGCGAGTGGATCTCCTCGATCGACCTCGAAAACCTCGCGGTCGGCCACCCCGCCGTGGCGGAAGCCGCCGTGATCGGCGTGTTCCACCCCAAATGGGACGAGCGGCCGCTGCTGATCGTGCAGCTCAAGCAGGGCCAGCAGGCCACGCGCGAGGACATCCTCAAATTCATGGAGGGCAAGATCGCCAAATGGTGGATGCCCGACGACGTCGCTTTCGTCGACGGCATTCCGCACACCGCCACCGGCAAGATCCTGAAGACGGCGCTGCGCGACCAGTTTAAGGATTACCGGTTCCCGAACGCGGCGGCGTGACGGGCTGGGTGCGCCCCTCCTTGGAGGGGCGTCTGACTTGTTGAAGCCTCCACGACGTCATGACCGGGCTTGTCCCGGCCAATTACGCCTTGCCCCGCGGTGCGGAGAACGTGGATGCCCGGGACAAGCCCGGGCATGACGGCTTGGGCGTAGTCGGAACTCTTGAATTTGCCCCTCGGCCGTGGTCTCAACGGCGCATCGTCGCGCCAGATCGGCCGGCATCGCCAACCCCGGCAGAGCTCACCCGATGGCCCGCAGGTTTTCCGCTCCCTACCAGTCGGAGCCCGTGTCCAGCCTCGCGAGCTGGGCGCGCAATCTGGCCGTTTTCGCGGTTCTGGCGGTGGTGGTGTCGATCATCGTCGTCCGTTTCGATTTCCTGGAGCCCAAGCCGGCGCTGGCGACGTTCATCGGCGGGCTCGCGATCGCCGGCCTCTCGATCCTGTTCGGGCTCGCCGGCTTTGCCGCGATCTGGCAGAACGGCTCGCGCGGCATGGCGCGCATCCTGCTCGCCTTCCTGATCGACGGGGCGATCCTCGCCTATCCCGCCTATTTGGCCTTTCAATATCGCAAGCTGCCGTCGATCTACGACATCACCACCAATCCGATCGATCCGCCGCGCTTCGATGCGCTGGCGCGCCTGCGCACCGGCGAGGGCACCAACACCGCGGTCTATGCCGGCCTCTATTCGGCGGAGCAGCAGCGCCATTTCTATCCCGAGATCGAGCCCGTCGAGCTCGAGATCTCGGCCGACCGCGCCTATGCGATCGCGCTTCAGCTCGTCCACAAGCGCAAATGGATCGTGATCGACGAGCGCGCACCGCAGCCGCCGCGCCGCATCGGCCGCATCGAGGCGGTGGCGCGCACGCCGATCATGGGTTTCCGCGAGGACGTTTCGATCAGGGTCGTGCCGGATGGCGATGATTCCCGCGTCGATATCCGCTCTGCGTCGCGCAATTTCGACAGCGACCTCGGCAGCAACGCCGCGCGTGTCAAGACATTCATAGACGACCTCAACACCGCCGCCGACGCCGATGCACTCAAGCCGGTGAAGAAGACGCCAGTGACGCCGCCCAAGGCGCCGGCGAAGACGGTGAAGAAGTGACTTGGCGAATGGGGAGTAGCGAATAGCGAATGGAGCCGCCCATTCGCTATTCCCCATTCGCTATTCGCCCCTAGGCCATCCGATAGGTCCCGCCGATCACGGGATCGCCATCCGTCGCCACCACGCCGCGGGCGACCAGATCTTCCAAATGCGCCAGCACGGAATAGCCGGCAGCTGTCGTCAGGCGCGGATCGATACCGATATAGATTGCGCGGACCATGGTCGGGATGTCGGTCTCGCCCTTGGCGAGGCGGTGCAGGATCGAGGCCTCGCGTGCCTTGCGGTGGCGGATCAGGAAGCGCACGAAGCGCTGGCCCTCGGGAATCTCGGGGCCGTGGCCCGAGAAATAGAGATCCTCCTCGCGGGTGGCGAGCCGGTCGAGCGAGTCCATGTAGTCAATCATAGAGCCGTCGGGCGGCGCCACGATCGAGGTCGACCAGCCCATCACGTGATCGCCGACGAAGTTGAACTTCCGCTCCGGCCAGGCGAATGCCAGATGGTTGGCGGTGTGGCCGGGCGTCGCGACGGCCTCGAGCCGCCAGCCGTCACCTTCCACGACGTCGCCGTGCGCGAGATTGACGTCCGGGGCAAAATCGCGGTCGGCGCCGGATTCCGGATTGTGCTTCTCGCTCTCGAATCGCGGCCGCGAGGCGCGATGCGGGCCTTCGGCATAGACCGGCGCAGCCGTCGCCTGCTTGATCCGCGCGGTGTTCGGCGAATGGTCGCGATGGGTGTGGGTGACGAAGATGTGCGTCACGGTCTCGCCGCGCACGGCATCGAGCAGCGCCGCCGCATGCGCCGCATCGTCTGGACCGGGATCGATGATCGCGACATTGCCCTTGCCGACGATGTAGCTGACCGTGCCCGTGAAGGTGAACGGGCTCGGATTGTTGCAGAGCACGCGCCGCACGCCGGGGCGGACCTCCTCGACGATGCCGGGCTTCAGCGGAAAGTTGCGGTTGAACGGGACGTCGTCGTTGTCGGACATGGGACTTCCTGTAGCCACACTCTCTGCCGTCATACCCCGCGAAGGCGGGGTATCCAGTACGCCGCAGCGCCAGTGACAAAAGCGAAGTCTCTGGGATACTGGATCGCCCGCCTGCGCGGGCGATGACACTGGAGCAAGATAGCCGCGGCGGAAAACACAGTGACTAGAAAAACGCCTGAATGCCCGTGATCGCGCGGCCCAAGATCAGGGCGTGGACGTCGTGGGTGCCCTCGTAGGTGTTGACCGTCTCGAGGTTATGGACGTGGCGCATCACGTGATACTCGATCGAGATGCCGTTGCCGCCGTGCATGTCGCGGGCGGTGCGGGCGATGTCGAGGGCCTTGCCGCAATTGTTGCGCTTCATGATCGAGATCATCTCGGGCGCGAACTTGCCCTCGTCCATCAGGCGGCCGACGCGAAGCGAGCCCTGCAGGCCGAGGGCGATCTCGGTCTCCATGTCGGCGAGCTTCTTCTGCACCAGCTGGGTCGCGGCGAGCGGCTTGCCGAACTGCTTGCGATCGAGCGTGTATTGACGGGCGCGGTGCATGCAGTCCTCGGCGGCGCCAAGCGCACCCCAGGAGATGCCGTAGCGGGCGCGGTTGAGGCAGCCGAACGGGCCCTTGAGGCCGGAGACGTTGGGCAGCAGGGCGTCCTCCGGGACCACGACGCCGTCCATCACGACCTCGCCGGTGATGGAGGCGCGCAGCGAGAGCTTGCCGCCGATCTTCGGCGCGGACAGGCCCTTCATGCCCTTCTCCAGCACGAAGCCGCGGATCTGGTTGTCGTGCGCGGCCGACTTGGCCCAGACCACGAAGACGTCGGCGATCGGCGCGTTCGAGATCCACATCTTGCTGCCGGTGAGGCGATAGCCGTCCGACACCTTCTCGGCACGCGTCTTCATCCCGGCCGGATCGGAGCCGGCGTCGGGCTCGGTCAGGCCGAAGCAGCCGACCCACTCGCCACTGGCGAGCTTGGGCAGGTACTTCTTGCGCTGGTTCTCGTCGCCATAGGCGTAGATCGGGTACATCACCAGCGAGGACTGCACCGAGTTCATCGAGCGATAGCCGGAATCGACCCGCTCGATCTCGCGTGCGACGAGGCCATAGGCGACGTAGCTCGCATTGGCGCAGCCATATTCTTCCGGCAGCGTGATGCCGATCAGGCCGAGCTCGCCCATCTCGTTGAAGATCTCGCGATCGGTCTTCTCTTCCAGATAGGCCTTGGAGACGCGCGGCAGCAGCTTGTCCTGCGCATAGGCGCGGGCGGTGTCGCGCACCATGCGCTCGTCTTCGGTGAGCTGCTCGTCGAGCAGGAACGGATCGTCCCACTGGAAAGAAGCCGCAGCCGGCTTGTCCTTGGCCTGAGGGCGCACGCTCATGAAACGTCCTTTCGCGTCTGGTTCCGTCGATAATTGCCCGACAAAGTAAAGCGCCGCGGCAACAAGTTCAATTGCATCCTGGCTTCGGTCGTTGCGGGGTGGCGCTTTCAGCGCGACCGGGAAAGACAATGCGTGTCAGCTTTCGAGCTGCTCGTTGGCGACGATCTCGATGCCGAAGCCCGATAGGCCCTTGTAGTCGTGCACCGACGAGGTGAGATGCCGGATCGAAGTCACGCCGAGGTCGCGCAGGATCTGCGCGCCGACGCCGACCTCGCGCCACTGGCGGTTGCGGTCGGCCTCCGTCGACGTCTCGTCCGGCAGCGGCGAAACGGGTACGCCGGCCGCGCCGTCGCGCAGGTAGACCAGCACGCCGCGGCCGGTCTTCTTGAAATGCTCGAGCACGGCGGCCATGCGCTTGTGGCCGGTGAAGGTGTCCTTGACGATGTTCGGCTTGTGAAAGCGCGTCAGCACGTTCTTGCCGTCCCCGACCCCGTTGTAGACGAAGGCGACGTGAGCAATGGAATCGAACGGCGAGCGGTAGGCGTAGCCCTGCAACGGACCGATCGGGCTGTCCGTGACGAAGGTCGAGACCCGCTCGATCAGCTTCTCGCGCGCCTGGCGGTAGGCGATCATGTCCGCGATGGTGACGTGCTTGAGCTTGTGCCTGACCGCGAATTGCGCGACCTGCTCGCCCTTCATCACGCTGCCGTCGTCGTTCATGAGCTCGCTGATGACGCCGACCGGCGGCAGGCCGGAAAGCTTGCAGAGGTCGACCGCGGCCTCGGTGTGGCCGGAGCGAAGCAGCACGCCGCCGTCCTTGGCGATCAGCGGGAAGATGTGGCCGGGCCGGGCGAAGTCGTTGGCGCCGACATTGGGATTGGCGAGCGCGCGGCAGCACGAGGCGCGCTCCTCGGCGGAGATGCCGGTGCCGCCGTCGGGCTTGTAGTCGATCGAGACCGTGAACGCGGTGGTGTGCGCGGAATCGTTGTGGGCGACCATCGGATCGAGCCGCAGCCGGCGCGCGTCCTCGGTCGTCACGGGCGCGCAGACGATGCCGGAGGTATGGCGGATGATGAAGGCCATCTTCTCGGCGGTGCACAGCGAGGCGGCGACGATCAGATCGCCCTCGCCCTCGCGGTCCTCGTCGTCGGTGACGACCACGAGCTCACCCCGGGCAAAGGCCTGCAAGACTTCCTGAACGCTATCGGGCATTTCCCAATCTCTATCGGTTATGGCCGGGAGGCTTAGCCGGACTTGGGTCGGGGCGCTAGTCTCCCCAGCGCAACCACATATGCCCGAGGGCGGGCCTGCCGATGGGTTTCAGGCTTGCACCGGGCATACCAGCGATATAGGCGCAGATTGCCCGCAAGGAAGGCGGCCCTACGCTGTCAGGGCAGCACCTCGCGGCGCTCGCCGAGGCGCTGATCGAGCTCGGCGCGCTTGTCCGCGAGCAGGCCGGCCTGGGCGGCTTCGATCACGGTAAACAGCTCATGTGCATCGCTGAGCCGGGTCACGGTGACGTAGCTGGCGCCGGCCTCGTAGAGCGCGCTGACGTCGGCCAACAGGTCGGCCGTGGCGACGATCAGGGCGGTCGGATTGAGCGCGCGGACGTGACGGACCAGCTTCTCGTTGGTGGCGCCCTTCAGCAGCGAATCCGGCACGCTGAGGATGATCATCTCGGACTTGCCGACGCCGGCATGGAGCAGCGTGTCGGCGCTGCTGATGTCGCCATAGATCACGTGCAGACCACGTGAAAGCAGGGTCTGGTACACATTGGGGTTGAAATCGACCACAGTGATCTGCTCGAGCAGCACCGGTGCCTGCCGTTCGATCTCGGCCAGCAGCGCGCTCGCCGCACGGAAAAAGCCGAGGATAACGATGCGGCGGGCCTCGCCATGGCCGCCCCCGTGGCCCTCCTCGGCATGGCCGTTGCCATGGTCGAGATCGCGCAGGCCGATCCGCTTCAAGGGGCCGATCGCCCAGCGGGTGATCTCGTCGCTGCGGGTCATCACGAAGGTCGAGAGCACCGCCAGCACCACGAAGGCGAACGAAGCCGCATTCGCCGTCTCGGCTGCGATGTGGCGGTCCGCGACGCCGGTCTGGATCACGACCAGCGAGAACTCGGAGATTTGCGCGAGGTTGAGCGCCGGCAACAGGCTGGCGCGCAGGCCCTGCTTCATCAGATAGAGCGGGGTGAAGGTGGTGACGAGGCGGCTCACCACCGTGAACGCCGCGATCATCAAGGCGAGGCTGATCACCGAGAGGCCGGGCACGGGAATGGTCATGCCGAGCGCGACGAAGAACAGCGTGATGAAGAAGTCGCGCAGCGTGGTGACCTTGGCGGTGACATCGAGCGCATAGGGGAAGGTCGAGAGCGAGACGCCGGCGATCAGCGCACCCATCTCGCGCGACAGCGACAGTTGATAGGCGGTCTCGGCGACGAGAAAGCACCAGGCGAGCGCACCGAGCAGGATCAGCTCGGGCCGCCGCGCGATCTGGTGGAACACGCGCGGCAGCACGTAGCGGCTGACCAGAAGCGCGGCCGTGACCAGCACCGCGACGCGGCCGATCGAGAGCAGGATGACGCTGACCTGCAGATTGGCGAGACTCGGCTGCACCGCCAGGAACAGGATGGCGAAAATGTCCTGGAGCACCAGCACGCCGAGCGTGATGCGGCCCGGCAGCGTGTCGAGCTCGCGCTTCTCGTAGAGCACCTTGACGATGATGACCGTGCTCGACAGCGCGCAGGCGACGCAGAGATAGACCGCATCGAAATGCCCACCGCCGAGCGACAGGCCGATGCCGACGAAGAACAGAAGCCCGAGCAGACAGCCGCCCAGCAGCTGGCTGCCCGCCGCGAACAGGATCACCCGCCCGGCCCGAACGATCTTCTTCAGGTCGATCTCGAGCCCGATCATGAACAGCATGAAGATCAGGCCAAGCTCGGAGATGACGCTGATCGATTCCTGCGAATGGACCCAGCCGGCGCCGAATGGACCTATGCAGAAGCCGGCGATAAGGTAGGCCAGGATCAGTGGTTGCCGGGAGAAATGGGCGAGAAGCCCCAGCATCCAGGCGAACAGAATAGAGAGTGTGATATCGCGAATGAGCTCATGCATGCCAAATTGGTCCGTTTTGCCGCACCCTAGAGGTGGGTTGCGGTGCGGCAAGCGAGCAATTCGTCACATGCGGAATGGGCTCATCGCAGCCATGCTGCTGGGTCCCCTCGCCTTTGCCGTGCCCGCCGCCGCGCAATCCAAGGTCAGTATCGAACAAAACTTTGCCGATTCGCTCACCACGCCGCCGAAGGAGGACCTCGCCGTCTCCGGCGGTTTCTACGTGCCCGCCTATTCCAGCGTCGCGATGAGCCAGGGCAAGCTGCGTGTCGACTTCTCGGTGACGCTGAGCGTACACAACGCCTCCGAGACCCAGCCGCTGGTCATCAAACGCATCGCCTATTTCGACACCGCAGGCAAGCAGGTCGAGAGCTATCTGAAGACGCCGGTGGCGTTGAGGCCGCTCGCCACCGTCTCGATCTTCATTCCGACCGACGACGTGCGCGGCGGGACCGGCGCCAATTTTCTGGTCGACTGGGCCGCCACGGGCGAGATCGCAGAACCCGTGGTCGAAGCCTTAATGGTTGGCGGCATCGCCAACGCGCATTACGCTTTCATCAGTCAGGGCCGTCCGACCAGGACGGCCGGCAAGAAGTAAGGCGGCCGGTGCAAAGCCGACGCTCAACAAGAACAAAACGAGGAACGCTCCCATGACGTCCAGCTTCGATTTCGCGCCCCTGTTTCCAGCAGGGCTGCCGGCCCCGTCTGCGCGCTGGACGGGCCTTGCCAAATACAGCTTCGTCGGCGGCAACAACGATTCCGAACAGGTGCCGCTCGACGAGCTGATCGAAGCGGCCGACACGGTGCTGCGGCGCGAGGGCCGCTCGCTCGCCACCTACGGTCTGGCGCATGGTCCGCAGGGCTACCTGCCGTTGCGCGAATTCCTGGTGACGAAACTCAAGCGTGACGCCGGCATCAGCTGCACGGTCGACGACCTCCTGATCGTCTCCGGCTCGCTGCAGGCGCTCGACCTCGTCAACGCCACCCTACTGACGCGCGGCGACACCGTGATTTTCGAGCAGGAGAGCTATCAGGGCTCCCTGACACGGCTGGCGCGGCTCGGCGTCAACGTCGTCGGCATTCCCCTCGACCAGGACGGCATGCGCATGGATCTGCTGGCCTCCGCGCTGGCCGACCTGAAGCGCCGCGGCATCCGGCCGAAATACATCTACACCATCCCGACGGTGCAGAATCCGACCGGCAGTATCATGCCCGAGAGCCGCCGCACCGAGCTGGTGCGGCTCGCGACCGAATATGGCGTGCCGATCTTCGAGGACGATTGCTATGCCGACCTCATCTGGTCGGGGCAGCGGCCGCCCGCGATCTACGCGATGAGCGAGAGCGGCGGCGTGATCCATATCGGCTCGTTCTCCAAGTCGATCGCGCCGGCGCTGCGCGTCGGCTTCGTCGTGGCGCCCTGGGAGGTGATGTCGCGGATGCTGGCGCTGAAGACGGATGCTGGCTCCGGTGCGCTGGAGCAGATGGTGCTCGCCACCTATTGCAAGCCGCATTTTTCAACTCACGTGCCGGCCCTGACCAAGGCGCTGCGCACCAAGCTCGACACGCTCATGGAAGCGCTCAACGAGCAGTTCGGGACCGCCGCTGAGTTCGAGGAGCCCAAGGGCGGCATCTTCCTTTGGGTGAAGCTGCCCGACCAGGTCGATACGCTGAAGCTGTATCAGGCCGCGCTCGCCGCCGGCGTCTCGATCAATCCGGGGCCGGAATGGTCGACCAGCAAGGGCCATTCCGCCTCGCGGCTGCGGCTGTGCTTTGCCAGCCCCACGCACCAGCAGATCCGCGATGGCGTCGCCGTGCTAGCCGAAGTCTGCCGCAAGGAGTTTGGCGTGCCCGCCCGCAGCGCCAACGTAGAGAAGCGAGCCTGAGGCCCAGTCCGGACGTCTCCTCACGCCGCCTGTGGCTGACTGCCGTGAATAGCGGAAGCCAGCCGCAGCAACAGGACGATGGAGACGTTGCCTTTGCCGGCCTCGATCTGGGCGATGTAGCGCTCGGAAATCCCCGAGCGCCGGGCCAGCTCCCGGCGCGACAGATCGCAGCGCATGCGTGAGGACCGCAACCGATCGCCCAGCTCGCTCAGAAACGCGGCCTCGGAATAAGGCGGTACGGCACAGCTCCCCGGCAGTACTTCGCCCGCAAAATCCATGACTTGATTCAGCATTGCTCTATCCACGTTCGCCTTCGGGAAACGCCATCTTACCTTCGAACCGCCCCGCCTCATTGACGCGGATCAAATTCGCGGGCGATCGGCAGCCGCCGTGGCAGGGCCGCGCGCGGGATGCTAAACTTTGGAATTGTTCGAGGCGGGGTTTTTCAGGACATGATGCGTTGTTCGGGCCGCTGGATCGCGGCTGCGGTGCTGTGGGTCGCGTTCACCCCCACGGCTGGTGCCGAGACGCTGGCCGTGACCGTGGAGCAATGGGGCCTGCTCGGCTCCTGGGCGGTCGATTGCTCGGGTAGGCCCGACCGCGACCAGGGCGCGCGCTTGACTTACGAAATCCGGAAAGACGGCCGGGTGATGTACCGGCGCGATTTCGGCGACGTCAGGGACGAGAACGAGGTGGTGTCCGCCACGGTCAATGCCGAGGGCCTGCTCAATGTCATGGTGTACTTCCCCTCGCTGCATCAGGCCCGCGAGTTCGGGTTGCTGTTGCAGAAGGACGGCAGCCTGCGCGCGATCTACAATCGCAGCGAGCGCGGCGAGTACACAATCAGCAACGGCAAATACGTCGCCAGCGGTGCGCCGACGCCCGCGCAGCAGCGCTGCGACTAGCACGCCTTCGTCTGAACATCCGTTCAGAATTCTCTCCCCGCTCCTCCGGAACGTTCGCGCAAATCTGCGGTTTAGATGTGCATTCGTTTGGAGGAGGACATCATGACGAAGCTTGGTTATGTGGTTGCGGCTCTCGGTGCGCTTGTGATCGCGGCGCCCACGCTCGCAAGTGCGGAGACGGTGGTGATCAAGCGCAGCGGCGGCTATCATCATCATCACCACGGCCCGTACGGCGCCCGCGCCGAATTCCGCGGACATCGTCATCACGGCTGGCATCGCCACGATCGCGGCGACAAGGTCGTCGTGATCAAGCGCAGCCATCGCCATCACCACTGGGACTAAGGCGCAACGCGACAAGGAAATGGCCCCTCACGGGGCCATTTCTATTGCCCGATCACTGCAGCTAATCCCACGCCGGCGCGAAGCCTGGATTGACGCAGCGTCTGTCCTTCGCCAGCGCGGCGATCTTCTCGCGGTCGGCATCGTCGAGCGTGATCTTCAGCGCGTCGAGATTGGCCTGCTGGCTCTCGCGCCGCGAGGTCTTCGGGATCGCGGCGAGGCCGTCCTGGTCGAGCAGCCATTTCAAAGCGACCTGCGCGGCGGTGGCATCGTGCCGGGCGCCGATGTCGGCGAGCACCGGATCGCTCGCGAAACGCCCTTGCGCCAGCGGACAATAGGCAACCAGCGGGATCGACCTCGGCTGGAGATAGGCAAGCACCTTCGATTGATCGAGCATGGCGTGATATTCGACCTGGTTGCAGGCGATTGGCGCCTTGATCTCCTCGACCGCGACCTTGAGCAGCGCGGTGGTGAAATTGGCAACGCCGATGGCGCGCGTGCGCCCCTCCTCCTTGAGCGTCATCAGCGTTTCGAACACCGCCCCCCAGTTCGCGGCCTTCGACGGCCAATGCACGAGATAGAGATCGACATGGTCGAGCCGGAGCTTCTTGAGGCTGGCGTCGAAAGCGCGGCGGATCGCATCGGAGCTGAGGTTCTCGTGCCAGACTTTCGTGGTGACGTGCAACTCGCCACGCGACGCGCCGGACGCGGCGATGGCCGCGCCGATCGCCTCCTCGTTGGCGTACATCTCGGCGGTATCGATGTGGCGATAGCCGATCGAAAGCGCGCTCTCGACCGCGGCACGGCAGGCATCGCCCTGCATGCGGAAGGTGCCGAGGCCGAGCTTGGGCATGCTGATGCCCTGTGTTTTCAGATGATCCATGCAACAGGCTCCTGAGCAATTCGGCCCACCGGATCGCGCGGCGATGCCGCGTGAGCAGACTTTTCGGTGATGGAAAAGAAGTGGCGGGACCCCTCACCCTAGCGCGGGAGGAGCACAGCGGCCAATCAAGATCGGGTTAGCAATGCCTCTCCATCGTCATGGCCGGGCTTGTCCCGGCCATCCACGCATTGCCACGCGGCACGAAGAACGTGGATGCCCGGGACAAGCCCGGGCATGACGACTGGCGCGCCGCAACCTCACCAATGCTGCGCCACGACCGCGGGTTGCACCTGCGGCTGCGGCACGATGTCGACCGACCAGAGGTCGCGATTGTCGACGTCCTTCAGGGTCACCGTCATCACGCCGCTGTGGCCATCGATGTCGACCCGCCCGAAGAACTGCAAGCCGAAGCAGGGCGCGAGATTCTCGCCTTGCGCAGCGCTGCAGCCATGCTGGTACATCGCGACCGGGCCGAAGGTGTCGTCGAGTTCGCCCGGTCCCCAGCTGCCGGCATGCAGCGGGCCGGAGACGAACTCCCAGAATGGCTCGAAATCCTTAAATTGCGCCTTGTTCGGATCGTAGTAGTGCGCGGCGGTGTAATGCATGTCGGCGGTGAGCCAGACGATGTTGCGGATACCGGCGCGCGTGATGAATGCGAGCAGATCAGCGATCTCGTGCTCGCGCCTGGCGGGCGGCCCATCGCCGAGCGCAACGGCATCCAGGCTGATCAGGCCAATCGGCAAGTCGGCCGCGATCACCTTCCAGGTCGCGCGCGAAGCGGCGAGCTCGCGCTTGAGCCAGGCGAGCTGCTCGGCGCCCAGGATCCAGCCGCGGTGATCATCGCCCTTGTTCCAGCTCTCGTCGCGGTAGCTGCGCATGTCGATCATGAAGACGTCGAGCAGCGGGCCATAGGCGATCTTGCGATAGACGCGGCCGTGCCGCGCGCCGATGTCGCGGATTGGCATGAAGTCGAAGAAGGCCCGGCGGGCTCGCGCGACCAGGCGCGGGGTGCCGTCGTCCTCGTGTCCGGACTCGTCATAGGTCCCGATCGGCGACCAGTCGTTGGTCACCTCGTGATCGTCCCATTGCGCGAACATCGGCACCTGCGCATGGAAGGCGCGAAAGTGTTCGTCGAGATGGTTGTATTTGTAGTTGCCGCGGAACTGAGCCAGGGTGTGCGCCACCTCCGACTTCTCTTCGGTGACGAGGTTGCGCCAGGTCTCGCCGTTCGGCAGCTTCTGTTCGGAAGGGATCGTGCAGTCCGCGTAGATGTGATCGCCACAGTGGATGAAGAAATCAGGATTGTTATCGAGCATGGTGCGATAGCTGCGATAGCCGCCGCGGGAGACGTCGATGCCCCAGCCCTGACCCGCGGTGTCACCGGACCACAGAAACGAGATCGACTGGCGCGCTGCCGGCGCGGTGCGGAAATGGCCGACGCGGCTTTCGCCGACGAGTCCGGTGGCGATGTCGTCGAAGCGGACGCGGTAGAAGATGTCCTGCCCGGGCGGCAGATCCGCCAGCAGGAGTTTTGCAGTGAGATCGGCAGCGGGCAGCGCATCGCCGGAGGCCGAGACGATGATGGTCTTGAAGCTCTCGACCGTGGAGCATTCCACCTGCATCCGCGCGGGCTGATCGGCGCGCGCCCAGATCACCGCGGAGCCGCCGGAGACATCGCCGGACTGGATGACGCCTGCGATCTGCGGCCGATCGGCGGCGCGGCTCAAGTGAGGCTTCGCGAGCGCGGCGATGGCGAGACTGGAAGCGGAGCGGACCAGAAACTGCCGCCGGGTCCATACGCGCGAGGCGCGGAGCGTTGCCATTCAGGAGACCTTCGTCGAATCGCGACGGAAGGTGCCTGCGCTCCTTGACTCCCAGCTTACGGTTTCTTGACTCCGCGCCTACGGTTTTGCGACGCGGGGATGACGCCTGTGATCAGCGCTTCCAGTTGCAGATGCCGCCGGAGCGGCATGGCCAGGTCTGGATGCGGGTGTCCAGCGCCTGCGCATCGAGCGGATTGGCGCGGCGGTGCGCGAGCTTGGCGCGGGCCGCGCCCCGCGGCTGGCCGCTCGCCGCATGCGTGCCCTTCGGCTCGGCCACACGAACGCGTTCGGCAGCAACCTTCTTCGGCACATCGACCGGCTCAGCACGCGCCTGCGCTTCGTTCGCGCCACGCGCTTCGAGCGCGACCGGCGCGAAGTGCGTCTCCGGCCCGAGACGTTTCGGCGACAGCACCGCCTTGGAGAGATCGAGACCGAGATATTCGCCGGGCTTGTAGTCGTCGGCGCGCGCAACACCGGCCCCTGCGACCAGGAGGGCGAAGGCAATTGCGAAGGGAACGCTTTTCAGGACCACGGACGCCTCCTGAAATCGATTTATGAAAGGGGCAATTTACTCCTATCTAGGAGGCGCCGCGCGTAATTCCAGCGGTCAAATGCCGCCGTGGTTAAGAAGTTTGACGGTGTCAGGCGACCTTTCGCGCAGCGTCCGTCCCGTCCAGGAACCCCATCAGGCGGCTGCGGATGATGGCTTCCGCCTCGCCCATGATGCGATCGATCAGCTCCTTGCAGGACGGGATGTCGTGGATCAGGCCCGCGACCATGCCGCAGCTCCAGGCACCAGCGTCCATCTGGCCGTCCAGCATGATCTTGGGATAGACGCCCGCGACCTGGTCGTGGATGTCGTCGATCGTGAGCTTGGCGCCCTTCTCGCGCTCGATCTCGAGCAGGCGGTCGACATTGGCGTTCTTCAGGACGCGCTCGGTATTGCGCAACGCCCGCATGATCAGGCGGGTGTCGAGCTCGGTGGCTGCGACCAGCGCGTTCTTGACGTTCTGGTGCACCGGCGCTTCCTTGGTGGCGATGAAGCGCGTGCCCATGTTCATACCGGCCGCGCCCAGCGAGAGCGCCGCGACCAGGCTGCGACCATCGGCCATGCCGCCAGAGGCGACGAACGGGATCTTCAGCTCTTCCGCCGCACGCGGCAGCAGGATCATGTTGGGAATGTCGTCCTCGCCGGGATGGCCGCCGCACTCGAAGCCGTCGACGCTGACGGCGTCGCAGCCGATGCGCTCGGCCTTCAGCGAGTGGCGCACCGATGTGCATTTGTGGATGACCTTGATGCCGGCGGCCTTCAGCGCCGGCATGTAGGCTTCCGGGCTGCGGCCCGCGGTCTCCACCGCCTTGATGCCACCCTCGACGATGGCCGCGATGTATTCCGGATAAGGCGGCGCCGAGAAGGTCGGCAGGAAGGTGAGGTTGACGCCGAACGGCTTGTCCGTCATGTCGCGGCAGCGCGCGATCTCCTTGGCGAGCAGCTCGGGCGTCTTCTGCGTGAGACCGGTGATGATGCCGAGCCCGCCGGCATTGGAGACGGCAGCGGCCAGCTCGGCGAAGCCGACGAAATGCATGCCGCCCTGGATGATCGGGTGCTCGATGCCGAACAGTTCGGTGATCGCGGTCTTCACTGAAGGTCCTCCCGGTATTGCTTGATGTTGAGCTCAGTCTAGCCGGACTTTCTCGCCGCGGTCACCATTTCTCTCCGAAGGGGCGGATCTCGATCTCGAAGGTCCAGGCGCTCTTCGGCTGCTGGTAAAGCTGCCAATAGGCGTTCGCGACCGATGACGGCGGCATCAGGAGATCGGGATTATCGAGCGCATTCGGCCCGAGCGCCTCGAGCCGCCGCTGGCGCACCCATTCGGTGTCGACGCCGGAATCGATGACGAGATGGGCGACGTGGATGTTCTTCGGCCCGAGCTCGCGCGCCATCGCCTGCGCGACCGCGCGCAGGCCGAACTTGGCGCTGGCGAAGGCGGCATACCCGCTGCCGCCGCGCAGGCTTGCAGTCGCACCCGTGAAAAAGATGTTGCCGCCGCCGCGCGGCAGCATCAGCCGCGCCGCCTCACGGCCCGCGAGGAAGCCGGAATAGCAGGCCATCTCCCACACTTTCCGAAACACGCGCTCGGTGGTGTCGAGGATCGGGAAATTGACGTTGGCGCCGACGTTGAAGATGCAGACTTCGAGCGGTGCATGCTTGTCGGCGTCATTGAGGAAGGCGATGACCTCGTCTTCCTTCCGCGCGTCGAGTGAGCGGGCGTGGATCTCGCCGCCGGCAGCTTCGATCTCTTGCACCAGCGGCGCCAGCTTATCGCCATTGCGGCGGCCGGCGAAAATCGAGAACCCTTCGGCGGCAAACTTCTTGGCGATCTCGGCGCCGATGAAATCGCCGGCCCCGATGACGGCCGCAGTGGCGTTTCGCTTGGACAAGACCGCCTCCTCCCATGGGCCGCACTGCGAGCGCGCGGCGTTTGTGTGCCGGAGGCTATAGTTCAAAAATAGAACTGTCAAACTGAGCGGCTGAATGTTAGCTTCTAGTGAAAATCCCTCTGATCGATCAACTTAGTTCCTTTTTCAGACTGACGACTCGCAGGAAACCGCATCATGAAATGGGACACGCTGGAGGAAGAGCCCTGCTCGCTTGCGCGCACCGTCGCCGCGATTGGCGACCGCTGGACGCTGCTGATCCTGCGCGAGTGCTTCTTGCGGGTCCGGCGGTTCGAGGCGTTTCAGTCCTCGCTGCAGATCACACGCCATCTGCTCTCGGAGCGTCTGAAGAAGCTGGTCCGCTTCGGCATCCTGCGCCGCGTCCCCTATTCCGAGGCGCCGAAGCGCTACGAATACATCCTCACCCAGAAGGGGCTCGACCTCTACCCGATCATCATGGCGATGGTGCATTGGGGCGACGCCCATATGGGCGACGAGCGCGGCCGCCCGCTGCTGCACGAGCACAAGAGCTGCGGCAAGCTGTTCGATCCCGTAATGGTGTGCTCGGAATGCGGCGAGGTGCTGCATGCCAAGCAGGTGCATGTGCATGCGGGCCCGGGGCGGAGAGAAGCGGCGGAGTGAGTGAGGCGCCGCGCCTCTCGGAGTGAGTGAGGCGCCGCGCCTCTCAAAGCTCAAGCGAAGGGAACACCGTAATAGGAGTTGATGCCGCGCACGGCGGCGTCGTCGCTCCAGTTCCAGTCGGTCTTCTCACCGTATTTCGGCGCGCCTTCCAGATCCTTGGCGGTGATCGCAGTCACGTAACCGCCGAGCTCGGTGTCGTACTTCAGCGACTGCCAGGGCAACGGATAGTGATCATTGCCGAGGCCGAGAAAGCCGCCGAAACCAAGCACCGCATATGAGACCTTGCCGCTGATCTTGTCGATCATGACCCGTTCGATTGAACCGATCTTGTTGCGATCGGCACCGTAGACCGCGGTTCCCTCGACCTTGTCGCTTCCGATCAGCCGGCCCATCTCGTTACGGTCCAGTTCGCTCTGATTGAGCATCATTGTTCTCCACTCAGCCATGTGTGAATCAACCGAAAGGGGTGCGTGATCGTTCCGGCGCGTGTTCCGGAAATGCTTGGGAACATCGCCACAAAGAACCGGTTCTCTGAGGCTATCGAGGCCGCAACTGAGAAAGCCGCCCGCAATGTCCCAGACCGTCTCCGACTTCATCATTCAGCGCCTGCACCAATGGGGCGTGCGCCACATCTTTGGCTATCCCGGCGACGGCATCAACGGCGTGTTCGGTGCGATGAACCGGGCGGGCGGCAAGATCGGCTTCGTGCAGGCGCGGCACGAGGAAATGGCGGCATTCATGGCCACCGCCTACGCAAAATTCTCAGGTCAGCTCGGCGTCTGCATTGCGACCTCCGGTCCCGGCGCCTCGCATCTCGTCACCGGGCTGTACGATGCGCTGCTCGATCACCAGCCGGTGCTGGCGATCGTCGGCCAGCAGTCGCGCAACGCCCTCGGCGGTCAATATCAGCAGGAACTCGACCTCCTCTCGATGTTCAAGGACGTCGCCGGCGCCTATGTCATGCAGGCCTCCTCGCCTGCGCAGGTGCGGCACCTGATTGATCGGTCGGTGCGGATCGCACTGGCGCGGCGGACTCCCACCGTCATCATCTTGCCCAACGACTTGCAGGAGGAGGCTTACGAGGACCCGCCCCGCGCCCACGGCACGCTGCACTCGGGCGTTGGATACAGCGCGCCTAAAGTCATCCCTCGTGATGCCGATCTCGACCGCGCCGCGGAGATCCTCAATGCCGGCAAAAAGGTCGCAATGCTCGTCGGCGCCGGAGCGCTCGGCGCCACCGACGACATCATCGCGGTCGCCGACCGGCTGTCGGCCGGCTGCGCCAAGGCGCTGCTCGGCAAGGCGGCGCTGCCCGACGACCTGCCATGGGTCACCGGCTCGATCGGCCTGCTCGGCACCGAGCCCAGCTACAACATGATGATGGAATGCGACACGCTGCTGATGGTGGGCTCGGCCTTTCCCTACGCCGAATTCCTGCCGAAGGAAGGCAGCGCGCGTGGCGTCCAGATCGACATCGACGCCGGCATGATGTCGATCCGCTTTCCCATGGAAGTCGGCCTCGTCGGAGATGCCGCCGAGACGCTGCGGGCATTGTTGCCGCGGCTGAAACCCAAGAGCGACGGTGCCTGGCGCCAGGGCATCCAGGACGACGTTGCGACCTGGTGGAAGACATTGGATGACCGCGCGCATCAGCCCGCCGCGCCAGTCAATCCGCAGCTCGTCGCCTGGGAATTGTCACCGCGCCTGCCCGACCGCGCGATCATCACCAGCGATTCCGGCTCATGTGCCAACTGGTTCGCCCGCGACCTGAAGATGCGGCGTGGCATGACGGCCTCGCTTTCCGGCGGGCTCGCCTCGATGGGTGCTGCTGTGCCTTACGCGCTCGCGGCCAAATACGCCCATCCGGACCGCCCCGTGATTGCACTCGTCGGGGACGGCGCCATGCAGATGAACAACATGGCCGAGCTGATCACCGCTACGAAGTATTGGCGCGACTGGAAGGACCCGCGTTTCATCGTCTGCGTCTTCAACAACGAGGACCTCAATCAGGTGACCTGGGAGCAACGCATCATCAACGGTGATCCCAAGTTCGAGGCGTCACAGCGCATTCCCGATGTCTCCTATTCGCGCTTCGCCGAACTGATCGGCCTGCGCGGCATCTTCGTCGACAGCCCACAGCTGCTCGGCTCGGCCTGGGAGCAGGCGCTAACAAGCGAGATGCCCGTCGTGCTGGAAGTGAAAACCGATCCCGAGGTGCCGCCGCTGCCGCCGCACATCACCTTGCAGCAGGCGAAGAACTTCTCGCTCGCCCTGATGAAGGGCGACCCGAACGAGAGCGGGATGATCAAGGGAGCAGCGCGGCAGGTGCTGGAATCGATACTGCCAGGAAAGCAATGAGGCGAGCCATGAGTGATTTCCGCGACATCCGGCACGGCGTCAACGATCCGGTCGACGGTCTCGACGTCAAGCGCCGGATCAGTGACAACCCCACCTCCCACGAGCAGGCGCAGCACCACGCGGACGTACGGGCCGACGCGACCGCCACGGCGGCCGAACCGTTCCTGCCCGAACGGCTTCGACGCAAGCCGACAGATCCCATCAATCCGCGCACCGGACGGAATCGCGCGGATTAGCCGTTAGGAACCTCGGCCCCGGCGGCGTGTTGGTCGCCGCACGTCGCCGGCAAGCGGCCACGCGACCTTTTCGGAAGGATTTGACCATGAAACGCACAATCATCGCTCTTGCCTGCATGATTCTCGCAGGCCCTGCCCTCGCCCAGTCGCTGGGCGAAAAGACCGGCGTGAATTCGGCGCTCGGCGTTGCGCCTGCGACCGCGGACTTCGTGACGCAGGTCGCGATCAGCGACATGTTTGAGATCGAATCGAGCAAGCTCGCCCAGCAGAAGGGCAACGCGGAAGAGAAAGCCTTCGCGCAGCAGATGATCACCGATCACACCAAGACGAGCAACGAGCTCAAGGGACTGGTCGGCAATGGCAAGGTGCAGGCCAAGCTGCCGACGGCGCTCGACAGCTCGCATCAGAGCAAGATCGACAAACTCAAGAATGCGAGCGGCAAGGATTTCAGCTCGGACTACAATTCCTATCAGGTCAGCGCGCATGAAGATGCCGTGTCGCTGTTCGAGCGCTACGCCAAGGGCGGCGACAATACCCAGCTCAAGGATTGGGCCGGCAAGACGCTCCCGGCGTTGAAGCACCACCTCGAGATGGCCAAGAACCTCGGCCGGGCGCCGAGCGTCGGCCAATCCAACAAGTAACGCATTGCTGAGGGATGCCGGCCCTGCCGGCGTCCCTTCTCGCGCGCGATGAGAACGTCATCGCGCTGCCCCTGGGCGGTGCCTGCCGGTTGAGCCAGGAACCTTCTTTGTTTCCAGGCTTTACAAAACTGTCATGGAGGAACAGTCGCCGACGGACCGATGGCCCTTGTAACAGTCAAACCCACCCGGATCGATACGGCGATCGCCAACGAGATCGCGCACAATACCAACTGGGGGCTCGAGCATGCTGCCCAGGCCATGACGTGGGGCGCCGACGAGCATGTCCTGGTTGCGCTCGCGGCAGCAGGATGGCTCTACACCCGCCTCCGGCACCCGCAGCAGCGCCCCGTTGCCGATCACGTCCTGATCGTGTCGCTGGCGACGGCCGTGTTACCGCATGTCTTGAAATCCGTGTTCGATCAGACGAGGCCCGACCGGCTGACGGTGAGCGGCCATGGGCGCGGTGTTCCCTTTTCGGGGCGCGCGCATGATGCATTTCCCTCAGGTCACGCCGTGCATATGGGCGCCCTTGCCTCGGCCGCGGGCCTGTTGCCCCCGGCCCCGCGTAACCTGGCGCGCTCCTTTGCGGTAGCGCTGTCCGTGACGCGTGTCGCGCTGCTCGCGCACTGGGTCAGCGACGTCGTGGCAGGTTTCATGCTGGGCATCGTTGTCGAGCGCCTGTTCCGGCCGTTCACGATGGCGAAGTCACGGCAGCGGCAGCGCAAGGGCTCGGGGGACAGCCATGACTGAATATCTCGTGCGCTTCGTCGCCGGCGGCCTGATCGTATCCGTCTTCGCGATCCTCGGTGACATGCTGCGGCCGAAGAGCTTTGCCGGGCTGCTCGGCGCCGCACCGTCGGTGGCGCTTGCCACCCTCGCCATCGCAGTGGTCCAGCACGGCCCGCAATATGCTGCGGCCCAGAGCTGGACGATGATCTATGGCGCCGTCGCGCTCGCCTGCTACAGCGTCGTCGTCTGCCACCTCCTGATGAGGTTCCGTTTCGGCGCGCTTCCAGCCACGATCCTCGCCTTTGCCGCATGGCTCGTTGTCGCCTTCGGGCTGCTCGCCGGCCTGGGAGGTGCCGCCTGATGCTGGTGAAGCTATCGACATCGGCGCTGAAACAGACGCGGTGGTACGAGTACGCCATTCGCTTCGTGCTCGGCGGCGGTGCGACGGTGCTCGCGGGCGTTATCGGCTCGAAGTTCGGCCCGTCCGTCGGCGGGCTCTTTCTTGCTCTTCCGGCCATCTTCTGCGCCAGCGCGACGCTGATCGAAAGCCACGAGCGTCACGCCAAGGAGAAGGCCGGCCTGAGCGGGCGGCGTCGCGGACAGAAGGCCGCGGCGCTCGATGCTGCCGGCGCCGCGCTCGGTAGCATCGCCCTCGCCGCGTTCGCCGCTATCTTCCATTTGATCGTCGGGGCAAGCGTCGCGCTCGCTTTTTTCGCCGCGATGACGGTCTGGGCCATTGTGTCCGTGTCGGCCTGGTGGCTCAGGCGCAAGCTTCGCAGTGTCTCCCACAAATCGCGCCGATCAGGCCATTCGCCGTCGGCAACGGGCTCTCGCTTCGCAAAGCCTTAAAGCGCGATGAGATTTGGATGAAACGTCATCGCGCTTCTTGTTTACGCATGATCTTTGCGGAAAACCGCTTCACACTTTTCCGGATCATGCCCTAGCTCGCTTTCGCTCCCGTCGAAGGCTGCGATTGCGGCGGCTGGAGGCCCGGGCTGTTGGCCCAGCGCTCGACCTCGTCGATGATCTTCTGCTGGCTTGGCCGCACCGGCTCGGGCGCTGCACGTTCTTCGGAAAGCTTGCGAGGTAACCTGACTTCGTCGGTCATGGTCTCTCTCCCTTCGGGAACAATGCCTTACGGCGGCATGCGTTTCAATAAATTATTGATTTTATTGGATTTTCTACTCATCTGCAGACTTCGTCGGCTTTCGCGGAACTCTCATCAAGTTGGTTCGTTGAGTAAGCTACTCAACCTACTCAAGTTGCGTGATCGCCATGAACGACCTTCGCGCCGAGCGCCTTCAGGTCATGCTCTCGCCGGAAGAGTTGGCCGCCATTGACGATTTCCGGTTCAAGCACCGCATGCCGACGCGGGCGGCAGCAGTCCGCGAACTCCTGAAGTTCGGACTGGCCGCTGTGGGCGTCGATGCCGCTGCCGGCGTGAAGTCAAGCAGCTTCGGCGTATTCGGCCGCGGGCCTGAAGGACATACTCAGGGGGATCCGGAGAGCGGCGCCGAATGACGCACGGAAAGCCCCTCCAAAAGCAAACGACCCCGGCACGGTGGGTGCCAGGGCCGTCCTTGGAGATTGCTTCCGGCGCACCGGGGGCATGACTGCCGGAAGCAATCCGTCGACTCTTCCCGCGGAAATTCGTTCCTGGTGAGAGCTAGCCCGTGGCGTCGCTCGAGCCGTCCGGCATGGCGCCGGAACCCGGCGTCTTGATGTTGTCGTTCAGCTTGGGATCGCGCGTCGCTTCACGCGAGGGCGAGCCTTTCGGATCCGCCTTGTGCACGGATTGCGCACGTTCCTTGTCGCGGGGCTGCTCCTCCCCACGCTTGTCCTTGACGATGCCTTGGTCGGAATGGGCCATGATGCGCTCTCGCTTCTGCTGATGTGTCGGAGCGCTTACGCATTGCGGCGTCGAATGTTCCGCTGCCGCAATCAGCTGCGCACGGCATGGACGGCAGATGCGCTCTCAAGATGCACCTGTCGCACCGTCGTCACCGTCGCGAACGCGACGGAGACGCCAAAGGCGAGAATGAGGGAGAGAAGAGCCAGACGTGGAGCCATCGCCAAACCTCCTTCTGCAATTGGAAATCTCCGCGATCGACGTTCCCGGATGATTCCAAATCAGTTGTGCGCCTTCCGTGAGCGGTCTCACATGCAGATTTTTGAAGACGAGCTCACCCGTTCCGCTTTGGAGCTGCATGGACGGGAACGGGCGAAATTTCGCCGTCGAGCCAATCCTGCTCGTTGGCGAGTGCCGTCCAGGCGTCGGCCATGCGCGAATAGCGCTTATGGGCGGGCTGTCCGTCAGCGCGCTCGGCAAGCTGAAGACAATTGTCGGCGTTGTCTCTGAAGACGTCAGACTGTTTCATATAGAGGACGTGGGGACGGAACTCTTGCGCCGCAACCCGCTTACCGGATCGTAATGGTCGGGGAACTTTCGCATGCGGTTCGTCATTGAAGATCGATGCGAGTTGTCGCCGCAATCATTCTGGCATTGATCAGCGCCTCGGCGCTTGCCGACAGCCTTGGCGAACGAAAGCCCGGCGCACGGGCGCCCTCCGCGATCGAGGTGATCAGCGGTGCCTACAATTTCAGCCGGTTTCAACAGGGGCTGCTCGAGAACACCGACCTCAAGGGCAACGCCGAGGTCAAGAACCTCGCCGCCCTGCGCGCCGAGGAATCGGCTAAGCGCGACAAGAGGCTGAAAGAGGTCCAGGAGGCCATCGGCGCGGAACTGCAGCTCGGCAGGGCAACATCCTCGAGCGCGAGCCTCGTCGAGCCCGAAATGTCGGATGGTCCGGCCTATGTCAGAAGCTTCTATGCCGCGCAGATTCCCGAGTATGAATCGATCATCGGCCTGCTCGAACGCTATCTAACGGCGCCCGACAATGCGGCGCTCGCAGCGTTCGCGCGCGAACAACTGCCGCTGCTGCGCGCGCAGGTCAGGGACGCCGAGCGCACCATGGCGGACAAATAACCTCTACTTGTCGCTCGGACGTTGCTGGCTCTGCGGCCGCACGGTGCGGTCGCTCTCCGGCATCTTGTCGCGACCCGCATCGCCGTTGTCGTCCTTGCCGCCGGACGAGGACGTGCCGCTTCCGCTTGGATTCGAGCGGGTGGCCGCTCCGGTGGTCGGCGTGTCCGCCTGCGGGTTGGCGGAGCTTGCGGCGGGGTCGCCCGTCACGGAGCCGCGGCCGCTTGGCGCACCGCCCTGCGCCAGAGCCGACCCCGCGGCAAGCGCCGTGATGGCGATGGCGGCAATTGCTGCTTTCATATCCGTTCTCCTGTCTGCGCTGGCTAACCGTCAGGCTCGGCGCTCCGTTCCGAAGGAGGACTGCGCACGACGGACGCGTGGACGACCCGCCCCTGCGGCCTTTTTTCCTTTCGAGAGGTATGGAACCAAACCGGCCGGTCCGTCGTTAGCTCGGTTGGGCTGAGCAAAGCGGGTTCCCTTTCCTTGCGCCGTACCTTGGCGCTTGATTTCGAATTTGGCTGACGCTCTTATTTCGTCGAACGCGTCTTGCCTCAGATTCGGCCGACGCCTGCGGGGGAAACAGTATGAGCGACCTCGATTCCGGAACTGCATCACGCTCCGGTCGTCGCGTCCCAAAGCCAAAAATCAACGGTACGTCCGAGCCGGATTCCCGAGCGGAGCTGCTGCTCGCCCTCCAGGCGATGCGCAGCGGTGACTTTTCGGTGCGCATGAGCGGCGACTATCTCGGTATCGACGGCAAGATCGCCGACACTTTTAACGAAATTATCGCCGCCAACCAGCGCATGGCACAGCAGCTCGAGCTGGTCGGCCAGGTGGTGGGACGCGAAGGAAAGACCCGCCAGCGGGTGAAATTCGGCCTTGCGTCGGGCTCATGGGCCGACATGGAAGGTTCGGTCAACACGCTGATCGACGACTTGTTGTGGCCGACCCGCGAGGTGACGCGCGCGGTTGCCGCTGTCGCCCAAGGCGACCTGCTGCAGACCGTCAAGCTCGACGTCGACGGCCGTCCGCTCCGCGGCGAGTTCTTACAGTCGGCGACGATCGTCAACACCATGATCAAGCAGCTCGGCGTGTTCACCTCGGAGGTGACGCGCGTGGCGCGCGAGGTCGGCACCGAAGGCAAGCTCGGCGGCCAGGCCCAGGTGCCGGAGGTGACCGGCGTCTGGAAGGACCTCACCGAGAGCGTCAACTCGATGGCGAACAACCTGACCAACCAGGTTCGCAACATCGCCGAGGTGACGATCGCGGTCGCCAACGGCGACCTCTCCAAGAAGATCACGGTCGACGTCCGCGGCGAGATCCTCCAGCTCAAGGAAGCCATCAATACGATGGTGGACCAGCTGCGCTCCTTCGCCTCCGAAGTGACGCGCGTGGCGCGCGAGGTCGGCACCGACGGCAAGCTGGGCGGCCAGGCCATCGTGCCCGGCGTCGCCGGCACCTGGAAGGACCTGACCGACTCCGTCAACGCGATGTGCGGCAACCTGACCGCACAGGTCCGCAACATCGCCAACGTCACCACGGCCGTGGCGCGCGGCGACCTCTCGCGCAAGATCACCGTGGACGTGCGCGGCGAGATCCTGGAGCTGAAGGACACCATCAACACCATGGTGGACCAGCTCAACTCGTTCGCCTCGGAAGTCACGCGCGTCGCGCGCGAGGTGGGCACCGAGGGCAAGCTCGGCGGTCAGGCCCAGGTGCCCGGCGTGGCCGGCACCTGGAAGGACCTCACCGACAACGTCAACTTCATGGCCTCCAACCTGACCGCGCAGGTCCGCAACATCGCCGACGTCGCGACCGCCATCGCGAGCGGCGACTTGTCGAAGAAGATCACGGTGAACGTCTCGGGCGAGATCCTTCAGCTGAAGGAAACGCTCAACACCATGGTCGACCAGCTCAACGCCTTCGCCGGCGAAGTGACGCGCGTCGCCCGCGAGGTCGGCACCGAGGGCCGGCTCGGCGGCCAGGCCAACGTGCTCGGCGTCGCCGGCACCTGGAAGGACCTCACCGAGAGCGTCAACTCGATGGCCTCGAACCTGACCGCGCAGGTCCGCAACATCGCCGAGGTGACCACCGCGGTCGCCGGCGGCGATCTCTCGAAGAAGATCACCGTGGACGTGCGCGGCGAGATCCTCGAGTTGAAGGACACCATCAACACGATGGTGGACCAGCTCAACGCCTTCGCCGGTGAAGTCACGCGCGTGGCGCGCGAGGTCGGCACCGAAGGCAAGCTCGGCGGTCAGGCGGTGGTGCGCGGCGTCGGCGGCACGTGGAAGGACCTCACCGACAGCGTCAACTCGATGGCCTCGAACCTCACCGGCCAGGTCCGCAACATCGCCGAGGTCGCAACCGCGGTGGCGAAGGGCGACTTGTCCAAGAAGATCACGGTGAACGTCTCGGGCGAAATCCTTCAGCTGAAGGAAACGCTCAACACCATGGTCGACCAGCTCAACGCCTTCGCCGGCGAAGTCACGCGCGTGGCGCGCGAGGTCGGCACCGACGGCAAGCTCGGCGGCCAGGCCGACGTGCCCGGAGTCGCCGGCACGTGGAAGGACCTGACCGACTCCGTGAACTCGATGGCGGGTAACCTCACCGCGCAGGTCCGCAACATCGCGGAAGTTGCCACCGCCATCGCCGGCGGCGACCTGTCGCGCAAGATCACCGTGGACGTGCGCGGCGAGATCCTTCAGCTCAAGGACACGCTGAACACCATGGTCGACCAGCTCAACCGCTTCGCGGGCGAGGTGACGCGCGTGGCGCGCGAGGTCGGCACCGAAGGCCGCCTCGGCGGTCAGGCCAACGTGCCCGGCGTCGCCGGCACCTGGAAGGATCTCACCGACAGCGTCAACTCGATGGCGGGTAACCTCACCGCCCAGGTCCGCAACATCGCCGAGGTGACGACCGCGGTGGCGCGCGGCGACCTCTCGCGCAAGATCACCGTCGACGTGAAGGGCGAAATCCTCGAGCTGAAGAACACCATCAACACCATGGTGGACCAGCTCAACGGCTTTGCCGGCGAAGTCACGCGCGTGGCGCGCGAGGTCGGCACCGAAGGCAAGCTCGGCGGCCAGGCCGAGGTGCCCGGCGTCGCCGGCACCTGGAAGGACCTCACCGACAACGTCAACTTCATGGCCTCCAACCTGACGGCGCAGGTCCGCAACATCGCCGAGGTCGCAACCGCCATCGCCGGCGGCGACCTGTCGAAGAAGATCACGGTGGACGTACGCGGCGAGATCCTTCTCCTGAAGGACACGCTGAACACCATGGTCGAGCAGCTCCGCTCCTTCGCCGCCGAAGTCACGCGCGTGGCGCGCGAGGTCGGCACCGAGGGCCGGCTCGGCGGTCAGGCCGTGGTGCCCGGCGTCGGCGGCACCTGGAAGGATCTCACGGACAACGTCAACCTCTTGGCTGCGAACCTCACCACCCAGGTCCGCAACATCGCCGAAGTCACCACGGCGGTCGCGCGCGGCGACCTCTCGCGCAAGATCACTGTCGACGTGAAGGGCGAAATCCTGGAGCTGAAGAACACCATCAACACCATGGTGGACCAGCTCAACGCCTTCGCCGGCGAAGTGACGCGCGTCGCGCGCGAGGTCGGCACGGAAGGAAAGCTGGGCGGCCAGGCTCAGGTGCCCGGCGTCGCCGGCACGTGGAAGGATCTCACCGACACCGTCAACTTCATGGCGGCGAACCTGACCGAGCAGGTCCGCGGCATCGTCAAGGTGGTGACCGCCGTCGCCAATGGCGATCTGAAGCAGAACCTCACGGTGAAATCGAAGGGCGAGGTCGCAGCGCTCGCCGACACCATCAACAACATGACCGAGACGCTCGCGACCTTCGCCGATCAGGTGACGTCGGTGGCGCGCGAGGTCGGCGTCGAAGGCCGGCTCGGCGGCCAGGCCAACGTGCCCGGCGCTGCCGGCACCTGGAAGGATCTCACCGGCAACGTCAACCTGCTCGCGGCCAACCTGACCTCGCAGGTGCGCGCGATCGCGGAAGTCGCAACTGCGGTGACCAAGGGCGACCTGACGCGGTCAATCCAGGTCGACGCCCGCGGCGAAGTGGCGGAGCTGAAGGACAACATCAACACGATGATCACCAACCTCCGTCTCACGACGGACGTGAATACCGAGCAGGACTGGCTCAAGACCAACCTCGCCAAGTTCACCAACATGCTCCAGGGACAGCGCGATCTCACCACGGTCGGCCGATTGCTGCTCACCGAATTGTCGCCGCTGGTGAACGCCCATACGGGCGTGATCTACCAGGTCGAGAACGAGAACGATCCCCAGCTCCTGCTGCTCGCCTCCTACGCCAGCGACGGCGTCTACCCCTATCAGCCGGTGCTGCAGTTCGGCGAAGGCCTGATCGGCCAATGCGCCTTCGACAAGCGGCCGCGCGTCGTCTCCGACATTCCCTCGGACGTGGTGCCGATCAACTCGGCGCTGTTCCGCGTCGCCCCGAAGAACCTCGTCGTGCTGCCGGTGCTGTTCGAGGGCCAGGTCAAGGCCGTGATCGAGCTCGCCTCGCTGGTCTCCTTCACGACCTCGCAGATGACGTTCCTGGAGCAGCTCACCGACTCCATCGGCATCGTGCTCAATTCGATCGAGGCCACGATGCAGACCGAAGGCCTGCTCAAGCAGTCGCAGCAGCTCGCCGGCGAGCTGCAGACCCAGCAGCGCGAATTGCAGCAGACCAACGACCAGCTCGAGCAGAAGGCGCAGCAGCTCGCCGAGCGCAACGTCGAGGTCGAACGCAAGAACCAGGAGATCGAGCAGGCCCGCCGCGCGCTCGAGGAGAAGGCGACCGAGCTCGCGCTGACGTCGAAGTACAAGTCCGAATTCCTCGCCAATATGAGCCACGAGCTGCGTACGCCGCTGAACTCGATCCTGATCCTCGGACAGCAGCTCAGCGACAACCCTGATGGCAACCTCTCGGCCAAGCAGGTCGAGTTCGCCCGCACCATCCATGGTGCCGGCACCGACCTGCTCAACCTCATCAGCGACATTCTCGATCTCTCCAAGATCGAGTCCGGCACCGTGACGGTCGACGCCGAGGAGATCCTGACCGCGAACCTGCTCGAGACCGTCGGCCGGCCGTTCCGGCACGAGGCGGACAACCGCAACCTGTCGTTCAAGATCGATGTCGATCCGAACCTGCCGCGCAGCATCGTGACCGACTCCAAGCGGCTGCAACAGGTTCTGAAGAATCTGCTCTCCAACGCCTTCAAGTTCACCGCCGACGGCGAAGTGCGCCTGAAGGTCGCCGGCGCAATCGGCGGCTGGGGGACGGATCATCCGGTGCTGAACTCGGCGCCGGCCGTGATCGCCTTCGAAGTGTCCGACACCGGCATCGGCATTCCCCTGGAGAAACAGAAGCTGATCTTCGAGGCGTTCCAGCAGGCCGATGCCGGCACCAGCCGCAAATATGGCGGCACCGGCCTCGGCCTTGCGATCAGCCGCGAGCTTGCCAGCCTGCTCGGCGGCGAGATCCACCTGCGCAGCGCGCCGGGCAAGGGCTCGACCTTCACGCTCTATCTGCCCTTGAAATATTCCGGCCCGACCCTTGCGCCGCGGGCGCCGGCGTCACAGCAATACGGCCAGCCGCCAGCGCTGCAGCCTGCCGCGCCTGACCAGCAGCGCGTTATCGAGCAGCTGCCCGACGACCGCCTCAACCTTGAGCCCGGCGACACCATTCTCCTGATCGTCGAGGACGACCCGCATTATGCCCGCGTGCTGGTCGATCTGGCCCGCGACAAGGGCTTCAAGGTCCTGGTCGCCGCGCGCGGCGCCGAGGCCCTCGAGCTCGCCAAGCAATACCAGCCGACGGCCGTCTCCCTCGACGTGTTCCTGCCCGACATGCTGGGCTGGACCGTGTTGAGCCAGCTCAAGCACAATCCGCTCACCCGCCACATCCCGGTCCAGATCATCACGCTCGACGAGGATCGCCAGCATGCGCTGGCGCGCGGCGCCTTCTCCTTCGTCAACAAGCCGACGACGACCGAGGGCGTCTCGGCCGCGCTGACGCAGATCAAGGAATATGCGCGGCCGCGGCGCAAGCGGCTCTTGATCGTCGAGGACAACGAGGCCGAGCGGCTCTCGATCCGCGAGCTGCTGCACCACGACGACATCGAGATCCTGGCCACGGATACCGGGGCCGGCGCGCTCACGACGTTGCGCGAGCAGCCCTGCGATTGCGTGGTGCTCGACCTCAGGCTGCCCGACATGAGCGGCTTCGAGGTGCTCGATCAGATCCGCAACGACGAGGCGCTGTCGAACATCCCCGTCGTGGTGTTCACCGGCCGCGAGCTTTCCGCCGAGGAGGATGCCGAGCTTCACACCATGGCACGCAGCATCGTGGTCAAGGGCGTGGAATCGCCCGAGCGCCTGCTCGACGAGACCGCGTTGTTCCTGCACCGCGTGATCACGGAGCTGCCGATCGAGAAGCAGCGCATGCTGGAGAAGCTGAACAGTTCCGACGAGGACCTGATCGGCAAGACCGCCCTGCTCGTCGACGACGATGCCCGCAATATCTTCGCGCTCTCGAGCGTGCTGGAACGACGCGGCATGAAGGTGCTGACGGCCACGACCGGCAGCGAGGCGGTGACACTGGTCGAATCCAATCCGGAGATCGCGATCGTGCTGATGGACATCATGATGCCGCAGATGGATGGCTATCAGACCATCGGCGTGATCCGCGAGAACCCGGCCTTCTCCCGCCTGCCGATCATCGCGTTGACCGCCAAGGCGATGAAGGGCGACCGCGAGAAGTGCCTCGAAGCCGGCGCGTCCGATTACCTCGCCAAGCCGGTCAACACCGACCAATTGCTGCTTGCGATCCGCATGTGGCTGCATCGCTGAGTTGGACACGCGTATGGACCAGGAAAAGGTCAACATCCTGCTCGTCGACGATCAGCCGGCCAAGCTGCTCGCCTATGAGGTGATCCTGAAGGATCTCGGAGAGAACCTCGTGATCGCCTCCTCGGGCCGCGAAGCGCTGGAGGTGCTGCTCAAGACCGAGATCGCCGTGATTCTGGTCGACGTCTGCATGCCCGAGCTCGACGGCTTCGAGCTCGCCGCGATGATCCGAGAGCATCCGCGCTTTCAGAAGACCGCCATGATCTTCATCTCGGCCATCCAGGTCAGCGACATCGACCGGCTGCGCGGCTACGAGATGGGCGCGGTCGATTACGTGCCGGTGCCGGTCGTGCCGGAGGTGCTGCGCGCCAAGATCAAGGTGTTTGCCGAGCTCTACCGCAAGACGCGCGAGCTCGAACGGCTGAACCACGAGCTCGAGGATCGCGTCCGCGCCCGCACCGCGGAACTGGAGGCTTCCACCGCGAAGCTGCGCGAGAGCGAGCAGCGGCGCAGCATGGCGATCGCGGCAGGCAAGATGGGGTCCTGGGACTGGGACTGGATCAGCGGCGATTGGATGTGGGACGAGGGGCAATACAATATCTTCGGCGTCAGCCCCGACAATTTCGAGATCAATCCGGCCAACGTTCAGGCCCTGCTGCATCCCGACGACGTCGACCAGTTGCGCAAGGCGATCGCCGAGTTCAACAAGGGCACGCGCGCCTACGAGACGGAGTTCCGCATCATCCGGCCCGACGGCGAGGTGCGCTGGTGCGTCGGCACGGCGGCCGCAACCACGGACGAGAGCGGGCGCGTGGTGCGCGTCAGCGGCGTGACCGTCGACATCACCGAGCGCAAGCGCGCCGAGGAGCGGCAGAACCTGCTGGCGCGGGAAGTCGATCATCGCGCGAAGAACGCGCTGGCGCTGGCGCAGTCGATCGTGCGCCTCACCCGGGCCGACGAGGTCAAGGCCTATGTCAACGCCGTCGAGGGGCGCATCAATGCGCTGGCGCGCGTGCACACTATCCTGTCGCTGTCGAGCTGGCAGGGCGCCGAGCTCTCCAGACTGATCGACGAGGAGCTTGCGCCCTATTCGCTGGGCGACCAGATCAAATTGGCAGGGCCCGAAGTTCAGTTGCTGCCGGCGACGGCCCAGACGCTGGCGCTCGCACTGCACGAGCTCTTCACCAATTCGGCAAAATACGGCGCGCTATCCACGCGAGCGGGGCGGCTCGCGATCGATTGGCAGGTCGACGAGGAGCTGCTCACGCTGAGCTGGGAGGAATCCGGCGGTCCCCTGGTCAAGACCCCGAAATCGCGCGGCTTCGGCACGCGAAGCCTGCTTGCGAGCATCGAGTCTCAGCTTGGCGGACAGGCGCAGTTCGATTGGCGCGCCGAGGGCCTGCTGTGCCGTCTTGAGGTGCCGTTGACACGCAAGACCGCGGCGGCTGCACCAAGCAAGTTCGACACCGCCGGCGCTGCCGAATTGCAACGCGCATCCGGTTAACCTGACGCTGCGCTGCTCATGCGCTGCGCCGTGCGTGGTTCGCGCGCGACGCGCCCTTCGAGCCAGGCTTCCGTTCGGGCGAGATCGCGCAGCGCCCTCGCGTAGCGGCGGGCCGCGCTTCGCTCCGCGCCAAGCGGAAGCTTGCGCGCCTTGCGCAGGATGTCCGCGGCCGCGTTGCGATAGGCCAGCGAGCGGTAAAGAAAGACGACCTTACCCATATCGATGTTCCCGTTTTGCTGGCGCCCATCTTGGCAAGCCCGGCATGAACGCCGGATGAAACGGGCGGTAACAATTCCTTCAGCGGAACGGAACCCGGCGATCACATGCGCGTTGGCGTGGCAGTTCGGGATGCCGTCCCATGCGCACCAAGAAGTCGTCGGAGCTGATCTCTGCCAGCGGCCTTATCAAGCTGATGACGCATGCAATGATGGGCGCAGCGCTCGGCCTCATTTTCAGCCTCACGCTCGTCCTGTCCAATCCAGCCGTCGCCAACCTGCTGAACAATGGCGGAAGCCAGGCCGCGATGGTCTTCGCCCTCACCTTGGTGACGACCTTCGCGATCGGCGCGACGCTCACCGGCGCCGTGTTCATCCTGGCCGAGGACAAGCAAACTTGAAGCGTGGGTGACGCACGGAAGATACTTCGCCGGGAACTCCCTGCCGCGACGCGCGGTATGCTGCCTGCGTCAATTTAACTCAGGGAGTTTCCCCGCATGAAGACGACCAAGCTCGCTCTCACCGTAATATTGGCAACCGGCCTTGCCGCCGCGCCGTTTGCCGCCCAGGCCAAATCGCACAAGGCTAAGCATGGATCCTCAATGTCGTCGGCACAGACCACCGGCGCAAACACCAAGTCCTCCAAGGGCGCTGATCCGTCCGGCCAAGGCTGCGCCGGTCCCGGCTCTGATCAGGGCGGCACCATGACCAACAAGGGCGGCATGACCAACACCAAATAGGCGCGTCCTGGAATCGTAGAGGGCCCCGCCATTGCGGGTCCCTCTTAATCTTATCTTGGTTCGGCACTCGGCCTTCAGTATCCGGCGCCAAGGATCTCAGCGGCGCTCGGCTGCGCGCGCGGAATTGCCGCCTGTCTTCACGGCACGAAGCCGCACCCGGTCGCGGACGTCTGGCAGTACGTCGCTGCCGCCGGCCGCCTTCCATTCGGCGATCAAGAGATTGATCTTCCGGCGCAGGTCCATCTGCGCCAGGGCCCTTTCCGTGCAGTCGTAATCGCGCTCGACGAGGTCGCGCACTGACGCCTCGACGTCGGCCATCTCGAGCCTCAAGGCTCTGATTTTACGCCGAATTTCATTAATTCTGTTGTCCATGCCTTGTTAGAACAAAATAAGAACATATAGTCAAGTCACGATTTCAGGACGGAGACGCCAGATGCAGGTTCAAGGTAAATACGACGCCAGATTTTTCCTGGGCGAGCAGATGACGCGGGCGCAGGGCCTCAAGCTGAAGCGGCTCAGCGAAGAGGCCTACCAGCCCGGCCAATATGCGAGGGATCTGTCCTTCAGCGAGGCCGCCCGGCGCATCCAGGTGCTGGAAGCGGAGATCGAGCTGGCAAACTCCTTCTAGAGTATCGCATCGCGCTTTAGTCCCTGCGCCGTTCCACGCTCCCGGAACCATGGCTGTGCAGAATGGTTCTCCCCGCCGAGGGAGAATATGCATGGCACGCAAGGCAAAAAAGCGCCGCTACTCACGCAGCTCGGGCAGCGATGTCGCCACCGAGATGCGGCGTTACAAGAAGGGCACCGCGAAGAGCGGCCGTGGCGGGCGCGGCGGCCGCGTCAAGAACCGCAAGCAGGCCATCGCGATCGGACTGTCGAAGGCACGCAAGAAGGGCAAGAAAGTCCCGAAGAAGGCTTCGAAGCGCAAGAGCGCCAAGAAGACGTCCAAGAAAACATCCAAGAAAACGTCCAGGACGTCGTCCAAGAAATCGTCGAACAAGAAAACATCGAAGCGCAAATCCAAGCGGTCGCGCTGACCCGCCTCAGATCATGCTCCCCGGCATGAAGCAGCGGATCGAAATCCCGAACGCAGTCTTGACCGGCCACACCATCGTGCGGCCGGCCCGGTTGGGCTCGGTGATGACGGCCTCATCCGGCACATCGATCCACTGTCCGTCGATGCGGACACGGTAGCGCCCGTTGTGCGACTCCCAGTCGAGATCGGCGAGGGCGAAACCGTCCGCATCCGAGCAGCACGGACCGAGATGGCTGCGCAAACTGTCGAACCATGGCTTCAGAGGAGAATTCGCGTAGCGGCCGTCGTCGCGCCCGAGCGCGTTTCCACCGGAGAGCACCAATGGCGCCACGAGCAGCGCACTCCTGAGCGAGAGCTTCAATCGATCCATGTCGGCACCGATCACTTGTGAACCACCGGCGAGTTCCACAAAGCGCCGGGAGGCTCGAAGTTCCACGCTTGCAACCCCTCTCAGCGGCGACGTTGGCGCAGAGCACCGAGGCGCCTTGCGAGTGTGATCAGCGAACACGGCTTTTTCGGACGCACCAGGTCATCATGCCTGCCTTTAACGAGAATGTTACCGGCTTGGTGCGGACGTGACGTGTGTGCAAAAGGCGGCCCGAAGGCCGCCTTCCTGGATTGGTAAGGGTCGAGTTGACGTTATGCGAGTGGCACCGCAACGAAGCGGGTGGCCTCCGCGCTTCTGACCTGAAGCAGCACGCTGCGCTTGCCCGACGATTTGGCCTGCGCCAGCTCGGAGCGCACCTCGCCGACATTGCTGACAGCCTTGCCGCCGACATTGAGGATGACGTCGCCGGTCCGGATGCCGCGTTGCGCGGCCGGGCCTTGCGGATCAACCTCGGTGACGACCACGCCGTTCTGGCCTGCGCCTTGGACGTCACCGGCGGGCGCCAGGCTGAGGCCGAGGCGCGGCGTGCCGGCACCCGGCTGTCCGCTGCCCTCTTCGGCATTGCCACTGCCATTGCCCTTGGCCTGCCGCTCGTTCGGCAACTCGCCGAGCGCCAGCGTCACCGCCTTGCTGCCGCCCTTGCGGAAGACATCGAGCTTCACGGACGTGCCCGGCGCCAAGCCGGCGATGGTGCGGGCGAGGTCGCGGGAATCCTTGATCGTGGTGCCGTTGACGGCGGTGATGACATCGCCCGCCTGGATGCCGGCCTTCGCCGCCGGGCTGCCATCCTGCGGATTGTCGACGATCGCGCCGCGCGCCTCCTTGAGGCCAAGGCTGTCGGCGATATCCGGCGTCACCGGCTGCACCTGCACGCCGAGCCAGCCCCGGGTGACAGCGCCCTTCTCCTTCAATTGCGCGACGACGAGCTTGGCGGTCGAAGCCGGGATATCGAAGCCGATGCCGACCGAGCCGCCCGAGGGCGAGAAGATCGCAGTGTTCACACCGATCACGTTGCCGTTCATGTCGAAGGCTGGGCCGCCGGAATTACCCTTGTTGATCGGCGCGTCGATCTGGATGAAGTCGTCGTAGGGACCATTGCCGATGTCGCGGCCGCTGGCCGAGACGATGCCGGCGGTCACGGTGCCGCCCAGGCCGAAGGGATTGCCGACCGCGACCACCCAGTCGCCGATGCGCGGCTTCTGGTCGGAGAACTTGACGAACGGAAAGTCCTTCCTGCCATCGACCTTGATCAGCGCGAGATCGGTCTTCGGATCGGTGCCGACCACTTTCGCGGTGTAGGTCGTGCCGTCGTCCATCGTCACCTGCACCGACTCGGCGCGATCGACGACGTGATTGTTGGTCACGGCGTAGCCGTCGGCGGAGATGAAGAAGCCGGAGCCTTCGCCCGTGATCATCTGGTGGCGCTGGCGCGGCATGCCGTTCGCGCCGCCCGGGAAGCGGAAACCGAACTGTCGCGAGAACTGGTCGAACGGCGTGTCCTCGTCCGAATCCATCCGGTTCTGCTGCAGCATCGCGCTCTTGTCGTTGTCCTGATCGATTTTGACCCGCACCGAGATCACAGCGGGTTTGACCCTGCTGACGAGATCGCCGAAGCCGGGCGGCGTCGCGGCGGCTTCGGCCGCCTGCGCCGGCGTGATCAAGGCGTTGACGCCGTACGGCGAAGCGCCTGGCGCGATGGCCAGGGCGGCCACGCCCAGCGCGGCCACGGTGCCGAGCAGCGCGAGCCGGCGCGGCCGCAAGATCTTGCGAGACGTGGGGATGTCGGAATTGACGCGATCGTTCATGTCGAAATATCCATGTTGAGCAGATGTCGCCTTGCCCGCAACATGGTCGCTGCCACCTTACGGCGTCCCGTCCGTCCGATTAAATCTCGGCAAAGAACGGATGAGCGGGCGCAGCAGGCAATCCGGACGTTTGATACAGCTCAACGCGCCGCCTTCGCGCAGTGAAAAACTGAGGCCATCGGATGATGCTCAGCGGAGGCGCGCCATGTACAAAGACATTCTCGTCCACATTCCCACCGAACGTCCCATGCGTCCCGCGATCGACGGCTCGGTCTCGCTCGCGGCGAACCTCAACGCGCATCTCGACGCGGTCGCGGTCGGCTATGTCGCCACCAGTACGGCTTATGTCATGGAAGGCGGCGCGGCGGTAGCGGCCGTGTTCGAGCTGGAACGCGAACGCGCCGTGGAGCGGGCCGAGGCTGCGCTCGCGGTATTCAAGAGCGAGGCGGCGAACGCCGGCATCTCCTATACCTGCCACGCACTCGGTGCGATCCCGGCGGATGCCGCCGGCTCGCTCGGCGAGATGGCACGGCTGCACGATCTCAGCGTCGTGCTCCAGCCCGATCCGGCGCAGGGCTCGTTCGACAACGACGTGCCGAGCGAGATCCTGTTCCGGGCGGGCGGCCCGGTGCTGTTCCTGCCCTACACCTTCCGCGGAGCCTTCAAGGCGAAGAGGATCGGCATCTGCTGGGACGGCAGCCGCGTTGCCGCCCGGGCCATGCGCGACGCAGCCCCGTTCCTGGCGCGCGCCGAAGAGATCGTGATCATCACCGTCAACGAGACCGACGACGTCTGCGGCGAAGCTTCAGCGAGCGGCTTGGCCAGACATCTCGGCCGGCGCGGATTGTCCACCCGCACCGTCGGCCTGACCGCCACACGCACCGACATTCAGCCGATCATTCTGTCGCTGGCGGCCGACGAGAGTCTCGATCTCCTGGTGATGGGCGGCTACGGCCATTCGCGGTTGCAGGAACGCTTTCTCGGGGGCGTCACCCGCGCCATGCTGGAAGCCATGACGGTCCCGACGCTGATGTCGCATTGACGCGCCGGCCTGGCGCCGTCACGCCGCGACGGGAGCTTCCCATGTCGTGGGCGCGGCGGCGTCCTTGTCGCGATGCACATTGCACGCGTCGAAGTGCGCCTTGAGCTCGATTTCGGCAAGATGTTCGAAATGTTCGGCCTGGCCGAGGAGTTCCCAGTTCTGGAGCGGCCGGTAGGCCGCCTGCTGACGGCAGAGGGACGCCAGCGCCCGGTAGCGACGTACGTTCTCCATGAGACCCTCCCTCGCGTTCACCGGCTTATTGCCCTGATTTGCGTCAGGCCGATGGCGTTTATGCAAAACATTTGCTGCGCGCTCAACGCGCCTGAACCAAGTTAATTTTCGAGAAGTGCCGGTAAGGATTTTAGTTCCAAACGTCCGCTCGGAACTCTGTGCCCAATGCTAGGCGTAGAGGCGGCGCTCCACGGCGAGGCCCACCAGGTCGAGGTAGCGCTCGATCAAGTCGGGACGGCCGACGAGATAGCCTTGCATCTCCTCGCAGGCCTCGCGGGCCAAGAAGGCACGTTGGGCTTCCGTCTCCACCCCCTCGGCAATGACCGGGATCTTCAGCGCGTGCGCCAGGCTCAGGACGGCGCGGACAATCTCGGCCGATTGCGGCGTCGCCTCCAGGTTGGAGATGAAACTGCGGTCGATCTTGATCTTGTCGAACGGGAACGACTGCAGATACGACAGCGAGGAATAGCCGGTGCCGAAATCATCCATGGCGATGCGGATGCCGAGCGCCTTCAGCCGCCGCAGCAGGTTGAGCGCGCGGGTGAAATCGCCGATCAGCACGCCCTCGGTGATCTCGACCTCGAGCCGCGTCGGCGTCAGCCCCGTCTCCAACAGGATCTGGTGGATCGAGCGCTCGAGATCGCCCGCCTGAAACTGGACCGGCGACAGATTGACCGCGACCTGCAACGGCCGCGGCCAGGATGCCGCCTCACGGCACGCCTCGCGCAGCACCCATTCACCGATCTCGACGATCAGCCCGTTCTCCTCGGCGAGCGGAATGAACTGGTCCGGCGGCACGAAGCCCCGCGTCGGGTGATTCCATCGCAGCAGCGCCTCGAAGCCGATGACCTCGCCATCCACCCGCGCCTGCGGCTGGAAATAGACGAGGAGCTGGTTCTGCTCCAGCGCCTGCCGCAGGTCGTGCTGCAACAGCCTGCGATCGCGCAGCTCCTGGTCCATCTCGGATTCGAAGCAGCGGACCCGGCTCCTGCCCTCGCGCTTGGCGCGGTAGAGAGCTGAGTCGGCATTGGCGAGCAGCGTCGCCGCGTTCACGCCATCGTCGGGATAGAACGCGATGCCGACGCTGAGGCCCACGTGGGAGAGATAGTCGTCGACCTCGAGCTCCTTGCCGATCGTCTCGACCAGGCGTTCGGCCAGCGCCAGAACGTCCTCACGGCAGGCGTTGTCGGGCATCAGGATCATGAACTCGTCGCCGCCGATGCGGGCGACGAAGGCGCCTTCGGCTTCCGCGGCAAGCCGGTCGGCGGCCGCCCGCATCAGCATGTCGCCGACGGGGTGACCGAACACGTCGTTGACCTCCTTGAAGCGGTCGAGATCGAGGCTCAGCACGGCGAAACTGGTCGACGCCTCCTGCGCCCGTTCCAGCCGTTCGTCGAGCGCGGCGTTGAAGGCGCTGCGGTTCGGCAGGTCCGTGAGCGCATCATGATGCGCAAGATGGCTGATCCGCTGCCGGGTGGTGACACGCTCCGTGACATCCTCGATCACGCCGACCAGATATTGCGGATCCCCGTTGCCATCCGTGATCAGCATCTTGCGTGAATTGACGACCCGGTCGCGGCCCTTGACGCCGACTTCGAGCAGATGCTCCTCCAGAACCATCGGCATGCCGCTGGCCGCGACGCGTCTATCCTGCTCGTTGACCACGCGGGCCACGTCAGCCGGGAAGATCTGCTCGGGCGTTCGGCCCAGCATCTGTTCGCGCGGCATGCCGTAATAGTCTTCTCCGGCGCGGTTGAGCAGGATGTAGCGCGAACTCTCCGCACATTTCGCGAAGACGGCGATCGGAATGTTTTCGATGATTGTGTCGAGGAACTCGCGGGTCCGCAGCAGATCCTGCTCGACCTCGTCGCGCGTTTGCGCGCGTACTTCGATCATCCGCTGACGCTCGCGATCACCGGCCTCGTAAGCCGCGCTGACGAACTTGCCAGCTTGACGAGATCGACCTGTCCGGTGGCATCGGTGGCGCAGCGGAGCTGCTCGGCGAACAGGCGATGCATGCTCATGCCATCACTTTGCGCCGCGTGCGGGCTTCATGCCGCAGTTTCCGTCGTTATGCATCCGTGCTCTCATAGCGTCCCTAAACCACAGATTGAGACGCTTGGCATTGCGCGGTCGTTAATCGATTGTCCTTCTCCGGTGCGTTGGTTACCCCGGCCTGAATGAGCCGATCGATTTGGAAGGCATGCTCCGTAGAGATCCGGAGAAAGTGGCGCGCCTTGACACACCGGAGCCACGGCGGTGGGCTGATCCGTAATCTACCGGATGAGCGCACTTTCTTCGGCCCGCTTCGCGGGCGCGGAACTATCTTGCAGCTTCGGAACCCGGCCGGTCTCCGCGGCGATGCGAATAGCCGCGATATTGGCGGCATATTCGCCAGCGCTCTCGCCGCGAAACACGGCGGAGCCCGCGACCAGCGTGTCGGCACCCGCTGCAGCCACGGCCGCGGCATTGTCGCACGTGACACCGCCGTCGACCTCGAGCCGGATCGGCCGCCCGCCGATCATGGTCCTGATCCGCCTGATCTTGTCGATCTGCGATGCGATGAAGGATTGGCCGCCAAAGCCCGGATTGACCGTCATCACCAGCACGAGATCGATACGATCGAGCACATACTCGATCACCGCTTCCGGGGTCGACGGACAAAGGCTGACGCCAGCCTTGCTGCCGAGCGAGCGGATCGCCTGGAGCGAGCGCTCGAGATGCGCCCCCGCTTCGGCGTGCACCGTGATGATGTCCGCTCCGGCCTTTGCGAACGCCTCGAGATAGGGATCTGTCGGCGCGATCATCAAATGCACGTCGAACGGCTTCTTCGAATAGGGACGGACCGCCTTGATGACGTCGGCACCGAAACTGATGTTCGGCACGAAGTGTCCGTCCATGACGTCGCAATGGATCCAGTCGGCCCCAGCGGCGTCGATCGCGGCGACCTCCTCGCCGAGACGCGCGAAATCCGCGGCGAGGATCGATGGAGCGATCATGATCTCCTTCGTCATGGCACTGCACTCCGCGCATCCGCACCGCCGCTGAAGACTCGGCTCGCCAAGACGTCCATGGCATCGATGGTTTCGAGGTCGGCGACATCGAGCATGCGATCGAGATCGGACACCAGCCGATCGGCCTGCCGCAGGCGGATGCGGTCGACGGCGTTGCGGATCGAGCGCGCATTGGAGAAGAACGGCTGGATCCGGCGCAGCGCGATGTATTTCTCGAACGCCTCGCGCGCCGCGGCCGAGAAGCGATAGCCGCGCTCCTTCAGCATCAGCTCGGCGATGACGAGTAGCTCGGCCTCCGCATAGTCAGGGAATTCGATGTGGTGCGCGATGCGCGAGCGGAAGCCGGGATTGGAGGCGAAGAATTTCGTCATCCGCTCGCCATAGCCGGCGAGGATCACGACGAGGTCCTCGCGCTGGTTCTCCATCACCTGGAGCAGGATTTCGATCGATTCCTGGCCGTAGTCGCGCTCGTTGTCGGGACGATGCAGGTAATAGGCCTCGTCGATGAACAGCACGCCGCCCATCGCTTTTTTCAGGATCTCCTTGGTCTTCGGCGCGGTGTGGCCGATATACTGGCCGACGAGATCGTCGCGCGTCACCGAGATCACCTGCCCGCGCCGCACGAAGCCGAGCCCGTGCAGGATCCTGGCCATGCGCAGCGCGACGGTGGTCTTGCCTGTTCCAGGATTGCCGGTGAACGACATGTGCAGCGTCGGCGGCGCGGAGGCGAGGCCGGCACGCTGCCGGATGCGCTCGATCAGCAGCAGCGAGGCGATCTGGCGCACGCGGTTCTTGACCGGCTTGAGCCCGATCAGCTCCTGATCGAGCTGTAGCAGCGTCTCGGTGATTCCGGCGGCTTCAGCCTCCTTGCGGAGATCGAAATGGGTCTCGCTGTGTTCGGTCGTGGTTGCGTGGGGGACATCGAGCATGGCTACCCTCGAAGAAAAGAGCTTCGCCGCGAGCGAGGCGGCGAAGCAGTGGTCCGCCAGGATGCGGAGCAGGGAGAGCTCCGCGCGGAAGCGGATGACTCAAGCTGGCGCGTGCGCGGCCGGCTTTCGAACCGTGGTGTAGCGGACCGCACGGCCGCCGACCTCCTGCCGCACCAGCTCGAACTCCGTTTCTTGCTTCGGCCGGTTGACGAGGAAGGAGATCCGCACCGATTCCCAGCCGTGGCTGGCATCGAAGCCGCTGATGCGGATGTAGCTGTTACCATAGACCCTGCGGCACTCGGCGAGCTCCATCATCACGCCGGCAGCGTCCTGGAGATCGAACATCGGCAGGCCCCACATCTCCCAATAGGTGTTTCGGGGATGCGGATCGTCGGTGAACTCGATGTTCACCGCCCAGCCATTGGCGAGGCAATACTGCACCTGGCTGGTGATCTGCTCGTCGGTCAGATCCGGCAGGTACGAGAAGCAGCCTTGGGTGATCTTCATCTCAAATCTCCTCAGACGGTTTCCAGCGCGGTCGGCACGAAGTCCGGCGTGTCGGTGGATTGATAGTTGAAAGTGACGTCCTTCCAGACCTCGAGCGCGGCCTTCAGCGGCGTGCAGGTCTGGGCCGCCTTGGCCAGGATTTCCGGGCCCTCGTGGACATAGTCGCGGCCCTCGTTGCGGGCGAGGATCATCGCTTCCAGCGCCACGCGGTTGGCGGTCGCGCCGGCCGCAATGCCCATGGGATGGCCGATGGTGCCGCCGCCGAACTGCAGCACGACGTCCTCGCCTAACAGGTCGAGCAGCTGGTGCATCTGTCCGGCATGGATGCCGCCGGAGGCCACCGGCATCATCTTGTTCAGGCTCGCCCAGGACTGGTCGAAGAACAGGCCATGCTCGAGCTTGGTCGGGTTGAAGTCTTCGCGGCAGACATCGTAGTAGCCGCGTGTGGTGTTGGGATCGCCTTCGAGCTTGCCGACCACCGTGCCGGCGTGGATGTGGTCGACGCCGGCAAGCCGCATCCATTTGGCGATGACGCGGAACGACACGCCATGGCTCTTCTGCCGCGTATAGGTGGAGTGGCCGGCGCGATGCAGATGCAGGATCATGTCGTTGCGCCGCGCCCACTTGGCCATGGACTGGATCGCAGTGTAGCCGATCACGAGGTCGATCATCACGATCACCGAGCCGAGCTCCTTGGCGAACTCCGCACGCTCGTACATGTCCTCCATGGTGGCCGCGGTGACGTTGAGGTAGGTCCCTTTCACCTCGCCGGAGGCGGCCTGCGCGCGGTTCACCGCCTCCATGCAATAGAGGAAGCGATCACGCCAATGCATGAAGGGCTGCGAGTTGATGTTCTCGTCGTCCTTGGTGAAGTCGAGCCCGCCCTTCAGCGCCTCATAGACCACACGGCCGTAATTGCGGCCGGACAGACCGAGCTTCGGCTTCACCGTCGCGCCGAGCAGCGGCCGGCCGAACTTGTCGAGCCGCTCGCGCTCCACCACGATGCCGGTCGCCGGTCCCTGGAACGTCTTCACATAGGCGACGGGAAAGCGCATGTCCTCGAGTCGCAGCGCCTTCAGCGGCTTGAAGCCGAACACGTTGCCGATGATCGAGGCCGAGAGGTTGGCGATCGAGCCCGGCTCGAACAGGTCGAGATCATAGGCGATGTAGGCGAAATACGAGCCGGGTGAGCCCGGAACGGGATCGACGCGATAGCACTTGGCGCGATACTTCTCGGCCGCCGTCAGGCGATCGGTCCACACCACCGTCCAGGTAGCGGTCGAGGATTCGCCGGCAACCGCAGCAGAGGCCTCGATCGGGTCGACGCCCTCCTGCGGCGTCACGCGGAACAGCGCGATGACGTCGGTATCCTTCGGCGTGTAGTCGGGCTCCCAATAGCCCATGCGCTTGTATTCCATCACGCCGGAGCGATAGCGCTCTTTGCCGCGGACCGTGCCTGCATGTGCGTTCATGTCTCTCTCCTGCTCTTTTTCTCTGCTCTTTCTGGTTGTTAGGCCGCCACGGGCTCGCGGGCGTCGATGCGCGGATCGAGCTCGCCTGCGCGATAGCGCCGCGCCATCTCGCTCATCGGAATGACCTTGATCTTGCTAGCGTGGCCCGCAGTACCGAACTGCTCGAACCGCTCGCGGCACAATTCGCGCATTGCGTCCATCGCCGGCTTCAGGAACTTGCGCGGATCGAACTCGGAGCGCGCTTCCGCCGCCACCTTCCGGAACACCGCGGTCATCGCCAGCCGGCAATCGGTGTCGATATTGACTTTGCGCACGCCGCTCCGGATGCCGCGAACGATCTCCTCGACCGGCACGCCCCAGGTCTGCGGCATCTCGCCGCCGAACTGGTTGAACATGTCCTGCAACGGCTGCGGCACCGAGGACGAGCCATGCATGACCAGATGCGTGTTCGGCAGCCGGCCATGGATCTCCTCGACCACCCGCATCGCCAGGATATCGCCATCCGGCTTGCGGCTGAACTTGTAGGCACCGTGCGAGGTGCCCATCGCGATCGCGAGCGCATCGACCTTGGTGGCGCGGACGAAGTCGACGGCCTGATCCGGATCGGTCAAGAGCTGGTCGTGACCGACCTTGCCCTCGACGCCGTGACCATCCTCCTGTTCGCCGCCGCCGTGCTCGAGCGAGCCGAGCACGCCGAGCTCGCCTTCGACGGAAGCGCCGACCCAATGGGCGAGATCGACGACGCGGCGCGTGATCGCGACATTGTAGTCATAGTCGGCCGCGGTCTTGGCATCGGCCTTGAGCGAGCCGTCCATCATCACCGAGGTGAAGCCATGGGCGATGGCGGAAGCGCAGGTCGCCTCGTCATTGCCGTGGTCCTGGTGCATGCAGAGCGGAATGTCGGGATAGGTGCGCTCCAGCGCGTCGATCATGTGCGAAAGCATGACATCGCCGGCATAGCTGCGCGCGCCGCGCGAGGCCTGGATGATGACGGGCGCATCGACCGCGGCCGCCGCCTGCATGATCGCGATGCCCTGCTCCATGTTGTTGATGTTGAACGCCGGCACGGCGTAGCCGTGGCTGGCAGCGTGATCGAGCAATTGGCGGAGGGTAATACGGGCCAAGATTCGTCCTCCTTATTGGCTCTTGCGGGCCATCGCCCGGCGAGCCGCTTCCGCAATGCTTTGCGGTGTGATGCCGAATTCGCGGTACAGCACCGGCGCTGGCGCCGAGGCGCCGAAACCGCGCATGCCGACGAATTCACCGTCGGCGCCGATCCAGCGATGCCAGTCGCCGGCGACAGCGGCCTCGACACCGACACGCGGCGCGGTGCCGAGCACCGAGGCGCGGTAATCCTCCGGCTGCTCCTCGAACAGTGCGAAACACGGCGCCGAGACCACGGCGGCGCGAACGTGCTCGGTCGCGAGCAGGCGGGCCGCTTCCAGCGCGATCGAGACTTCCGAGCCGGTTGCAATGAGCGTCACGTCGCGGCCGCCATCCGGCGAGACGACGAGATAGGCACCATTCGCGACGCGGTTTCTGCCGCGCCCGTCGCTGCGGAATGTCGGCAAGGCCTGCCGCGACAGGCATAGCACTGAGGGGCGATGCTCCGCCGCGAGCGCGCAATCCCAGGCCTCCAGCGTCTCGACGGCATCGGCGGGGCGGAACACCAGCAGGCTCGGAATCACGCGCAGCGCGGCGAGATGCTCGACCGGCTGATGCGTCGGGCCGTCCTCGCCGAGGCCTATGGAGTCGTGCGTCATCACGTGGATGACGCGCAGCCGCATCAAGGCCGCAAGTCGGATCGCCGGCCGGCTGTAGTCGGAGAACGCCAGAAACGTGCCGCCATAGGGAATGAAGCCGCCATGCAGCGCCAGGCCGTTCATCGCTGCGGCCATGCCGTGCTCGCGGATGCCATAGTGGATGTAGTCGCCGGTGAACGCACCGCTCTTGACCGGCGCCTGCGCCTTGGCATGCGTCAGGTTCGAATGGGTGAGGTCCGCGGAGCCGCCGACCAAGCCGGGAATTGTTCCTGCGATTCCCTCGAGCACCTGTTGCGAGGCCTGCCGCGTCGCCAGCTTCGGCCGCTCGGATGCAAAGTGCTCACGCAATTTCGCCGCGGCCAGCGCATAGGCGGCGGGCAGAGCCACGGCTTTGCCCTCGACGAACAGGTCGCGCTGCTCCGGCGTCGCACCTTCGTAACGATCGAGCCAAGCGAGGCGGTCGACCTGCCCGCGCTGCCCGATCATCCGCCAAGCCTTGAGCACCGGGATCGGCACCACGAAAGGCTGATAGTCCCAACCCAGCGTCCGCCGCGCCGCTGCCGTCTGCTCGGTGCCGAGCGGCGCGCCATGCACTTTCTCGGTGCCCTGTCTACCAGGCGCGCCATAGCCGATGATTGTGCGACAGGCGATCAGCGACGGCTTCGCGGTCTCCCGCTCCTCCGCTATTGCCTGCGCCACCGCTTCGGGATCATGTCCGTCGACGCGGCGCACCGACCAGCCGGAGGCAGCGAAGCGCGCGAGCTGGTCGTCCGATGTCGCCAGCGAGGTCGGACCGTCGATGGAGATGCCGTTGTCGTCGAACAGCACGATCAGCCTGCCGAGCCCGAGATGACCGGCCAGCGAGATCGCCTCCTGGCTGAGGCCTTCCATCAGGCAGCCATCGCCCGCGATGACATAGGTGAAGTGATCGACGAGCCCATCGCCATGCCGCGCATTCGCCATCCGCTCGGCGAGCGCCATGCCGACCGCGGTCGCAATGCCCTGGCCCAGCGGTCCCGTCGTGGTCTCGACACCAGCCGTGTGGCCATATTCGGGGTGGCCCGGCGTCTTCGAGCCCCACTGGCGAAAGGCCTTGATGTCGTCGAGGCTGATATCGCCGCCGGTGAGATGCAGCAGCGCATAGAGCAGCATCGAGCCGTGCCCCGCCGACAGCACGAAGCGGTCGCGGTCCGGCCAGTTCGGATGCGCCGAGTCGAACTTCAGGAAGCGCGAGAACAGCACAGTTGCGACGTCGGCCATGCCCATGGGCAGCCCGGGATGGCCTGACTGCGCTGCCTCGATGGCGTCGACCGCGAGGAAGCGGACGGCATTGGCGAGATCGTTGTGCGTGACCGCATTGAGGTCGGCTTCGGCATGGACGGAGATGTTCATCGGAGTTTCTCCCGGTTCACTTCAGGCTGCGCTTGCGCTCGATCAGCTGCATGATCAGTGGCGTCAGGATCAGCTGCATGGCCAGGTCCAGCTTCGCGCCCGGGCACACGATCGAATTGGCCCGCGACATCCAGCTCTGCGGCAGCATCGAGAGCAGATAGGGGAAGTCGATACCGCGCGGATTCTTGAAGCGGATCACCACCATCGATTCGTCCGGCGTCGGGATCCAGCGCGCGATGAACGGATTGGAGGTGTCCACGGTCGGGACGCGCTGGAAGTTGATGTCGGTCTCGGTGAATTGCGGGCAGATGTAGTGGATGTAGTCGGGCATCCGCCGCAGGATGGTGTCGGTGACCGCCTCGGTCGAATAGCCGCGTGCGCTGCGGTCGCGGTGCAGCTTCTGGATCCATTCGAGGTTGATGACGGGCACGACACCGATCTTGAGGTCGGCATAGCGCGCGACGTTCACCTTATCGGTGACTACGGCGCCGTGCAGGCCCTCGTAGAACAGAAGGTCCGAATCCTCCGGCAGCTGCTTCCAGTCGGTGAAGGTGCCTGGTGCCGCGCCATGCAGCGCCGATTCCTCGGCGTCGTGGACGTAGTGCCGCGTCACCGCGGTGCCGGTCTCGCCGTAGTCGCGGAAGGCGCGTTCCAGCTCCTCGAACAAATTGGTCTCGGGGCTGAAATGGCTGAAGTGCTTGTTGCCGCGCTCGGCCTCCTTCGCCATCTGCGCACGCATCTCGGCACGATCGTAGCGGTGGAAGGCGTCGCCCTCGATGTAGACGGCGTTGACCTTCTCGCGGAAAAAGATCTGCTCGAAGGTCTTCTTGACGGAGGTGGTGCCGGCGCCGGAGGAGCCGGTGATGGAGATGATTGGATGCTTCCTGGACATCGGACGCCTCGCTCAGAGCCGGAAGAATCCGCGCCGCGCGAACAGCGGCGCCGAGACGCTGGCAACCAGCAGCGGATCGCAATGCAGCTCCTCAACGCGCCGCACCTCGTTGCTCGAGCCCATGATCAGCGGCACGCGCTGGTGCAGGCTCTGCGCCGATAGATCGAGGATGCGCTCGCGCCCGGTCGAGGCCGAGCCGCCGGCCTGCTCGATGATCATCGCCATCGGGTGCGCCTCGTAGGTCAGGCGCAGACGGCCGTCGCCGTAGCCGGGCCGCGCATCGGAAGGGTAGAGAAACACGCCGCCACGGGTGAGGATGCGATAGGCCTCCGCGACCAGCGACCCGATCCAGCGCATGTTGAAATCGTGGTTGGCGGGCCCGTCGACGCCGGCGAGGCATTCGTCGATGAAGGCGCGCACCGGCGGATCCCAATGCCGGCGGTTCGAGGCGTTGATCGCGAACTCCTCGCAGGCTTCGGCGATCTGCACGCCGCTGCGCGCGAAGCGGAAGCAGCCCGCCTTGCGATCGAGCGTGAAGATGTCGACGCCGTCGCCGAGCGTCAGCACCAGCGAGGTCTGCGGGCCGTAGGTGACGAAGCCCGCCGCGAGCTGCGCCGAGCCGCGCTGCTGAAAGGCCAGTGAGAGATCATCGGGGGCCGGCAAGATCGAGAAGATCGTGCCGACGGTCATGTTGATGTCGATGTTGGAGGAGCCGTCGAGCGGATCGATCGCGATGCAGATTCGGCCCTGACGATCGACGATCTGGGCCTCGCGCATCTCCTCCGACGCCAGCGCCGCGATCGGCAGCCGGCCGAGGCAGCGGCGCAGGATCGCGTCCGCCTGGACGTCGAGGTCGCGTTGGAGATCGCCGTCGCTGTTGCGTCCGGTGGTCAGGCCCGAGGCGTCGGCGAGATCGCCGCTGGCGATGAGATCGGCAATCTCGACCGCCGCGGCCGCGATGGCATCGACCGCGGCTGCCACGGCCAGCGCATGCGGCGCGGTCTCGGAATACCGTTGAAGGTGGTCGTCCAGCCTGAGTTGCCCGGTCATCTGCGTCCATCCCCTTTGTCGGTGCCGCATCCATTTCCTCCCGGTGAGAGGCAGGTAGCGGTCAGTGCCGACATCAGGAGATTGACAGGGGCGGCTTAATAAGGAAAATTTCTAATTATAATGAGCCTCAAAGAATTTTCTTATAATGGCGCCGGCCATGCAGCGGCCCAGCTCCGGCATCTGACGATCCGGCAGCTGCGCTCGCTTGCGGCGCTCTCGGCCAAAGGCAGCGTGACGGCGGCGTCGAGCCATCTCGGGCTGACCCAGCCGGCCGTGACCCAGCAGCTGCGGCAGCTGCAGGACCTGGCCGGCCTGCCCCTGGTGCAGCGAACCGGCGACGGCATGCTGCTGACGGAAGCCGGTAGGGAGGTGCTGGCGCTGGCCGAACGGGTCGAAGCCGCGATCACCGATTGCCAGGGCGCGCTCGACCTGCTCGCGGGGCGGACCGGCGGCACCGTGCATCTCGGCGCGGTCTCGACCGCCAAATATTTCGTGCCGCACGCGATCGCGGCGTTCTCCAAGCGCTACCCCAAGATCGAGATCAAGCTCACCATCGGCAATCGCGAGGAGATCCGCGAGGCGATGCACGGCTACGACCTCGACTTCGCGGTAATGGGTCGGCCACCGGCCGACGTCACCGTCGACGTCCGCCAACTCGGGCGCAACCCGCACATCATCGTCGCGCGCAAGGGCCATTGGCTTGAGAAGGATTCCGGCCTCAGCCTGACCGATCTCGTGCACGAGACCTTCCTCACCCGCGAGCCCGGCTCGGGCACGCGGACGCTGATGGAGGGCATGTTCCAGAAATCGGATCTCGAGCCGATCATCGGCATGGAGATGAGCAGCAACGAGACCATCAAGCAGGCGGTCATCGCCGGGCTCGGCATCGCCTTCATCTCGGCTCACACCGTGGCGCATGAGCTCGCCGAGGGCCGGCTCGTCGTGCTCGACGTCGCGGGCCTGCCGATCGTGCGGCAATGGTACGTGATCCGCCGCAGCGACAAGGTGCTGCTGCCGCCCGCGCAGGCGATGTTCGATTTCCTCGGCTCGGAAGGCTCGAATTATCTGCCTGATTTGCCCGAGCTAGGCGGACGATAGCCGGCCTTCGCTCAGCTCATCAGCTTCATGGCGAGCGTCGCCGCCAGCACCACGATGATCTGGAGCAGGCGCTCCGTCGTGAAGATGCGGTTGAAGGTGGTCATCGCGTGCCCCGGCCGACGTGAAGAAGAATCTCTCGGCCGTTGCTAGCACAGAAGGATGCGGAGACAACTCCGTAGTTGCCCGTGGCGGTCGCGCCTTCGGCGAGCCGGTTCAGGGCGCGCCGATGGCCGGGATCAGGCCGCGAGCGGGGCGGTGTGGTCCGTGCGCGAGGCGAAATAGGCTTCCAGCTCCGACAGCGCCCGCGCCTCCCACTCGCTCGCCTGCTCCAGCAGCGACCAGCTCTGGCCCGGGCGGAACGCTGCGGTCTGGCGATAGAGCGATGCGATGCCGCGGTAGCGGCGCACGTTCTCCAGGATGGCGTGACCGTTCATGTCCGAAAACTCCCTCGTCATTCCCGCGGGAGAAACTGCGGCCAAATCTTTTTCGAAAAGTTAGCGGCGCGCGGCAAGTTCGCGGATGGTTGCCGGACTGTTGCTCGGGCGCAACGCGCGCGGCGCGATCTATTGCGGATTCGTTGCCGCGCTCTCGCCCGAAGGCTTCAGCCCGCCGCTTCTGACGATTGTCATCGTCGCGCGGCAGAGATCGGCAAGGCCGATCAGGAGGACGGCAAGAAGACAGAACAGGTTGATGGAATCGGCATGCGCGCTGGTCAGCGCATTGAGCTCGAAGAACGGCGGGATGAACGCCCACCACACCAGCGGCACGGTGAGCAGCGCGGCGAATGCCGCCGCCGGTGCACCCGCCATAAGCGCAAGCACGAACAGGCCGGGCAGGAACGCTGCGAAATAGAACTTTGCGCCGAGCAGGACGCAGATGCCCTGAACCACGGCCGACACCGCGACGACGGCGAGCCCGAGCAGAAACGCCCCCCACGACCATGGCCGTACCCGCCGTGCGCCAAATAGCCCCGCACGTTTCATCAGCATCCCCCTGCCGCCCGTTAACCAGGTGCGTTGCGACGAAAGTACTACAACCGCAACCAATCCGCGAGATGGAAATTGCGTCATCGCGAGGTCGGTCGCACCGTTCCGGCGACGGCCGCTACTCGGTCTGCGCGTAGAGCAACCCCGCGACGGGCAAAGCAAGGCCAATGGCCGATGCGAGCGTCCAGCCGCCCTGTGCGAACGCCCAGGCTCCGACCGCAGAGCCGACCGCGCCGGCGGCGAAGAACGTCGCCATGTAGAGACCATTGAGGCGACTGCGGTGCTCGTGCCCGAGCGCGAAGATGGCGCGGAAGCCCAGCACCACATTGCCCTGGACGCCGATATCGATCGCAATCGCGGCCACCACCAGACAGGCGAGGTTCAGCATCGAGCCGGACGCGCCGATGGAGGTCACCAGGAAGCCGGCGGCCGTGAGCAGCATCGCGACCAGCGTCGCGATCCGGCTATGGCCGCGGTCCGCGAGGCGCCCGGCGATCGGTGCTGCGAACACGCCGGCGACGCCGGCCAGCGCGAACAGCGCGATGCCGCGCTGGGAGAAGCCGAACTCGCCGGCGAGCTGGAGCGGCGCCACCGTCCAGAACAGGGTGAAGGCGCCGAACAGGCTCGCCTGATAAAGTGCGCGGCGCCGCAGCAGCGGCGTGGCCCGCACCAGATCCGGCATCGACAGCAGCAATTGGCCGTAATGCATCCGCGTGACCGGCTTGCGCTTCGGCAGCGTCATCCAGAGCACGGCTGCGAGCACGATCATCAGCGCGGCGGAGGCGAAGAACACTGCGTGCCACGACAGCAAGGCGGTGACGAAGCTCGACACCGGACGCGCCAGCATGATGCCGAGCATCAGGCCGGTCGAGACGTTGCCGACGACGCGGCCGCGGATGGCTTCAGGCGCCAGATGCGCCGCATAGGGGATGATGATCTGCACCGCGACCGAGCCGAGGCCGATGAACAGTGCGGCGAGCAGGAACGGCAGCGCATGGGTTGCGAACGCCGCGGCGAGCAGCGCCGCGGCGCCGAGCATGATCACCGAGCAGATCAGCGCGCGGTTCTCGACGAGATCGCCGAGCGGCACGATCAGCAGCAGCCCGGTGCCGTAGCCGATCTGCGTCATCGTCACGATCAGCCCGCTAGCTGCATGCGACAGGCCGAGCGCGGCGCTGATCGGGGCGATCAGCGGCTGCGCATAATAGATGTTGGCGGCGACCATGCCACAGGCCGCGGCAAGCACGAAGGTCAGGCGCTGCGACACCGCATCTGGCCCCGGCGCGGTCTCGATCGTGGCATTCATCGTCATTCGCATGGTCTCCAGGTAAGGCGCTGGGAATGGCCATCAGGTAAGGTATAAGGAATGGTCATTCCCTATTCTGACAAAAAATTCAGGCGAGCAGCTTCATTGCGGCGCCGACGAGACGCTCTTCGTCGAGCGGCAGACGCGCCTTGCCGACGACGCGCATTCCCTGCGTGATGCAGAGCATCAGCCGCGCGGTGTCGTCGGCTACGACATGGCGGGGGATCGAGCCATCGGCCTGTCCGGCGCGGATGAGGCCGGCGATGAAGCTCTCGTTGCTCGCGAGCTGCGCACTGACGCGGGCGCCAACGACCGGATCGAGCGCGGACAGCTCGACCGCGCTGCCGACCACGAGGCAGCCGCGCCGCCCCTCGATTCCCCGGGAGTGCTCGACATAGGACAGCAGCACGTTGCGGATTTGCTCGCGGCCGTTTGCACCACGCGCCGCCGCGCTGCGGGTCTGCTGCTGGCGCAGGGCCGTGTAGCGCTCGAAGGCGGCGAGAAACACCGCATGCTTGTCGCGAAACGCCTTGTAGATGCTTCCCGTCGCGAGCCGCATCGCCGCAGTGAGGTCCCCGATCGAGGTGGCATGATAGCCGCGCTCGCGAAACACACGCACGGCGCGGTCGAGCGCGGTGTCCATGTCGAATTCCCGGGGACGGCCGGGCAGACGGGCGGCAGGCCGGGAGCGGCGGGCAGTCTTTTGCATTGCGGGATAATAGGGAACGAACGTTTCCGAATAAACACACGTGGTCGTGAAGCGAAGGAGAGAGCGTCACCCCCTCCGCGGCACCGGCGTCCCATCCGCCATGATCGTCACGCCCTTCCGCTCGACGATCATGCCGTAGGCGCGCGGCTGGCGGTGCACGTCGAAATTGAAGGTGGTGCGCTTGTAGGAATTGCAGAGATCGAGATCGCAGCGCGCCAGCGCGATCTCGTCGCCCTTTGTCGTGCAGGCCGCAATGATCTCGCCCGAGGGCGCGACGATGCAGCTGCCGCCGATTTGGTGGACGCCCTCCTCCACACCGGCCTTGGCGACGCCGACAACGAAAGTGCCGTTCTGATAGGCGCCGGCCTGCATCACCAGATGATTGTGGAACAGCGAGAGATCGTCATGCTCCGGCGCGGGCGGATTGTGCACGGGCGTGTTGTAGCCGATCAGCACCATCTCGACGCCCTGCAGGCCCATCACGCGATAGGTCTCGCTCCAGCGGCGGTCGTTGCAGATCGCCATGCCCATCACGCCGCCGAAGGCATCGACCACGCCGAAGCCGCTGCCGGGCTCGAAATAGCGCTTCTCCAGATGCTGGAATTCGCGCCACGGTTCGTGCTCGGCATGGCCGGGCAGATGCACCTTGCGATATTTCAGGACGATCGCGCCGCTCTTGTCGACCAGGATGGACGTGTTGTAGCGCCTGACGATCCCGGCCTCGAGCGTCAGCTCGGCATAGCCGAGGCAGAAGCCGATGCCGAGCTCACGGGCGAGATCGAACAGCGCCTGCGTCTCGGGACCCGGCATCTCGCGCTCGAAGAAGCTGTCGATCTCGGCCTGGTCCTCGAAGTACCAGCGCGGAAAGAACGTGGTCAGCGCCAGCTCGGGATAGACGATCAGGTCGCAGCCGCAGGCCCGCGCCTCGCGCATCAACGCCATCAGCCGCGCCACCACCGCGGTCCTGGTCTCGCTCCTCGCGATCGGTCCGAGCTGGCCGGCTGCAATGGTCACAATTCTCGTCACGCGTCATTCCTCATCTTTTTCGAGTGCGCCCGGCCCGAGCCTATCACCGCGCGCACAGGCCGCCTCGGCGCCCCGTACTGAGGGCACAATCAAATTCCGTGCCTGCGGGTATCATCGTGCGGCGCTGGGTGAGCACCACACAGGAACTTCGTTGCCGATCTGCAACGGTTCCCCGCCGTCTGAAGCCGGACAAAACAAACTCCCATTCCGGCCATGAACCGCTCTCACAAGGCCGTGAGACTATCAGGGGAACGACGATGCGTGCACAACGCGTTTGGAAAGTGAATGGGGCCGCCAGCATCGGGCAGCTTCAATCGAGACTGGACGACCTGAACAAGCGTCTCGGTCAGCTCGAAAACCAGCATCCGGACAGCTGGAAGCTCGAGGAGCTGAGATCGAGCGCGCTCAGCCTGTCGCGGGAGATCGACGACATCCGCTGCGCCGAAGCGACGGCGGCCTTGAGCGAGCTGCTGCGGAAATAGTCGGCCTGCCGATTCGCGCCGGCGCAGGGAACCAAGCGCGGCGGCGGCCATTTCCATGCAAAGCATGGAGCAAGACTATGAGCAGGCACCTGACGCGCGCCGATCTCGCGCGCGACGTGGCCGGCCCACGCTGGTTCTGTGCACAGCGGCGGCCTTCACCATCGCGCGCCACTTCTCATTGTGAAGAATTTGACGCTGTGAGGGATTTCGCATGACGTCCGATCCCGAGGAGCAGGTCAGGCTGCAAGGCTACGGCGAGATGACGCTGCGCACCGCGGTCGAGACCTTGATGCTGCTCGCACCGCGTGAGCGGTCCGAGGCCGCGATCTTTCGCGTCCGCGACGGCGTGCGCCTCGCGCAAAGCGAGGTCGCCGAGCTCGCATCGCACTGGGGCATAGCGCCCGCGCCCAACGTGCGATCGCCGAAACTGGTGCCGGAGCAGCACTGGCAAGACGTTGTCCGCGGCATGGTGCGCGACGCCCCGTTGCCGTCGCTGCTGGTGGCCTTTCTGGTCGGCGTGCTGGTGGCTCGCAGATGATGCTACGGCTCGCGGCGACGCGCGCACGTGAATGGAATCAGCGCGTTCCGTGAAACCCGAGGAAACCCTTGGCTCGCGAAATCGCGACCGTTCCGCACGGAACGTCTCGATGGAGGAGGGATTGGTCCCCCGTTAAGCCTCGAACATGGAGACAACCATGACACGTACGAAACTCGTGAGCGTCGCCGCAACTCTGGCTGCGATTTTGCCGCTCGCAACTGTAAGCCCCAGCCTCGCTGCGGGACGCGGTCCCGGCCCGTGCACCCCACCGGCTGGAGAAGCAGTCGGCGCCGCCGGGCCCGCCATGAGCGGCGGCCAGTTGATGGCCGGCATCGGCCAATGCCAGCGCATCGGCGATTGGCACCCTACCAACACCTACGGTTACCTGAGCCCGGGTTACGGCTATGACGGGCCTCGCTGGGGCACATCAGCCTACGCACCCTACGAGGACTAGAGCCCTTCACATCGCAAACTCAGCGGCGCGGTCGATCACGGCCGCGCCGTTTGCGTTGGAGGGTGGCAAACATGAGGCGGCGCGGCCATCGAGACCTTGATTTGCAGCGGCCCGAAGCATGACGAATAGTCTCAGCAATCGCCTGCCAGAGCAGGATCAATCACTTCTGTTCGCTTGCCCGCATCTGCTCGGCAAAAGGACGCAGGGCTTCGGACATGTCGTCGAGGCGTTTCTGCCACTCCGCGCCAGGCATGAAGGCGATCACCGGCTCATCCCCGGGCGAACCCGTCAGGTACTCTGGACTACGCAGGCCCTCGGCGATCCCGGCTTCCAGCTTCTTGACGATGTCGTCCGGAACGCCCTTGGGGACCGCAAAGCCGCGTTCCGCCGTCGTCATGACCGGAAAGCCCACCTCTTCTGCCGTCGGAACGTCCGGCAGCGCTGCAAAGCGCTTCTTCGACAGGATCGCGATGACGCGAAGTGGCCCCTTGTTGGTGCCATGCAACTCGGGAATTTCGCTGACAGTGACCATGCCGACGTCCAGATGCCCGCCCAGGAGATCGGTCCGCTGTGCGGCCGTTCCTCTGTAGGAGATTTCGTTGGGCTCGACCTTCGCGGCTGCCGCGAGCATGCGAATGGCCAGATGACCGTTGGTGCCGGCGCCATTGTGTCCGAAGCTCACCGAGCCCGGCTTGCTGCGAAGCGCGGCAACGACATCCGGCAGATTGCTGAATTTGCTATCGGCAGGCACCACCATGACATTCGGATCTTCGACGACGCGAGCGACCAGCCGGATTTCATCCGTGGTGTATTGGGTTTTGCGGGTCATCGGCAGGAAGTTGTAGCCTGGCACGTTGACGATACCGATCGAATAGCCCTCGGGCGCCGCGCGCGCAATCGACGCAAACGCGATCTCTCCGCCGGCGCCGGGCTTGTTCAGGACGACGAACTTCGCCTTGCCGCCCAGCACACGCTCGACAAAGGGAAGGAGCTTGCGCGCCATGACATCGGTGCCGCCGCCGGGCGCAAAGCCGACGACGACTTCGATCGGCTTGTCGTCGGGCCACGCGGCCCATGCCGACCCGCAGGCCGCGAAGCCAAAAGCCGTAGCGAGCGCGATGATTCTATTGTTCATGATTTCCAGCCCTGTTTTTGTTATTGGCCGATCGCGCCTCAGGCGCGCGATCAGCTTGGGACTCATCTAGCCGTCGGGATGACTGGAGGGCAACCGGCGAGGCACCACGGCCCGGCGCTGATGGTAGCGTTTGTTGGTGGGTGTGCTGATGGCGCGGCGGTAGCCCCCTGACCTAGCTCCGCAAGTCGGAACCGCCGGCGCTCGCTTCTGGCAAGCCATGCTACCGCGACAGGCCACCCTGCCCCGCCAAATCGGCCGTGGACCCAATCCCGAAATCGTTGCAAAAAGGCGTCCTGAGGCGCCGGCAGCCGGTCTGCCAAGACTCTGGAAAACGTCGACTTTTGGAAGAATGGTCGGAGTGGCAGGATTCGAACCTGCGACCCCTGCGTCCCGAACGCAGTGCTCTACCGGGCTGAGCCACACTCCGACAAGAAGGCGGCTTATAGCGTCGGGTTTGACGCACTGCAAGCGGCCGAGATGAGGAATTTTATCCCTGTGAAAACGGGTGTCGAAACGCTGATATGGCCGGCCGGCGAAGCCGGCGCGGAAGCCGCCGCCCGGCGGCTTGCGGCCGGCGGGCTGGTCGCGTTTCCGACCGAGACGGTCTACGGGCTCGGGGCGGATGCCGCCAATGCCGCCGCGATCGCCCATCTCTACGCCGCCAAGGGCCGGCCGGCGTTCAATCCGCTGATCGCGCATGTCGCGGACCTCAAGGCCGCGCGGCGGATCGGGCGGTTCGATGCGCGCGCGCTGGCGCTCGCGGAGGCGTTCTGGCCGGGGCCGCTGACGCTGGTGGTGCCGAAGACCGAGGACTGCCCGGTGGCGGATCTCGCCACGGCCGGCCTCGACACAGTGGCAATCCGCATTCCCGCCCACCCCGTCGCACAGGCGATCCTGCGCGCCTTCGGCGGCGCCGTGGTCGCGCCGTCCGCCAATATCTCCGGCCACGTCTCGCCGACGCTGGCCGCCCATGTCGAGAGCGACCTTGGCGGGCGGATCGACCTGATCATCGACGGCGGGCCTGTTACGGTCGGCGTGGAATCCACGATCATCGGCTGCTTCGACGCGCCGATGCTGCTTCGTCCCGGCGGGCTGTCGCGCGAGCGGATCGAGGCTGTGCTGGGCGCGCCGCTGGCGCGGCCGCCGGTGGAGGCTGGCAGCGACGACAGCCAGCCACTGGCCCCGGGCATGCTGGCCTCGCATTATGCGCCGCGCGCCCTTGTGCGGCTCAACGCACGTGAGGTCGCGCCGGGCGATGCGCTGCTGGCGTTCGGCCCGGAGCGCCTGCCCGGTCTTGACGCCGCCTCGGCCGTCATGAATTTGTCGTCCACCGCCGATCTCGATGAAGCCGCCGCCAATCTGTTCGGCTATCTTCGCAGCCTCGATGCGAAAGCGCCGCGGGCGATTGCGGTGATGCCGATTCCCGAAGATGGTCTGGGCGAGGCGATCAACGACCGGCTGCGGCGCGCCGCGGTGGCGCGTTGAAGCAAGAGACGAGGACATGAACATCAACAAGCCTGCCACCCCGCCGCTTGCGCCCGAATTGATCGAGCAATTCCGCAAGATCGTCGGCGACCGCCACGCCATCACCGACCCGACCGATGTCGAGCCTTACGTCACCGAGGAGCGCAATCTGTTCCACGGCCGCTCGCCGCTGGTGCTGCGCCCGGGCTCGACGGCGGAGGTTTCCGCGATCTGCAAGCTCGCCTCCGCGCACAACATCGCGCTGGTGCCGCAGGGCGGCAACACCGGGCTCGTCGGCGGCCAGACGCCGCACAATGGCGAGGTGGTGGTGTCGCTGCGCCGGCTCGACAAGATCCGCGAGGTCGACACCGCCTCCAACACCATGACAGTGGAAGCTGGTGTGGTGCTGCAGATCGCGCAAGCCAAGGCCTCCGAGGTCGACCGGCTGTTTCCGCTGTCGCTCGGCGCGGAAGGCAGCTGCACCATCGGCGGCAATCTCTCGACCAATGCCGGCGGCACCGCGGCGCTCGCCTATGGCGTCGCGCGCGAAATGGCGCTGGGCCTGGAAGTAGTGCTCGCCGACGGGCGCGTGCTCAATTCGCTGTCGAAGCTGAAGAAGGACAACACCGGCTACAATCTGCACAACCTCTTCATCGGCGCCGAAGGCACGCTCGGCATCATCACCGCGGCGACGCTGAAACTGTTTCCGAAGCCGCGGGCGATCGAGACCGCCTTCGTCGGGCTGAAATCGCCGGCGGCGGCGCTGAAGCTGCTCACCATCGCGCAAGGCGAAGCCGCCAATGCGCTGACGAGCTTCGAGCTGCTGTCGGAGCTGGCGGTGGATTTCTCCGTCCGCCACGGCATCGACGTGCGCGATCCCCTCGTAGAGAAGCATCCCTGGTACGTGCTGATGGAATTGTCATCGCCGAGCGAGGATGCCCGCACGCCGCTGGAGACGATCCTCGGCCGTGCCATGGAGGAGGAGATCGTCGACGACGCCGTGATCGCGGCGAGCCTCGCCCAGCGCGGCGCGTTCTGGAAGCTGCGCGACGAGATGTCGGCGGCGCAGAAGCCGGAAGGCGGCTCGATCAAGCACGACATCTCCGTCCCGGTTGCGGCCGTGCCCGAATTCATCGCGGAAGCCGATGCGGCCGTTGTGAAGCTGATTCCCGGAGCCCGGCCGGTGCCGTTCGGCCATCTCGGCGACGGCAACCTGCATTACAACGTCAGCCAGCCGATCGGCGCCGACACCGCCGATTTTCTCGCGCGCTGGCATGATGTGAACGCGGTGGTGTTCGAGATCGTGCTGCGCATGGGCGGCTCGATCTCGGCCGAGCACGGCATCGGCGTGCTCAAGCGCGACGAGCTCCCCGAGGTGAAGGACAAAACCGCGATCGAGCTGATGCGCTCCATCAAGACGATGCTCGATCCGCTCGGCATCATGAATCCGGGGAAGGTGCTGTGAGCGCTTCCCTTGCGATCGATGCGATCACCGATGCCGACGTCGAGGGCGTGGTCGCGCTGTGGCAGCGCTGCGGCCTGACGCGCCCCTGGAACGACCCGCATGCCGACATCGCACTGGCGCGGCGGCGCGACAATTCCACCGTGCTGGTCGGCCGCGACAATGGCGCGATCGTCGCCACCGTGATGGCAGGCCATGACGGCCATCGCGGCTGGGTCTATTACGTCGCGGTCGACCCTGATTGCCAGAAGCGCGGCTACGGCCGCGTGATCATGGCAGCCGCCGAGAACTGGCTGCGGCGTGCGGGTATTGCAAAGCTGCAGCTCCTGGTCCGGCGCGAGAACGCGCAGGCCAACGCGTTCTATGGCTCGCTGGGTTTCGAGCTCTCGACATCAGTGATGTTCCAGAAGTGGCTCGACGGCCGCGCGACCACGCCAAGCAACTGAGATCCAGCCATGACCATTTCCGACCGCGTCCGCATCAAGGACGTCAGCGTGCTCTCGGACGGTTGGACCACGCTGAAGACCACGACCTTCGAATATCGGCGCGCCAATGGCGAGTGGCAGACCCAGCATCGCGAGACCTATGAGCGCGACAACGCCGCCGCCGTGCTGCCGTATAATCTCGCGCGGCGCACGGTTATCCTGGTGAAGCAGTTCCGCCTGCCGGCCTTCATCCGCGGTTACGACGACCTGTTGATCGAGGCCGCCGCCGGCGTGCTTGACAACGCCGAGCCCGAGGAGCGCATCCGCGCCGAGGCGGAGGAAGAGACCGGCTATCGCCTGCACCACGTCCACAAGGTGTTCGAGGCCTTCATGAGCCCCGGCGCCATCACCGAGAAGCTGCATTTCTTCGTCGCCGAGTACGAGCCCGAGATGCGAGTCAGCGACGGCGGCGGCCTCGCGCACGAGGGCGAGGACATCGAGGTGCTGGAGTTGTCCATCGACGAGGCCCTGGCGATGATCGCCGACGGCCGCATCATCGACGCCAAGGCGATCATGCTGCTGCAGTATGTGGCGCTGCATGTGTTCAGGTAGGTGTACTCTTCACCCTCCCCTGGAGGGGTCCGGGACGAGCGTAGCTCGCCCGTGGTCGATCGCGCGCAGCGCGAGCGGGGTGGGGTGATCTCTCCACTCGGGCACTGTTGGATGTGGAGAGACCGTCACCCCACCCCGTCTCACATTTCGCTACGCTCCATGTGAGCCGACCCACGGGCGAGCTGCGCTCGTCCCGGACCCCTCCAGGGGAGGGTAAGTGGCACCTGTTGCGCGGCTTTGGCGCCCAATGCAATTCTGTCCTGCATCCTCCCTCCCCCGGTTGAGCAACCGCAAAACTATCTCTACTCTGGCCCCAACCAGAACCAGGAGACGCGCCATGTCCGCTCCGCGCGACGACGAATTCGGCTTTGCGCCCGACTACGATTCCCCCGTCCCCTACATGCAGCGCACCCGCGATTATTACGCGGCGATCGGCTACACCACGCCGTACCGCTGGGCGCATTACACCGAGGCGCCGTTCCAGCCGCTGAAGAAACCGCTGGCTCAGTCGCGCGTCACCATCATCACCACCGCTGCGCCCTACGATCCGGCCAAGGGCGACCAGGGGCCGGGTGCGGCGTATAATGGCAGCGCGAAGTTTTATCAGGTCTATGACGGCGACACGTCGAAAGAGCACGATCTCCGCATCTCGCACATCGGCTACGACCGTAAGCACACCTCAGCCACCGACAGCGGCACTTGGTTTCCGCTGCCGCAGCTATTGAAGGCATCCGCCGCCGGCCGCATCGGCGAAGTCGCGCCGCGCTTCTTCGGCGCGCCGACCAACCGCAGCCATCGCGTCACGCTCGACACCGACGCGCCGGAGATCCTGGCACGCTGCCTCGCGGACAAGGTCGACGTCGCGGTGCTGGTGCCGAATTGCCCGGTCTGCCACCAGACCACCGCGCTGGTGGCGCGGCACCTGGAGCGCAACGGCATTGCCACCGTCATCATGGGCTGCGCGAAGGATATCGTCGAGCACGCGGCCGTGCCCCGCTTCCTGTTCTCCGACTTCCCGCTCGGCAATTCCGCCGGCAAGCCGCACGATGTCGCCTCGCAGGCACAGACGCTGGAGCTCGCGCTCACGCTGCTGGAGACTGCGAGCGGGCCGCAGACGACCATGCAGTCGCCGCTGCGCTGGAGCGAGGACGCCTCCTGGAAGCTCGACTACAACAACGTTGCGCAGCTCTCGCCCGAAGAGCTGGCTCGCCGCCGCGCCGAGTTCGACCAGCAGAAGGAGATCGCGCGCGGCAACCGCGCCGCCTGACGTCCTCCAACAACAACAAGCCGAGGGAGAGCGACGTGACGCGACCGTTCGAGGGCGTGAAGATCCTGGATTTCACGCAAGTGCTGGCCGGCCCCTATGCGAGCTATCAGCTCGCACTGCTGGGCGCGGACGTCATCAAGGTCGAGCGGCGCGAGGGCGAGGACATGCGCCGCACGCCGCTCAGCCGCGAATGGGCCGAGCGCGGTCTGGCGCCGGCATTCCAGGCGATCAACGGCAACAAGCGCAGCCTGACGCTCGATCTGCAGAAGCCGGAGGCGATCGCGATCGTGAAGAAGCTCGCAGGCCGCGTCGACGTGGTCATGGAGAATTTCCGCCCCGGCGTGATGGACAAGCTCGGCATCGGCTATGAGGCGCTGTCGGCCGTCAACCCGAAGCTGATCTATTGTTCGGTGTCGGGTTTCGGCCAGACCGGGCCGGATCGCCTGCGGCCCGGCTATGACGGCAAGATGCAGGCGCTGTCGGGCATCATGGCGATCACCGGCCACCCCGAGACGGGGCCGACGCGCGCGGGCTTCGCCGTGTGCGATGTGCTCTCGGGCGCCACCGCTGCCTTCGGCGTCTCGAGCGCGCTGTATCAGCGCGACCGCACCGGCCAGGGGCAGCTGATCGACGTCTCCATGCTGGAGGCGACGCTGGCGTTTCTCTCGGGCCAGATCGCCGACTGGTCGGTCGCCGGACATCGACAGCAGCTATCGGGCAATCAGGCGGTGAGCCGCCGGACCACGGCGAATTTGTTCAAGTGCGGCGACGGCCATATCCTGCTCGCCGTCAACAACGAGAAGCAGTACCGCGCGCTGATGGCTGCGCTCGGGCGCGAGGATACGCTGTCAGATCCGCGCTTTGCCGACTGGTTCTCGCGCAACGAGAACGAGGGCGCGCTGCGCGCCATCATCGAGCAGGCGCTAGCGAAACGGCCGGCACGCGAATGGGAGACGATCTTGGAGGACGCCGGCGCGCCCTGCGCCAGGATCTGGAAGGTCGAGGAGGTCATCGACCATCCGCAAATCAAGGCGCGCGGTGCGATCCAGGAGCTAGACACGCAATACGGCCGCCTGCGCTTTGCCGGCAGCGGCTTCAAGCTCGCTCATGGCGGCGGCCGGCTGGATCGCATGGCGCCGGAGCTGGGCGCGGATACGGATGCGGTGCTGGGCGAGCTGGGGTTCGATGCGGCGGAGATCGCGGGGCTGCGCGCACGGGAGATTGTGTGACGGCAGCGCCTCACACTCAGTCGTCCCGGGGCGCGCGTAGCGCGAACCCGGGACCCATAACCACAGGATCGCGTTTGACGAAGACTCGTGGTGAACAGTTTGCGCCATAACCTCATCCTGTGGCTATGGGTCCCGGATCGGCGCGCGCTTTGGGCGCGCTTGTCCGGGACGACAGCGGAGTGAGTGGCGGCACCGCACCTAGAACAACGACCCCTGCCCGTCATCTGATGACGCTGCCGCAGTCTTCCGCACCGCCTTCTTCGGCTTCGCCGCCTCGGTCTCAGCCTCGATCTCCTCCGCACTGATCGGCAGCACGAGCTGCTCGTCGTCATTGGCGACGCGGTTGACGCGGGTGGAGACCGGGTGCCAGGCGAATTCGCCGACGCGCGGGGGCCTCATCAGCGGCAGGATCGCGTCGATCTCGTCGCCCTTGCTGTCGAGCCAGCGCTCGAAGTCGCGCGGGCTGATGGTGACGGGCACGCGGTCATGCAGCGCGGCGAGATCCTCGCCCGCCGCGGCGGTGACGATCGCGACCGTGTCGAGTTCCTCGCCGTTTGGCCCGACCCAGGTCTCGAACACAGCGGCAAAGCCGAGCGGCTCACCGTCGGCACGGTGGATGAAAAAAGGCTGCTTGCGGCCGGTTTGCGTCTTCCACTCGTAATAACCATCGGCCGGAATCAGACCGCGCCGGCGGCGAATCGCGTTCTTGAACGCAGGCTTCTCCAGCACCGTCTCGGAACGGGCGTTGATCAGGAGCGTGAACCCGCGGGGGTCCTTGACCCAGCCGGGCAGAAGACCCCAGCGCATCAGGCGGAAATGGCGCGCGCCGTTCTCGAGCAGCACCACCGGAATCGGTTGCGTCGGGGCGACATTGTACCGGGGCGGGAAATTCGGCTGCTCGACATAGCCGAACAGTTGCCGCAAAGCCGCGGGGGCCGAAGTTATGACGAAGCGTCCACACATCCTTGGAGGCCTATATAGGGTCCGTTCAGGTCCTTTTAACCCCGAACGTTAACACTGCGGCAGATGAGCTCAACGGCCTCCCAACCCGCGCGGACGCATGTACAGACGGGCCCTGAGGCGACCGCCTGGGCCGAACGGCTGCGCGTGGCCAACATCAATCCGCGGACCGGGCTTGCCACCGACTATCTCAACCATTTCAATGAAGCCGTGATGCTGCTCGAAATGGTGCCGGATATGCCGGAATGCGCCGAGGACTTCCTGACCTGGACGCCGTTGTCCTATGCCGAGCATTTCACGGCGTCGAATTTCAAGGCGCGAGATTTGGCGATCGAAGCCTATGAGAAAGCCGATCCCAACGTGCGTGCTCAGTTCGACCACTTGACGGATACCATGACCTCGATCCTGACCGCGGTCGGCTCGGCCATGCGCGAGGTCGAGAAGGACACGACGCGCGTCCGCCTCGCCGAGCAGGCCACGCTTTGGGTCAAGCCCCTGATCGCAGCCTGCGGCGGCATCATCAATGGCGGGGCGGAAGCCGACGTCGACACCATCATGGCTAACTCATCCGGATAGGTGACGCGATTGGCCGCAATCGTCCATCCTGCCCATCCCCAGCTTGCGGTCAGCGCGGCGATCTTCCGCGACGGCAAGGTGCTGCTGGTCCGCCGCGCCCGCTCGCCGGCCAAGGGCTTCTATTCGCTGCCCGGCGGCCGGGTCGAGTTCGGCGAATCGCTGCATCAGGCCCTGAGCCGCGAGGTCGACGAGGAAACCGGCCTTCGCATCGAGATCATTGGCCTCGCCGGCTGGCGCGAGGTGCTGCCGGCCGCGGCCGGCGCCGGCCATTACCTGATCATGTCCTTTGCCGCGCGTTGGACGGCCCAGGAGCCGGCGCTGAACGACGAGCTCGACGATTACCGCTGGATCGCCCCTGGCGCCCTGGCAAGCCTCGGCGACCTCAAGCTGACCGGGGGGCTGGAGGAAGTCATCCTGTCCGCTCACCGGCTGCTTGGAGCCTGACGGCCCGCCTTGCGCCAGCCGTCCCGAGGGGGCATACAGCCGCCGATGTCGTCGCGATTTCTGGCCATTTTTGTCCTGATTCTCGCCTGCGCCTCCGTGCCTGCGAGGGCCCAGGACGTGGCGGCGCCGTTTGACGGCGAACTGCAGCGGCTGGCCGAGATCCTCGGCGGCCTGCACTATCTGCGCGGCATCTGCGGGGCCAACGAGGGTAACAAATGGCGCAACGAGATGCAGGCGCTGATCGATGCCGAGACCCCCTCCGGCGAGCGCCGCACCCGCATGATCGCCGGCTTCAACCGCGGCTATAACGGTTTTCAGCAGACCTATCGCAGCTGCACGCCGGCCGCGATGGTGGCGATCCGCCGCTACATCGAGGAAGGCTCGAAGATCTCGCGCGATCTCACGGCGCGCTACGCGAACTAGCCACCCCGTCATTCCGGGGCTGGCGCGCGAGAGCCCGGAATCCATTCATCCACCGTCTCTGATGCCCGATGGATTCCGGGCCCGCGCGAGGCGCGCCCCGGAATGACGGCGCGGTCGACGCATGTGCGTGCCTGGAACCCCGTCATCGACTTTGTTCACAGCCGTTAACCGTTCTTAAAGATGTGGCCTAGCGGTCGTTAACGCCCGTGCTACACCTCTCGCACAGCGCATCGCCGTGGATCGCGCCCCAGCCTGACCGAGTTTCATGAGCCAGCCGATTTCCTACGCCCCCGCCCGCGCGCCGCTGCCCGATCACGAGCAGAAACAGGCTGCGCTGAGCTATCTCAACGAGGCCTGGGCCGAGGCGCGTCATGACGGCGTCGACGGCGACTGCCTGGCGCAGGCGAGCCTGTTCGCGGCCCTCGCCGAGCTCGTCGGCACCTATGGCGAGGACGCAGTTGCAAAGTTCGTCGAGGGCTTTCCCGGCCGCATTCGCAACGGCGAATTCTCGGTCGGCATCTGCAGGCAGTAAGCCGTCCTGAAAATGACCCCGCCACGCGGGCGGGGCCAGTTGACGGATGAATGACTTGGCGAAAGGCGTCGCGAAGTCTGCCGCTCTTATCGCACGGAAGCCGTTGCCGGCGGACAAGCATTAGTCTCGCGATGACCGGGAGATGTTCCCGACAGACCCGGGAACGCGCGCCTCAGTCCGTCTCGATCGGCAGCGCCGGATCCCTCGCCCATTCGCCCATCGAAGCGTCGTAGAGCGTCAGCTTGTCGTAGCCGAGCTGCGTCAGCAGCAGGAGGTCGATCGTCGCCGAGATGCCGCCGCCGCAATAAAGAATCACGTTCTTTTCGCGCGTGACGCCCTGGGCGGCGAACTTCGCTTGCGCATCCGCAAGATTCGTCAGCGTCTTGTCGGCATTCACGAGCGTGGCTGCAGGAACGTTGACGCTGCCGGGAACGCGGCCCGGCCGGCCATAGCGGCTCGGCTCGAGGCCGCGGTGAAACTGCGGCCCGAGCGCGTTGACGATGACGGTTGCGGGATCGCCGATCTTCGCCAGCACGGCTTCCTTATCGACGAAGCAGCCTGGGCGCGGCGCCGCCTTGAAGGTCGTCGCTGGATAGCCCTTGGGTGCGCCCGTCTCGATCGGCCGTCCCTCCTGCTTCCATTTGTCGAATCCGCCGTCGAGCACGTGGGCATCGACGCCGAGCACGCGCAGCATCCACCAGAACCGTGTTGCCCACATCATCGTGCTGATGCTGTAGAGCACGACGGTCTTGCCCGCATCGAGGCCGTGACGGCCGAAGGCGGCCTCCAGCTGGGCGACATCGGGCATCATGAAGAAGTGTTGCGACGAGGCGTCAGAAAACTCGCCTTGCAGGTCGAGGAAATCGGCGCCGGGGATATGGCCGGCGGCGAACGTCTTGTCACCGGGCACCGCGCGATACGGCACGTCGCTGCCCGGCGGGACTGGTTCGTTGTACGTCGTGCAGTCGTAGAGGCGAAGTTTGGGATCGCCGAGCATGGCAGCGAGTTGCTCGGTGGTGATGAGGGCGGTTGGCTGTGACATCCGACTACACTCCCGTTCGAGAGGAAGTGTAGACCGCTCCTCTCGTCATTGCGAGCGCAGCGAAGCAATCCAGAGTCTTTCCGCGGCGACAGACTGGATTGCTTCGCTGCGCTCGCAATGACGTGTGGGGAAGCAGTGTGCATCCCCACACGTCACCCTACTGCTTCAGCGTCTCCAGGAACCGCACCGGCTCGCCCTGCGCGGCCGTCACCAGCTCGCCCTGCCACATCACGCGACGGCCGCGAATGAAGGTGCCGACCGGCCAGCCGGTGACGCGAACGCCGTCATAGGGCGTCCAGCCGGCCTTGGACGCCACCCATTTGTTGGTAATGGTCTCGCTGCGCTTGAGATCGACGATGGTGAAGTCGGCATCGTAGCCGGCGGCGATGCGGCCCTTGCAGGCCATGTTGTAGAGGCGCGCAGGGCCGGCGCTGGTGAGGTCGACGAAACGTGCCAGCGAGAGCCGGCCCGCATTGACGTGATCGAGCATCACAGGCACCAGCGTCTGCACGCCGGTCATGCCAGAAGGCGAAGCGGGATAGGTCTTCTGCTTCTCCTCCAGCGTATGCGGGGCGTGGTCGGAGCCGAGCACGTCGATGATGCCCTGTTCGATGCCGCGCCAAATGCCGGCACGATGATCGGCGCCGCGCACCGGCGGGTTCATCTGCGCCAGCGTGCCGAGCCGCTCGTAGCATTCCGGCGCGACCAGGGTGAGATGGTGCGGCGTCGCCTCGCAGGAGGCGACATCCTTGTGGTCGCGCAGGAACTCGATCTCCTCCTTGGTCGAGATGTGCAGCACGTGAATACGCTTGCCGGTCTCGTGCGCGAGCTTGACGAGGCGCTGCGTCGCCATCAGCGCCGCGGTCTCGTCGCGCCAGACCGGATGCGAGCGCGCATCGGCCTCGATGCGCAGCGATTTGCGCTCGTTGAGGCGGTATTCGTCCTCGGCGTGGAAGGCGGCGCGGCGGCGGATCACCTGGAAAATGCGGCGCAGGCTCTCGTCGTCCTCCACCAAGAGCGCGCCGGTGGACGAGCCGATGAACACCTTGACGCCGGCGCAGCCGGGTGCGCGCTCCAGCACAGGCAGGTCCTGCACGTTCTCGCGGGTGCCGCCGATGAAGAAGGCGAAATCGCAATGCATGCGGTGATGGGCGCGCTTCACCTTGTCGGTGAATTCGGCCTCCGTCACGGTCAGCGGCGAGGTGTTCGGCATCTCGAACACGGCGGTGACGCCGCCCATCACGGCGCTGCGCGAGCCGGTCTCGAGGTCTTCCTTATGCGTCAGCCCGGGCTCGCGGAAATGCACCTGCGTGTCCATCACGCCGGGCAGGATGTGTAGGCCCTTGCAGTCGATCACCTCGGCGGCTGAGTCTTGCGATAGCGGACCGAGCTCGGCGACGCGGCCGCCCGTGATGCCGATATCCCGCACGCCCTCGCCGTCCTGGTTGACGACGGTGCCACCCTTCAGGATCACATCGAAACGCTGGGTCATGGGGCCTCTCTCATCCTCAAGGCGCAGGGCTCGAGGTCTTGTCGTTTATGCGTTGCGGGCTTACGTTCCGGAGCAACATGTCGCAAGAGATTTTCGCATGAAATCGGCGTTTCTTCCGGACCGGGGCGTCATCAAGGTCGCGGGTGAGGATGCGCGCAACTTCCTCAATGGCCTCGTCACCACCGACCTGGACAGGCTGAAACCTGGTCTGGGGCGATTCGGCGCATTGCTGACGCCGCAGGGCAAGATCATCGTGGATTTCCTGATCACGGAAGCGTCCGCGGGCCACGGCGGCGGGTTCCTGATCGACTGCCCGAAAGCGCTGGCGGACACCCTCGCCACCAAGCTGAAATTCTACAAGCTGCGCGCCAAGGTCACCGTGGACAAGGTCGACCTCGGCGTGCTCGCCGCCTGGGACGGCGAGCCGGCGGCGCAGCCCGACCTTGCCTTTGCCGATCCGCGGGCTGAGGGGCTCGGCACCCGCATCCTGGTCCCGGAAGATCTCAAGCAGAAGCTGTCCGATCTTATCGGCGCCGAGCTGGTCGATGCGGCGGCCTACGAGACGCACCGCATCGCGCTCGGCGTGCCGCGCGGCGGGCTCGATTTCATGTACAGCGATGCGTTCCCGCATGAGACCAACATGGATCGCCTCGCCGGCGTCGATTTCGACAAGGGCTGCTATGTCGGCCAGGAGGTCGTCTCGCGCATGCAGCATCGCGGCACCGCGCGCACGCGCAGCGTGAAGGTGCTGCTCGAGGACGCCTCGCCCGAGCCTGGCACAACCATTCTCGCCGGCGACAAGCCGGTCGGCACCATCGGCTCGACGGCCGGCGGCAAGGGCATCGCGCTGGTGCGCATCGATCGTGTCGCCGATGCACTCGATGCAGGCCAGCCGCTCACCGCTGGGGGGCTGGCTTTGACGCTGGCTGAACCAGACGTCGTTCGCATTCCAGCCAAGCAGCCCATCGCATGAGCCGCGCTGCCCGCTTGCATCCCGACGGTCTGACCCGCTGCCCTTGGCCGGGCGAAGATCCGCTTTACGTCGCCTATCACGACACCGAATGGGGCGTGCCGGAATACGATGACCGCGCGCTGTACGAGAAGCTGATCCTCGACGGCTTCCAGGCCGGCCTGTCCTGGATCACGATCCTGCGCAAGCGCGACAATTTCCGCAAAGCCTTCGACGATTTCCAGCCTGAGAAGATCGCGCGTTACAACGCCAAGAAGGTTCACGCGCTGATGAACGATGCGGGCATCGTGCGCAACAAGGCCAAGATCGAAGGCACGATCCTGAGCGCGAAGTCGTATCTAGATATCATGGAGAAGGGCCCGGGCTTCTCGAAGCTGCTGTGGGACTTCATGGACGGACGGCCCAAGGTCAACCAGTTCAAGACCACGGGAAGCGTGCCGGCCTCGACGCCGCTCTCGGTGCAGATCTCCAAGGAGCTGTCCTCGCGCGGCTTCAAATTCGTCGGCCCGACCATCGTCTATGCCTTCATGCAGGCGACCGGCATGGTCAACGACCACCTGGTCGACTGCCACTGTCATGCGACCTGCAGCAAGACCCAGCGCAAGCTGCGCCTCAAGGCCAAATGACGGCGAAGAAGGCAGCGCGCAACGAAGAGGTCCGCGCCTGGCAGCGCATGCTGTCGGGCCGGCGGCTCGACCTGCTCGATCCTTCCCCGCTCGACATCGAAATCGGCGACATCGCGCACGGGCTGGCGCGGGTGGCGCGCTGGAACGGACAGACCCTCGGCGCGCACATCTTTTCGGTCGCGCAGCATACGCTGCTGGTAGAGACCGTGCTGCGGCATGAGATACCCCGCGTCGACCAGCGCGTGCGGCTCGCGGCCCTGCTGCATGATGCGCCGGAATATGTGATCGGCGACATGATCTCGCCGTTCAAGGCCGTGCTCGACGGTCATTACAAGGCCGTCGAGAAGCGGCTGCTCGGTGCCATCCATATCCGCTTCGGTTTGCCGCCGGTATTGCCAGATGACATCACGCAGGCCATCAAGGCCGCCGATCGCGGCGCGGCCTATCTCGAGGCGACCGAGCTCGCCGGCTTCAGCGCAAGCGAAGCGCGGCGCCTGTTCGGCAAGGATCCGGGTCTCTCCGACAGCGTCCGACGCGACTATCTGACGCCCTGGACCGCGGCGCGGGCCGAGAAGCAGTTTCTGGAGCGGTTTGGCGCCGTGTTTGCGTAGCATTATTCCTTCGTAGGGTGGGCAAAGCGAAGCGTGCCCACCGAACCAAGCGACATGCGCGCAATTGCGAAATGGTGGGCACGGCGCGATGCGCCTTTGCCCACCCTACGAGCGCTCGCTATAATCGGGCGCAAAAAGGTTCGCCATGATCCACGTCTGTTCCCTCGCCGCGCTTCCCGAAACCGTCCGCCTCACCAAGGCCAGCCACGTGCTGACCGTGATGGCCAATGTCGAGCAGGTCGCGCGTCCCGTGTCGGTGCTCCCGGCCAACCATCTCAAAGTGTCGATGGACGACATCACCGAGGAGATGGACGGCTTCGTCGCGCCGTCGGAGACGCATATCGAGCAGGTGCTCAACTTCGTGCGCGGCTGGGACCGCAGCGCCCCGCTGGTGGTGCATTGCTATGCCGGGATCAGCCGCTCCACCGCCAGCGCGTTCGCGGCCGTTTGCGCGCTTAATCCGAATCGCGACGAGATCGAGATCGCCAGGAAGATTCGCGCGGCCTCGCCGATCGCCTCGCCCAATCGGCGCATCGTCGGCCTCGCCGATCGTGCACTCGGACGCAACGGCCGCATGCTGCGCGCGCTCGACGAAATGGGCCCCGGCGCGATGATGGTGGAAGGCCGCCCCTTCGCGATCGAGCTCGAATGACAGCTGGTTGTCACGATGGAGGTGCGCCCCCTCTCCCGCCTGCGGGAGAGGGTTGGGGAGAGGGTATCTCGGCGACGAAGACTCCCCCAGAGGATAGAGCCCCCTCCCGCCTCGCATCTGTCGATGCGACGCGACCTCTCCCGCAAGCGGGAGAGGTGCACCGAGTCCGCGGATGGGCCGTCTTAACCAAGCGGCATTCTGTTCAATTCAACGACACGGCAGCCGCATGAGCGAGACGCTGCTGACGCCAATCGAAATCGGCCTCACCGCGGCCATCGTCGCGATCGAGAACCACGAGCCGCTGATCCTGACCGCACCCGGTGCTGACCGGCTTGCCGGGCTGCCGTTCGGTCCGTTCGACGCGGTGAGCCATCGCACGTTCGAGATCGGCCTGCGCGCCTGGGTCGAGCAACAGGCGGGGCTGCGGCTCGGCTATGTCGAGCAGCTCTACACGTTCGGCGACCGTGGCCGTCATGCCGAGGCCGGCGACACCGGAGCCCACATCGTGTCGATCGGCTATCTCGCGCTGACGCGCCCCGCGGGCGGCGAGCTCGCCGCAAACGCGGCGAGCTTCGCGCCCTGGTACCGATTCTTCCCGTGGGAAGACTGGCGCGAGCAGCCGCCGACGATCATCGCGCGCGACATCATCCCCGCGCTGACCGAATGGGCCGAGGAGGAGACGGCGGAGACGATTCGCGCACTGCCGCGGAAGGATCGCGTGCGGTTCTATTTCGGTCTCGACGGCGCACCCTGGGACGAGGAGCGCGTGCTCGACCGCTACGAGCTGCTCTACGAGGCCGGGCTGATCGAGGAGGCCCGCCGCGACGGCCGTCCTGCGGCATTGGCGCGCAAGACGCTTCCCCCGCTCGGGACCTCGATGCGGTTCGACCATCGACGGATTCTCGCCACGGCAATCGCGCGGCTGCGCGCAAAGCTGAAGTATCGTCCTGTAGTCTTTGAACTTTTGCCGACCGAATTCACACTCACTGAACTGCAGCACACGGTGGAAGCGATCTCCGGCCGGCACCTGCACAAGCAGAATTTCCGCCGCCTGGTCGAGATGGAAGCCCTGGTCGAACCGACCGGGGTGATGTCGACACAGACGGGCGGACGGCCGGCAGCGCTCTACCGCTTCCGCCGCGAGGTGCTCCAGGAGCGGCCCGCGCCGGGCTTGCGCGTTCGCTCCCGGCGCTAGAGCATGATCCGGAAAAGTGCGTTGCGGTTTTCCGGTAAGATCATGCTCAAGAAATTAAGATCCTGATATCAGTGGTATCGGCCCCTGCCCGCCGATTGCCTGGAGGCTTCATGTTCGACGGCCCGTTTGACGTCTTTGCGCTGATCATTGCGATCATCGCCTTCCTGATCGCGATCAAGGCGTCCAGCCAGGCGACCGAGTTGCGCCGCCGGATCAGTTCGCTCGAAGAGATGCTTTACGCGCAGCGGACGGTGCAGCCGCCCCCGCTGATGCCGGCGCAGGCCGAAGCCCCCGCCACGACTGCAGCCGCCGAGCCGCCGCCGCTGGCGCCGGAAACCGAAACGACGCCGCCTCCGCTCGTCACGGAAGAGATTTCGCCGCCCCCGCTCGAGCCGAGCACGGGCGCCACCGCGCCCCCTCCGGTGCCGGAGGCCGCACCCGGCTTCGAGGAGCGGCTCGGCACCCGCTGGGTGGTGTGGATCGGCGGGCTTGCGCTCGCGCTCGGCGGCTTCTTCATGGTGCGCTATTCGATCGAGGCCGGTCTGCTCGGCCCCGGCGTGCGCGTGTTCCTCGGCGGCCTGTTCGCCGCTGCGCTGCTGGGCGCCGGCGAATGGACGCGGCGCAAGGAGAGCATCTCGAGCATCGCGGCGCTGCCTATCGCCAACATTCCCGCGATCCTCACCGCGGCCGGCACGGCGGTGGCGTTCGCGACCATCTACGCGGCGTACGCGCTCTACGACTTCCTCGTGCCTGCGACAGCCTTCGTGCTGCTCGGCATCGTTGCGATGGGCACGCTGGCCGCAGCGCTCCTGCACGGCCCCGCGCTCGCCGGGCTCGGCGTCGTCGGCGCCTTCGTGACGCCGATCCTCGTCTCCTCCGGCAAGCCGGATTATTGGGCTCTCTACATCTATCTTGCGGTCGTGACGGCCGCGAGTTTCGGGCTTGCCCGCAGCAGGCTATGGCGCTGGCTTGCGGTCACGACCATTGCCTTCGCGGTGCTCTGGATCTTCCCGGGTCTCGATACCGAACAGGTGCAGGTCGCGCCGCACGCCTTCCATGCCATCGCCGGGTTCGTGCTCGCCGCACTGCTCGTCGTCTGCGGCTTCATGTTCGGGCCCAGCATCGAGGACGGCGAGATCGAGCCGGTCTCATCGGGCGCGCTTGGCGCCTATTTGTTCGGCGCGATGCTGGTCGTGCTGTCGAGCGCGCATGCGGATCTCGCGCTGATCGCCTTCACGCTCCTCGTCGGCGGCACGCTGTTCGTCGCCTGGCGCGCACCGGCGGCGACCGGCGCGCTGGGCGCGGCCGCGGCGGCCGTGTTCATCGTGTTCGCCGAATGGGCGGTGCGCGCCAACCCCGATATGCTGGTGCTGCCGGGCGGCCCGATGCCCGGCGTCGGCCCGGTCGCGATTGATAGCGCGGTGACGCTGCATCTGGTGACGGCCGCGATCTTCGCCGCCGGTTTCGGCGTCACGGGCTTTTTCGCGCAAGGCCGCTCGAACTCGGTGATCATTCCCGTGGTGTGGTCGGCGGCGGGCGTCGCGACGCCGATCGCCATCCTGGTTGCGCTCTATGCGCGCATTGCCCATCTCGACCGCTCGATCCCGTTTGCGATCCTCGCCGTGCTGCTCGCTGCGGCCTTTGGCGCTGCGACCGAAGCGCTGATGCGCCGCGAAGAACGGCCCGGCGTTGCAACCTCGGTCGCGCTGTTCGCGACCGGTACGCTCGGCGCGCTGGCGCTGGCGCTGACCTTCGCCCTGGAGAAGGGCTGGCTCACCATTGCGCTCGCGCTGATGTCACTCGGCACCGCCTGGATCTCGTTGCAGCGGCCGATTCCGGTGCTGCGCCGGCTGGCTGCCGTCTTCGCTGCGATCGTCACCGCGCGCATCGTCTATGATCCGAGCATCGTCGGCGATGCCGTCGGCACCACGCCGATCTTCAACTGGCTGTTGTGGGGCTATGGCCTGCCGGCCGCCTCGTTCTGGGGCGCGAGCATCTTCCTGCGCCGCCGCGCCGACGATCCGCCGCTGCGCGTGGTTGAGACGGCGGCGATCCTGTTCACCGCGCTGCTCGCCTTCATGGAGATCCGGCACTTTGCGACCGGCGGCCGCATGACCTCGCCGCCCTCGCTGCTCGAGTTCGCGCTGCAAGTCTGTGTCACGCTTGCCATGGCAATCGGCCTGGAGCGCCTGCGGCTGCGCAGCCGCAGCATCGTGCACAATGTCGGCGCGGTCGTGCTGACGGCGATCGCCGGCTTTATCAGCGTGTTCGGCCTCCTGATCCTGGAGAACCCGATGCTGCTCTCCAGCGTCAATGTCGGCAGCCTCGTGTTCAATCTGCTGCTGCTCGGCTATGCGTTGCCGGCCGTGCTGATGCTGCTGCTCTCCTACGCAGTGGCGGGACACCGCAGTGTCGCATATGCAAACACGATTGCGGGTGGCGCCCTGGTGTTCGCGCTCACCTATGTGACGCTGGAGATCCGCCGCTTCTATCACGGCCCGGTCCTGCTCTACGGTGGCACCACGAGCGCCGAGCAATATACCTATTCGATCGGCTGGCTCGCTTTTGGCGTGGCGCTGCTCGGCGTCGGCATCCTGGTCAATTCGGAGCGTGCGCGGCTGGCGTCCGCCGCCGTCATCGCGCTGACGATCTTCAAGGCCTTCGCCGTCGACGTGTGGACGCTGACCGGCGTCTATCGGGCGCTCTCGTTCATGTGCCTCGGCGTCGTGCTGGTCGCGATCGGCTGGCTCTACCAGCGCATCCTGTTCCGGCGGCAGATCGCACCGCCGCCGGCTGCGCCGCAGACGGGCAGCTAGACTGGATCGTCGGGCGGGCACTCCACCTCTCCCCAGCGGGGAGAGGTCAACAACGATCGAGCGGGTGCCTCTACGCCGCGCGGACCGATTCCAGGAACTGCGCGACCTCGACCTTCAGGCGGGTGCTGTCGGTCGCCAGCGACTTCGCCGCCGACAGCACTTCACTCGAGGCCGAGCCGGTCTCGATCGCACCGCGCTGCACGTTGGTGATGTTGGACGACACTTCCTGCGTGCCGAGCGAGGCCTGCTGAACGTTGCGCGAAATCTCCTGCGTGGCCGCGCCCTGCTCCTCGACGGCGGCGGCGATCGCGGCCGACACCTCGGACAGCCGCTCGATGGTGCCGCCGATCTCCTGGATGGCGTTGACTGATTCTTGCGTCGCCGCCTGGATGCCCGAGACCTGCGCCCCGATTTCGCCGGTCGCTTTCGCGGTCTGCTCGGCCAGGGCCTTGACCTCGGAGGCGACGACAGCAAAGCCGCGGCCGGCTTCGCCAGCGCGCGCCGCCTCGATGGTCGCGTTCAGCGCCAGCAGGTTGGTCTGGCCCGCGATGGTGTTGATGAGCTCGACGACGTCGCCGATGCGGGCCGCCGCCTGCGACAGCGCGTTGACGCGCTCGTTGGTCCGCGCCGCCTGCTCGACCGCTTCCGCCGCCATCCGCGCCGAATCCTGCACGCGGCGGCTGATTTCGGTGATGGAGGACGACAGCTCCTCGGAAGCAGAGGCCACCGCCTGGACGTTGGTGGAAGCTTCTTCCGACGCAGCCGCAACGACCGTTGCGAGCTCCTGGCCGCGCTGCGCTGTGCCGCTCAGCGTTGCCGCGGACGCCTCGAGCTCGGTCGAAGCTGACGATACGGTCTCGACGACCTCGCCGATCATGACCTCGAAATTGCGGGTGATGGCATCGACGCGGCGGCCGCGTTCGATCTTGGCCTCGGCGTCGCGCGCCGCCGCAGCGTCGGCCGCCTTCTTGGCGATCAGCGCCTCCTTGAAGATCTGGAGCGCATCCGCCATCGAGCCGATCTCGGTCTTCTCGCCGCGATGCGGCACTTCCACCGCAAGGTCGCCCTCGCCGAGCGACTGCATCGGGCGGATGATCGAAGCGATGCCACGCGAGACGTCGCGCACGAGATAGTAGGCGGCGCCGATCGCGATCACGACGGAGGCCACGATGATCCCGACCAGCACACGGAAGATCGTAGCGTAGCTGTCGGCGGCCTGCTTCGTCTCCAGCTCGGCGCCCTGATTGTTCATTTCGATGCCCTTCTGGAGCAGCGGATCGGCGGCCTGAGCCATTTTCGCGACCTTGGTCTGCAACATCTCGTTGGCATCGGTCGGGAAGCGGCCGACGCTCTTACGCGACAGCGCCATTACATCCTGCACGCCGTTCAGGTACTCGGCCCAGGCCTTGGTCCATTGCTCGTAGAGCGAGCGCTCCTCTGCGCGCGTGATCAGCGGCTCGTAGATCTTGCGGGTCTTCTCGATCCGTTCGCGCAAGCCTGCCAGGCGCTTCTCGGCAGCCTCCTTGCCTTCGGCAGTATCCTGCATCAGGTGCAGACGCAGCGCGACGCGGAGCTCGTTGATGTCAGCACGCATCGAGCCGAGCGCACGCACGCTCGGCAACCAGCCCTGCGCGATCTCGACCGTATGGGCGTTGATGTTCTGCATCGTGCCGATCGCCATCACGCCCACACCGGCGAGCGAGAGCACGAGGACCGACAGCACGGTCAGCAGCTTGAAGACGATCGACAACTTCGACATCACGACAATCCCGATGATTACCCGGCAACGCGCACATCATCTGCGCCGCAGACGTCACGACGGACGACCCGGGCGAAGGTCAGTTCAACAATGCTGGCTGGTTCTTTTCCCGAAGGATTGCGCCAATAATCGCAAACAGGCGTTAACAGGAGGCTACGCAAAAATACGGCTCGTGCGCAGCGATCGTGGTTTCTCTGCAACTCTCTGTTGCAGCCGCACCGGCATCTCCCGTTACGATGCAGACGCTCGCGAAAAGGCACGTGTCAGGCCGCGCGCACGGTATCGAGGAATTTTCCGACTTCGAGCTTCAGCCGGTTGCTGTCGCCGGACAGCGATTGCGCGGCTCCCAACACCTGCGAGGATGCCGAACCGGTCTCGCTCGCGCCGCGCTGCACGTCGGTGATGTTGGACGACACCTGATGGGTGCCCGTCGCCGCCTGCTGCACGTTGCGCGAGATCTCCTGCGTTGCGGCCCCCTGCTCTTCCACCGCGGCTGCGATGGTCGAGGAGATCTCCGACAGCTTCTCGATGGTGTGGCTGATGTCCTTGATCGCGCCGACCGAATGCTCGGTGGCGGTCTGGATGCTGGCGATCTGCTGGCCGATCTCGCCGGTCGCCTTCGCCGTCTGCTCGGCAAGCGCCTTGACCTCCGAAGCGACGACGGCAAAGCCGCGGCCTGCCTCGCCGGCGCGCGCGGCCTCGATGGTTGCATTGAGCGCCAGGAGGTTGGTCTGGCCGGCGATGGTGTTGATCAGCTCGACCACGTCGCCGATCCGCGCCGCAGCAGCGGAGAGCTCCCCGACGCGATCGGTCGTGGTGCGAGCCTGGTTCACCGCATCGCCGGCGACGCGGGCGGATTCCTGCACCTGCCGGCTGATCTCGGTGATCGACGACGACAGCTCTTCGGTCGCCGACGCGACCGACTGCACGTTGGTGGACGCTTCCTCGGAAGCGGCAGCAACCATGGTCGTGAGCTCCTGGCCGCGCGCCGCGGTCGCGGTCAGCGTCGAGGCGGAAGCTTCCAGCTCGGTCGCGGCAGAGGACACAGTATCGACGATCTCACCGATCGCGGCTTCGAAGCTGTCAGCCAGCTTGTGCATCTCGGCCTTGCGCTGCGCGGACGCAATCTGGTCCTGCCTGATCTTGGCTTCGGCGTCCTCGCGCGCCTTCTGCTCCGACACGACCTTGAACTTTTCAACGGCCGCCGCGACGCCGCCGACTTCGTCCTTGCGGCCGAGACCGGGCAGAACCACGGAGAAATCGCCGCCGGCGAGCTTGTCCATGGCGACCGTGAGCGCACTGATCGGCCGCGCGATCGTCAGGAACGACATCAGCCACGAGCCGACGAGGACGAGCATGGCGAGTGCGCCGACCAGGATCGCAAGCTGCTCGCTCGATCTCATTTGTGCCGCGGCCGCGGCATTCTTCTCCTCGGATTTGTGCCTTGCGTAGTCGGCGATCTGGCCGATCAGCACGTCGAGTTCGCCGGCAATCGGCAGGGTCACCTCGCGTGCGATGCGAACGACGTCTTCATTGAGCTTCGCAGCGCGGGCCGCTCCGTCTGCACCGCTGGCGGCCAGGGCTTCGCCGCGCACGCCGGCGATCTGCTGCGCGGCCTTTTCGTAATTCGCAGCCAGCGATCTCAGTTTCTCCATCCGAGCGCGGTTCTCCGCCTCGTGAGAAAGCTTCAGCATTTCATCGACCAGCGCATTCGTCGATTTTTGCCGGTCGCCCAGATTCTGGACGGCCTTCTGAATGTCAGCCGGGCTATTGGCAAGACGAAGGTCTCGTACCGCGAGCTGCATGCCGCGAACCGCAGCCTCGGCCTTGACTGCGTCGCGCGCGATCTGCTGCTGCCCAAGCGCGCTCTGGCTGCTCTCGCGAATTCCCGCATTGCCGAGCATCTGGCTTGCAATCATGGCCCCAACCAGGAGCACACCGAGCGCCGACGCAATCGCCAGCTTGGTCCCGATCCTCAGATTCTGAACTAGGCTCAACATGGGCATGCTTCCCCCGAAGGAACGCGCAGCCGAGTCATTGTCGGCTTCCCCTGACTGCGCCATTGCCCAAAAAATGAGCTTCTCACATTCCGATTTGGTTAACGAAATCCCTCGCAGAAATACTGACTTTGCACGCTAAATGATTGAGCCCGAAAGGAAATGATCCCGTCATAGTTGTAAATTGCAGCTTCAAGTCGGAGCTAGGACGCTTTACATCCAATGGTCTCGCCGACGAGGCTGATTCGAAAGACCGGCTGCTTGTCCTCGTCGAGCAGCTCCATGCACCATTCGGCGTTCGGCTTCAGGCCGCGCGCGATGCCGCTGAGCAGATTGGCGCACACCTCGGTCATCTCGGTCCAGGCGGCTGCGCGATCCTCGAACTCGTACGGCAGGTCGGCGGCGCCGGAATAGCGGCCGGTGCTGATGCGGAAGAAATAGAGCGACATGGTTGAACCCTTGCGTGGGACCGCCCCCCGGCCGCGCGCAAACTAGGGCCCGAACAGCTACCAAGGCATGAAAGCCGCCGTCCGTATGACTACGGCGCGGGCGGCTTGGTGTTCGATGATGTCTTCGACGATCAATGGCGCGGGTTGTCCCGCGCAGGCGAGCTCACTGCGTGGAGCGGCGCAGCTCCAGCGGTCCCTCGTTCTTCGCCGGCTCGGACTTCACCGGCTCGAGCCGGCTGCCCTCGACACGCGGCGTCTCGACGCGCGCGGCAACCTCGGTGTTCGATGCGGCGACCGTGCCGGTGTGCTCCGGCTTGTGCAGCGAGCGCGGCCGCGCTGCAGCGCGCGCCATCAGCATCTGATTGCCGCCCTGGTGACGGAAGTCGCAATAGGCGAAGCCCATGCCCGACACCGAGCCGCGGAAGCTGCGATCGTCGGTTTTTTCGAGATTGAAGCAGGGCTCGAACGGAATGCCCTTGATCGAGGCGCAGACGTTCTGGCCGCGAATCTGGAGCGTATTGCCGGGAAGTCGGAGGTGCTTGACCGGGCCCGAGCCCGAGAATTGCACCGCACCGGCGGCGCCGAGATCGTCGAGGATGCGGCCTGCACCGCGGGTGCCGTCGAAACAGGTGAAGGCGAACACCTTGCCGGCCACGAAGCGGCGCGCCTCGTCGGCGTTCATGCTTCCAGCGATGGCCGGCGCAAACGTCGCTGCCGCCGTGACAGCCCCCAACACAATACGCGCAAGCATGCTCAACTCCGAACCAACCCCCGCAGCGGGCGATGCCTTTATCTCTTTACCCGCTGCTTACCATACGAACCATGGCGAGATTGAAGCAGCTTGGTTGGTAAAGTCTGAACGCCGTCAGACAATTTTTACCACGACGCGGCCGCGAACTTGGCCGGCGAGGATTTTCGCGCCCCAGCCCTGAACCTCGTCGAGCGAAATTTCCTCAGTAATTTCAGAGAGTTTTGTTCTGTTCAGGTCGGAGGCCAAGCGCTGCCAGGCGGCCTTCCGGGGCTCGATTGGGCACATCACCGAATCGATGCCGAGAAGGCACACTCCGCGCAAAATAAACGGCGCCACCGAGGACGGCAGGTCCATGCCGGCGGCCAGGCCGCAGGCCGCGATCGCGCCGCCATATTTCGTCATCGAGAGCAGGTTGGCGAGTGTGGTCGAGCCGACGCTGTCGACGCCGCCGGCCCAGCGCTCCTTGGCGAGGGGCTTTGCCGGCGCCGACAATTCGTTGCGGTCGATGATCTCGGCTGCCCCCAGCTGCTTCAGGTAGTCGGCCTCGGAGGCCCGCCCGGTCGAAGCGATGACGTGGTAGCCGAGCTTCGAGAGCACGGCGATCGCGACCGAGCCGACGCCGCCGGCAGCGCCCGTCACCACGACCGGGCCGCTCTTCGGCGAGATGCCATGCTTCTCCAACGCCAGCACCGAGAGCATCGCCGTGAAGCCGGCGGTGCCGATCGCCATGGCATCGCGCGCCGATAGCCCTTGCGGAAGAGCGACCAGCCAGTCGCCCTTCACCCGCGCCTTCTCCGCATAGGCGCCGAGATGGGTCTCGCCCATGCCCCAGCCGGTGCAGACGACCTTGTCGCCCGCCTTCCACTGCGGATGCGAGGAGGCTTCAACCGTGCCGGCGAAATCGATACCGGCGATCATCGGGAAGCGGCGCACCACCGGCGCCTTGCCGGTGAGCGCAAGGCCGTCCTTGTAGTTCAGCGTCGACCATTCGACGCGGACGGTGACGTCGCCCTCCATCAGCTCGGTTTCGTCGAACTGCGCGAGCTGCGCGGTGGTGCCCTTGTCCGCCTTGTCGATCCTGACAGCCTTGAATGTGGCCACGACTGAACTCCCTGACTTTGTTTGTCGGGGATGTTTAGCTGATCAGGCCGGCTGCGCAACCACCCGCTGGACCGGTTTCTCGACGATTGGAAGATTGATCAGCGCCGAGAGCACGCCGAACAGGATCGAGAGCCACCAGATCGGCGTGTAGGACCCGAACTTTTCGAAGACGATGCCCCCGAGCCAGACGCCGAGGAAGCCACCTACCTGATGGCTGACGAAGGCAAAGCCGTAGAGCGTCGCGAGCCAGCGCGTTCCGAACATAAGCGCCACCAGCGCCGAGGTCGGCGGCACCGTCGACAGCCAGGTCAGGCCGGAGATTGCACCGAACGCGATCGCCGAGAACGGCGTGATCGGGAACGAGATGAAAGCGAGGATCGCCAGCGCGCGCGTGAAGTAGATGGCCGAGAGGATGTAGCGCTTGGGAAGGTAGTTCTGGAGATACCCCACGCTCAGCGATCCGATGATGTTGAACAGGCCGATCGCCGCGATCACCCAGCCGCCGGTTTGTGCGGTGATGCCGCGATCGACCAGGAACGCCGGCAGATGCACGGTGATGAAGGCGAGCTGGAAGCCGCAGGTGAAGAAGCCGAGCACCAGGAGCACGTAGGAGCGATGACCGAAAGCTTCGGCAAGCGCCTTGGTGATGGTCTGGTCATCCGCGGGCGTTGCGCTGTTCACGGTTGTCACCGGCGGCGTCGAGAGCGCCAGCGAGAGCGGGATGATCAGCAGCATCAGGAAGCCGAACACGGAGAGCGCCTGCTGCCAGCCGAAATTGTCGATCAAGGCGACACCGATCGGTGCGAACAGGAACTGTCCGAACGAACCCGCGGCCGTGCCGGCGCCGAGCGCGATGCCGCGCTTCTCCGCGGGCAAGAGCTTGGTGAAGGCCGACAGCACCAGGTTGAACGAGCAGCCAGCCAGACCAAAGCCGATCATCACCCCGGCGCCGATGTTGAGCGACAGCGGCGTCGAGGAATAGCGCATCAAGAGCAGCCCGCCGGCATAGAGCAGCGCGCCGACGCACATCACCCGGAACAAGCCGAAGCGATCCGCGACCGCACCGGCGAACGGCTGGCCCAGTCCCCACAACAGATTCTGCACGGCGATGGCGAGGCCGAACACGTCACGGCCCCAGCTGAATTCGTGACTCATCGGCTGCACGAAGAAGCCGAGCGCCGAGCGCGGACCGAAACCGAGCATGCCGATGGCACAACCGCAGAGGATGATGACGGCCGGGGTACGCCAGTTGGAGGAACGCGAGGCCGGAGCGAGCTCGCCGATCTGTGTCGACATGGTTGTCCTCGTCTGTCCTTGGCGGAGCCGCAAATCAGCAGCCGCGGGACAGCCCGTTTAATGCATATGCATGAAAATCCCAAGGCAAAAACGATTGCATTCCACGAAGAGCTGACGCGGGAGCATTGCGTTTCAATCTGGCCTCGCCTGGCAGGCGCGCAGTGACGGGAATGTGTGCGGGCAGGCCCTAGCGATACTCGCCCGTGCGTGCTATGTTTGATTTACTCAAATTGAGCATATATGGCTTCTGTCCGGCCTCCTCGGCCGGTCTTCTCGGGCACCATATATTCTCAAAATGAGTATAATCGCCACACCTAATGGCAGCATTTGGGAGGCTTCAATGCCGATCACTGGAATTTTCGGTCCCGACGACTTTGCCAACCGGCCGCAAGGCCAACCCACCGCCTCCCCGCGCGCCGCGCCGGTCGCCCCGGGACCGACATGGCCGATGCCGTCCCTGGAATGGACGCCGGCGGTCGAACGCGCAACCGCGCCGCTCTATGACCGCGTCAAGCACGTGATCCCGTCGATCGAATGGCCGCTGATGGCGCCGACGATTCACGCGATCAACGAGCTGAAGCACGCGCGGGGCGCGGTCATTCTCGCCCACAACTACCAGGCTCCGGAGATCTTCCACTGCGTCGCCGATATCGGCGGCGACTCGCTCCAGCTCGCGGTCCAAGCCACCAAGGTGAAGGCCGACATCATCGTCCAATGCGGCGTGCACTTCATGGCGGAGACCTCCAAGCTGCTCAATCCGGACAAGACCGTCTTGATCCCGGATTCGCGCGCGGGCTGCTCGCTCGCCGCCAGCATCACCGGTGCGGACGTGCGGCTGCTGCGGGAGAAATTCCCCGGCGTGCCCGTTGTCGCCTACGTCAACACCTCGGCGGAGGTGAAGGCCGAGGTCGACATCTGCTGCACGTCCTCAAACGCGGTGCAGGTGGTCGAGAGCCTGAACGCCCCGACCGTGATCTTCCTGCCCGACCGATACCTCGCCACTTACGTGGCGTCGAAGACCGACGTGAAGATCATCGCCTGGAAAGGCGCCTGCGAGGTGCATGAGCGCTTCACCGGCGAGGAGCTGCGGAGCTTTCGCGAAGCCGATCCGTCCGTGCAGATCATCGCGCATCCGGAATGCCCGCCGGACGTGCTGGCGGAAGCCGACTTCACCGGTTCGACCGCGCACATGATCAACTGGGTACGCGCGAAGCGGCCGCCGCGGCTGGTCATGATCACGGAATGCTCGATGGCCGACAATGTCCGGGCCGAGCTGCCCGACGTGGAGATGCTTCGCCCCTGCAATCTCTGCCCGCACATGAAGCGCATCGCGCTCGCCAACATCCTGGAAAGCCTGCTGACGCTTCGCGAGGAGGTGACGATCGACCCCGCGCTCTCGGAACGCGCGCGGCGCTCGGTCCAGCGCATGATCAATCTGAGCAATTGAGGGCGAGCAACATGCAACACGACATCCACGACCTCGCCAGCACCGACAACGTCGTCATCGTCGGCGGCGGCCTTGCCGGACTGTTCTGCGCGCTGAAGGTGGCGCCGCGGCCGGTGACCTTGATCTCGGCGGCACCGCTCGGGCACGGCGCATCCTCGGCATGGGCGCAAGGCGGCATCGCTGCGGCCGTGGCCGAAGGCGATACGCCGGAGGCACACGCTGCCGACACCGTCGCGGTCGGCGGCGGCCTCGTCGATGCAGCCGTCGCGCTCGGGATCGCGCGCGAGGCGGCGCCGCGCATCCACGATCTTCTCGCCTATGGCGTTCTGTTCGATCGCGATCTCGACGGCAGGCTTGCGGTCGGTCGCGAGGCTGCGCATTCCGCGCGTCGCATCGTGCATGTGCGCGGCGACGGCGCCGGCGCCGCGATCATCGCGGCCTTGAGCGAGGCCGTGCGCCGCACGCCCTCGATCCGCCTGCTGGAAGGCTTCGTCGCCGAAGCCTTGCTGACCGAGGACGGCGCGGTCACCGGGCTTCAATTGCGCCAGGCCGACAATCCCGCGTCACCGCCGCTCGCGCTCGCCGCACGCGCGGTCGTGCTTGCGACCGGTGGGCTCGGCCATCTCTACGCCGTCACCACCAACCCGTCGGAAGCGAGCGGCTCGGGCCTTGCGATCGCCGCCCGCGCCGGCGCCGTGATTGCCGATCCTGAATTCGTGCAGTTCCACCCCACCGCCATCACGGTCGGCCGCGACCCGGCACCGCTCGCCACCGAAGCGCTGCGCGGCGAAGGGGCAACGCTGATCAATGGCAACGGCGAGCGCTTCATGAGCGCCCGCCACCCGCTCGCGGAGCTCGCGCCCCGCGATATCGTGGCCCGCGGCGTGTTCGCCGAGATCGCGGCCGGACGCGGCGCCTTCCTCGATGCGCGTCAAGCGCTGGGCGCGCGTTTCGCGACGAGGTTTCCGACCGTGCATGCGAGCTGCATCGCCGCCGGCATTGATCCCGCGGCCCAGCCGATTCCGATCGCGACGGCCGCGCATTACCACATGGGCGGCATCGCGGTGGACGCGCGCGGTCGCAGCTCGATCGACGGTCTCTGGGCCGCCGGAGAAGTCTCCTCCACGGGCGCGCATGGCGCCAACCGGCTTGCCTCGAATTCCCTGCTCGAAGCCGTCGTCTATGCCGCCCGCATTGCCGACGACATCGCCGGCCGCACCGTGCCCCCGCCGGCACGCCTTCCCGACTCTTTGGTGACACCACGCGCCGGGACGCCGGACGCCGCAGAAGTGAAGCGGCTGCGCGCAATGATGAGCGCGCATGTCGGCGTGATCCGCGACGGTGATGGGCTTGCACAAGCCGTGCGGCATTTCGTCAGGCTCGAGCGCGAGGCCGGACACGGCGTCCTCGGCAACATGGCGATTTCGGCCCTGCTCGTCGCCGCTGCGGCCTGGACACGGCGCGAAAGCCGCGGCGCGCATTGCCGTTCCGATCATCCGGCCGAAAACCCAGCGCTGGCGCAGAGAACGATGACCACGCTCGCCGCGGCGCGCGAGGTCGCGGAGAGCCTCGACGAGCGCCCGCGGCCACGCCTTGCGCAATCCCTGATCGCCTGAAGGAGGCCCCATGATCACCCCGACCTCACTGCTCTATCCCGATTCCTTCCTCTCGCCGCTCGCGATCGAGGCGGCCGTTGAGCGTGCGCTCGACGAGGATCTCGGCCGCGCCGGCGACATCACCTCGCTCGCGACAATCCCGGAGGCGACGCGCGCGCAAGCCATCCTCGTCGCGCGCCAGTCCGGCGTGATCGCCGGATTGCCGCTGGCGCTCGCGACCTTGCAGAAGCTTTCGCCCGAGATCGAGGTGCGCGCACATGTCCGCGATGCCGCGCGGGTTGCGCGCGGTCAGCACGTGCTGACGATCTCGGGTCCCGCGCGCGCCATCCTCACGGCGGAGCGCACCGCCTTGAACTTCGTCGGTCGGCTGTCGGGCATCGCCACGCTCACCGCGGACTACGTCGCCCGCGCCGAAGGCACCAGGATGCGCATCTGCTGCACGCGCAAGACCACGCCGGGGCTGCGTGCGCTGGAAAAATACGCGGTGCGCTGCGGCGGCGGCTTCAACCATCGCTTCGGGCTCGACGATGCCATCCTGATCAAGGACAACCACGTTGCGGTGGCCGGCGGCATTCGCCCGGTGCTGGAGCGCGCCCGCGCCCATGCCGGCGATCTCGTCAAGATCGAGATCGAGGTCGACACGCTGGCGCAGCTGCGCGAGGTGCTCGAGAGCGGGATGGCCGATGCGGTGCTGCTCGATAATATGGACCTTGCGACGCTGCGCGAGGCGGTGAGGCTCAACGCGGGCCGCCTCGCGCTGGAGGCGTCCGGCGGCGTCACGCTGGACTCGATCGCCGCCATCGCGGCCACCGGCGTCGACTATGCGTCGGCCGGCGCCCTGACGCATTCTGCGCCAAATTTCGACTGTGCGTTGGATATGGAGGCGTGATGAATTCTTCTCCTTCTCCCCGCTTGGTAGAGGCATCGCATATGACTTGTGTGGCGGCCTGCGCGCACGCCTCGCCCTTCGAGACGGCGCTTACGCGCCTCCTCAGGGTGAGGCTCATCAGCATCAGTGCTCGTTGAAAAACTGCTGCCGCGCACTCCGCCCTCATCCTGAGGAGCCCGCCCAAAGCGGGCGTCTCGAAGGATGGCTGCGGGGAAAACTCTTAAATGCGATAGCCCTGCCGCAAGTGGGGAGAGGTAAGAAAACTACCGCCGCTCGCCCATCTCCGCGGAGCTCTTGGCTTCCTGCGCAAGCTCGGCCGACAGCGCCGCGGTCTGCGCCGGCGTGCCCCAGCTCGGCAGCTCGCTGCCGTCGCCCCAGTTGCGCGGCCGATAGAAGGTGTGCACGCCGGTCTTGTACAGCTTCTTCATCTCGGCGACCCAGGACGGACGCACCCAATAGGCGTGATAGTGCGTGGACTTGCCGACCTCGGGCAGCCAGATCTGGCCGTCGAGCATCGCCTTGGATATCTTCTTGGCGCGCTCCCACATCTCGGGCTCGCGGATCACGTCCGGATTGTTGTCGCAGGCGAAGGTGAACTGGCAGGCCAGATGCCGGTGCTTGTTCTGATAGACCGCGCCGCACACGGTGTCGGGATATTTGCCGGAGAACACGCGGTTCATCACCACCTGTGCCACCGCGATCTGGCCGCGCACGGCTTCGCCGCGTGCTTCGAAATAGACCGCCTCGGCAAGGCACTTTTCCGACTTCGCGCGCGACTTGTCGTCGAGCGCGAGCCGTTCCGCCGGCGACTTGGCGCGTTGGTTCTCGGCGTTGACCTCGCCCTTCGGCGCGACGCTCTCGCCGCTCTCGATGTCCCTGGCAATCTCCGCCGTCGGCGGCGTCAGCGAGGCCGTCACCTTCATGTCGGGGTCGGGCATCACGATCAGCGGCTCGGCGCCGGGCTGCCAGCTCTCGATGGTCTCGAGATTGCCGCCCAGCGAGGAGCTGCCGAAGAACAGGCTCGATGTCTTGACGCTGAAAGGATCGCGCGCGGGAGCAGCCGGCGCCGTGGCGCGCTTCAGCGCTTCCAGCGGCTGCACCGCGAACGCGCGCGCAGCCTCGCTCGCCCGCGGCGGATTGGAATATTGCGGCAGCGGCGGCGCGCGCATCGCCTCCTGCAGCTCGGGATCGAGCGGGGCCGCGGATTCCGGCGACATCGCCGGCGGCAATGCGGCGGTCTTGGCGCCGAACACCGAGCTGTTCGAGGTCGCGGGATCTTCCTTGGCCGGTGCTGCAGCCGGCGCGGCCGTCTCAGGCGACTGCGTCGGCGCGACGATTGCGAGGCGATCGCCCTTCAGGGCGCGATCGACCTTGGGAAAGTCGGATGCGTGGTAGCGCGGCGGTGCCTGAAGCGCCGGATTGCGGCGGATTGCGCCGGTGACGTCGCCGCCGTCGAGGCTCGCGAGCCGAACCATCGCGCTCTGCGGAACCGAGGTGCCGATGGGGCGGGAAAAACTGTAGGTGGCGAGCTGGATCGAGGACGCAGCGGAGAACACCTGCTTCTGCCACCGCTCGGCGACGCCGGGTTGGCGCGCCAGCAACGAGGCAATGTCCTGATAGCCGGTCTCTCTCGGCATCAATGCGAAGATGCAGAGACCGATGCCGAAGGACGCGAACCGCGCGCCCTTCGGATGGTTACGCAACACAGACATCGATACGCTCACGCTACGCTTACGCTGGTTCGATCGAACTCAGTACATCCGTGCAATTCGATCTTTATTGTGAGTATCTAATTCAGGTTGCTGGGGCGTTAATCGGCGTTGCGCAGGCGGCACACTCAAGCGAATGCAGGTGTTTTCACGGGGCGACGTCGCGCATTGGTAAATGCGGCCTCACGTGAAGCGGTAAACATCGGGTCAACGCGAATGGTGAAGGAACTCTTGCGCCCGCGTATCGTCACGGGACGCTTGCTGAGGGAACGCCTGTGCGATGGCGACGGACGGAGGCGCCAGTGCGCCTCTCACTCGGCGATCAGCTTCAGCCACTCGTCTTCGGTCAGCACCTTGACGCCGTGCTTGTTGGCGTCCGCGAGCTTGGAGCCGGCACCGGGGCCCGCGACGACGAGGTCGGTCTTTTTCGAGACCGAGCCCGACACCTTGGCCCCGAGCCGCTCGGCCGTCGCCTTGGCTTCATCCCGCGTCATCTTTTCCAGCGACCCCGTGAACACCACGGTCTTGCCGGCGACGGCCGAATTGCTCTTCGGCTTTTCGGCGTCGACGATCTCGACTTCCTTGGTCAGCCGCTCGACGATGCCGCGGTTGTGGCTCTCGCCGAAATAATCGGCGATGCTCTTGATCACGGTGTCGCCGATCTGGTCGAGCGCGTCCATGTCCGCGATCGCCTCCTCGTCGCCCTTGGCAACTTTCAGGCAGGCATCGTGGAAGGCGTCCCACGAGCCGTAGCCGCGCGCCAGCGCCAGCGCCGTGGTCTCACCGACATGGCGCATGCCGAGCGCGAAGATGAAGCGCTCCAGCGCGATTCTGCGCCGGCTCTCGATGGCGCCGAACAGGTTGCGCACGGAGGTCGCGCCGTAGCCTTCGATCTCCTCGAGCTTGAGTTTCGAATTGCGCTTCTCCAGCGTGAAGATGTCGGCGGGCTCCTTCACCCAGCCCTCGTCGAAGAAGTACTGGAGCTGCTTCTCGCCAAGGCCGTCGATGTCGAAGGCCCGCCGCGACACGAACAGCTTCAGATGCTCGATCTTCTGGTAGGGACAGGCGAACTCGCCGGTGCAGCGGGCGCGCGAGCCCTCCTCGCCCGTCGCCGTCTCCTCGCGCACGACGTCGGTGTGCAGCGGACACGGGCACGTCTTCGGGAAGTGGAATTCCCTGGCGCTCTTCGGCCGCTTGTCGAGGACGACGTCGACCACCTGCGGGATGACGTCGCCGGCGCGCTGGATCACCACCGTGTCACCGATCCTGATGTCGCGCCCCTCGCGCAGCACCTCGCCCTTGTTGCCGATGCCCTTGATGTAATCCTCGTTGTGCAGCGTGACGTTCTGCACGATGACGCCCCCGACGCCCACCGGCTCGAGCTTGCCGACCGGCGTGAACGAGCCGGTGCGGCCGACCTGGATCTCGATGTCCCGCAGCACCGTCATGGCGCGCTCGGCCGGGAATTTGTGCGCGATCCCCCAGCGCGGCGTGCGCGACACGAAGCCGAGCCGCTCCTGCCAGTCGATGCGGTCGATCTTGTAGACGACGCCGTCGATGTCGTAGTCGAGCCGCGCGCGCTGCTCCTCGATCGCATGATGAAAGGCGAGCAGTTCCTCGACCGAGTGACAGAGCTTGGTGAGCGGATTGGTCTTGAAACCGCAGCGCTCGAACCAGCCGATCATGCCGCTCTGCGTGTCTTCCGGCATCGCGCTCATCTGCCCCCAGGCATAGGCGAAGAACCCGAGCGGACGGGAGGCGGTGATGGTCGGGTCCTTCTGGCGGAGCGAGCCGGCGGCCGAATTGCGCGGATTGGCGAAGATGGTGTCGCCTGCCGCCTTCTGCCGCTCGTTGAGCGCCAGGAACGCCTTCTTGGTCATGTAGACTTCGCCGCGCACCTCGCAGATGTCGGGGATGTTGCGGCCCTTCAGCTTCTGCGGCACGTCTTCGAGCGTGCGGATGTTGGCGGTGACGTCCTCGCCGACAGCGCCGTCGCCGCGCGTCGCGGCGGTGACGAGCTCGCCGCCCTCATAGCGCAGCGACATCGAGAGGCCGTCGATCTTCGGCTCGGCGGAGAAGTCGATCTTGTCGTCGTCGAGCTTCAGGAAGCGCACGATGCGGCCGACGAAGTCGCGCACGTCCTCCTCCGCAAAGGCGTTGTCGAGCGACAGCATGGGCACGGCATGCGGGACTTTCTTGAAGCGCCCTGACGGCGCGGCGCCGACCTTCTGTGAGGGCGAGTCCGCGGTGACGAACTCGGGAAAACGCGCCTCGATCGCGTTGAGGCGCTGGCGCAGCGCGTCGTATTCGGCGTCTGTGACGGTGGGCGCGTCCTCCTGATAGTAGCGCTCGTTGTGCCCCTCGATCTCGAGAGCGAGCCGCTTATGCTCGACCTTGGCCTGCGCCTTGGTGAGCTCGGCGACGTCGCGGTGCGGTGTTGCTTTGGATTTTGCTGCTCTGGCCATGGCGCTTGGATACGACGGAGCGGGCGGGAGGGTAAAGGCTTGTGGAAATCTCGTGCCCCGGGCGCAGCGCAGCGCTCCTTCAGCGGTGCGCTGCAGAGCCGGGGCCCATGTCGCGGCTGGCATTCTGGGTCCCGGCTCGCGCTACGCGCGTCCGGGACACGAACCTCAAGCCGTCGCTGCCTTCAGCAGCCTCTCCGCCGCCGCTCTCGCCTCGGCCGTGATCTCGGCGCCGGCGAGCATGCGGGCGATCTCCTCGCGGCGGTGGTCGGCGGCGAGCGCATTGACGCGGGTGGCGACGCGCTTGCCCTTGTCGAGGGCATCCTTGGAGATGAGCAGGTGCTGGTCGGCGCGGGCGGCGACCTGCGGGGCGTGGGTCACGGCCATGACCTGGACCTTGCCGGCAAGCCGCGCCAGGCGCCCGCCGATGGCGTCCGCAACCGCACCGCCGACGCCGGTATCGATCTCGTCGAAGACGAGCGTCGGCGCCGAGCCGCGGTCGGACAGCACGACCTTGAGCGCGAGCAGGAAGCGCGACAGCTCGCCGCCGGAGGCGACCTTCATCAAGGGCCCTGGCTTGGTGCCCGGATTGGTCTGCACCCAGAACTCGACGCGATCGAAACCTTGCGGCCCGGGCGCCGCCTCGTCGGTCTCGACCTCTGTCATGAACCTCGCGCGTTCGAGCTTGAGCGGGGCAAGCTCGGCAGTGACCGCCTTGTTGAGCTTCTCGGCCGACTTCTGCCGCGCCAGCGACAGCTTCTTGGCGGCCGCCGCATAGCTTCTGTCCGCCTCGATCGCGGCCTGCTCCAGCTTCTTCAAGCGCGAGGCGCCAGCATCGATCAGCACGACGTCGGCGGCATATTTGGCGGCCAACGCGGCGAGGCCGTCAACCGGGGTCGAATATTTGCGAGACGCCGCACGCAAAGCAAAAAGCCGTTCCTCGATGCGCTCGAGCTCGGCCGGATCGAAATCAGTTGCGGCCAGCGCCGCCTGGAGGTGCTGATCGGCCTCCTCCAGCGCGTTGATCGCCGCGTCGATCGCCTTGACCGCCGGCTCGACCAGCGCCGGCGAGTTGACGCCGCGGCGCTCCAGCCGGCGCACCGCCGCCGAGAGCGCGGCAACCGGCGAATGATTGCCCCCGACCGCCTCCTGCGCCTCGCGCAGGTCGGAGGCGATCTTCTCGCCCTGCATCATGGTGGTGCGGCGGGAGGCTAGCGCAGTCTCCTCGCCGTCCTTGGGCGCGAGCTGCTTCAGCTCGTCGGAGGCGTGACGCAGATAATCGGCCTCGCGCGCCGCGCGCTCCATGGCGGCGCGATGCTCCTCCAGCGCGGTGTTGGCGGTGCGGCGCGCGTCCCAGAGCGCCTCGACGGCCGCGACGTCCTTTTCGAGGCCGGCAAAGGCGTCGAGCAGGCGGCGGTGGGTGGCAGCATCGACCAGCGCGCGCTCGTCGTGCTGGCCGTGGATCTCGACCAGGGCGGTGCCGACCGCCTTCAGCGTCTGCACGCTGATCGATTGGTCGTTGATGAAGGCGCGGGTGCGCCCGTCGGCGAACTGCACGCGGCGGAGAATCATCTCTCCGGTGTCGTCCAGACCGTTCTCGGCCAGGATCTTCGCCGCTGGGTGATTCTTCGGGACATCGAACACGGCCGTGACCTGCCCCTGCTCCGCGCCGTGACGCACGAGGCCGGCGTCGCCGCGGCCGCCGAGCGCCAGCGCAAAGGCATCGAGCAGGATGGATTTGCCCGCACCGGTCTCGCCGGTCAAAACCGCGAGGCCGGAGGCGAATTCGATATCGAGCCGTTCGATCAGGACGATGTCACGGATCGACAGACGCGCCAGCATGGAACCAAATTTCCTAGCCGAGACCCATTTTCTTGAAGGTCCGGCTGATCCATGACCCCTGATTCTCGCTCGGCTCGAGACCGCCGGATTTTACAAGATTATAGGCGTCCTTGTACCAGCGGCTGTCAGGAAAATTGTGCCCAAGCACCGCCGCCGCGGTCTGCGCTTCGCCAACGATGCCGATCGCCATATAGGCCTCGGTGAGCCGGAACAGCGCCTCTTCGACATGGCGGGTGGTCTGGTACTGCGTCACGACGGTCTTGTAACGATTGATGGCGGCCGTGTAGTCGCGCTTCTGGGCGTAGTAGCGGCCGACATTCATTTCCTTGCCGGCGAGCTGGTCGCGCGCGCCCTCGATCTTGGCCTTGGCCGAGGTCGCATATTCCGAGTTCGGATATTTGCGCACCACCTCTTCCAGCGCAGCGATCGCCTTTTCGGTGCGGGTCTGGTCGCGGCTGATATCCGGGATCTGGTCGTAATGGGAGGCGGCGATCAGGTATTGCGCATAGGCCGCATCCGGGCTGCCGGGATGCAGCGTGACGTAGCGGGTGGCGGCACCGATGCAACCGTCATAATCGCCGCCCTGATAGGACGCATAGGCCGACATCAGCAGCGACTTGCGGGCCCAGTCGGAATAAGGATGCTGGCGGTCGACCTCTTCGAACTTCTTGTTCGCCGCCTTCATGTCCTTCTTCTCGTTCATGAGGTACAGGCCCTCATTGTAGATCTTGTCGGCGGGCTCCTCGACGAAGGTGTCGTCCTTGGCGGTGAACTTGTCCCAGAGCGCGCCCGTGCCGCATCCGGCGAGCGGGAGCGCAAGAACGATGAAGGTGACGGCCTGAATCAGCCCGCGGGCTCGCGACGAGACCGAGAAAAATCCGCGCGTCATACGCTGTGCCGACATGAGTTTAAGCCCTGACGCCCTGTGATGCGGTGTCCGCCAGCCCACGAACCCCTCATGGGCGCGAAATGTAACCGTGGTGCCTGCCACGCGACCACGCCGATGTATCCGAAAACGATTGTTAACGAACCGGATAGGGAGGCATTTCGCCCGGATTAAGGCGAACCTGCCGCAATGCTAGCCGATCATGGTTACCAGGAGTTTCCCGGGGGCCGTCAACACATTCCGAAGGCGGCAGGCCGCGTCAGGACACATCCGGTCCGAAGGCCGCAGCGACCCGGCCGCCGACGATGCCACGACCGACCTCGCCCACGGCACGCGTGGTGCGGCGGGCAGCCTCGCCCTCGACCACCCGCCAGGCGGTCCGGTCGGCGAGCAGCGCCGTCAGGACGGCGTGGTTGAGCTTGTGGCCGCCACGCACCGAGCGGTAGGCGCCAAGCAGCGGCAGGCCGGCCAGCGAGAGGTCGCCGATCACGTCCAGCACCTTGTGACGGGCGCATTCATCGGCGTAGCGCAAGCCCTCGGTATTGAGCAGCCGCTCGTCGTCGAACACGACGGTGTTGTCGAAGGAGGCGCCGAGGGCATAGCCGGCGCTCCAGAGCCGCGCGACGTCGCACATCAGGCCGAAGGTCCGGGCCCGGCCGACTTCACGACGGAAACCTTCCGGATTGAGGTCGAAGGCGTAAGCCTGCTGGCCGATGACGGGATTGGTGAAATCGATCTCGACCTCGACGCGGAACCCGTTGGTGTGGGGCCTGATCTCGCCGAAGGAGTCGCCGATCTTGACCGAGATCGGCTTCAGAACCTGGATGAAGCGGCGCTGCGCCGGCTGGGTGACGATGCCGGCCTGGTCGATTGCCGCGATGAAGGCGGCGGCGCTGCCGTCCATGATCGGGACTTCGGGACCGTCGATCTCGATTGTGGCGTTGTCGACACCTATTCCCCGCAGTGCAGCAAGCACATGCTCGGCAGTGGACACCAGCGGACCGTTGCGGTCGCCGAGGACCGTGGCAAAGTCAGTCGCAATCACCTGCTCGGCGGTGGCCTGAACTTCGCGGTCACTTCCCTCAAGTCCGGTCCGGACAAAAATAAAACCCGCGTCGACAGGCGCAGGCCCAAGCGTGAGAGTGACTGGAAGACCGGAATGAACGCCCACGCCTGCCACAGAGGCTTGCGCACGAAGCGTTGTTTGCCGGCTAAATTTCATCAGGAACCCGCCCCACTAAGACCCATTGCGACTTATACGAGACCCGCTTGGCCGGCCAGAGCCGACGCTACCGAATCTCCGTATCCCCAAGTCACGGCAAACCATAGTTGCAGCCTCAAACAGCGCCAACTCACGCTTTTTTACCGATTGTTACCCCAAACCTGCCGTATTCGCGCCAAGGCTTAACCAAATTGCGCCGGGTTTCGGGACCGCTATCGGCAGTTCTACTGAACCACCGAAGCCGTAATTAATGATTTAAAATCAGTTGTTTGGCCGCTCAATCCGGACATGCCCGGGACAAAAGGAAAGGTCCCGGCGAGCTCCTCGCCGGGACCTTTTTTCGTCTGCCTTATTGTAACAATCCTCAGGTCGCCTGCCGCCGCAGGAAGGCCGGGATATCAAGATGGTCGTCACCCTGTGGCGCCGGCGCAACAGGCGCGGGGCGGCCATGGACGTCCAGACCCTGCGGCGCGGGACGGCGGGCATACTCCGATACCGGCTCGTTGGACGCGATCTGCTGCGCCACGGTCTTCTGCGGCCTGCGCTCGGGCAGCGGCGGCATGGCGGGACCGGCAGTGCGGGCCGCGACCGGTGGCTCGCTTTCCTCGTCGCGACGGCCGAGGCCGACATTGGCGAGGCGCTGCAGCAGCGACAGGCGGGTCTTCTGCGGGGTCTCCTCCTCAGCCTCGCCGCGGGCCTGCCGAATCTCGGCCTGCGCCGGCATCGGCAGCTCCTCGATTCGCGGCATGCGCGGCGCGCGGGCCGGACGCTCAGCCTGCGGCGGGATGAAGGTGTCCGGCGTCATCGGCTCCTGCACCGCGACCGGGGCCATGTCGGCCTCCGGGAACAGGGTCGGCTTCTGCGCGATCGGGCGCACGGTGACGTCGCCATAGGTCTGCGGCGCCGGCGGCTGCGGCACCTCGGAAACGGCAGCGGCGATCGCGGCGAGCGCAGCACGCTCGACGTTCGGACGGGGCGCGGCGGCAATCGGAGCCGGCGCGGCGGCCGGGGTCTGGGCTTCCAGCTTCTGAGCGCGCTCGGCCAGACGCTGGTTGTCGGCACGCAGCCGGGCGGTCAGGTCGGCGAGACGGCTCTCGGCGGCGGCGGCCGGGGCGGCAGCCTGCTGCATCTGCGGTGCCGGGTTGGCGACGGGCGCGGAGGTGGCCTGGCTGTTGCGGGCGATCGCGGCCTGCTCGATACCGGTGGCGACCACCGAGACGCGGATCAGACCGTCGAGCGCTTCGTCGAAGGTGGCGCCGACGATGATGTTGGCGTCCTGGTCGACTTCCTCGCGGATGCGGGTCGCGGCCTCGTCGACCTCGAACAAAGTGAGGTCCTTGCCGCCGGTGATGGAGATGAGGAGGCCCTTGGCGCCCTTCATCGACGAGTCGTCGATCAGCGGGTTGGCGATCGCGGCTTCCGCGGCGGTCAGCGCGCGCTTGTCGCCGGAGGCTTCGCCGGTGCCCATCATCGCCTTGCCCATCTCGCGCATGACGGCGCGGACGTCGGCGAAGTCGAGGTTGATCAGGCCTTCCTTGACCATCAGGTCGGTGATGCAGGCGACGCCCGAATAGAGCACCTGGTCGGCCATCGCGAAGGCGTCGGCGAAGGTGGTCTTCTCGTTGGCGACCCGGAACAGGTTCTGGTTCGGGATGATCAGGAGCGTATCCACGACCTTGTGCAGCTCGGAGATGCCGGCTTCGGCCGTGCGCATGCGGCGCTGACCCTCGAAGTGGAACGGCTTGGTCACCACGCCGACGGTGAGGATGCCCATGTCGCGCGCGGTCTTGGCGATGACGGGAGCTGCACCCGTGCCGGTGCCGCCGCCCATGCCGGCGGTGACGAACACCATGTTGGCGCCCGAGAGATGGTCGCGCAGCTCGTCGATCACCTCTTCCGCGGCCGCGGCGCCGACGTTCGGCTGCGAGCCGGCGCCGAGGCCTTGCGTGACGGCCGTGCCCATCTGCACGATGCGCTGCGCCTTCGACATCGTCAGCGCCTGCGCGTCGGTGTTGGCGACCACGAAGTCGACGCCCTGCAGGCCCGCCGTGATCATGTTGTTGACGGCGTTGCCGCCGGCGCCGCCGACGCCGAACACGGTGATCCGGGGCTTCAGTTCGTGAATATCAGGAACATTGATGCTGATGGTCATGGTTGCCTCTCGATCACGCGCGCGTGGGTTCGCCCCGGCCGGTGGCCGCGGGAGTTGGTGAAAATCGAAGATTGCGGAAAGCGGTCATCAGAAGCCCTCGCGTAGCCATCGTCCGACCTTTCCGAAATATCCGCCGGTCCCTGTCTTGATCTGCTGCCGCGTATGCCGCGGTTCGACATGTTCGAGGTGAACATATTGCGGGTAGACCAGAAGTCCGGCCGGCACCGCGAACGCGGCGTTCTTCGCCTCGTTGGGAAGCCGGCCGAAACCGAGCGGACGACCGACCCGCACGGGCCGGCCGAGAATCCGGGTGCCGAGATCGACGAGGCCGGTCAGCTGCGAGGCCCCGCCCGAGAGCACGACGCGGCCGTTCGGCTCTGCGGCGAAGGGCGAATCCTTCAGCTTGTCCCGAACCATTTCGAAGACTTCCTCGGCACGGTGCTTGACGATGTTCGCGATGGTGGCGCGGGAGACGATCTGCGGAAGATCCTGCTCGTCACCGGCTGTCGGCACAGACATCAGCTCACGCGAGTCCGATCCGCCGGTGATGACGGTGCCGTATAAGGTCTTGATTCGCTCGGCATCGGCAATGGTCGCCGAGAGTCCGCGCGCAAGATCCATCGTGATGTGTTGCCCGCCGACCGCAAAACCCGCCGCGTGCACGAAGCGGCCGCCCGAATAAACGGCAATCGTGGTGGTGCCGGCGCCCATCTCGACGACAGCGGCGCCGAGATCGGCCTCGTCGTCGGTCAGCACCGAGAGTCCGGCCACATAGGGGCTCGCTGCCATGGCTTCGACATTGATGTGGCAGCGCTCCACCGCCAGCATCAGGTTCCGCGCCACGGTGGCGTCGCAGGTGACGACGTTCATGTCGACGCCGAATTGGTGCGCGACCATGCCGCGGGGATCGCGGATGCCTTTGACACCGTCGAGCGTGTAGCCGACCGGCAGGGCGTGCAGCACGGTGCGGCCTTCGCCGGTGGCGTGGCGCATGCCGGTGGAGGTGACGCGGCTGACATCGGCCGGCGTCACGGCGCCGCCACGAATGTCGGCGGCAGCCTCGACCAGCTGGCCGGCGAGCCGGCCGCCGGAGACCGACAACAGCACGGACTCGACCCGCACCTTGGCCATCTTCTCCGCAAGCCCGACGGCCTGGCGCACCGCCTGCTCGCATTCGCCGAGATCGATCACCGCGCCGGCCTTCATGCCGCGCGCCTGGATCTGGCTGTAGCCGATCAATTCCACCGCATGGGTGCGGCCGCGCAGCGCATCGCTCGGCGGCGACGGCTTCAGCCGCGCGATCATGCAGGCGATCTTGCTGGTGCCGATGTCGAGGCAGGCGACGATGCCGCCGCGCTTGTGCGGCATCGGGCGCGTCTTCGGCGTCTGGGTGCGATCGAGACCGGTCATGCGGAATCCCCGGCCTTCTTCTTCTTCTTGTCCTTGAACAGCTCCTCGCGCGCCTTGGCGGCGTCCTCGGAGAGCTGCACCACCAGCCGGTCCGGCAGGCGCATGTCGACGGCGACGATATCGCGCGAGAACAGCCTGTCCTCCTTGTCGAGCTTCGACAGCATCGCAAGCGCGTTGCCGACGTCCTGCTCGGGCAGGCGAATGTCGAGACCGTCCTTGAGCCGCAGGTTCCAGCGCCGCTCGCCGACGTAGATCGCGGCCTTGGTCACCGAATGGACCTGCGGGTAGCGCGCCAGCAGCGCCAGGAAATCGCGGGCCTGGGTCTCGGCGCCCTTGCCGACCACGAGCGGCAGCGACAGGAAGCGGCGCGAGACATAGGGCTCGAGCACGGCGCCGTCGTCGGCGATGACGGAGAGCCGGCCGGCCTCCTGCCACAGCGCGAACGCCTTGCGCTCGGTGAGCTCGATCATGAGCTGGCCCGGATAGAGCTTCAGCACGGTCGCATCCGCGATCCAGGGATTGGCCTTGAGCTTGTCGCGCACCGCCTCGGCATCGAGGAACAGCAGCGAGGAGCGGCCGCTGACGCCGCCGATCGCGAGGATCTCGTCCTGGGTCAGCTGTTTGCGGCCGTTGATCACGACGGAGGTGATGCGGAAGCCGGCGGAATTGGCCAGCGCATTGCGGGCGTCGCTGACGGCGGTGACGAAATCCTGGAGATGGCCGCCCTTGACGATGCCGAAGCCGCAGCTGCCGATCAACAGCAGCACGGTCATGCTGAGGCCGACCCGGCGCGGCAGATAGCGCTCGACCAGCGCGACCAGGCGCGGCGGCGGCTCGCGCTCGACGGCGGCCTTGGCCTGGGCTTTGGCTTTGGCCTTATCCCTGGCGGCAGCGCGCGCCTCTTCGCGCTTGACCTGCACCCACTCGCGCAGAAGCACGACCGCTCCGATAGCGGCCGCCTTCAGGTCAGCTTGGGGCCTCAGCGATCTCAAAAGCGATCGGGTGAGGCGTCCTGCACCATCCATTGCACGAGCTCGTCAACAGTTTGCCCGCGACATCGCGCGGATCCTGGCGAACATGACGTCTCGGACCTGCCGGGCCGGGTGCTGGTCTTCAGCAGAAGAAAACCTCTCCCCTTCAAAGCGTTCGCTGGAGGTGACATCACCCGCGACAGCTCACGCGCCGGCAGCCAAAGCGCCATATGCGCCGCCAGCGTTAACCTTCGGACGTCCTGGTAAACAAAAGGTAAAATTCGTTAACGACCTGCGCATTTTGCCTCGCGCTGTGAGGCATTTGCGCCGCGATGTCCGGCATTTTACCGGTTTTGGCCACCAAACCGGCCCGTTTCGCCGGTCCGGCCGTTAACCAGTCCTGACTATTTCCGCACGCGCTGGCAGGCGAGCTCGACCAAGCCGCGCAGGAAGTCGACGAACTCGATGCCTTCGGCTTTCAGCGCCTTGGGGTAGAGCGAGGACTTGGTCAGCCCGGGCAACGTGTTGGTTTCGAGATAGACCAGGCCCTTGTCCGAGACGATGAAGTCAGAGCGGGAATAGCCGGTGCAGGACATTGCGCGGTGGGCCAGCATCGCCTGCTCCTTAAGCGCGGCGGTGATCTCGGGTGCGAAGCGGCCGGGGCAGATCTCCTGGGTCGATTTCAGAAGATATTTCGCCGCGTAGTCGAAATTGCCCTCGCCCGGAATGATCTCGATCGGCGGCAGCGAGATGATCGAGCCGTCGGGGCGCTCCAGCACGCCGCAGGTCGCCTCCACCCCGGCGATGTAGGGCTCGATGACATACTCTTCATGCTTCGCTGCGTTGCGGACAGCGACGAGGTCCTGCTTGGCATTGACGAAGATCAGGCCGTAGCTCGACCCGTCGCGCGCGGGCTTTGCGATCAGCCTTCCATACTCGGCGAAAGCCTCGTCGATATCATCGAGCGCAAGATTTTCCGGCGGCGTCACGCCGCCGAGCGCGGCGAAGCGCTTGGCTGCGATCTTGTCGAAGGCCAGATGCGACGACGCCGAGCCCGAGCCGGTGAAGGGCACGCCGCGCGCCTCGCACATCACCTGCAATTCGCCGTTCTCGGCACGCCCGCCGTGCAGGCCGAGCACCAGCACGCGATCCTCAGCCTTGGCCCGGTCGAGCGCCTGCGCGAGCGGGACCCCGCGCGTGCCCGGCTTGAATTCGTCCTCGAACGGGCGGGCATGCTCGAGCAGCTGCTTCGACTGCACGACGTGCACCTTGTCCTCGACGTCCCACCACCAGAGGTCAGCCTCGGGCAGCGCCTGATGCAGCGCCTGGGCTGTGGCAACCGAGACGAGACGCTCGCGGTTGGAGCCGCCGAAGAGGATGGTGATGCGCATGTTTCTGTCACCCATGTGTATCGTCATTCCGGGATGCGCCGAAAGGCGCAGGCCCGGAATCCATAACCACGATCGTGATTATGGATACTCGGGTGCGCAATTGCGCACCATAGCTCGCGACTTCGTCGCGCTCCGGAACGACGGTGATCATGAAACCCCGATCCGCTTGATTTCCCAGTGTAGCTCGATTCCGGAATTCGCCTTCACGCGTGCACGTACCGTCTCGCCCAGCGTCTCGATGTCGTGCGCGGTGGCATCGCCCGTGTTGATCAGGAAGTTGCAATGCATCTCCGAGACCTGCGCGCCACCGACGCGCAGGCCGCGGCAGCCGGCGGCGTCGATCAGCTTCCAGGCGGAATGGCCGGGCGGATTCTTGAAGGTCGAGCCGCCGGTCTTCTCGCGGATCGGCTGCGCGGTCTCGCGATGGCTCTGCACCTCCGCCATCCGCGCGCGGATCGCCTCCACGTCCCTGATCTCGCCGCGAAAGCGCGCGGAGGTGAAGATGATGGAGGGATCGACGCCGCTGGAGCGGTAGACAAACTTCATCTCGGCGTTGGAGAAGACGTGCTTGGTGCCGTCGCGCCCGATGCCCCTCGCCTCGATCAGCACGTCCTTGGTCTCGTCGCCATTGGCGCCGGCATTCATGCGCAACGCACCACCGATCGTGCCGGGAATGCCGAAATAGAATTCGAGCCCACTGATATTGGCGGAGGCCGCAACTTCGGCCACGCGCTTGTCGAGCGCGGCCGTGCCGGCGGTGACGATGTCGCCGCTCGCAGTCGCCTCGCCGAAGGCGCGCGGCGCGAGACGAATGACGACGCCGGCAATGCCGCCGTCGCGCACGATCAGGTTGGAGCCGACCCCGATGACGTAGACGGGAATGGCGGAGGCGAGATGCGCCAGGAAGTAAGCGAGATCGTCCTCGTCCGCCGGCGTGAACAGCACCTGCGCCGGGCCGCCGACGCGAAACCAGGTGAGCTCGGCCAGCGACTGGTTCGCCAGCAGCCGCCCACGAAGCTCGGGCATCGCGGCTTTGAGTGAAGGGGTGATGTCGGGAAATCCCACCGCGCTACCCCAGCGCCTTCAACTGGTCCGGCAGCGCATACGCCCATTGCGTGATGTTGCCGGCGCCGAGACATACAACGAGATCGCCGCTCTTGGCGATGCCATGGACGATTTTGGCTAGTTCGCCGGCATTGGGCAGCGGGATCACCTCGCGATGGCCGTGGGCGCGCAGGCCGGCGACGAAATGATCGCGGTCGATGCCTTCGATCGGCGCTTCGCCGGCGGCATAGACGTCGGCGACGACGACCGCATCGGCATCGTTGAAGCAGGTGCAGAACTCCTCGAACAGCGATTGCAGGCGGGTGTAGCGATGCGGCTGCACCACCGCGATCACCTTGCCGGTATAGGAATCGCGCGCGGCCTTCAGCACGGCTGCGATCTCCACGGGGTGATGGCCGTAATCATCGATCACGGTGACGCCGTTCCACTCGCCGGTCTTGGTGAAGCGCCGCTTGACGCCGCCGAAGCCCGCCAGCGCCTTGCGGATCGCCCCGTCAGACACGCCGAGCTGGTGCGCGACCGCGATCGCCGCCGTCGCGTTGGAAGCATTGTGCCGGCCCGGCATCGGCAGCGCGAGATCGGCGATCTCATGCGTGGTGCCGGTCTTGCGGTCGCGGATCACGACCTTGAACTTCGAGCCGCCACCGCCGGCGGTGAGATCGACCAGCCGCGCATCGGCCTGCGGATTCTCGCCATAGGTGATGATGCGGCGGTCCTCGATCTTGCCGACGAGGCTCTGCACCACGGGATGATCGATGCACATCACGGCAAAGCCGTAGAACGGCAGGTTCTCGACGAAGTGACGAAACGCGTCCTGCACCGCCTCGAAGGTCTTGAAGTGATCGAGATGCTCGGGGTCGACATTGGTGACGATCGCGACATCGGTCGGCAGCTTCAGGAACGTGCCGTCGCTCTCGTCGGCCTCCACCACCATCCAGTCGCCGGCGCCAAGCCGCGCGTTGGAGCCGTAGGCGTTGATGATGCCGCCGTTGATGACGGTCGGGTCGAGGCCGCCGGCGTCGAGCAGCGTTGCGACCATCGTCGTCGTGGTGGTCTTGCCGTGGGTGCCGGCGATGGCGACGCAGCTCTTCAACCTCATCAGCTCGGCCAGCATCTCTGCGCGACGCACCACGGGAATGCGCCTCTCGCGCGCCGCCATCAGCTCCGGATTGTCGCGCTTGATCGCGGAAGACACGACCACGACCTCGGCGCCGTCGATATTCTCGGCCTTGTGGCCGACCGAGACTTTCGCGCCCTTCTTGCGCAGCCGGTCGAGATTGTAATTGTCGGAGGCGTCCGAGCCCTGGACGGCATAGCCGAGATTGACCAGCACCTCGGCAATCCCGCTCATGCCGATCCCGCCGATCCCGACGAAGTGGATGGGTCCGATCTCGCGCGGCAGTCTCATTTGGTTTCCTTGGGGTCATCGTCCGCGAAGGCGGACGATCCAGTACTCCGCGACGCCAGAGATTCAAATCAACTGCGTCGGATATTGGATGCCCCGCTTTCGCGGGGCATGACAAGTGACTTTTTTGGCCATTCGGGCCGGAACAGGCGTCAGATTCCCGCGACCTTGACCACGAGATCCGCCAGCCGCTCGGCCGCATCGAGCCGCCCCGCCCCCTTCGCCGCCGCCGCCATGGCGGCAAGCCGTGCCGGCTCGGCAGCGAAGCCAGAAATTTCGGACGCCAGCCGGTCGGAGCTGAACTCGGTCTGCGGGATGCGGATGGCACCGTCGACCTTGGCCAGCACGCCGGCATTGGCGAACTGGTCCTGGTCGATCGAGCCCGGCAACGGCACCAGGATGGAGGGCCGGCCGATCGCGGCGAGCTCGGCCACGGTCCCCGCACCGGAGCGCGATACCACGAGATGATTGGAGGCGAGCCGCGCCGGCAGATCCGTGAAGAACGGCGCGAGCTCGGCCTTGATCTTGAGCTTGTCGTAGACGGCGCGCACGCGGCTCATGTCCTCTTCGCGCACCTGCTGGGTGAGGACGAGACGGCTCCACAGCGCAGGCTCGAGCCTTTCGATCGCGCCCGGCACGATGTCGGCCATGATGCGCGCGCCCTGGCTGCCGCCGACGACGAGCAGACGCAGCGGACCGTTCGGCTCGGGCGCGGCATATTTCACCGCGGCGGCCGCGAGGATCGCCAGACGCATCGGCGTGCCGACGGTCGTGGTCTTGCCTGCCAGCGCCGGATCGCGATCGAGCACGCCGGGCAAGGACGTCGCGATGGCGCGCACGCGGCGCGACAGGAACCGGTTGGCGCGGCCGAGCACCGCATTGGCGTCGTGGATGATGCCGGGAACGCCAGCGAATTTCGCCGCGACCAGCGGCGGCAGCGTCGGATAGCCGCCGAAGCCGACGACGGCGACGGGCTTCAACCGCTTGATCAGCGCGTAGGCCGACAGCGTGCCGGCGGCGAGCGTGAGGCCGGCATAGGCGAGCTGGAACGGATTGCGGCCGCGCGCGGTCTCGCTTCTGACGACGTCGATCATGTCCTTGCTGAATAGCCCGCTATAACGCAGCGCGCGCTCGTCGGTGACGAGGCGGACGCGATAGCCGCGCCGGATCAATTCGACGCCGAGCGCTTCGGCCGGGAACAGATGGCCGCCGGTGCCGCCCGCGGCGAGAAGAATCAGGGGGGACGTGTCCATAATGAGGGAGTTTTACAGGGTCTTTCTCGTCATTGCGAGCGAAGCGAAGTAATCCAGACCACCTCCGCGGAGACAGCCTGGATTGCTTCGTCGCTTCGCTCCTCGCAAATGACGGCTCACGCGTAACTGCGCATCGCCTCGGCGTGGCCGCTCGCCTCGACCTCGGTGCGCGGGCGCAGCCGCGTCAGCGCCAGCATCATGCCTATGCCATAGGCGAGCGAGACCATCGAGGAGCCGCCATAGGAGATGAAGGGCAGCGTCATGCCCTTGGCGGGGATGAGCTGCAGGTTCACCGACATGTTGATCGCCGCCTGCACACCGAACAGGATCGCGAGCCCGGAGGCAGCAAAGCGCGAGAACATGTCCTCGTTGGCATAGGCGCGCGACAGCGTGCGCATGACGACGAAGGCGAACAGCGCCAGCATCGCAAGGCACAGGATGATGCCGAACTCTTCGCCCGCGACCGCGAAGACGAAGTCGGTGTGGCTGTCCGGCAGGCTGCGCTTGGCGATGCCCTCGCCCGGTCCGAGCCCGAACCAGCCGCCGTTGTAGAAAGCCTCCATGGCGGTATCGACCTGGAAGGTGTCGCCGGAGGCCGGGTTCATGAAGCGCTTGATACGCCCCGCGACGTGCGGAACGAACAGATAGGCGCTGAACAGGCCGGCCGCGCCGAGACCTGCGAGGCCGAACACCCAGATCATCCGCATGCCCGCGATGAAGAACAGCGAGCCCCACACCATCAGGACCAGCATGGTCTGGCCGAAATCCGGCTCCATCACCAATAGCGCGACCAGCATCAGCAGCAGCACCACCGCCATCGAGGTCGCCGGCATCTCCGGGCGCCTAGTCGATTCCGCGAACAGCCAGGCCGCGATCACGACGAAGGACGGCTTTGCGATCTCGGAGGCCTGGATGTTGACGCCGAGCAGCGTGATCCAGCGGCGCGAGCCCTTCACCTCCGGGCCGAAGGCGAGCGTGAGCACGATCAGGACGATGCTCGCCGCGAAGATGATCAGCGCCGAGCGGCGGATCGCGCGCGGCGACAGGAAGGACACCCCGAGCAGCACGATGCAGGACGGCACCAGGAACAGCACGTGGCGGCTGAAGAAATGGAAAGCATCGAGCCCGATGCGGGTCGCAACCGGCGGGCTCGCCGCCAGCGACAGGATCACCCCGGTCAGCATCAGCCCCAGGATGGCGCCCATCAGCGGCTTGTCGACGGTCCACCACCACTCGGAAAAGGGGGTGCGTTCTTCACGGGAGAGCATGGGCGGCCGCTTTCGGACAGAGGTCCGTTCATTGGTCGCCGAGGTTGGTTACCGGGAGGTTAAAGGGACGGGTAACTTTTGAGCGAAGCGCTGGTGCCGGGCTACGAACCGGGAGCCCTGACGAATCGATAGGGTATGCCGCCAAGCGCCAGAGTGAGAACGCCATCCTCGGCGAATGAGAACTGGGTTCGTTCAACTTGTGGAGCTGAGGGCTGGTCGGTGACAATCGTCGAGCCCTCCACCCGATATCGAAGATTGATGATTTGTCGCTTGTCGTGCTCACGAATTGTGTAGCGCAGCCCACCGCTCTCATCGAACTCGACATTTCCCAGGCGGGCTAGCGCCAGTTCATCGGTCTCGTCTACAAGCCAGGCGCCTACCAGAGTCATTATGTCATTCAATGGTTGGTGTCGGTGTCCTCACACCACCGGCTGCACACCCGGCAGCGCTTGCACCAGCTCGCGGAACTTGGTGCCGCGGATCTCGAAGTTGCGGTACTGGTCGAAGGAGGCGCAGGCGGGCGACAGCAGCACGACGGCATCGGTGAGACCAGAGGCTTCCGCATCGCGAGCCGCGTGTTCGACCGCAACGTCCAGCGTCTGGCTGATCTCGTGCCCGACCTGTGTGCCCAGCGTGCCCGAAAACTCCTGCGCAGCCTCGCCGATCAGATAGGCCTTGCGGATGCGCGGGAAGAAGCCGGTCAGGCCAGTGATGCCGCCCGCCTTCGGCTTGCCGCCGGCGATCCAGAAGATCTCCGAAAACGACGACAGCGCATGCGCGGTGGCGTCCGCGTTGGTGCCCTTGGAATCGTTGACGAACAGCACGTTGCCGCGGCGCCCGACCTGCTCCATGCGATGCGCCAGGCCCGGAAAGCTGCGCAGGCCGTTCTGCAGCACGTCCTGGCTGATGCCCATGGCGAGCGCGACGGCGGCCGCGCAGGCCGCGTTCTGCGCGTTGTGCTGGCCGCGCAGCGAGCCGATGCCGCCGAGCGCGGCGATCTCGCTGCGGGCGCCGCCCGCGGCGCGCACGATGGTGCCGTGCTCGACGTAAATGCCCGACGCGAGCGGGTTCTTGACCGAGATGCGCACCACGTTCTTGCCAGCGCGGTCGAGCCGGTCGGCGATGTCGCGGCAAAAGCCGTCATCGACACCGACAATCGAGGTGCCGCCGCCTTGCACGCCGGCCACGAGGCGCTCCTTCACCGCGGCGTAATGCTCGATCGTGCCGTGGCGATCGATATGGTCCTCACTGACGTTGAGCAGGATGCCGACGGAAGGATCGAGCGAGGGCGTAAGGTCGATCTGGTAGGACGACATCTCGATGACGTGGACGCGGCCCATGCGAGGCGGCTCCAGCGACAGGATCGCGGTGCCGATATTGCCGCCCATCTGGGTGTCGTAGCCGGCGACCTTGGTCAGATGCGCGATCAGCGCCGTCGTGGTCGACTTGCCGTTGGTGCCGGTGATGGCGACGAACGGCGCGTCCGGCGCATGGCGGCGCCGCTCGCGGCAGAACAGCTCGATGTCGCCGATCACCTCCACCCCTGCCTCGCGCGCCTTCAAGACGCTCCAGTGCGGCACCGGATGGGTGAGCGGCACGCCGGGCGCGAGCACGAGGGCTGCGAAATTCGCCCAGGAAACGTTGCGCAAGTCCGCGGTGATGAAGCCGGCCTGCGTCGCCTTGGCGACGTTCTCGGCATTGTCGTCGGCCGCGATCACTTCGGCCCCGCCGGCCTTCAACGCATGGCAGGAGGCGAGCCCCGAGCCGCCGAGGCCGAACACCGCGACCGTCTTGCCGGCGAACGAGGTGACGGGGATCATCGATCGGTCACCGCAGCTTCAGCGTCGAGAGGCCGGCAAGCGCCAGCATCACCGAGATGATCCAGAATCGGATTACGATCTGCGGCTCGGTCCAGCCCTTCTGCTCGAAGTGATGGTGGATCGGCGCCATCGCGAACACGCGCTTGCCCGTGAGCTTGAAGGACACGACCTGCACGATGACCGAAACCGCCTCGAGCACGAACAATCCGCCGATCACCGCGAGCACGATCTCGTGCTTCACCGCGACCGCGATCGCGCCGAGCATGCCGCCGAGCGCGAGCGAGCCGGTGTCGCCCATGAAGATCGAGGCCGGCGGCGCGTTGAACCAGAGGAAGCCGAGGCCGGCGCCGAGCAACGCGCCGCAGAGCACCGCGAGCTCGCCGGTGCCTGCGACATATTTGATCTGGAGGTAGTCGGCGAACACCAAGTTGCCGGTGAGATAGGCGATCATCGCGAAGCTCGCGGTGGCGATCATCACCGGCACGATGGCGAGGCCGTCGAGGCCGTCGGTGAGGTTCACCGCATTGCCAGCGCCGACGATGACGAAGGCGCCGAAGACGACGAAGAACCAGCCAAAATGCAGCACGGTATCCTTCAGGAAGGGAATCGTCAGCGCGGTGGAGGCGGGATCGCGGTTGAGCCGCACCAGCGCATAGCAGGCGACCAGCGCGATCACGGCTTCGATCAAGAGGCGCAGCTTGCCGCCGAACCCGGTCGTGGTCTGCTTGGTCACCTTGAGGTAATCGTCATAGAAGCCGACGAAGCCGAAGCCGAGCGTCACCGCCAGCACGATCCAGACATAGGGGTTGAGCGGATTGGCCCACAGCACGGTGCCGACCGTGAGCCCGGACAGGATCATCAGCCCGCCCATGGTGGGCGTGCCCTTCTTGGAAAGATGCGATTGCGGACCGTCGGTGCGGATCGGCTGGCCCTTGCCCTGACGGATGCGCAAGTGATCGATGATCCAGGGGCCGAACAGGAACACGAACAGCGCGCCGGTCACGATGGCGCCGCCGGTGCGGAAGGTGATGTAGCGGAAGACGTTCAGGAAGGTGCGAAAGGCACCGAAGCCCGGAAATGTGTTGGAAAGCTCGATCAGCCAGTAAAACATTCAGACGGTCCTATGGCGCCTTTGCACGTCCAGGTGCTTCACGCGCATTCGCTGGTCTTCGTCATGGGCCGCGCGTTTCGGAAAACGGACGGCTTCCGCCGCAAAGGGTGGGATTCGGGAACGGCGTCTTCCAAGCAGTTTACGCCTTTGCCTGCAAGGCGGCCACCAGCCCCGGCACAAACTTGTTGACCCAGAACATCTTCTTGCTGCCCTTGACAACCACGACGTCGCCTGCCTTCAGCAGATTTGCGACCTCGTCCGGCTTCAGCGTGGCGGGATCGTCGTGCCAGCCAAGACCCTTGCCCGAGGGCAATGCGTCGAACAGGTGGCGCATCAGCGGCCCGACGCAATAGACGCCGTCGATGCCGTCGAGGTGGCTGGCAAGGCCGGTGTGATAGCTCGTTGCGTCCGCGCCGAGCTCGAGCATGTCGCCGAGAATCGCGATGCGGCGGCCGCCGCTCATGTTGCGCGCCTGCAGGCTTTGCAGCGCCGCGGCCACGCTGGCCGGATTGCCATTGAAGCTGTCGTCGATCACGGTGACGTCGCCGACCGCCTGCTCGACGCCGCGGCCGGTCATGATGCCGACGCGGTCGAGCTTGACCGCGAGCGTCGCGACGTCGAGATGCGCGGCATGAACCGAGGCGAGCGCGGCCAGCGCATTGTGCAGCCGGTGCGGCGCGCCAGGGGTGAGGCTGAAGGCGATCTCCTTCCTGCCGATCGCGGCCACGACCTGCCAGCTCTCGCCGTGCGGCGCGTGCGCGACCTCGTGCACCTCGGCATGCTCGCCGCCGAAGCGCACGACCTTGCCCTTCCACTCGGAAGCCTTGATTCCGGCGGGCAGCACCAGCACGCCGTTCTCGGGCAGTCCGAGCGCGATCGATACCTTCTCGCGCCGGATGGCTTCGAGCGAGCCGAGCTTTTCCAGATGCACCGGCTGGACGTTGACGACGAGCGCGACGGTTGGCTGCGTGAGCTCGCTGAGACGGGCGATCTCGCCCTTCTGGTTCATGCCCATCTCGACGACCCAGAGGCTGGCGTCCCGCCTGGCATTGCACAGCGTCAGCGGGACGCCCCAGAAATTGTTGAAGCTGGAGGGGCTCGCATAGGCGTTCGGATAGGCGGCGATGAATTCCTTGGTGCTGGTCTTGCCGGCGCTGCCGGTGAGCCCGATCACCGGGCCGTTGAAGCGCGCGCGTGCGGCGCGCGCGAGGCCCCAGAGGCCGTCGATCAGCGTGTCCTCGACCACGATCTGGGGGATGCGGATGCCCGCGATCTCGTGCGGCACGATCATCGCCACTGCGCCTGCGGCTTCCGCCTTGTCGGCGAACTCCCAGCCGTCGCGCGCGCTGGCGAAAGCCGAGATGAAGCCGCCGCTCGGCGTGCCGCTCAGCGCAACGAACAGGCTGCCCGGCTTCACCAGCCGACTGTCCTGGGTGACGAGATCGATTGCCGTCTCCGGGAACGATCCGGCGACGCCCAGCGCGCGCGCGACCTCGGCAACCGTCCATATTGGCCCGCTCATGCAACCCTCGACGCTAGTGCGGCGGCGACCGCCTCGTGATCACTGAAAGGCAGCACCTCGCCGCCGACGATCTGCCCGGTCTCGTGGCCCTTGCCGGCGATTAGCAGCGCATCGCCCTCCTGCAAGTCCTCGATCGCGGCGCGGATCGCCTCGGCGCGGTCGCCGATCTCGCGGGCGCCCTTGGCGGCGGCGAGGATCGCGGCGCGGATCGCTTCCGGCTTCTCGCTGCGCGGATTGTCGTCGGTGACGATGACGGCGTCGGCGTTCGCCGCCGCGATCTCGCCCATGATCGGACGCTTGCCGGCATCGCGGTCGCCGCCGGCGCCGAACACGACGACCAGCTTGCGCTTCGCATAAGGCCGCAGCGCCTGCAGCGCCTTCGCGAGCGCATCGGGCTTGTGCGCATAATCGACGAAGATCGGTGCGCCGTTGCGCTCGCCGACGCGCTCGAGCCGGCCCTTGGCGCCTTCGAGATGTTCGAGGCTCGCAAACACGTTTTCAGCATCGCTGCCCGTGCCGATGGCGAGGCCGGCCGACACCAGCGCATTCTCGATCTGGAATTCGCCGACCAGCGGCAGCCGGATCGCGTAAGCCCTGCCGCGATGTTCGACCGTGAGCATTTGCGAGAAGCCTTCGACCACGGCCTCGGCGAGGCGAATGCCTTCGCCTGCGCCATCGCCGTTGCGGCCCACCGCCATGACGCGCAGGCCGCGCGATGTCGCCGCATCGATCGCCTCCGCCGAGCAATCATGATCGGCCGAAATCACCGCCGCGCCATCAGGCGGCACCAGCTCGCGGAACAGGCGGAGCTTGGCCGCGAGATAATGCGCAACGGTCGGATGGTAATCCATGTGGTCGCGCGAGAGATTGGTGAAGCCGCCGGCCGAGACGCGCACGCCGTCGAGGCGATATTGGTCGAGCCCGTGCGAAGACGCCTCGAAGGCGAGATGCGTGACGCCCTCGCGCGCGATCTCGTCTAACTGCCGGTGCAGCGCGACCGGATCCGGCGTGGTCAGCGAGCCATAGACGGTGCGCTTTTGCGACACCAGACCGATGGTGCCGATGCTGGCGGAGGCGTGCCCGAGCCGCTCCCAGATCTGGCGCGTGAACGCGGCGACCGAGGTCTTGCCGCTGGTTCCGGTCACCGCGGCAATCGTCGCGGGCTGTGCCGGGAAAAATCTGGCCGCGGCAAGTGCCAACGCGCGGCGTGGATTGGCGACAGCGATGAACGGCACCTTGCAGGCGTCCGGTGCATGGTCGCCGACGACAGCCACCGCGCCCGCCGCAATCGCGGCATCGACGAAGCGGGCGCCGTCGGTCTTGCTGCCTGCGAGCGCGAAGAAGAGATCGCCCGGCTTGACCACGCGGCTGTCGAGCGCAAGGCCGCTCACCTCGAGCGCCGCAGCGGCGGGCTCGATCGCGGCATCATTGCCCTTGACATCCTGACCCAAGAGGTCGCGCAGCTTCATGGTGTTCCAGTCGACATGCCGTGCCGGAAAGCCGAATCCTCCGGGGAAAATCCCGACTCAGCAGCGGCGATGGCCCACCCGGTTGATTACTGGGTTGTCCTGGATGCTGCAAGAATAAGGCGCTCCGCAGGCGGCAGCTCGAACCGCGGCTCGACCCCCAGAAGCGGCGCGATCCGCTCGATCACCTTGCCGCCGGTCGGCACCGCGTTCCAGCCCGAGGTGATGAAACCATGCGTTTCCGGCAGTGCCTGCGGCTCGTCCAGCATGATCAGGACGTGATATTTGGGATCATCGCAGGGCAGGATGGCGGTGAAGGAGTTGAGCACGCGCTTCTTGGCGTAGCGGCCGTTGACGACCTTCTCGGACGTGCCGGTCTTGCCGCCGACGTAGTAGCCCTTGACGTCCGCCTTTCTCGCCGAGCCGACCTCGGCATTGAGCCGCATCAGGAACCGCATCTTGTCGCTGGTCTCCGGCTTGATGACGCGCTTGGCCATCGCCTGGGCTTCGGATTCGCTGCGCTTCAGGAATGTCGGCGGAATCAGATAGCCGCCGTTCACCAGCGCGTTGATGCCCATCACCGCCTGCAACGGCGCCACCGACAGGCCCTGGCCGAACGCGGCGGTGACCGTGTTCAGCTCGCTCCAGCGCCGCGGCAGCAGCGGCGCCGCACTCTCCGGCAATTCGGTGCGCAGCCGCGTCGTCTGGCCCAGCTTGGCGAGGAACGCCTTGTGCGCCTCGACACCCTGGTTGAGCGCAATCCGCGCCGCGCCGATGTTGGAGGAATAGGTGAACACTTCCTTGGTGTTGATGAAGCGCCCGACCGGATGGCTGTCGTGGATCGTGAACTTGCCGTAATGCAGGTTTCCGCGCGCGTCCCACATCGAGTTCAGATTGATCTTGCCGGAATCGAGCCCCATCGCCAGCGTAAACGCCTTGAAGGTCGAGCCCATCTCGTAGACGCCGGTGGTGAGGCGGTTGATGCGGTCGGGGTCGTGCGCTTCCTTCGGATTGTTGGGATCGAAGTCCGGCAGCGAGACCATCGCCACGATCTCGCCGGTCTTGACGTTTGAGACGATCCCTGACGCGGCCTTGGCGCGGAACTTGTCCTTGGCCTTCAACAGCTCGTCGCGCAGCGCGTGCTCGACGCGCAGATCGACCGCGAGCTCGATCGGCTTCTGCAACCGGTCGGTGGCAAAGCCGGCGCGGTGGAGGTCGGCGAGTCCTTGATTGTCGAGCCACTTCTCGAGGCCGGCGATGCCCTGGTTGTCGATATTGACGAGACCGATGAGGTGGGCGACCTCGTTGCCCGTCGGATAGACGCGCTTGTTCTCGCGCAGGAATCCGATACCGGGAATGCCGAGCTTGTGGACGGCCTGCTGCTGCGCCGGCGTGACCTCGCGCTTGAGCCAGACGAAGCCCTTGCGTGTCCTCAGGCGCTCGCGCACCTCGGCCTCGTCGAGGTCGGGAATGGTCGCGGTGAGGAGCTCGATCGCCTCGTCCTTGTCGATGATGCGGCGCGGCTCGCCGAACAGGCTCGCCGCCTTGACGTCGGTCGCAAGGATGGCGCCGTTGCGATCGACGATGTCGGGCCGCGCGGTCGCAACCACCTCTTGCGCTGCGGCGCGGCGCGCGCTGTGGGCGTCGGCGCCGATCGCGAACATCACAAGCCGCCCGCCGATCAGGGCGTAGACCGAAGCGAAGGCGAGCATGGCGAGGCCGACACGCGCGCGCGCCTTCGCGGCGCGATCGACGTTGCGCCCGTAGAGCAGGCTTCGGATCAGCCGCCGCCGCCAAGGTTCACCTGACCGCTCGGTCGACTTTTCGGTAAGTTTTGCAGGCGTTGCCGGACTCATTGCTTGTCCTCGGGCTGAGGCACGGAGCCCGTCACCGTGTCGGGATCGCTCGCGGCTTCGATGGTCTTGAGCATGGCCCCGATCGGATCGGGCTCGCCCGGCCTGAACATCCGCGGCGGACGCTCCGGCAGGCTCTTCAGCGAATCATATTGCGTGCCGTTGACCGGCTTGAGGTGCAGATGCCGGTCGGACAGGCCTTGCAGGCGGTGGGGCGCGTCGAGCTTGGCCCATTCGGCCCGCAGCCCCGCGATCGCATCGCGCTGCTCGCGGATCTCCGCACGCAGCCGCAGCACCTTCTCGGTGCGCGCCGTGGAGTCCATCTTGATCCGGTAGACATGAGCTGCTGCGAAGATCAGCGCCCCGATGACGAGGAGGTGGATGATGCGCATGCGCTAGCCGCCCCTCATCACGTCGGCGAGCTTCGGCCAGGACGATGCCTCATCAGTCTCATGCGCCGGCGCCGAGCTGCGCTCGGCCGCGCGCAGCTTTGCCGAGCGCGCGCGCGGATTGTGCGCAACTTCGTCCTCGCCGGCGACGACCGGCCGCCGCGTCAGCAGCTGGAAGCTCGGCGGGACTTGCGCGACTTCCGGCAGATGCCGCGAGCCGCCGCCGGTCTTGGAGCGCTCGGAGAAGAAATTCTTGACGATGCGGTCTTCCAGCGAATGGAACGAGACGACGACGAGGCGGCCGCCGGGCTTGAGCACACGCTCGGCCGCAGCGAGCGCGGTCTGGAGCTCCTCGAGCTCTTCGTTGACGAAGATGCGCAGCGCCTGGAACGTCCGTGTCGCCGGGTGAATGTCGCCGGGCTTCGATCGCACCACCCTGCCGACGAGATCGGCGAGCGCGCGCGTGGTCGTGAACGGAGTTTCCTGCCGATCCGCCACGATGGCGCGGGCGATGCGGCGCGAATGCCGCTCCTCGCCGAAGAGATAGATGATGTCGGCGAGATCGCCTTCCGAGGCGCGCGCGACGATTTCGGCCGCGGTCGGACCTGTCTGTCCCATCCGCATGTCGAGCGGACCGTCGAGACGGAAGGAGAAGCCGCGGCCGGCCTGGTCGAGCTGCATCGAGGACACCCCGACATCCATTACGACGCCGTCGACGCCATCGACGCCTTGCGCCGCGCAGACTTCCGCGAGGTTGGAGAAGCGGTCCTCGACCAGCGTCAGCCGGCCCGCGGCGCGTTCGACCAGTTCGGCGCCGCCGGCAATCGCGGTGCGGTCGCGATCGATGGCAATCAGTCGGGTTCCCGGCACGTCCAGGATCGCGCGGCTATAGCCGCCGGCGCCGAACGTGGCATCGACGTAGACGCCGCCCTCGCGCGGGGCGAGATGTGCGATGGCCTCACGGCCAAGAACGGGGATGTGCGGAACCGAACTCATGCGCGACGCCTGCCGGCCGCCGGCCGAAATACCCGAGTGGAATCGAGGCCGAACAAGCCCATAACGCCTCGAATCATTGCGCGTCGCGGCGGTTCCACGACAAAGCCCCCGTCCAGCATGGTTACCAAGCCCGATCGTCCCGGGCCACAAACCCAGTGTTCCCAGCGGAATTTGTCGGGCAGCCATGGGATTTCGAGCCAAAATACGCTTTGGCCGCCTCCGGACGCGGGTCGGCTCTTCATCCCTCAGTAACGGCCCTTAGCGTTAAGAAAGCGTTGCTCGGTTCGAGACAAGTGGAAAAGGTGACGAGGGGAGTGATGCGTCATCCACACACATTGCCAAAATGAATCCGTTAACCGCGTCGCGCGATTGCGCGCGATGGAGGGTAAAGGAATAGTAAAGAGAAGGGCTTGCCCCACTCTCCGTCCGTTTGAGCTGCTCATGCCCTCGGGTTCGTCCACGGCTGGATCTGATTCGAAGCGTCAACGCGTTCTCCCGGTTCCCAAGACCGTGGCGGGCCTGCGCACCTTCGAGCCCGATTCCTCGATCGTCTCCGACATCATCCCCTCCCCGAACCATGGCGAGCGCAACAAGGGACGGCAGCCGGACATGATCGTGCTGCACTACACCGGCATGCCCGACGTCGAGGGCGCGCTGGCGCGCCTGTGCACCGCCGGCACCGAAGTGTCGGCGCATTATGTCGTGCTGGAGGACGGCCGCATCGTGCAATGCGTGCCTGAGGCCAAGCGTGCCTGGCACGCCGGCGTCTCCTCTTGGGCCGGCGAGGACGACGTCAACTCCTGCTCGATCGGAATCGAGATCATCAATCGCGGCCATGACTGGGGCTATCCGGAGTATCCGCTGCGCCAGATTGCCGCCGTGATCGCGCTGTGCCGCGGCATCATGCTCCGCCGCAAGGTGCCGGCGCACCGGGTGCTCGGCCATTCCGACGTCGCGCCCGCCCGCAAGAAGGATCCCGGCGAGAAATTTCCGTGGCATTCGCTGGCCAATTCCGGCGTCGGCCACTGGGTGACGCCCGCGCCGATCGTCCGCGGCGAGACTCTCATGCTCGGCACCATCAGCGACGCGGTGCTGAGCATGCAGCAGGCGCTGGCAAGATACGGCTATGGCGTGCCCCTGAACGGCAAGTACGACGCTGCGACGATGGAAGTCGTCACCGCCTTCCAGCGCCATTTCCGCCCGGCGCGGCTGGACGGCGTCGCCGATCACTCGACGCTGTCGACCTTACAGGCGCTGCTGGCGAGCCTGCCGGCGGAAGGAACGCCGGTGGCGTCGACATAGCAGACGTCTTCCGAGAATGTGACCTCTTGCTCCGTCATGCCCGGGCTTGTCCCGGCCATGACGGAAACTCAATCCATCTCCCTCATCCTTCGCGCATAGAGCCTTCGCAACGGCTCGAGCTGCGTCGCCACCGTCGCCGCACGATAGGCCTCGCGCGCCTCCTCCGTCCTGCCGAGCCGCCGCAACAGATCCGCGCGCACGGCGGGCAACAGCTCATAGCCGCGAAGCCCGCCGCGCGCGGCGATCGCATCGACGAGATCGAGCGCTCGTGCCGGCCCATCGACCATCGACAGCGCCGCGGCGTGATTGAGCTCGATCACCGGCGACGGATTGATGCGCAGCAGCACCTCGTACAGTCCTGCAATCTGCGGCCAGTCGGTCGCCTCGAAGCTCGGCGCACGCGCATGCAGCGCCGCGATCGCGGCCTGCACCGCATAGGGTTGTGGCCGGCCCGGCACGCGCAGCGCGTGCTCCACCAGCCGCAGCCCCTCGTCGATCTGCGCGCGGTGCCACAGCGAGCGGTCCTGCTCTTCGAGCAGGACGATGTCGCCGGCCGGCGTCTGTCGCCCGGCGCGGCGCGCGTCGTGCAGCAGCATCAGGGCCAGCAGGCCCTTGATGCCGGCGCGGTTGGGCATCAGCCGGTTCAGCAGGCGGCCAAGCCGGATGGCTTCGCTCGCCAGATCAGGCCGCATCAAGTCCGCGCCCTCGGTTGCGACATAGCCTTCGGTGAAGACGAGATAGATCACGGCGAGCACGCCATCGAGCCGGGGCGCCAGCATCTCGCGTTCCGGTACCTCATAGGGGATTCCGGCAAGCCTGATCTTCTGCTTGGCGCGGACGAGCCGCTGCGCCATCGCCTCCTCGCCGACGAGGAAGGCGCGCGCCACCTGCATTGTCGACAGTCCGCAGACGGTGCGCAGCGTCAGCGCGACCTGCACCTCGGGCGCGAACGCGGGATGGCAGCAGGTGAAGATCAGCCGCAGCATGTCGTCGTCGAGCGTTGCTGTCGGCTCGTCCGGCCCCAGCGCGTTGAGCTCGAGCTCGTGCACCAGCGCCTGCTGCTTGCCGCGGAAGACAGCCTGACGGCGGATGCGATCGATCGCCTTGTGCTTGGCGACGTTGACGAGCCAGGCGCGCGGATTGTCGGGGACCTCACACGCCCAGCGTTCCAGCGCGACCGCGAACGCATCCTGCAGCGCGTCCTCGGCGAGATCGAAATCGCCGGCGAGACGGATCAGCGTGGCTAGCGCCCGCCCCGCCTCGTCGCGGAAGATTTTGTCGATCTCGCCAGGGGTCATGTCACGCGATCACCCCCTCTCGTCATTCCGGGGCGCGGCAAAGCCGCGAGCCCGGAATCCATAACCACGATTCGGGGATATGGATTCCGGGCCTGCGCCTTGCGGCGCATCCCGGAATGACGAAGGTGAGAGAGCCGTCACTTGTCATAGACCCAGATCGGCCGCACCTCGATCGAGCCGATGCGTGCGCTCGGAATCCGCGCCGCGATCTCGATGGCGGCGTTGAGATCCTTGGCTTCGATCAGGTAATAGCCGCCGAGCTGCTCGCGCGTTTCCGCGAACGGACCATCGGTCGTCAGCGTCTTTCCGTCGCGCACGCGCACCGTTGTCGCGGTCGTGGTCGGCTGCAAGCGGTCGCCGGCCTTGAAATTGCCGTTCTGGATGATGTCTTGCGTGAAGGATTGATAGTCGGCCAGGATCTTCTGGCTGGTCGCCGCGTCGATCTTCGCGTACTCGACCTCGTTCTGATAGATCATCAGCAGATATTGCATTGCTTCACTCCTGTGTTCGGCTGTGTTGCCGACAACCAGTCGAACGGGCGGCGCGCCAAACGACATCTTCAGGATAAAATATTTCGGGCGGGCCGTTGCGCGGCGATATCGGCTTGACGAAACCATCACAAATGCCCCATGCGTTATCAGTCAGTCGGCCGGACGGCCGCTCCGGCAGGTGCCGAAAGGCCGCCGGGGAGGAAAGTCCGGGCTCCCTTGACATGCGGTGCCGGATAACGTCCGGCGGGGGTGACCCCAGGGAAAGTGCCACAGAGAACGAACCGCCCGCCTTCGCCCTCCGGGGCTTCGGCGCGGCAAGGGTGAAAAGGTGCGGTAAGAGCGCACCGCGGGTCCGGCAACGGAGCCGGCATGGCAAACCCCACCGGGAGCAAAACCGAATAGGGACGGCTTAAGCGGGCTGTTCGCGAAAGCGATAACGCCGCGGGGCGATGTCAGGCTCGCCGTCCGGGTAGGTTGCTCGAGGCCGTGTGCAAACATGGTCCCAGAGGAATGGCCGTCACGTATCGTTCGCGCAAGCGGACGGTGCCCTACAGAACCCGGCTTACAGGCCGGCTGATGTGCGACGAGGGGTTCGGTGCCAACGCATCGGACCCCTCACCATTTTGGCCGATCACCTCGCCAGCCAACCGCCGTCATTCCGGGGCTCGCGAAGCGAGAGCCCGGAATCCATCAGGCGGCCGGCGCGGAGGAGAAATGGATTCCGGGCTCGTGCTGCGCACGCCCCGGAATGACGGCTGCGACCTATGCGACGATCTCGTCCAACACCGCCATCAACGCCTCGGGCGCCGTCACATTCGGCGCGTGGCTGGCGTCGAGCTCGACATAGCGCCAGCCCTTCTCGCTCTTCGTGCGCCTGGCAAACTGCCCGAACACATCGCCGGGCGGAAGGCGCGTGCAATAGATATAGCTGCGCGGCATCGCCGGCTCGCCATGTTCGAGCCTCAGGCGCGTCTCGAAGCACTTGATCGGCATCGGGACGCGGCGCGCATTGAGCCAGTCGAGATCGGCCGGCGAGGTGTCCGGCGGCGGCGGGTTCGGCGGGATGCGATAGCCGTCGCCCGAGCTGACTGCCTTGCGCATCGGCTCGCGCCCGCCCTCGTTGAGGTCGAACAGCGACTGGCCGTCACGCGGCACGAAGGCGTCGAGATAGATCAGTTCCGTTACGCGCTCGCGCGCACGGTCGGCGACGCCGGTCGCAACCATGCCGCCATAGCTGTGCCCGAGCAGCACGATGTCGCTGAGATCCTCGAACGCGATGACGTTGAGGATGTCCTGGATATGGGTGTCGAGATCGACCGAAGGATTGGCCAGATGCGCGCGCTCTCCGAGGCCCGTATAGGTCGGCGCCACCAGGCGGTGGCCGGCCTGCACCATCAGCGGGTGCATCTTCTTCCAGGCCCATCCGCCGGACCATGCGCCGTGACAGAGCAGGAAGGTCTTCGCACGCGGGGCCATCGGCGTTTCCATCGTTCTTGCTTGATACGATGGAGTGTAGCGGCATGCCGCGCGATGTAAACGCCGCCTCAGGCGGCGCGCGTGTCCTTCACCAGCACCGGCGCAAGCTCGCCGGCCTCGCGCCGCAGCTTGCCCGCCTCGAAACCATGCATGCCGAGCTGCCATTGCAGGCCGACGATGGCGCCCTTGGTCGGTTGCAGCAGCGCGAGTGAGGCGAACAGCGTCACCGGCAGCCACACCGCGAGCTGCAGCCACTCCGGCGGCGCGTAGGCGGTCTCGACCGCGAGGATTGCCGGCACCACGAGATGGCCGACCACCACCATCACGAGATAGGCGGGAAAATCGTCGGCGCGCTGGTGGAACAGCTCCTCGCCGCAATGGTCGCAAGCCTGCGTCACTTTCAGGAAGCGGCCGAACATGTGCCCTTCTCCGCAATTCGGGCATTTGCCGCTGAAGCCGCGCCACATCGCCTTGGCCAGAGAGACCGTCGCCAGAGAGACAGACATGACCACACCTCTTCCTTTGCGATGATCCATACAATAATATCTTGCATCCATACATTCAAAGGTTATAGGCCTAAATTGCATGGAATGGATCCCTACAATCTCGGAGCTTTCGGGCCCGCGCTACCAGCGCATCGTCGAGGCCATGGAGGCCGATATTGCCGCCGGCAGGCTGGTGCGCGGTCAGCAGCTGCCGACGCAGCGCGCGCTGGCAAGGGCCCTCGGCATCGACCTCACCACGGTGACGCGCGCCTACACCGAGGCGCGGCGCCGCGGCATCATGGAAGCCAGGGTCGGACAGGGCTCGTTCGTCTCGGAGACCAGCGCGCGGCGCGCGGTTGACCTGCCGCACCCGGTCGCGATCGACCTGTCGATGAACGTGCCGCCGCACCCGCTGGAGGCGCAGCTCGACGAGCGCATCATCGCCGGGCTCGAAGCCCTCCGCGCGCAATCGGGCCTGACGGCGTATCTCAACTACCAGCCGCCCGGCGGCAGCGCGCATGAGCGTGAGGTCGCGGCGCGCTGGATGCGCACCCGCGTTCCGCATGCACAGGCCGACCGGCTGGTGATCTTTCCCGGCGCTCAGACGATCCTCTTCAACCTGCTCGCCCATCTTGCGCGGCCCGGCGACACCGTGCTGACCGAAGCGCTCACCTTCCCCGGCATCAAGGCCGCCGCGGCACTGCTCGGTGTCAAGCTCGTCGGTGTCCCCATGGATGAGGACGGCATCCTGCCGGATGCGCTGGCAAAGGCGTGCCGCGTGCATACGCCGAAAGCCGTCTATCTCATTCCGACGCTGCACAATCCGACCACGGCGACGCTTTCCGCCGAGCGGCGCGGCACTATTGCGAAGATCATCCGCGATGCCGGCACCATCCTGATCGAGGACGATGCCTACGGGCTGCTCGACCGCTCGGCCTCGCCGATCGCGAACCTCATTCCGGAGCGGACCTATCTTGCAACGACGCTGTCAAAATGCATCGCGCCGGCGCTGCGTGTTGCCTATCTGGTGACGCCCGACAGCGGCGCCCAGCGGGACATGCGCACCTCCTTGCAGGCGACCGTGCAAATGCCGGCGCCCTTGATGGTCGCGCTGGTGACGCATTGGATCGAAAACGGCATCGCCGATCGCATCATCAGCGCCATCCGCAACGAAGCGGTCGGGCGCCAGCAGCTCGCGCAACGCGCGCTGAAAGGCTTTCAGTTCCTCGCCAGGCCCGCGGCGCATCATCTCTGGCTGCGGCTGCCGGAAGGACGCCCCGACGTCGCGGCACATCTGCTGCGGAACGGGCTTGCGGTCGTCGCCGGCGATGCCTTCACCGTCGACGGGGCACCGCCGCATGCGGCACGCGTCTCGCTCGGCGCGGCCCGAAACAGATCGGAATTGACGGAAGCGCTGCGTATCCTGGTCGGCGCGCTGCACAAGCCTGCCGATACGAGGCAGATCGTCTAAAGCATGATCCGGAAAAGTGCGAAGCGGCTTTCCGGAAAGATCATGCGCAAACAATAACCTAAAGCGCGATGACGATTCATCCAAATTTCATCGCGCTTTGGTCTTTGACGATGGCGGCGCTGGAACGCTGCAGATCACGCTTGCATGCGGCATGGATTGACCTCGATGGCGGCAAGCATGTTTATGCGAGCCGTGCGATCAACCGTTCGGGGTCGCCGCTTGCGACAAGGACAATCCGTTGGAAACGCTCACCTACGTCCTGCTGCTGCTCGGCGCGCTCGCCGGCGGCTTCGTCTCGGGACTGGCCGGCTTCGGCACGGCGCTGATGGCACTCGGCATCTGGCTCTACGTGCTGCCGCCCTCGCTCGCGGTGCCCCTGGTGCTGATCTGCTCGGTCATCGCGCAGACCTCGACGCTGCCCTCGATGTGGAAGAATTTCGATCTCTCGCTGGTCTGGCCGTTCTTGATCGGTGGACTGATTGGCGTGCCGCTCGGGACCATGATGGTCGCCTCCGCGGACCCGGAGGTGTTCAGGCTGAGCGTCGGCGTGCTGATCCTGATCTTTTCGAGCGCGCTGTATCTGAACAAGAGGCCGCTCGCGATCAAGATCGGCGGCCGGATCGCAGACGGTGCGATCGGCTTTGCCGGCGGCATTCTGGGCGGACTTGCCGGATTGTCCGGCCCGCTGCCGATCCTGTGGGCCAACATCCGCGGCTGGAACAAGCACGAGCGGCGCGGCATCTTCCAACTCTTTAACTTCACGGTGCTCGCCACCGCGCTGGTGTTGCAGACGGCATCAGGTCTCGTCGCCCTCAAGGTGGTCTGGCTCGCGGCCGTCGCGTTTCCGGGCACGCTGATCGGCGCATGGGCGGGCGCGCGCGTCTACCATGCGCTGAACGACAAGCATTTCGGCGATGTCGTGCTCGGCCTCTTGTTTCTGTCGGGCCTGACGCTCGTCTGGAACAGCCTTGGCGCGCATTAAAGCGCCGCGAACTCGCCAGAGGTCACTTTCGCTACGCGGGAGCACGGGCGGAAGGCGCGACCGGCTTGGCTTCCACCGTCTCCGCGGCCTGGTCCCGCGGCGCGAAGCGCTTGCCGAACTCGCGGCGCAGCAGCCACAGGCTCAAGCCGGCCTGCAGCGTCGTCGCCGCGATCGAAAGATACCAGACGTGCTCGATGCGGAAGCCGGGCCGCGTCGACAGCCAGAGCACCGGCACCGAATAGGTGAACACGCGCGTCACCGAACTCAGCAGCACAGGCCTGGTGTTGCCGAGGCCCTGGAACATGCTGGAGCAGGTGAAGATGAGGCCCTGCGCCACCATATTCAGCGAGATGATCCGCAGGAACAGGAAGGCGACCTCCATCGTCTCCCGGTCGTTGGAGAATCCGGCCAGCAGCAGCTCCGGCTTCAGCTGCGCGAGGATCATGAAGCCGACCGCCACGACCGTGGCGATCAGCGCCGATTTGACGAAAGTCTCTCGCACCCGCGCGGCGTTGCCGGCACCGAAATTCTGGCCGGCGATCGGCCCGGCCGCCAGTGCAACCGCGAGCGCCGGCATCTGGATGAGGGCGAGCACGCGCTGGCCGATACCGAATCCGGCCTGTGCCGCCGCGCCGAAGTCGCGCAGCACGTAGTAGACTACCGCCATGAAGATGAACATCATTGCGAACTCGCCGCCGGCTGGCAGACCGACATTGAGGATGCGCTTGAAGTGGCGTGGTTGCGGACGCCACTGCACCGGATTGAATGCAACGTAGCGCTCGACCTTGCGAAAATACGCCAGTAGCATCAGGACGCCGGCGCCCACCGCGATCGTGCTCGCCAGTCCGGCGCCGGCGACACCGAGCGGATAACCGGTGCCCCAGCCGGAGATCAGGACCGGCGCCAGTGCAATGTTGATGATGACAGCAAGGATCCGCACCAACATAGCGGGGCGCACGATGCCGGTCGCGCTTAGCGCGGAGGCAATGACTTGCATGACAAATTCCAGCGCGAGCGCCGGCACGAACCACAACAGATAAGTGGTCCCCGCCTCGATCGTGGCCTGGTCAGCGGCAATCGAACGCATGTAAGGACGCGACAGCACCGCTCCCGTGACCAAGGTCAGCAGGCCGAACAGCACCGACAGCGCGACCGCCTGATTGAAGATCAGATTGGCGTCCCGCCGGTCCTTGCGTCCCACCGCATGCGCAATCAGCGCCACCGTCCCAACGCCGAGCACCTGTATCAGGCCGTTGACGAGAAAGCCGGCATTGCCCGCCGCGGCCACGCCTGCCACTGCGGCATCGCCCAGCCCCGACACACAGTAGAGATCGACCAGCTGGCAGATCATGATCGAGATCATGCCGGCCATGATCGGCGGCGCCATGCTCAGGATGTGGCTAGCGATGGAGCCGCGCGTCAGGTCTTTCATCTCATTCCATCCCTCGACGCCGTGACGGCCGGACTTCGCCCCGCCGCCGCGCGCCTCACTCCGCTGCTGCGATCTGTCCGAGCTCCACCACCTGACGCTCGAACAGGCCGCGATAGATGCCCCCTTGCTTGGCTGCGAGCACCGTATGCGTGCCCTGCTCGACGATCTCGCCGCGGTCGAACACCAGGATGCGATCGAGGCTCCTCACCGTCGACAGCCGGTGCGCGATCACGATCGAGGTGCGCCCCTTCATCAGCCGCTCCATCGCCTCCTGGATCAGCGCCTCCGATTCCGAATCGAGGCTCGAGGTCGCCTCGTCCAGGATCAGCACCGGCGCATCCGCCAGGAAGGCGCGCGCCAGCGCGACGCGCTGCCGCTCGCCGCCCGACAGCTTGACGCCGCGCTCGCCGACCAGCGTGCCGTAGCCCTTCGGCAGGCGCAGGATGAAGTCATGCGCGTTGGCGAGGCGGGCCGCCTGCTCGATCGCTTCAAGGCTGGCACCGGGCCGGCCATAGGCGATGTTCTCGGCGAGCGTGCGGTGAAACAGGATCGGCTCCTGCTGCACGATCGCGATCTGGCTGCGCAGCGATTGCTGCGTGGCGAGCGCGATATCCTGCCCGTCGATCAGCACGCGGCCGCCGGTGACGTCGTAGAGCCGCTGCACCAGCTTGACGAAGGTGGTCTTGCCGGAGCCGGAGCGGCCGACCAGGCCGACCCGCTCGCCGGCGCGGATCCTGACCGACAAGCCGTCGTACAGCGGCACGCGATGGCCGCCATAGTGGAACGTGACGTCGTCGAACACGATCTCGCCGCCCTCGATCGCGATCGGCCGCGCGTCGGCCGCATCGGCAATGCCGATCGGCTCGTCATGGATCGCCACCAGCTCGTCCATGTCGTTGACCGAGCGCTGGAGGTTGTTGATGTGCATGCCGACGTCGCGCAAATAGGCGTGGATGATGTAGTAGCTGGTCAGCACATAAGTGACGTCGCCGGGCGAGGCGTGACCTGACATCCACAGCAGCATCGATCCGCCGATCACGGACGCGCGCAGGCACAGCAGCAGCGAGAGCTGCGACATCGCCGTGTAATTATAGCGGTACCAGGTCCGCCGCACGCGCACGCGCCAGCGGTTGATGACACCGGCGAGCCGCGTGTCCTCGCGCGACTCCGCGCCGAAGGATTTCACCACGGCATTGCAGGTCAGCGCATCCGCCAGCGTGCCGCCGACCTTGGTGTCCCAGGCATTGGAGACGCGGGCCGCCGGCGCGATGTAGCGGGTCGAGAGCACCACCGTGATCGTGACGTAGAAGATCGCCCCGATCGCGATCACCACGCCGAGCGAGGCCCAGTGCATCCCTATCAGGATCATCGAGCCCACCAGCACCAGCAGCGAGGGCGCCAGCGCCATCAGGATGGTGTCGTTGAGCAGGTCGAGCGCCCACATACCGCGAGTGATCTTCCGCACCGTGGAGCCGGCAAAGGAGTTCGCATGCCAGTCGGTCGAGAAGCGCTGCACGCGGGTGAAAGCCTCTTGTGCGACGTCCGACATGGTTTTGAGCGTGAACGGCACGATCGCCTGCAACCCTGCGAGCCGCAGCACCACCGAGGCCGCGCCCAGCGCCACGATGGCGCCGAACGCGACCAGCGCGGCATGGCGCGCATCGGGATCGGACGGTCCGCGGGTCAACGCATCGACCAGATGTCCGGAGAAGACCGGCATGAACAGGTCGGCGACGGTTGCGCCCAACAGGCCGCCGGCCACGACGAGGCCGCGCACCGGCTGCTTCAGCCAGTGCCGGAAGACGAAGGGCAGCACCACGCGAATGGCGGCGGGCTTCTTGGACAGAGCGGTCATGGCATCATCCGGCCGCTTCGCGCGGGCCGGCTCCATCGGTGGACGCAGGCCGGCCGCGAGGGCCGAGACGGCGTCACGTAAGACTGATTTTGACTTGGGAAACGAAGCGATCGGGACGCTTGGCCAAAACCTTGGCCCAATCGAAGCTGGCGGAAGAGGCCTCTAACAGGCCGCGTACATACCGAGCCAGAACGTGATCGAGGTCATCATCGAGCGCGGGCGTACGATCTGCGATTGCGACGAAATCATGCAAATCTCTCCCCGGTTCGAATGAATGAGGTGCGCTTTATAGATGTGTCGCCAGCCGATTGCAACGGGCCTCGCGCGAGATCACGCACGAGTGTTGCAAATTAGTGCGCGTCGCCGCCGGCGCCGAACGGGGAAGCCGGCTTGTTCAGGAGCGCGACCAGCAGGCTGAGACCGAGATAGAACAGCGCCAGCATGAGGAAGACATCGCCGAAGCTCATCACCACGGCCTGACGATGCACGATCTGGCTGAGCTGCTTCATCGCCATCAGCGCGGAATCGCCGAGCCCCTGGAACTTCTGCATCAACATGGTCAGGGTTTCAGTCGCGGTCGCGTTGCCCCAGGTCACCCGCTCCTGCAGGCGGACGATGTGCAGGTCGGTGCGTTCGTTGAGCACGGTGTTGATGACGGCGAGGCCGACCGCGCCGCCGAGATTGCGCATCAGGTTGAACAGGCCGCTCGCGTTCTTCACCTTCTCGGGCGCGAGCGTGCCGAGCGCGATGTTGTTGGTCGGCACCATCGCGAACATCATGCCGATGCCGCGCAGGATCTGCGGCACCAGCAGCTCGTAGAAATCGTATTCGCGCGTGATAAAGGTCATCTGGTAGGAGCCGATCGCGAACACGATGAGGCCGAATGCGATCATGTAGCGCATATCGACCTTCGCCATGAGCCGGCCGACCAGCGGCGCGACCAGGAACATGGTGATGCCGGAGACGAACATGGTCTCGCCGATCATCAGCGCGCTGTAGCCGCGCACTTCGGCGAGATAGCGCGGGTAGATGTAGGTCAGGCCGTAGAGGCCGATGCCGATGCAGAATTGCAGCGTGCATCCGACGGCGAAATTGCGGTCGGAGAAGGTGCGCAGATTGACGATCGGCTCGGCCGCCGTGAACACGCGCCAGAAGAAGGCGATGGCCGAGAGACCGCTGATCCAGGCGCAGATCGCGACCGACGTGTCCTGCATCCATTGATGTTGCGATCCTTCCTCCAGCACGTATTCCAGCGTGCCGAGGAAGCTCGCCATGAACAGCAGGCCCCACCAGTCGAAGCGGTCGAGCAATTCGAAATGCGGCTCGTCGAAATCGACCAGCGCCAGCACACCCAATGTAATGCCGATGCCGGGCACGACGTTGATGAAGAACAGCCAGTTCCACGACATCAGGTCGGTGATGTAGCCGCCGACCGTCGGCCCGATGGTCGGGGCCAGCGTCGCGACGAGCCCGATGATGGGGCCGACGATGTGGAATTTCGTGCGCGGGAAAACCGTGTAGGCCGAGGCGAACACGGTCGGGATCATGCCGGCGCCGAGAAAGCCCTGCAGCGCACGCCAGAGGATCATCTCCTCGATCGTCGTGGCGAAGCCGCAAAGCAGGCTTGCGGCGGTGAAGCCCGCCGCCGAGATCGCGAACAGGAGCCGCGTGCCGAAGGCGCGCGACAGGAATCCCGACAGCGGGATCGCGATCACCTCGGCGATCAGATAGGCGGTCTGAACCCAGGACACCTCGCTGGAGCTCGCCGACAGCCCGGCCTGGATTTCGCTCAAGGAGGCCGAGACGATCTGGATGTCCAGGATCGACATGAACATCCCGAACACCATGATGATGAACGCGAACAGCCGCTTCGGCGCAATGCGCTCCGAAGCGGGATCCGCCATCATGGCAGGTGAAGCGGTGGTGGCGGTGGCCATTCTCTCACTCAGCTCGCGCGAGAGGGCACGGCCCACCTCTCCCCATCGGGGAGAGGTCGATTTGCTCCTCGCGATGCGAAGCATCGTCGAGTGCAAATCGGGTGAGGGGCCGCAGCTTCCACGAGAGAGCGTAACCCCTCACCCGGATCGCATCTTCCGATGCGATCCGACCTCTCCCTTCGGGAGAAGTGAAAGACGACGCGGCGCTCGTCTCGAACATCACCGATCCTACTGCGGATGGACGGTGGGGTCGTCGAGGTCGACCTCGCTGTCGGCGTCGGCGGCGCCCTTGTTGGTGTCGACGGTGGCGTAGACCGACATGCCGGCGCGGAGCAGGTTCTGCTTCGCCACCGATTTGGGCACGCGAATGCGGACCGGCACGCGCTGCACGATCTTGGTGAAATTGCCGGTGGCGTTGTCGGGCGGCAGCAGCGTGAACACCGAGCCCGCGCCCGCCGCGATGCTGTCGACCACGCCAGAAAACTTGCGCATGCCATAGGCATCGACCTTGATCGTCACCGGCTGGCCGGGACGGATGCGCTTGAGCTGCGTCTCCTTGAAATTCGCGTCGATATAGACCTCGTCCAGCGGCACGATGTTGCCGAGGCGCTGGCCGACCGCGACGAAGTCGCCGGTGTTGACCAGGCGGTTCGAGAACGTGCCGTTGACCGGCGCGCGCACCGCGGTGAAGCCGAGGTCGCGCTGGGCCCTGGCCAGCGTGGTCTTGAGCTCGGCAAGCTGAGCCTGCGCTTCGGCCTGCTGCGCCCTGGCGACGTCGACATTGCTGACGGCGACCTCGTAGGCGGCCTTTGCAGCCTTGACCGCGGCGGCGCCCTGGTCGCGTCCGGCTTCCGAGCTTTCGAAGGTGGCGCGCGAGGCAAAGCCCTTGCTGCTCAGCGCCTGCTGGCGCTCGTAATCGAGGTCGGCGCGCTTGAGGCCCGCTTCCGCGGAGACGAGCTGCGCCTTGGCCTGGGCGACTTGGCTGTCGAGCGCGGCGACCTGGCGGCCGATGCGATCGATGGTGGTCTGCTGGGTCGCGATCTTGGTCGCGGCGGCTTCGACCGCGATCCTGTAATCGCCGTCGTCGATGCGGAAGATGATGTCGCCGGCCTGGACGGGCGTGTTGTCGCCGACGAGGATCGCGGAGATGTGGCCGGCAACGCGCGCGCCGAGCATGGTGTTGTTGGCGCGGACATAGGCATCGTCGGTCGAGATGTAGAAGCGGCCGACCAGCGTGTAATAGCCGGCATAGCCCGCAACGGCGAGCGCGAGCGCGAGGCCGACGCCGGTCAGCACGAATTTGCGCTTGCCGGATTTGGGCGCAGCGGCGGCGGGCGCTTCCGCCGCGGGTGCCGGCGGCTTGTCGGTCACCGGACCCGCCGGCGCCTCGCGGGTCGGACGCTTCGCCTCATCGGCGACATGAGTTCGCAGCTGCTCGGCAGGGAGTGCGGATGCCTCGGAGCCAGCATCACCGCCCGCCTGGTCCTCCACCGCTTCCTGGCGAAGGACGCGAGCTGTCTGGTCTCTCGATGCGGCCATCCAGGCCTCCCCACAAACGCAACTGAGGGCGCCCGCTGGGGCGGTCTCCTCGCTGGATCTCAAATAACATTGACCGAACGGTTCGGTCAATATAGAGATTATGTCCTGCAGACCTTACTGCCGCGAATCCTTCGTTGGCGTTTCATGGCCCTGATCCGAACCAAAAAGCTTCCGAGACCCTAAACCAATGGTTGTAGCTGCCGGCGAACAATTGCAGATCGTCCCGGACGAGGACAATTCCAAGCGCCGCCAGATTCTGGACGGTGCGCGCAAGGTGTTCATGGATCTTGGCTTCGACGGCGCCAGCATGGGCGAGATCGCCCGCGCCGCGCAGGTCTCCAAGGGCACGCTCTACGTCTACTTCGCCGACAAATGCGCGCTGTTCGAAGCCATCGTCGAACAGGAGGCGCTCCAGCATGGCCAGGTCGTGTTCAGTTTCGATCCCGAGCGCGAGGCCGAGACCACGCTGAAGGAGTTCGGCCTCGCCTATCTTCACCTGGTCTGCCGCCCCGGTGGCGGATCCGCGATCCGCACCGTGATGGCGATCGCCGAGCGCATGCCTGATGTCGGCCGCCGTTACTATGCGCGCGTGCTGGACAAGAGCATCAACCGCCTCTCCGACTATCTCAAGGCCCGTGTCGCCTCGGGCGATCTCGCGATCGACGATTGCGATCTCGCCGCCTCGCAGTTCATGGAGCTCAGCAAGGCCTCGCTGTTCCTGCCCTTCGTGTTCCAGGCGGCGCCCGCGCCGTCGGAACAGCGCATGAGTGCGGTGGTCGAGAGCGCAACGCGGATGTTCCTGGCGGCGTATAAGGCGAAGTAGCCGCGCGTTGCGCCTGCGGGCCGGGCGGCTATATTGCGGCCATGTCTCGTGATCTTCGCCCGCCGGTCGACATCCTCCACTACGAGATCGTCCAGGAACAGGCTTCCGCGCTTGGACGGATGGGCCGCGCCCTCGAACAGAGCCTGTCGCGCTTGCGCGAGTTCGACGCCGCCCACGCAGCGACCGATGTGCCGGAAGCGATGCAACCGGCCAGGCGCAAGCTGGTGCTGCAAGCCGGCCAGGCGCTTTGGATGTTCGTGGTGCAACGCGAGGCGTCCGGATTGCGCGACAGCCGCCACATCATGCGCACCTACAACGTCCCGGGTGAAGTGCAGCGCTGCATGGGATTGGCACCCGCGCCGCGGAAGCCGGCCGCCGGATGAACTCCGGCTCCGCTGAGCTCAAGTCCCGAGGTCTTCCATTACGCGCCACCCGTGCAGGACGCGCCGCCCCTCCCGCGCGAACGCAAAGCAGTTGCCGCCGCCGGCGGGCTGATCGTGGATGCGGGCGATGGGATGGCCCGCAATGTGGCAGAACAGCAGCGTGCCGACTGCGCCGTGGCCGACGAACAGGACGTCGCCGGGACGATGTCGCGCCAGCACCGCCTCAGCCTCGCGCACGATCCGCGCCTGTGCATCCGCGGCACGCTCCCAGCCGCGCACGCTGAGATGAGGCGCGGCGAAGAACTGGTCGGCGACGGCTTCGAACTCGGCCGGCTTCAGGAAGCCGGTCGCCGAACGGTCGTTCTCGTGCATGGCCTCGCGGATCTCGATCATGAGTCCGAGCCGAGCGGCAATGATCTCGGCGGTCTCGATCGCCTTCCGCTCGCCGCTGGCGACGATCTGCGTCGTGCTTGCGAGCCAGCCTGCATTCGCCAAGGCTTCGGTGCGCGCGCGACCGACCGGGCTCAGGCCCCATTGCGGCACAGGCACATCGGGATCGATTTGCACCTGCGGGTGGGTGAGATAGCGGACGATAGACATTGGATTGACCCGATCGTAGCCCGCATGGAGCGAAGCGAAATGCGGGGACACTTTTCCCGGATTGCGCTTCGCTCCATCCCGGCCACCGGCAAATCCGGCTATTCGTCGATATAATCGTCGTCTTCCCGCTTGTGCATCGTGCTCTTGCGAGCACCGAGCGAACCGGTCACCGACGGCTCGCGCCCGCTCGCATAGGGTCTGCGCGATTGCGCGCGCGAGGCGACCTCTTCGCCCGACACCGCGGCCGGCTGGCAGATCAGGCGGCGGCTGGCGCGGCGCATCAGATCGACATGGATGTGATCGTAGTGAAAGACGTTGGAGCCCGGCGCCAGCACGGTCGTGAAGTGCGCGCAGGCCCCAGCCTGCACGTCGCGCAGGAAGCCCTGCTCTTCCGGCATGCCGCGCCAGCCGTCCTTGATGGTGATGCGGCGGCCGTCGGCGAGCACGAAGGCGGAAATGTCGAGGGCGTTGCCGAAGGCGTGCTCCGAAATATGGGCCCGCGAATTGCCGTTCATGCCGCGGCAGGAATAGGCGGAGATCTGCTTGATCTCGGCGACGCGCACGCCGAACCAGCGCATCGCCGACGGCTGCACCGTGTCGGCGAGCCAGCGGTCGAGCTCGGACACGATCGGACAGGCGAGCGTCGCGGTCGGCTTGATCGCGACGGGACCGACGCTCGTGACGGGATTGCCCTGCGCAGGACCAAGACGCGGCAGCGGCTGCTGCGCCGGGGCCTGCGAGTAGGGCGCCGGACGAGCCGGATAGCTCGGTGTGTTCATGTAACGCGCCGCCCCCGCGGCATCGGTGCCCTCCGGCGGCAGATCGATCTCGTCCTCCTGCGCGGCCACGCCGGGAGCGTTGAGCGACATCGGCCCGGACGACGTGCCGTAGCCGGCGGGCTGGCGCACCGCGCTCTCGGGATAGTTCGAGCGCTGCGGATAGGACGATGCCGGATAGCCCTGCCTCTGCGGATAATTCGACTGCGGCTGCACCGGCCAACGCGGCTGGTTGCCGATGCTGCCGGGCGGGCGTAGCGCCTCGTCGGCAAAGCCATAGGTGCCGGAGGCTTCGCCGATGGCGGCGACCTTGAGCGGAAACTCGGCGCCGCAGCTGCCAGGCCCAGAGATCGGGTCGATGCGGACGATGTCCGCACTTTCCTTGACTGCGCCCGATTTCAGGCATGCGGCTTCTGCCTCGGCCCGCCACGGTTCGCGTTCGGCCTGGAAGAAGCCGCGACCGCAACCCGCTAGCGAAACAAGGACGATGGAGCCGACGAGATACAAACGAACTCCGCGCGTCATGCACGCACGTTCGATGAATTTACTTAAAGACTCTTCAACGTGTTGATTTCAGTGTTCTTTAACCATACCGGGCGCAGCGGCACCGGTTGCTGCCGATGACGAGCGACAGCGAGCCTGACTTTTTCGAAAAGAGACTTTCTGTTAACCATAAGAGCTGCGCGCCAAGCAACGCGCACGGAGGGACCGACCTCATGACGTTCGCCGGCAGATTGAGCGTTATCACCGCCTACCTCGCCATGGCCTTCGTCGGCGCCATCGTGCTCGGGATGATTTAGACGGCATCGATCGACACACCGCGGCCCCTGATCTTCCTCTCCAGGGCAGGGCAATCGCATTTGAATTTTGCAGTGGCCGTCATGCCCGGGCTTGTCCCGGGCATCCACGTTCTTTGTGCTGCGTGGAAAGGCGTGGATGGCCGGGACAAGCCCGGCCATGACGCCGTGGAGAGTCGGTGTCCTTAGCCATATCTCAGCCCCCTCCAGGGCCCTACAGGGAGGGTAAGAAAAACGCTACGACCGCGTGCGCGAGGATTGCGACGAGGCGGTGATCTCCTCCCGTGGCGCATCGACTCGCGTCCAGTCGTTGCCGGAGCACCAGAAGCGGCCGAGCGCGCAGGCTTCGACGTGCAGCTTGCCGGAGCTCTTCAGCGTCATCGTCGCGTAATAGGTGTTGCCGCTGGAGCGGCTGTAGATGCTGCCGGTCCAGACATCGCGCTTCTTCGGCTTCATGTTGACGAGCACGCTCTCACCGCGGCTCGACGCTTCACTGAGCGCGTAACCGCACAGTGCAGGTCCACAGCGCTCGATGCGGACCGTGCCCTTGGCGCCGGCGCTCTCCCATTCGCCGAGCAGCGCGTGGCCCTCTTCAGCGCCGATCTGTGCCACCGCTGCGGTCTGATTGATCTCGGCGCTCGGCTGGACGCGCGGCGGTTCGAGCGCGGCGGTCTTCGGCTGATCGGTGCGCTCCAGGTCAACCCGCGGCGGACCGGGGCTCAGCGTCTCCAGTCTCGAAATCTCCCAGCTTGGCGCCGGCGGCGGTGCAACGGGCTGCGACGACGCCGCGGCAAGAACGGGAGGCGCCGGTGGCGGCACCACCACAGCCGCTTGTGGCGGCTTGACCGCTGCCGCCGGACAAGCCGGCTGCGGCGCCTGGACCATCAGCGCGGGCGCCGGCTGCGCAGTTCGTGCCGTGCTCACATCCTCCGTCGGCCTGAGGCTGCGCTTGGGAGCCACCGTCATAAAGGACGCGGCTCGGCAATTGCGCGGCGCCTCGACATGGAACCGGCTGCCGCCGATCGAGAACGTGTAGGAGCCGGCCTGCGCCGTCGGCGCGACCGCCAGCAGCGCGATAGATGTGGCAAGACAAGTGGCAAGCCAGGTTGCAAGCCGCTGCATCTGCGTTTCCCTCGGTGTCGCGACGACGTTACGCCGCGCAGGCGAGGCTGAATGTGCGCTGAATCACCCAGGCGTTGTTCGCTCGTTGTGACGCCCATCACAGAACGCCCGACCGCCGCGGCGTAGGGTCGAACCACGCTTCATTCACCAGCGACACCAGTCCATATCGGGACCGCGCTATTTTCGGAGGTTGTCATGAACAAGCTCTCCATCGCCGCCACCGCCCTCTTCCTGGCTTCGACCGCCGCCGCGCATGCCGGCAATTCGATCTCGTTCCAGATCGAGGGTCAGCACATCCGCATCGAGACGCCGCGAAACTGCGCTTCGCTCAATTGCGTGACCATCGTCGCGCCGGGCCTGTCGGACAAGCCGATCAAGCTGAACAACATCAACCTCAAGGGTCTTGGCGGCTCCAAGGACGATGACGACGACACCACGCCGGCTCCGGCGCCCACGACGGCGCAACCCACGCCGGCTCCCGTGCAGCAGCAGCCCGTGCCGCAAGCGACTGCGCCGGCAGCGCCAGCCGCGCCCGCTGCCCCAGCCGCGACCGCTGCCGCCGCTCCTTCTGTCGGCTTCGACAGCTCGCAGCCTGCTCCTGTTGCTGCGCCTGCCCCTGTTGCCGCCCCCGCTCCCGTCGCCGCGGCTCCCGCGCCGGCTCCGGTGGCTGCCGCGCCCGTGGCCGCAGCGAACTCGCCGATCGGCATCTGGGCGACCGAAGAGAACAAGGGCAATGTCCGCGTCGAGCAGTGTGGCGCCAATCTCTGCGGCTATGCCGAGAAGACCAATGAGCGCATCCTGATCAACATGAAGCCCGAAGGATCGAAGTGGAGCGGCCGCATTCGCGATCCCAACTCCGGACGCAATTACGACTCCACGATCTCGATGAAAGGTCCGAACGTGATGCGCGTGCAGGGCTGCGCCTTCGGCGGCATGTTCTGCGGCGGCCAGACCTGGAAGCGCGTGAGCTGACACCGAAGCGCGTCGCGAACGGACACAACTCTTCGTCATGCCCGGGCTTGTCCCGGGCATCCAGGTTCTTCGTGCCGCAATCAAGACGTGGATGGCCGGGCCTTCGCCGCGCCGTAGCGGCTTCGGCCGCGCCGGCGGGACAAGCCCGGCCATGACGGCGAGAGGATAGCTAGCCCTTGCCCCGGCGACAGACGTTCATCCACCATTCAGCCACGCCCCGTTGAAATCGCCCGATCTCGCCTCACGCTCTCACCGGGACTTCCTCGTGACATCAATGCTGGCTTGGCGCCGCTTCGTGTTCGCGCTCGCGCTGCCGGCATTGACGCTGGCTGGCAGCAGCGTGGCTCGTGCATCCGAGACGATCGAATTCGCACAGGCGCAGCCGCAAGCCCAGCCAACGCCCGCGCCTTCGCCAATTCCGTCGGCGACCCCGACACCGGCCGCAGACGCACAGCCGGCCACGGCCGAGCCGATCGGCAACGTCGCGACCGTGACGGGAATTGCGACCGTGATCCGCGACAAGAATTCCTATCCGCTGCGCGTGCGCGACGACATCTATCTCAACGATATCGTGCAGACCTCGTCGAACTCCGCGCTCGGCATCACCTTCAACGACGCCACCACGTTCAACCTCTCGGCCAGCGCGAAGATCACCATCGACAATTACGTCTATGACGACGGCGGCAAGCAGAATTCGGCGATCTTCGACGTCGGCAAGGGCACGGTCGCCTTCGTGGCGGCCGCGGTGGCGAAGACAGGCGACATGAAGATCACGACGCCGACGGCAACGCTCGGCATCCGCGGCACCACCGGGGTCGTCGACGTCCCCGAGGGCTCGGCGGCGAACAGGGCGCGCAACGTCAACATCAAGCTCTATCCCGACGCCGACGGCCGGGTCGGCCACATCGAGGTCCAGGAACGCACGAGCGGCGCGCGGCTCGGCGCGCTGACGCAAGCCGCGAGCGGCTTTGCGATCCGCACGGGCGCAGCCACGGCCGGCGGCATGCGCTTTGCTGCCGTGCCGATCATAATTCCCGCGCAGCAGATCGCGCGCGACCGCGGCTTCGTCGGCCAGGTGCATCTGGCGCAGACTGCGGGCCGGCAGATCGTCATCGAGCAGCGCGACTTCCGTCGCGCCAATCCGACTGCGCTCAGCCGCATTCCGCGGCCGGCACAGCCGCCGCAGCAGCAACAATTGCGGCCGACGACAACCCCAGGCCGGCAGCCGCAACGACCGAACGTCCAGCCGCGACAGGACAATCGTCCGGGTCAGCAGCAGCCGGGCACACCTAGCCGGCAGGGAACACAGCAAGGTGCACAGCCGCCGCAGCGGCAGGGACAAGGACAACAAGGCGGCACGGTGCGGCCGGGCACGCCGCGTGCCGGGCAGCAGCAACACTTGCAACCGCAGCCCGGCCAGCCGCAAGGTGCCGGCCGTCCACGCGCACCGCAGATCCTGCCGCAGCGTGATGGACAGATTCAGCGCGGAGGAATCGTGCCGCCGCAACCGGGCGGGACACAGCAAGCCGGTCCGCAGCAGCCATTGCCGCGCACAGGATTGCAACCGGGCCAGCCTCCGGGTCAACAACCAGGCATGCAGCGCCCCGGCGGCTTCCAGCCACGCCTCCCCGCCGCGCAACGTCCCGCAGCGCCGCGCAGATCCGCGCCCGCGCCGAGGGACAAAGAGCGGCGGTAACGCTTCGCTTTCTGCCGTTGCGCCCCCAACGTGCATCGTTAGCGCCGTGGTGGCTTCTGAGCAAAGAGCGCGAGAGAGGCGCACTCCGACATCTCCGCGTCATTGCGAGGAGCCCTTGCGACGAGCAATCCAGAATCCCTCGGCGGAAAGCTTCTGGATTGCTTCGCTGCGCTCGCAATGACGACGTAGAGAGGCTTACGCGCAAACCTCACGCCTCGCCGCGCAACCAGGCCTTCACCTTCTGCAACAGGCCGTGCCGCAACTCGTCGACGGAAGCTGCTTCGGCGGGTGTGAGTGTCTGCAAGGCCGCATCCACGGCGTCGTTCGGCGTCGGCTCTTGCGCCGGCGATGGCGCCAGCCCTGCCGCCGCGAGCGCGATCGGTCCGATCTGAGTCAGGAAGACGCGTTCGTATTCGCGCGACAGACGGGCGATCGCGTCGTCCAGCGTCAGCCAGTCGACCGCCTTGATGTCGTTCATCAGCTTGCGGACCGGACCGCCGTCGGCCTCCATGCGCCAGAAATGCACGACCTTGGAGCGCCCGCCGGACTGATAGACCAGCGTGCCCAGAAATTCGTGCACCGCGACCTCGTGGCCGGTCTCCTCCAGCACCTCGCGGTGCGCGGCTTCCTTCGGCGTCTCGCCGTCGTCGAGCTTGCCCTTGGGCAGGACCCATTCGTTGCGCTTGCGCTGGCGCACGACTGCAACCAGCGGCACCGGCGCGCGCCGCAACACAATACCACCCGCCGCCATGACCGGCGCCCGCGCCATCGTCACATCCGTATCGATCGAATCGTCCCCGCCCGACGATATAGGCGGCGGGGGCGGCGGATTGAAGGCTACTTTCTCCTGAGCAGCGCTTGACCGGCGCGAATGCGCGTGCCCTCGGCAATGCCGTCGCAGAACGAGAAATCGCCGGGCGCAAGGATGATGATGGTCGAGCCATGCTCGAACCAGCCGAGCTCCTCGCCTTTGCTCACGTTGACGTCGCAGGGAAAATTGACGGGGCCGCGCGTCTGCGCGTTCAGCACCATGTCGAGGAAGTGCAGGCGGATGCTCGCGACCAGAATCGCCGCCACCGGCACCAGCGTCACGGCTTCGCCGGTCGACAAATGCGTGCGGATCACCGCGCGCTCGTTCTTGCAGAACAGACGCTCGACGCGCTTGAGCGCGATCGGGTTGACGTTCCAGACGTCACCGTGGATCAGCGTGACCCGCCCGATGTGCGCGTCATAAGGCGCATGGAAGCGGTGATACATGCTCGAGGTCAGCCGCAGCGTAACGTAAGAGCCGTTGCGGTGCTGCTCGACCAGCGCGGAATCGCCGACGAGATCGAGCAGCGAATAGGGCGCGCCCTTGACCTGGAACAGCTCGGTGTCCGCGATTTTCCCGTGAGCGCCGACGATGCCGTCCGAGGGGCTCGCCACCACCGCAGGATCAGGATCGAACGGCCGCAGGCCCGGCTTCAGCTCCCGGGTGAAGCAGTCGTGCAGACTCCTGAACTGCGTCTTGCGCGCCTCCGACAGATCGAGGTCGGAGAACAGCTTCCACAGCGCGATCGAGAAGTCCCGCACCAGGGCATTCTCGATCTTGGAGAACCAGCCCATGAAGCGGGTCAGCGCCGCGCGGGGGATGCGGTTGGTCAACAGGAAGTTGAGATCTTCCTGCTGGGTGAAAGAGGCGATGAGGGCTTTGACTGTCATGAATCTGTCAGCTCACAGGTTTAGCGCTTGTTGTCATGGAAACGACACTCCCGATTCTCTCGATGTCCGTGGCCGCCGCAGCGTCCGCTGCCGCCGTCCTCCCGAAGATCAAGGCGCGGGTCGAACTCTCCCGCGCCAAGCACCGCTCGCTCGCCGGGCACTCCAAGATGTCGCGCCGGGTGGCGCGGCTGCTGCCGTTCTACGAGTTCGAGGGTGATCAATACTTCGCCTGCGACGGCGCGCCGGCGAACATCGCAGCGCAACGCAAGGACGCCTTCTTCCGTCTCGCCAGGCTTTACGCCGAGCGCTACCCCAAGGGTCGCGCGATGACGAAGGAAGCGGCGGAGACGATCTCCGACCTGAACTTCACCGAAAGCTACCGCGTGCCGTTCCAGTTCTCGCGTCTCGTCCGCGAGCATCTGGGCACGTCGACCTTCATGGAATCCTCGCGCGGCGTCACCGTCACCGACGTTGACGGCAACACTGCTTACGACCTCACAGGATCCTACGGCGTCAACATCTTCGGCAACGACTTCTACAAGGAGTGCATCGAGGGCGCCGAGAAGCGCGCGCACGCGCTTGGACCCGTGCTCGGGCCCTACCATCCCGTCATCCTCGAGAATGTGCAGCGGCTCTGCCAGATCTCTGGCCTCGACGAGGTCTCGTTCCACATGTCCGGCACCGAGGCCGTGATGCAGGCGGTGCGGCTGGCGCGCTACCACACCAAGCGCACGCACCTGGTTCGTTTCGCCGGCGCCTATCACGGCTGGTGGGGCGACGTGCAGCCCGGCGTCGGCAATCCCATTCCTGCGCATGAGACCTACACCCTCGCCGAAATGTCGGAGAAGACGGTGCATGTCCTGCGCACGCGCAAGGACATCGCCTGCGTGCTGGTCAACCCGCTGCAGGGCCTGCATCCCAATGCCAACGCGCCCGGGGATTCCTCGCTGGTCGATTCTTCCCGCGGCGGCAACTTTGACCGCGCTGCCTACACCGAATGGCTGAAGAAGCTGCGCGAGGTCTGCGACCGGCGAGGCATCGTCCTGATCTTCGACGAGGTCTTCGTCGGCTTCCGCCTCGCCGCCGGCGGCGCCCAGGAATATTTCGGCGTCAAGGCCGACATGGTGACCTACGGCAAAAGTCTCGCCGGCGGGCTGCCGGTCGGCGTGGTCTGCGGCAAGCGCGAATTGATGCGCCGCTTCCGCGACGACCGTCCCGGCGACATCTGCTTCGCCCGCGGCACCTTCAACTCGCACCCCTACGTCATGACGGCGATGGACGAGTTCCTGAGCCGCCTCGCCAGCCCGAACTTCCGCGCCGTCTATGATGGGCTGGAAGAGACCTGGAACGGGCGCGTGACGAAGCTCAACCAGATGATGCAGGATGCCGACCTGCCGGTGCGCTTCGCCAACTTCTCTTCGATCTGGACGGTGAAATACACCACGCCGTCCCGCTACAATTGGATGCTGCAATATTACCTGCGCGCCGAAGGCCTGGCCCTGAGCTGGGTCGGCACGGGACGGCTGATCTTCAGCCTGAACTACACCGACGCCGACTTCACCGAAGTCGCCGATCGTTTCGTCCGTGCCGCGCAGAAGATGAAGGCCGACGGCTTCTGGTGGCACGATGGCGTGCTCACCAACAAGCAGATCAAGCGGCAGATCCTGACAGAGATGCTGGCCAAGCGCTTGGGGCGCTGAGGCTAGTTGCTCCAAGGCCGTCATGGCCGGGCTTGTCCCGGCCATCCACGCGGCTCCGGGCGGTAGCTCCAAGACGTGGATGCCCGGCACAAGGCCGGGCATGACGTAGCGATCAGACATCGGAGCCTGTCGCGTGCGCCGCGCGCTTCAAGCGTGCTGCTCTTCGAGCACGGGCTCGTCGATGAAGCCCAGCGTGTGCTCGGGATTGAGGTGCAGGCCGGGATCCATCAGCTCGCCGCGCATCAGGGCGAGCGGAGCACCGCGATAGAGCATCAAATCGTGGAAGGGATCGGTCAGGATCTTGGTCATCCAGACGAGGCCGGTCTCGACGTCGCGGATGAAGAACAGGTGCACGGTGCGGAACAGCAGGCCGCCGCCGCCGACCACGAGCCAGATCTTCGCCACCTGCCGCATGAAGTCGGTCGCGCTCTGCCAGGGCGTGAAGATGCCGAACAGGGTGGGATCGACGACCAGCACCAGCGGCGACAGCGCCCAGATCGCCATCAGCACCACCTTGCGCTGCAAATTGTAGCCGACCTTGATCTCTTCCTTGTACTCGTGCGTCGCCTGATTGATGTGGTCGTAGGTGTGCGGCTCGAAGAAGAAATGGCCGGCCTGGCGCGAGGTCATCGACACCAGCCAGCCGACCAGCGCGGAGACGACGGGATCGATGAACAGCCAGACATAGGCAAAGAGAAAGCTCAGCGCGCTGACGAAGTGCAGGCTCTGATTGATGCGGCTGTGGTGATAGTAGCGATGGTCGTCCCAGCGCTGGATCCGCAGCTGCTCGAGATAGTTCTTGATCATGCTCATCCCCAAAATGCTTTCGGGTTCAGGATTTACAGAGATTCGATGTAGGCCGTGTGACATCATCATTTTGTCATGTGACGATGAGCAGCGGCGCGATGACGCACGAAAGACGCGTAAGCTCACGCCGCTTTCGCGACGTCGACCTTGCGGAAGCGCACCAGCGAGAAATGTCCCAGCGGCGGAATCAGGCGGCGCTCGGCGAGCTCGATGCCGTGCGCGCCGGCGAGCCATTTGGCGTAGCGCGACCAGGCGAACTCGGCGGTGCGGAAGCCGAGCGGACGCACCACCGGCTGCAGCTTCTGCTCGATGAAGCGGCGCATGCCGGTGTCGGCGCTGACGCGGGTGAGGATGATCAATTCGCCGCCCGGACGCAGCACGCGGGCGAATTCGTCGAGCGCCTTCTCCGGGTTCGGCACCGCGGTGACGACGTATTGCGCCATCACGACGTCGAACGAATTGTCGGGGAATTCGAGCTTCTCGGCGTCCATCACCGCGAGGCCCTCGACGTTCTTCAGCTCCTGCTCCTTCACGCGGCGGCGCGCCTTGTCCAGCATCGCTTCCGAGATGTCGGTGCCGAAGATGCGCAGGTTCGGCGCGTAGAGCGGCAGCGAGATGCCGGTGCCGACGCCGACCTCGAGCACGCGGCCGCCGATCTTGTTGGTGGCCGCGATCGCCGCCTGCCGGCCCTTGGCGAACACGCCGCCGAACACGAGATCGTAGACCGGCGCCCAGCGGTCATATGCCTGCTCGACCGTGCCGCGCGTGAGGTCGAGCTGCTGGGTGCCGTCAAGGTTCATGATCTTAGCCATCGATGAGGTTCTCGCTGTGGTTCGAATAAACGGTCAGCCGCGCACCGGCCGCCGCGCCATGCGAGGCGAGGCGCGCAAGGAGCGGCTGGGCTGCAGTGAGGTGAGGTTGCCGACGAACTGGCGCGCGCTGTTCTCCCAGGAGCGCTCCAGCGCGAAGTTGCGGCAGGTCTCGCGCGACATCGTGAGTGCGCGCAGGCAGGCGGTGCGCAGATCGTGGTCGATCGCGCCGATCGGGTGATCGGCAATGACGTCCTTCGGGCCCGTGACCGGAAACGCCGCAACCGGCGTGCCGCAGGCGAGCGCCTCGAGCTGCACCACGCCGAAGGTGTCGGTCAGGCTCGGAAACACGAATACGTCGGCCGCGGCGAGATGCGCGGTGAGATCCGCCCCCTTCTTCTCGCCGAGGAAGACTGCGTCCGGATATTTCTTCTCCAGCGCCGCCTTCTGCGGGCCGTCGCCGACCACGACCTTGGTGCCGGGCAGGTCGAGCGAGAGGAACGCTTCGAGATTCTTCTCCACCGCCACGCGTCCCATCGTCATGAAGATCGGGCGCGGCAGGTCGAGCTGTGCCGGAGCGTCGGGATGAAACAGCCCGGTGTCGACACCACGCGTCCAGAAGCCGAGCCGCTTGAAGCCGCGCTCCGACAGCTCCTGCCGCAGCGAGGGCGTCGCCACCATGGTCATGGCGGCGGCATCGTGGAAGTGGCGCAGCACGGCATAGCCGACGCCCGCCGGGATGCCGGTCCGCACCGAGACGTATTCCGGAAAGCGGGTCGTGTAGGAGGTAGTGAAAGCGAGCCGATTGCGGCGGCAATAGGCGCGCGCCGCCCAGCCGATCGGGCCTTCGGTCGCGATATGCAGCGCATCCGGCGCGCACCTCTCGATCCGCCGCGCGATCTCCTTCGCCGAAGGCAGCGCAAAGCGCAGGCCCGGATAGGTCGGCAGCGGCCAGGACGGAAAGCCGTCCGGGGTGAGGAAGTCAATCTCGACGTCGAGGGCCTTGGCCGCATTCGCCAGGGACGTCAGGGTGCGGACCACACCGTTGACCTGGGGATGCCAGGCGTCCGTCGCGATTAATACCCGCATGGGAAAATCCCGAGAGTTTGATGATTCTCAGGCATCGACCATCAACGAAGGATATTTCAGGCGTGTGACGTCACAGAAGTGTCGGCGCGCTGTTTTGTTCGTTAACGAGCCGGCGGGGCCACGAAACTGTCATGAAACAATTCTTGCCGCCGTGAAACCGTTTTCGGTTTTCCGCGCAAATGTCCCGAAACGTTTTTCCGTTAGGACTTTAGGCAACGGAGCACCGCAACGGTGCCGCGGTGAGCAAAACACCGAGCAAACAGGGGCGATCACATGTTCAATCTGGACACATCCAAGACGTTTTCGCGCGCCGTTGCACTCAGTGCCGTTACGGTCTCCGCAATCGCGTTCGCTGGCGCAGCCAAGGCCGCGCCGGTGCAGATCTTCCCGTTCTTCCAGCCGCTGGCGCCGATGACCGCGCCGCAGCCGCTGCAGCCGTATCAGCCGTCGTATCAGCCCTATCAGGCGCCGACCTACCAGACCGAGCCCGAGGATCAGGACGCGGTCGAGCTGCCGGCCCGCTTCCGCCGCCAGACCGTCTCTTACGCGACGCGCGAAGCGCCGGGCACGATCATCATCGATACGCCCAACACCTATCTCTATTACGTGCTCGGCAATGGCCAGGCATTGCGCTACGGCATCGGCGTCGGCCGCGACGGCTTCACCTGGTCCGGAATCCAGTCGGTGAGCCGCAAGGCCGAGTGGCCGGCCTGGACGCCGCCGCCGGAGATGATCGCCCGCCAGCCCTATCTGCCGCGCCACATGGCCGGCGGCCCCGGCAATCCGCTTGGCGCGCGCGCCATGTATCTCGGCGGCACCATCTACCGTATCCACGGCACCAACGCCCCCGAGACCATCGGCAAGCGCGTCTCCTCGGGCTGCATCCGCATGACCAACGCGGACGTCACCGACCTCTATTCCCGCGTCAACGTCGGCACCAAGGTGATCGTGCTGCCGATGAGCGAGCGCCGCGCGGACCTCGGCGCCGCGAGCCGCTGAAGCGACAGGACAACGTGACGCGAACGGCCCCGGAACCCACCGGGGCCGTTTTCGTTTGCCCTCGACATCCCCGTTGCGCCTGCTGCGGCGCGATCCACGATGGAGGCGCAAATGCGACCACGAAGGCAACCCTCGCCAAGCCCATGGCTGCACGCCCTCGCCGGCGCCGGAGCACTGACGCTTCTCGTGTTTGCGCCGTCCTCGCGTGCGCAACAATCCGCGAATGACGACGCCGGCAAGCAGGCTTTCAACAATTCCTGCCGCACCTGCCATTCCATGAAGGAGGGGGACAACCGCCTCGGTCCCAACCTCAACAAGATCGTCGGACGCAAGGCCGGCTCGCTGCCGAACTACAATTACTCCTCGTCGATGAAGGAAGCCGGCTTCGCCTGGGACCAGGACAAGCTCACCCGCTTCATGGTCAAGCCGGACGAGGTCGTGTCCGGCCACAAGATGCAGCCCTATGGCGGCATCTCGAAGGACGAAGCGGGTAAGGTGGTTGCGTATCTGCAGGCGGCGGGCGGGCAATAGATCGCAACGCGCTCTTTCCGCTGTGCGATTGCGGCGCGCTTACCGGCTGACTGCACCCCGCCACTCCGCTATCAGCCTCAGCCACGCCGCGGCATGGAACGCGCTCATCAGGAGATACATCGGCACCATCCCGCCGAGCAGAGAGCCCTGCCCGGCGCCGCACAGCATCTCCGCGGGCCCACCCCCGGGCAAAGCCGTCAGCACGGCCATGATGGCGAAGGTCGGCGTGGCCGCCAGCCCCAGCCATCTGGCGAGGTGGCGCGCGGTCGCCACAACGTCCGGGCTGGCGCCGGGGACCGCGCTGACCGGGCCGGTCATTTCCGTTCTCCCGCGGCCTCCTCGCGAAAGGCTTTCTCGCCGGCGTCCGAGATCTCCACCCATCGCTTGTCGGGCGCGGCGCCTTCGGTGTAGCTGTCGTGCCAATTCCACCATTTGTAGGTCGGGGTCTGCGGATAGCCTTCCGGCGAGTCCTCCCACACCTCCTGGCGGCCGAGCGGGGTGATGTCCAGATAGTTCCAGGTCCCACCCATCTGCTCGTCGCCGCGGCTCTTGACGAAATAGGTGCGGAAGATGCGTGTCCCGTCTCGGTAGAACACATTCGTCCCGTGCCATTCGTCGACGCCGAAATCGGCATCGAAGCTGTCGGTGATGGTGACCCAGGGCATGATCCAGCCCATCCGCTGCTTCAGCCTGACGATGTCGGCTTGCGGCGCACGCGAGGCGAACACCAGCGTGGTATCGCGGGCATTCAAATGCGAGACATGGGCGACCTGGTCGGCCACCATGGAGCAGCCGCGGCAGGCCTGATCGGGCCAGCCGAACACGCCGGGCTCGAAGAAGGCGCGATAGACGATCAGTTGCCGCCGGCCCTGGAACAGGTCGTGCAGACTGAGCTTGCCGCCGGGCCCCTCGAACGCATAGGTTTTGTCGACAGCCATCCACGGCATGCGGCGCCGCTCGGCGGCCAGGGCGTCGCGGGCACGGGTATGCGCCTTCTCCTTCACGAGCAGCTGCAGACGGGCCGCCTCCCAGTCCTGCGGCGACACCACCGGCGGTGTCTGCATGGCGGTCTTTCCGTTGACCCTTACGTTTTCAGTCGATGTCATGATCATTCTCCAAATCTCTTGCCGTGGCCGTCATTCCGCGCCCCTCCACGCCGGAGGCGGAACCGCCCGCCGCGCATCGGCCGTCCACGATTTCTGGCACCAAGCGGCCGCGGTGCGGGAGTAACAAGTGTGGCGGGATTGACATGGAATCGCTGATCACTGCCGCTGCGCGCGCGTTAGAGGCCGGCGATCCGCTCGGCGCCCTGAACCGCGTCGCGCTGCGCAACGATGCGCCGTCGCTGGCGCTGCGCGGCATCGCGATGGCGCAGCTCGGCGATCTCGCCAAGGCCAAGTCGCTGCTGCGCACCGCCGCGCGTGCCTTCGGTCCGCGCGAGGCGGTGGCACGCGCAAGGTGCCTGGTGGCCGAAGCCGAGATCGCGCTGGTCTCGCGCGATCTGAACTGGCCGGTGAAGACGCTCGCGGCGGCACGCGCGACGCTCGAACAGCACGGCGATCTCGTCAATGCCGCCCATGCGGGCCATGTCGAGGCGCGCCGCCTGCTTCTGGTCGGTCGCCTCGACGAGGCCGAGCGCACGCTCGCCGAACTCCGTCCCACGCCGCTCCCGCCCGCGTCGCAGGTCGTCCGCGAGCTCGTGCTCGCCGGCATCGCCATCCGGCGGCTCAGAACGAAAGACGCGCGCACGGCGCTCAGCCGCGCGGCTCACGCGGCGCGCCTTGCAGCCATTCCGGCGCTCGTGGCCGAGGTCGACAGCGCGAGCCTGATCCTCGACACGCCGGCAGCGCGCCTGATCGCCCGCGGCAGCGAACATCCGCTGTTGCTGGGAGAGGTCGAACGTCTGGCGACTTCGACGGCGCTTGTCGTGGATACCTTCCATCACGTCGTGCGCAGGCAAGGCGTCGCGGTGTCGCTCGGAACGCGTCCCGTGCTGTTCGCGCTCGCGCGTCTCCTGGCGCAGGCATGGCCTGCAGATGTCTCGCGCGAGACGCTGATATCGGGCGCCTTTCAAGCCAGGCACGCCGACGAATCGCACCGCGCGCGCCTGCGCGTCGAGATCGGACGGCTCCGCAGCAAGCTCGCGCCGCTGGCCGATATCAGCGCGACGAAGCAGGGCTTCGTGCTGGCGCCGCGGAGGACGCGCGACGTCCTCGTGCTGGCGCGGCCCGTTGAGGAGAAGCACGCCGCCGTCCTCGCCTTTCTTACCGACGGCGAGCCATGGTCGAGCTCGGCGCTCGCGCTTGCGCTTCGCATCAGTCCGCGCACCGTGCAGCGTGCGCTCGAGGAGCTGGCGCGGTCGGGCAAGGTGCAGTCGTTCGGACACGGACGGGCGCGCCGCTGGATGACGCCGCCCGTTCCGGGTTTCCCGACAGGCTTGTTACTCCCCACGCCGCTCCTGAAGACGTAGGATGGGCGCAAGCATGAGGGATCGAGCACATGAAACGTTCAGCCGCCGAGATCGTCACGGAATATGGACCCTTTCCAGGCGTCGAGGCCGTGCATGGCGTCACCTATGACGGCACGCATGTTTGGTTCGCCTCCGGCGACAAGCTGAACGCGGTCGATCCGGCCGACGGCAGGATCGCGCGCTCCATCGACGTCGCCGCGCATGCGGGAACAGCGTTCGACGGACGGCACCTGTTCCAGATCGCCGAGGACCGCATCCAGAAGATCGATGCGGCCTCGGGCAAGCTGCTCGGCACCATTCCGGCGCCCGGCGGCGGCGGCGATTCCGGCCTCGCCTGGGCCGAGGGCTCGCTCTGGGTCGGGCAATATCGCGACCGCAAGATCCATCAGATCGATCCCGAAACGGGGAAGATCCTCCGCACCATCGAGAGCAAGCGCTTCGTGACCGGGGTGACCTGGGTGGACGGCGAGCTCTGGCACGGCACCTGGGAGAACGAACAGAGCGATTTGCGTCGGATCGACCCGGAAACGGGACAAGTGATCGAGCAGATCGACATGCCCGCCGGCACGATCGTGTCAGGCCTGGAATCGGACGGCGGTGACCGTTTCTTCTGCGGCGGAGGCAATCGCGGCAAGGTGAGAGCGGTCCGGCGCCCGCGGCAAAGCTAGAGCATGATCCGGAAAAGTGCGAAGCGGTTTTCCGAAAAGATCATGCTCAAAACAACAACCTAAAGCGCGATGACGATTTATCCTAATCGCATCGCGCTTTAGTCCTTGGGTCTGGCGTGACGGCACGCCGACGGCGCGTTCACAATCCGTAACCTGTTCGCCCCAATTCCACCCAACGGGTGCGCTCTAGCGCCCTCCTCGCCCGCCCTGTAGAATCCCCGTCGGGGCGACTTGGGGGATTGATGCGTCTGACGTGGAATCTGAAGACTATCCTGATCGGTGTCGCGGTGCTCGCGGCGTCGTTCTTCATCAGCCTGAAGGCGATGGACTTGCTGGCGCCACGCGCGACGGATTCGGCGCCGCCGGTCGCTCAGCTGCCGCCGCTGCCGCCGGCCTCGAAGAGCTCCATCGTGATCGCGCCGGTCGCCATCGCGCTGTCGGCGATCCGCGAGCAGGCCGAGAAGGCCGCGCCGCGCAATTTCGCCGGCAAGGCCGACAACCCGATCTCGCAGATCCTGGAGAATGCCGATATCGGCTGGTCCGCCGTCCGGGGCCCGATGGCGGCAGCCGGCGACAAGGACGTGCTGACGATCTCGACCCCGCTCACCGGCAAGCTCAACGTGACCGGCTCTCTGTCGTCGAAGGCCACAGGCGCGCTTGGCGATGCGCTTGGCAGCGTGCTCGGCGGCGACGCCGCGAAGCGGATCGGCGCGGTCAACATCAAGAACCTGAACGCGAGCGCGGAGATCAAGGGCAACGTCGTCGTCACCTCGCGCCCGAAGCTCGCCGCCGCCTGGTATCTGGAGCCCAATCTCGGCGCCCAGGTCAATCTCGGCGACACCAATCTCAACGTCGCCGGCGCCAAGGTCAACGTGCCCGCGCAGGTCAAGCCGCTGATCGACAAGACCGTCGGCGAACAGATTAACGCCGTCTCCGAGCGCATCCGCAACGATCCCAGCCTGCGCGAGAACGCCAAGGCGCAATGGATCAAGGCCTGCCGCTCGATCCCGCTGCAAGGATCCAGCGCCTCGGCGGCGCTGCCGCCGCTCTGGCTGGAGATCAAGCCGGTGCGCGCGATCGCGGCGCAGCCGCGCGTCGATGCGCAGGCCGTGACACTGCTGCTCGGCCTCGAAGCAGAGACACGCGTGACCTCGACGCCGACCAAGCCGGACTGTCCGTTCCCCGACAAGATCTCGATCGTGCCGCCGACCGGCACAGGCGTGAACATCGGCGTGCCGATCGACGTGCCCTTCACCGAGATCAACAAGCTGATCACCGTGCAGATGGTCGGCCGCACCTATCCCGAGGACGGCTCCGGTCCGGTCGACGTCACCGTCAAGAGCGCCAACGTCATCCCGTCGGGTGACCAGCTGCTGATCTCACTTCTGGTGCGCGCCAAGGAGAAGAAGAGCTGGTTCGGCCTCGGCGCCGAGGCGAATGTGCACATCTGGGGCCGGCCGGTGCTCGACCAGGCGCAGCAGACGCTGCGGCTCACGGACATCCAGCTCGCGGTGGAATCCGAGGCCGCGTTCGGCCTGTTGGGCGCCGCTGCACGCGCAGTCGTCCCGCAGATGCAGCAGGCGCTGCTGCAGAAGGCAACCCTGGATCTGAAGCCGATCGCCGCCAACGCCCGCGAGAAGATCGCCGCCGCGATTGCCGACTACCAGAAGAGCGAGGACGGCCTCAAGGTCGAGGCCAGGATCGAGAGCCTCACTCTCGCCGACATCGCCTTCGATTCCAAGACCCTGCGCGTGGTCGCGGAAGCCGGCGGCTCGCTGAACGTATTCGTGACGAAGCTGTCGGGGATGTAGCGCGCCCCTACGCATCGCAGGGCCATCGCATTTGAACCTTCACCAGAGGTCGTCATGCCCGGGCTTGTCCCGGGCATCCACGTTCTTTGTGCTGCGCGGCAAGGCGTGGATGGCCGGGACAAGCCCGGCCATGACGATGTGGGGACTATCGTGCCAGACGTGCACTGTTCATATGCGATCGCCTCGCCACTCGCCGGAGCCCGCACACGTCCTCGTCGCTTGCGCCGCTGGCATTCTCGCTGCAGGATGCTAATCTCGCACGAGCATTGTAGGGGACACCGCGAGGACAATATGGAAGCCGGCATGGTCACACCCGCGCCGGCGCTGGTGCGTTTTTCCGGCATTCAGAAGACCTATGATGGCGAGCATCTCGTGGTGAAGAACCTCGACCTCGACATCAGGAAGGGCGAATTCATCACCCTGCTCGGCCCGTCGGGATCGGGCAAGACGACCACGCTGATGATGCTGGCCGGCTTCGAGGTGCCGACCCATGGCGAGATCTACCTCAGCGAGCGGCCGATCAAGAACGTGCCGCCGCACAGGCGCGACATCGGCATGGTGTTCCAGAACTACGCGCTGTTTCCGCACCTCACGATCGCTGAAAACATTGCCTTCCCGCTATCGGTTCGCAAGTCGAGCAAGGCGGAAACGCAAGAGCGCGTCAGCGCGGCGCTGCGCATGATCAAGATGGAAACTTTGGCGCACCGACGGCCCGGGCAATTGTCCGGCGGTCAGCAGCAACGCGTGGCGCTGGCCCGCGCGCTGGTGTTCAATCCCCAGCTCGTGCTGATGGACGAGCCCCTGGGCGCACTGGACAAGCGGCTGCGGGAGCAGATGCAGCTGGAGATCAAGCAGCTGCACGAGACGATGGGCATCACGATCGTCTATGTCACCCACGACCAGAGCGAAGCGCTCACGATGTCGGACCGCATCGCCGTATTCAACGACGGCATCGTGCAACAGATCGACCGCCCCGACGCGCTGTATGAGCATCCCGTGAACAGCTTCGTCGCCCATTTCATCGGCGAGAACAATGTGCTCGCCGGCACCGTGGAAACCGTCGAAAGGGATTATTGCCGCGTCGCGCTGGCCGGTGGCGGCACCGTCGCCGCGCGGGCGGTCAACGTGTCAGGCGCAGGCGCATCGACCTCTCTGTCGGTGCGGCCGGAGCGTGTCGCAATAATTCCCAATGGCAATTCCAGTGAGGGACCGAACCGGCTTCCGGCAAAAGTGCAGAACACCATCTATCTCGGCGACCACGCGCTTGCGGTGCTGGATGTGGCCGGCAACGCCGAGTTCATGGTCAAGCTTCAGCCGGGAGCGCATCACGGCCTAAGACACGGCAAAAGCGTGTTCATCACCTTCCGCCCGGAGGACTGCCTCGCCCTCGATCCCGTCTGATCTGTCGGCGGCAAAGCTGAACATTCGATGTCAACGCAACTCACATGAAGAAGGAACGAAGACCATGCTGAAGCGCAAGATTGCTCTGGGTTTCGCCGCGGCACTGGGCGCCAGTGCTGCGCTGGCCAATGTCGCGGAGGCGCGTGACCTCACCGTCGTCTCGTGGGGCGGTGCGTATCAGGAGGCCCAGAAGAAGGTCTATTTCGAGCCGTTCAAGAAAGCATCCGGCATTGCGATGAACGACGAATCCTGGGACGGCGGCGTCGGCGTGCTGCGCGCCAAGGTGCAGGGAGGCGCCGCCACCTGGGACGTCGTCCAGGTCGAGAGCGATGAGCTCGCGGTCGGCTGCGAGGAGGGCCTGTTCGAGAAGCTCGACTATTCCAAGATCGGCGGCGAGGCCGCCTATATCCCGCCTTCGGTCAATCCTTGCGGCGTCGGCGCCATCCTCTACGATTTCGTGCTTGGCTACGACAAGGACAAGCTGAAGGAGGCCCCGAAAGGCTGGGCCGACTTCTTCGACACCAAGAAGATTCCGGGCAAGCGCGCGCTGCGCCAGGGCCCGAAGACCACGCTGGAGATCGCCCTCATGGCCGACGGCGTCGCACCGAAGGACGTCTACAAGGTGCTGGCGACCGACGAAGGCATCGAGCGCGCCTTCAAGAAGCTCGACACCATCAAGGGCGACCTCGTCTGGTGGAAGGCCGGCGCGCAGCCGCCGCAATTGCTCGCCTCCGGCGAGGTGGCGATGACCTCGGTCTACAATGGCCGCATCGACACCGCGAACAAGAACGAGAAGAAGAACTTCGGCATGGTGTGGGACGGCGCGCTGTTCACCCTCGACAGCTGGGTCATCCTGAAGGGGAGCCCGAACAAGGATGCGGCCTACAAGTTCCTGGATTTCGTAGGCAAGGCGGAGAACCAGTCCAAGCTGTCGGAGAACATTGCTTACGGGACGTCGAACAAGGACGCCGCCGGCCGGCTCGCACCCGCCGTTCTGAAGGACCTGCCGACGGCGCCTGACAACATCAAGAACGCGGTCGAGATCAACGTGGCCTTCTGGCTCGAGAACATCGACCGCCTGACCGAGCGCTTCAACAAATGGGCCGCGAAATAGCAATCGATGACGAACGCGCTTCTGACTGGCGCCAATGCGTCGACCGATGTGCCGCTCAAACGCCGATTGAGGCGCGCTGAGCGAACACGCCAGGTCAAGGCATTGGCGCTGGTCCTGCCGCTTCTGCTGTTTCTGCTCTTCACTTTCGCAGGTCCCATCGCCGGCATGCTGTGGCGCTCGGTTGAGGACTGGGAGGTGCGTCAGGTCCTGCCGCAAACAACAGCTGCTCTCGCCAGCTGGGACGGCAAGGACTTGCCGGATGAAAACGCCTATGCGGCGCTTGCAAGCGACATCCTGGCGGCGCGCGCCACCGGCACCCTTGCGATTGCGGCCAAACGGCTCAACTACGCGCTGAACGGCTTCCGCACGATCCTGACCAGCACGGGACGCAATCTGAAGGCGGTGCCTGAGCCCGGTACGGCCAGGGAAACGCTGGGCAGGATCAACCCTGCCTGGCGCGAACGCGCCACCTGGACAACGATCAAGGACGCCGGCGGCCCGATCACCGGCTTCTACCTGCTTGCCGCGCTCGACCTGACGCGAAACGCGGACGGTGCGATCGTCGCCGCACCACCGGATCAGGCCATCTACCGCGACATTTTCCTCCGCACCTTTCTCATCAGCCTCGGTGTCACGGCGCTCTGCCTGATCCTCAGCTTTCCGGTCGCTTACCTCCTGGCGGCGCTGCCGCCCGGCCGGTCGAACCTCTTGATGATCTTCGTGCTGCTGCCGTTCTGGACCTCGCTCCTGGTTCGCACCTGCGCCTGGATCGTCCTGTTGCAGAGCAAGGGCGTCGTGAACGACAGCTTGCACTGGCTTGGCCTCATCGATGCGCCGCTCCGCCTGATCTACAACCGCTTCGGCGTCTGCGTCGCCATGACCCACGTTCTGCTGCCGTTCATGATCCTGCCGCTGTACAGCAGCATGAAGGCGATCTCGCCTGCTTACATGCGTGCCGCCGCTTCGCTCGGAGCACCGCCCCTCACCGCCTTCCTGCGGATCTACCTGCCGCAGACCCTGCCTGGCATCGGCGCCGGAAGCCTGCTCGTCTTCATCCTGGCGCTCGGCTACTACATCACGCCGGCCCTCGTCGGCGGCGCCGCCGACCAGATGATCAGCTACTTCATCGCCCTCTACACGACCGAGACGGCCAATTGGGGCCTTGCTTCGGCGCTGGGCGCGGTGCTGCTGCTCGCCACCGTTCTGCTCGCTCTCGTCTACGGCAAGCTGGTGCAGGGCCAGCAGGTCACGGGAGGGATGAAGAATTGAGCGACAATTTTTCCTTGCGCACCCCCAGCCAGCGCATCGCGTGGACCGCGACTATCGTTGTCTCCACGCTGGTGTTCATCTTCCTGATCGCGCCGATCCTTGCGATCATGCCGCTGTCGTTCAGTTCGAGCTCGTACCTCACCTATCCGCTGCCGGGCCTTTCCTTGCGCTGGTACGACGACTTCGTCAATTCGCCGCGCTGGATGAATTCGCTCAAGAACAGCATGATCATCGGCGTCGCCTCGACGCTGTTGTCCATGGTCCTCGGCACGACGTCCGCGCTGGGGCTGGCGCAGTGGAAGAGCCGGTTCAAGCCGCTCGTGCTGGCCTTCGTGCTGTCGCCGGTGGTCGTGCCCGGGGTCATCACCGCGGTCGGCCTGTACTTCTTCTTCGCGCCGATCGGGCTGACCGGCAGCTATCTCGGCCTGATCCTGGCCCACACCGCGCTGGCGACGCCCTTCGTGGTGATCACGGTCGGGGCGACGCTGCAGAGCTTTGACACCAACCTGGCACGCGCCGCCGCCTCGCTCGGCGCCTCGCCGCTTCAAGCGTTCCGTCGCGTGATCCTGCCGCTGATCCTGCCGGGTCTGGCGTCTGGCGCCCTGTTCGCCTTTGCGACCAGCTTCGACGAGGTGGTGATCGTGCTGTTCATGGCGGGCCCCGAGCAGCGCACCCTGCCGCGCGAGATGTTCAGCGGCATCCGCGAGAACATCAGCCCGACCATCACGGCAGCGGCGGTGATCTTGACGACCGTCTCGGTCATCCTCCTCGCCACCCTGGAGGCCCTCCGCCGGCGCAACGAACGGCTGAAGGGCAGCGGGGGTTGAGGACGCAGGAGGTCGAAGACACGACAGCGCGCCCGGTGAAACCAGGCGCGCTTCGTTCAGGCAGTTACGCGAGCCACATTACTCGGCGTACTTGAACTGCGGCATGTTCTTCAGCTCGTCCTTGCTGGCATTGAACACGGCGTGGTCCGGGTACCATTTTGACGCGGACGACGTCGATGCGGTCGCTGCGGGCCTGTCGGTACCGGTCGCAGCGCCAGTCGTCGTGCCGGCGGGCTTGGCGCCGGTGTTCGCGCCGGTGCCGGTGTAGGCGACGGGCTCGTTGACGAACTTCAGCTTCTCGTAGGGCACGGCGACCAGATGCTCGCCCATGCCGAGGAAGCCGCCGACTCCGATCACGGCGATCTTGATATCACCGTTCTTGTCCATCAGCAGGTCGTTGATCGTGCCGATGTTCTCGTTGGCCTCGTTGTAGACCTTCAGGCCGTCCATCTTCGAGGTGCGCCACTGGCCGGAAGCCGTCGTGGTCGTTGCGGTGGCCGCAGGGGCCGCCTTGTCGGTGGTGGCGGCGGGCGGCGTTTGCGCGATTGCGACGGTCGCAAGCAGCGCGGTACCGGCGAGGCCGGTGACGATCGATTTCATCAACATTGTTGTCCTCTCCTTCACAGAAAACTCGTGCGGAGAAAACCGCTCTGATCGGGCGCAGTTCCGTGCGCGCCGCAATTTCGTCGCGCCATGCGCGAACTGTTCCTGCGTCACTCAGGAACATTTTGCGGTGCACGGTTCCCCGCCGAGAGGATCATGCGCATTGGGGCAAGGCAGGACCGCGGCGAGGACCGCACCGACCCGGCGTCGCCGAGGTCAGTTCTTGTAGTCGATCAGGAGCGCGGCGAGGCTCGAATTGCCGGTTGAGCTGCCATTGGCACCGTAGGAGGATGCCGACGATCGCGATTGCTGCAGCGCCTGGAGGAATTGCTGGAGGATCTCGGCGGTGGTCTGGTCCGTCGAGCTGCTGCTCGTCGAATCCGTCGTCGTCGAATCCGAAGAGCCCTCGTCCGGCGGCGGACCGCCTGGTCCACCCGCGAAGGCGGACTGAAACACGCTTTTCAGCTCCTCGGCCTGTTCGGATGCGCCGCCATCTCGGCCGCGCCTACAAGTCCGGACGGCTGGCTTCAGGCAGCATCGAGCCCCGTATCGGCGTGCAATTGCCCGACGGCACCGTGATCGCGGGCCATGTCGATGGCGCCCCGCGGCCGTTGTTCTCTGGCGCGCCCTGGCTGATGGCACTGATGAGCGCCTTCATCTGCGTCACCGTGCTCGGCCTGTGGGCGGCGCGCGCGCTGACGAGGCCGCTGTCGTCCTTCGCCGCGGCGGCGGAGAATTTCAGCCTCGACGGCGCCGCCGAGCCGCTGCCCGAGCGCGGCCCGGAGGAGATCCGCGCGGTGGCGCGCGCTCAACCGCATGCACGAGCGGATCGTGCGGCTGATGTCGGACCGCACGCGGATGCTGGCGGCGATCAGCCACGATTTGCGCACGCCGATCACGCGGCTGCGCCTGCGCGCCGAATTCATCGAGGACGAGAGCAACCGCAAGCGCATGCTGATGGATCTCGACCAGATGCGCGCGATGCTGGAATCGGTGCTGTCGCTCTTGCGCGACGACCGCAAGGTCGAGGCGGTGACGCTGATCGACATCGCCAGCACGCTGCAGCTCGTCGCCGATCAATTCGGCGACATGGGCCAAGTCGTGCACTACGTCGGGCCGGCGTCCGCGACCGCCGCCGCGCGGCCCGACGATCTGCATCGCGGCGTCACCAACCTGGTCGAGAACGCGGTGCGCTTCGGCGCCGAGGTGACGCTCCGCCTCGACGTCTCGGACACCATGCTCGTCATCGACGTCGAGGACGACGGCCCCGGCATTTCGGATGCGCGCAAGCAGGAGATGCTGGAGCCGTTCGTGCGCGGCGACGACGCGCGCACCATGGACTACTCCACCGGCTTCGGGCTCGGCCTGTCGATCGCGCGCGCAATCGCGCTCGGCCACGGCGGCGAGCTGTCGCTGCGTGACCGCGCCCCGCGCGGCCTGATCGTGCGGATGCGATTGCCGGTCTCGCAGGCGCCGCGCCTTGCCGCCTGATCAAGCCGCGAGCGGCGGGTGCTCGATCGCCTCGTGCGGGAAGATCGCCACCGCCTCGAAGCGGTAATTGCAGGCGTGGCAGGTCCAGAGATAGGAGACGCGGCCTTCGCCCGGCTCGATCCAGTCAGGGAACGGGATCGGTGTGCCACATTGTGCACAAGGGTTCTGCTTGGGAATGTCGTCGATGTCTGCAGGGGTCATGGACGTCTCCCGAGTGCTGGCTTTGACTAGCGATTGTTGGGCGAGCGCGAAATGGACAGACCCGCTGTCGCGTAAGGCGCTCCACCAGCTCCGAGCTTAACCCAGGTTTAAGTCGCAAAAGCGACGAGCCGGCGAAAATCGCCGTTGGTGACATTTCGCCACATCATCGCCGTGTTCCCACGGCCTAACGCGCTGGGGCGCGGGTCCGTTCTGCCGAGGAATATTTCGATGAAAATCTTACGAATTGTCGCGCTGCTCGCGGCCGGATTGACGTTGCCGCAGGCAGCTTTCGCCGGGCAAGCCGAATATGCCGAGATGGTGGCCGCCCATGCCCGCGCCAACGGCGTGCCGGAAGCACTGGTGCATCGTGTCATCATGCGTGAGAGCCGCTATCAGCCGCATGTGGTCGGTCGCGGCGGCACCATCGGGCTCATGCAGATCAAGCTCGCGACCGCCCGCGGGGTCGGCTACACCGGCGATGCCGCAGGCCTGCGCGATCCCAACACCAACCTCACCTATGCCGTGAAGTACCTCGCCGGCGCCTATCGCGCTGCCAATGGCGATCACGCGCGAGCCGTGCGTTATTTCGCGGGCGGCTATTACTACGCTGCAAAGCGCCAGCGGCAGGAGGCCGTCCAGGTCGCCAATGCCGGCGAGACCATGGGTCAGGGCACTATGGGCCAACCTTGGCTCGAGCCGAACGGCAATCCGCAGCCGATGTTCGCCGCTCCGACCCACAGGAAGCTCGCCCAGCGCGTCCGCAACGCGCGGGCGCAGGTTCCCGCCCATTGATCTCCGTTATGGCCGGGCTTGACCCGGCCATCCACGTCTTTGCATCCGCGCCAAGAACGTGGATGCCCGGGCCTTCGCCTCGCCGAAGCGGCTTCGGCCGCGCAGGCGGGACAAGCCCGGGCATGACGACTGTTACCGCGTTGACCACCCCATCCTGCTGGCATACATTACCACCGTTCCGAGGGGTGCTCCGAGGAGGAGCTGAGATACCGCTAAATGGGCAATCCTGCCCAGGACCGCGGTGACCCTTTGAACCTGATCCGGGTCATGCCGGCGAAGGGACAGGGATGTTGCAGACCACCAAGCGACCGGTTTCACCGGTATCCATCATCGGCGCAGGCATCGCGGGCGCCTGGCAGGCGCTGCTGTTCGCGCAGGCCGGTCACGCCGTCACCTTGCACGAGCGCGGTGACGAGGCGATGACGGATGCCACCAGCCATTGGGCCGGCGGCATGCTCGCGCCCTATTGCGAGGCCGAGATCGCCGAGCCCATCATCAGCCGCTTGGGGCTGCGCTCGCTCGATCTCTGGCGGCGCGAGCTGCCCGACACGCCGTTCAACGGCTCGCTGGTCGTCGCCCACCCGCGCGAGCGCAACGATTTCGAGCGGTTTGCGCGCATGACCGAGCATCACCGCCGGCTCGATGCCGCCGGCCTAGCCGCGCTCGAGCCGTCGCTGGAGGGCCGCTTCCGTGACGCGCTGTTCTTCCCTGCCGAGGGCCATGTCGAGCCGCGCCGCGTGCTGCCGCAGCTGCACGAGCGCATCAAGGCTGCCGGCGGCACCATCAAGTTCTGCAGCGACGTCACCGCGAACGAGCTTGCAAACCTGAATCCTAAAAGCATCGTCATCGACTGCCGCGGCCTTGGTGCCCGCGACGAGCAGAGCGAGCTTCGCGGCGTCAAGGGCGAGATGATCCTGATCGAGACGGACGAGGTGCAGCTGGCGCGCCCGGTGCGGCTGATCCATCCGCGCTGGCCGCTCTACGTGATCCCGCGCGAGAACGGCCTGTTCATGCTCGGCGCGACCTCGATCGAGGCGGAAGACACCGGCGTCAGCGTCCGCTCCGCGTTGGAGCTTTTGGGCGCGGCCTATACGGTGCACCCGGCGTTCGGCGAGGCCCGTATCGTCGAGTTCGGCTCGGGGCTGCGCCCCGCTTATCCCGACAATCTGCCGCGCATCGGCATTCGCGATCGCAAGATCAGCGTCAACGGCCTCTACCGCCACGGCTTCCTGATCGCGCCCGCGCTCGCCGAGCTGACGCTCGCCTATGTCGAGCGCGGCCAGATCGACAACGAGGTGATGCAATGCGCGTGATCGTCAATGGTGAGCAGCGCGAGGTGATTTCGTCCAGCGTGGACGCGCTGCTCGCCGAGCTCGACTACGAAGGCAGCCATTTCGCCATCGCGCTCAATTACGACGTCGTGCCGAAAAGCCGCTGGGCCGAGACGCGCCTGAACGCCGGCGACGAGATCGAGATCATCACGCCGCGGCAGGGAGGGTGAGGTGATGGCTCTTCGTTCGTTGCCCCGACGCCTGCCAAACGCTCCGCTGTCATCGCCCGGCTCGACCGGGCGATCCAGTACGCCGCGGCTTCACGGTTCTAGCCGCACTGCTGCGGCGTACTGGATCCCCGCCCCCGTGCGCAATTGCGCACTAGGCGGGGATGACAGCATCCACTAAGGAGACACCTGCCACATGGTGACCTTCTACGGCAAAACCTTCGCCTCCCGCCTGCTGATCGGCAGCGCGCTCTATCCCTCGCCTGCGATCATGCAAGGCGCGATCCGCGCCTCCGGCGCCAACATCGTCACGGTCTCGCTGCGGCGCGAATCTGCCGGCGGCAAGACCGGGGATGCGTTCTGGAAGCTGATCCGCGAGCTCGACGTCACCGTGCTGCCGAACACCGCGGGATGCCGCACCGTGCGCGAGGCGGTGACGACGGCCAAGCTCGCACGCGAATTGTTCGGCACGAGCTGGATCAAGCTCGAGGTCATCGCCGACAACGACACGCTGCAGCCCGACGTCGTCGGCCTGGTCGAAGCCGCCGGCATCCTGATCAAGGACGGTTTTGAAGTCTTCCCCTATTGCACCGAGGACCTCTCGGTCGCGAGCCGCCTGGTCGAAACGGGGTGCAAGGTGGTGATGCCGTGGGCCGCGCCGATCGGCAGCGCCAAGGGCATCACCAACCGCGATGCGCTAAAACTGTTGCGCGAGCGGCTGCCCGACATCACGCTGGTGGTCGACGCGGGCCTCGGCGCGCCCTCCCACGCCGCGCAGGCGTTCGAGCTCGGCTATGACGCCGTGCTGCTCAACACCGCGATCGCCAAAGCCGCCGATCCCGTCGCGATGGCCAACGCCTTCCGCCTCGGCTGTGAGGCCGGCCGCACCGCTTACGAGGCCGGGCTGATGAACGCCCGCGACTTCGCCTCGCCCTCCACCCCTGTTGTTGGGACCCCGTTCTGGCATGCCGTATCCTGATCGCTTCTATCCCGTCGTCGACAGCTTGGCCTGGGTCGAACGCCTGACCAAGCTCGGCGTCGGCACCATCCAGCTGCGCGCGAAAGAGCTCGACGACTCGCAGGCGCTGCAGATCGTCAGCGACGCGCTGGCGATCACGAAAGGCACGCAGGCCAAGCTGGTCGTGAACGACTATTGGAGGGCCGCGATCGTCGCCGGCGCAGAATACCTGCATCTCGGTCAGGAGGATCTCGCTGACGCCGATCTCGGTGCGATCCGCGAGGCCGGCCTCAAGCTCGGCATCTCCACCCACGACGACGCCGAGCTTGAAACCGCGCTCAAGGCCAAGCCGGACTACGTCGCGCTCGGCCCGATCTTCTTCACCACGCTCAAATCAATGCGCTTCGAGCCACAGGGCATTCCCAAGATCACCGAATGGAAGCAGCGCATCGGCACCATCCCGCTGGTTGCCATCGGCGGCATCAAGTTCGAGCACGCCGCGGAGATTTTCGCGGCAGGCGCGGATTCCATCGCGGTCGTGTCCGACGTCACCCAAAACCCCGACCCCGACGCCCGCGTGCGGCAATGGCTCGACGGTTCGAAGGAGGCGGCATGATGATCGCCCCGCTCTCATCCCACACTCCACTGTCATCGCCCGGCTTGACCGGGCGATCCAGTACGCCGCGCCTTCTCGGCTCCAGCCGCACTGCCGCGGAGTACTGGATCCCCGCCTTCGCGGGGATGACTGAGAACCTTCCACCCGGCGTCATTCCGGGGCACGCGAAGCGTGAACCCGGAATCTCGCTCAACAACCTCGAGGTTCCGGATCGGACCGCTCTGCGGCCCGTCCGGAACGACGCCCAATAGAAGGAGGATCCCATGAACATCCGCTCCAACCCCGACAAAACCGTCCCCGCCGTCACCACCGGCCCTCTGCCCTCCTCGCGCAAGATCTTCGCGAGCCCCGACGCCGCCCCGGACCTGCGCGTGCCCTTGCGCGAGATCATCCTGTCCGAAGGCGCGGGCGAGCCGAACCTTCCGGTCTACGACACTTCGGGCCCCTACACCGATCCGAGCGTGACCATCGACGTCAACGCCGGCTTGGCGCGCAACCGCAAGCAATGGGTCCTGGAGCGCGGCGGCGTCGAGGAATATGAGGGCCGGCAGATCAAGCCGGAGGACAATGGCAGCGTCTCCACCGACAAGGCCGCGCGCGCCTTCTCGGCCTATCACAAGCCGCTGCGCGGCCTCGACGGCCACAAGGTGACTCAGCTCGAGTTCGCCCGCGCCGGCATCATCACCAAGGAGATGATCTACGTCGCCGAGCGCGAGAACCTCGGCCGCAAGGCACAGCTGGAGCGCGCCGAAGCAGCGCTCGCCGACGGCGAGAGTTTTGGCGCCGCGGTGCCCGCCTTCATCACCCCGGAGTTCGTGCGCTCGGAGATCGCGCGCGGCCGCGCCATCATCCCCTCCAACATCAACCACTCAGAGCTCGAGCCGATGATCATCGGCCGCAACTTCCTGACCAAGATCAACGCCAATATCGGCAACTCGGCGGTGACCTCGTCGGTCGAGGAAGAAGTCGAGAAGATGGTGTGGGCGATCCGCTGGGGCGCCGACACCGTGATGGACCTCTCCACGGGCCGCAACATCCACACCACGCGCGAATGGATCCTGCGCAACTCGCCGGTGCCGATCGGCACCGTGCCGATCTACCAGGCGCTGGAGAAGTGCAACGGCGATCCCGTCAAGCTGACCTGGGAGCTCTACAAGGACACCTTGATTGAGCAGTGCGAGCAGGGCGTCGACTATTTCACCATCCACGCCGGCGTCCGCCTGCAATACATCCACCTCACCGCCAGCCGCGTCACCGGCATCGTCTCCCGCGGCGGCTCGATCATGGCGAAGTGGTGCCTGGCGCATCACAAGGAGAGCTTCCTCTACACCCATTTCGACGAGATCTGCGACCTCATGCGCAAGTATGACGTCTCGTTCTCGCTCGGCGACGGCCTGCGTCCGGGCTCGATCGCCGACGCCAACGACCGCGCGCAGTTTGCGGAGCTGGAGACGCTCGGTGAGCTCACAAAGATCGCATGGGACAAGGGCTGCCAGGTCATGATCGAAGGCCCCGGCCACGTGCCGATGCACAAGATCAAGATCAACATGGACAAGCAGCTCAAGGAGTGCGGCGAGGCGCCGTTCTACACGCTCGGGCCGCTGACCACCGACATCGCGCCGGGCTACGACCACATCACGTCAGGCATTGGAGCAGCCATGATCGGCTGGTTCGGCTGCGCCATGCTCTGCTACGTCACGCCGAAGGAGCATCTCGGGCTACCCGATCGCAACGACGTCAAGACCGGCGTCATCACCTACAAGATCGCCGCCCACGCCGCCGACCTCGCCAAGGGCCACCCCGCCGCACAACTGCGCGACGACGCCCTCTCCCGCGCGCGGTTCGAATTCCGCTGGACCGACCAGTTCAACCTCGGCCTCGACCCTGACACCGCGAAGAACTTCCACGACGAGACCCTGCCGAAGGAAGCCCACAAGGTCGCGCATTTCTGCTCGATGTGCGGGCCGAAGTTCTGCTCGATGAAGATCACGCAGGATGTGCGGGACTACGCCGCGACGCTGAACGATCCGAACAGCGTGGGCATGTCGATGAGCGGGACGGCCGAGGACGGCATGGCGAAGATGAGCGCGAAGTTCAAGGAGATGGGCGAGAGCCTGTATCTGGATGCGGAGAAGGTGAAGGAGAGTAATCGGGTGTTGTGAGGCGGCAAGCCCGTTCCGCCTAGACGCCCGAAGATAGAGCGCTCAGACTATCGGCCGGCAACTTTTAGTTGCCGACCGATTTATTTTCAGCCAAGCTAACCTCATTTGATTTGGGTCATTTGGGGGGAAACTCATGGCAGGCAATAAGAGCCCTAAGACAATCGCAACCATCAACTTTAAAGGCGGCGTGGGGAAAACCACGGTTACCTGGTGTCTCGCCGACACGCTTGCCACTTACTCCAATGCAAGCGTTCTCATGTTCGATCTCGATGCGCAAATGTCACTTACCCAGGCCGTTGGCCTTAACGAGGACAGCGGCTCACTGCATGCTGCCTTTGGCAGCTGGTACGACAGAAGCGTCTCTGACCGTCGAACAATCTTTGATGCGATCGATCAATACACGAAGCCAGGAGCTCACTTCGACTTTCCGATAGCGTACGACTTTATCTATCAAATTGCGAAGGGTCTTCACTTTGTTCCCTCGGTCGAGGACCTCTATTGGCTCGAGCTGGAAGTTTTTGATCGGGACCAGATGAAGGACTTTATGCGCAGGCTACTCGGCAAAATTCATCACTCAAGCAAAGTCACCGACTATGACTATGTTCTGTTCGATTGCCCGCCTTCATTCACGCTCCTTTCGTACAGCGTACTGTCATGCTGTGATTTGGTCCTCATCCCGGTCAACCCAGACTTCTTTGCATCAAGAGGCGTCAGCTTGTTGTTGAATTCGCTTAAGATGCGAATAGAACCCCACCCGACTCCGCAGATCGCGGTCTTCATGAACAAGACTAAGACTTGGGCCAACTCACCAACAAAAGAAACCACATTCTACATGCGGCAAATTCAGCAGATCTGCGACCGCGCGACTAAAGATCACGGCATCCGTGCAAAATTCTTCGATGATGCATGGGTACGTGAGAGAGTAGGCATTAAGCGAGCCATCACCGGCGGCGGCGTACCGGCTGATTTAGTCGCCGACTTTCAGAAGCTCTGGAGTGCCTGTTTGGGAGTGATTAAGTGACAAATGAAGCACCATTTCGGACTTCTGACGAAGAGATTGAGAGGCTCTTGGAGGAGTGCGGGGAGCTTAAGAGGACACTTAAGTCCATTAGCTCCCAGCTCTCGCGGATGGAGAACCGGATAAAGGCCGCCTTTCCAGTTGCGGCGAAGAAGATTAAGGAGCAGCAGCAAGCTCGGTCAGTGCAGAGGGAGAGCACTCTCTCAGCCGATCAAGCGGTGGCCGAGTTCGACAAGATTGTACAGCTCGCCTCTTCAGGAGCCACATCTGAGGCAGAGACTTATCTTGCCCGCCGTCCTTCTGCCGACCTACTCGCAATAGCGAGAGAGGTTGGCGTTACGTTTCCCAGTACCAAACCTTCGGTTCGCGCTATGCTTGACGCAATTCTCGGTAAAGTCCGAGAGAGCCTACTCTTATCACGTCATAGTCGTAGAGAATGAACAACTTACCAGTTGAAATCTTGCAGGGGGCAGAACTGCGCCGCCGGCAAGGCAAGCCATCAATGCCGCGGTCTTTGATGCAATGATGATCGGATGCGCCAAGCGGCTCCAGAATGGCGCGGTTAGCAACAAAGACGAATTCGCGAACGCGTACGCTGCACTTCTTAAAGACGAAACTTTTCGTCGCAACTATCAAAGAGCAACGGCGGACGAAGAGAGCGTCAAGAATCGTATCAAGCTTGCAATAACGGCTTTCACTAGTGTGACGTAAGATGAGAAGTCATGGCATTTTAGACCAAGTCGACAATCTAATTTCCCAAGCCAAAATCGCTCCAATCAGTCTTCCCGGAGGCGATGGCGACTTCATTCAATCGCAGTTAGTTCGTTATGGATGCCTTCTGACGTGCGCAGCTATCGAACAGGCATTGATCGATACTGCTGTGTCTTACGCTGATAGATTTGGTGACGATCGCCTGAGCGCCTTTGTTTCCGAGTCGCTAAAGACGGGAAGGAATCCTTCCCCCGGTTATATCAAGGAGACTCTTTCGAGGTTCGACCCAAACTGGGGTTCTCACATTGGATCCGTAATCGATGCCGTAGGCGAAGATAAGATAAAGTCCATTGTTTCCAATAGGAACCGCATTGCGCATGGAGAAAGTGTCTCGATGGGAGTCACTTCCCTATTGCAGTGGGTGCCGGCGGCGCGGCAGCTTTGTTTGGAAATCGTCAAGTTTGCCAAATAGGATCGCAGGGTAGCGCATTCTTCGCGTTGAGCTACAGACAAATTGATCCTTTCCGGTTGGGGCTCAGTCGGGCAAGGTGCAACACCGACGATCGATGGTCCTGCTTGTCCCACCGCCTCCCCGACATCCTCGGCCCCAACCTCCGCCTCGTCTTCGTCGGCACCGCCGCCTCGACGCGTTCGGCCGAGGTCGGGCACTACTACGCCCATCCCGGCAACCGCTTCTGGCGCGCGATCCATGAGGCTGGGATCACGCCACGGCGCTGTCAGCCAAGCGAGTTTGCGGCGCTGATCGAGCTCGGGATCGGCTTCACCGATCTCTGTAAGACGGGCGCAGGGATGGATCACCAGATCGCGGCGGAGACGATCGACGTGCCGGGCTTCAGGGCGAAGATCGAGGAGTATCGGCCGCGGACGATTGCGTTCACGAGCAAGAAGGCGGCGAGCTTGTTTTACGGCAGGCCGTCAGCTGCGATTGCGCCGGGGCGGCAGGCGCGTGATGGAAGCTGGCCGGAGATTTTTGTGCTGCCCTCGCCGTCCGGCGCGGCGTCGGGGAGTTGGACGCTGGAGCCGTGGCGAGAGCTTGCGGCGTGGATCGCTGCGTAGTGTGGATTAGCCCGCGGCTGCGCGAAGCGCAGTCCGCCGGCGTAATCCACCAACTTCGTCCAGCAACCGAGGAAGGGTGGTGGGTTACGGCTTCGCCTTACCCACCCTACCGCACTGTCGCCTCACCCCGCATACGCCCTGTCCAGCTCCGCGATCACGATCCTCCGCATCCCCATCATCGCCTGCATCACGCGGTTCGCCTTGGTGCGGTCGGGGTCGCCGAGATAGCGGCCGAGCGCCGTCGGGATCACCTGCCAGGACAGGCCGAACTTGTCCTTGAGCCAACCGCACTGCGATTCCTCGCCCCCGTCGGCGGTCAGTGCTTTCCAGAAATAGTCGACCTCGCCTTGCGTCTCAACGCTGATGAAGAACGACACCGCTTCGTTGAAGCGGTATTTCGGCCCGCCATTGAGCGCGTGGAAGCGCTGGCCTTCGAGCTCGAACACCGCCATGAAGTCGCTGACGGTTTCGATCTTGGCATTGGGAAACACCGATTTGTAGAAGGCGACGGCCGCCGGGACCTTGTTATCGAACCAGAGAAACGGCGTGATGGACGTCATGAATGGGGCTCCTTTCGGCCCGGGCGGCGCGCGGGTACTTCAAGGACGCGGGCGGGAGGGGCGTTCCGACAAGGCCGGCCGATTTTTTTTTGCCCGGCGCAATGGTAGCGCGGAAAACGCGATACCTGTCGGCCCCCGCCCCCGTCGTTCGTCCTCTGGAAACGATCACCCCGGAGCCCCCCATGCCCACCATCACCGCCTTCGAATCCTCCCCCGACCGCGGCAAGGGCCACGCGCGCGACATGCGGGTGCGCTGGGCGCTGGAAGAGGTCGGGCAGCCCTACGACGTTCGCCTCGTCTCGTTCGCCGCGATGAAGCAGCCGGCGCATCGCGCGCTGCATCCGTTCGGGCAGATCCCGACCTATGAGGACGGCGATCTCACGCTGTTCGAGTCCGGCGCGATCGTGCTCCACATCGCCGAGCGCCATGATGGATTGCTGCCGAAGGACGCCAACGCGCGCGCCCGCGCGATCGCGTGGATGTTCGCTGCGCTGAGCACGGTGGAGCCGCCGATCGTCGAGCTCACCATGGCGATGCTGTTCGAGCGCGACAGGAGCTGGTACGCCGAGCGTCTGCCGAGCTTGCAGGAGCGCGTGCACATCAGGCTCGGCGAATTGTCCCGTCACATCCGTGATGCCGACTGGCTCGACGGCGCCTTCAGCGCCGGCGATCTCATGATGGTGACCGTGCTGCGGCGGCTGAATACGTCAGGCCTGCTCGATGAATTTCCTGAGATCGCCGCCTATGTCGCGCGCGGCGAGGCGCGGCCGGCATTCAGGCGGGCGTTCGAGGCGCAGCTGGCGGTGTTTCAGGCGGCGTCGCGTTCGTAGGCGGGTCAGCCCACTTCAGCTCAGCTGGGCCAGCTCGCGGGCAAGGTTCGCGCGGGCTTGGCGATCGAAGCTCGCGGCGAAGACCGGGTCAGGAAAGATGACCTCGCGTGCCGCGAAACGGCGCAGCACGCGGGCGCGGCCGGCGCGATAGTCCTCCTCGGCGACATGGCTGAACTCCCGGCGGATCGCAGCGGCATAGGAGTCGTAGCGGGCGTTATCGGCGCCGAGAATGCTGAGGTCAATCGAGATCAGGATCGCCCCGAGACGGTCGCCCGGGGGAACGTCGTGCGTTTTGGTCAGCCGGATCAGGCGGCCGACCTCTTGGCGAAGCTCGGCGCGGACGTGCTGCTCGGCAAGCTCCGCGCTGCGCTCCTCGTTGTCCGTCCGCGTCGGATCGTAGACGGCGTCGTGCCACCAGATCGCTTCCGACAACGTCTCGCGCTCGGCGACCGAGAGACCATTGATCCGCGCGAGCGCCGCCAGGCAATCCTCGATATGCGCGAGATTGTGATAGTGGCGGCCGGGTGCCGCATAGGCAGCGGCCAATTCGTCGCGGGTCATGGGCGAAGTCTCATGTCGTCGATCTTGTCCTTGTTGATGGCCATCGTGATCTCCCGGACCAGAGGATTGCGGTCATCCTATTGCGCAAAAGGCCATTCGCAAATGGCGCTCTGACGTAGCCCGGATGAGCGCAAGCGATATCCGGGGAGCCCATTCCCGCATGTCGCTGCGCTCATGCGGGCCACGAGGATTGCATCCGCTTCCACTCCCTAGCATGCTGGTCTCCGCCACCCCGGAGGAGCCCGCACATGCTGACCCTCTACTCCTACCCAGAGCTCTTCGGCGTCGCCGACAACAACGGCTACGGCCTCAAGGTTTACGCCTTCCTCAAGCTGTCGGGCGTGCCGTTCGTGCATGAGCACGTCTTCGATGCCTCCGCCGCGCCGCGCGGGCAGCTGCCTTACATCGTCGACGACTTTGATACCATCGGCGACAGCGAGACCATCATCGCGCATGCGATCGCGAAATATCGCCTCACGATCGACGCCGGCCTGTCGCAGGCCGCACGCCGCACCAACCATTTCGTGACGCGCATGCTGGACGATCTCTACTGGGTGATGTCCTATTCGCGCTGGAAGGACGAGCGCTTCTATCCGGCGTTCCGCGACGCCTTCATTGCGCAGCATCCGCAGATCGACGCTGCCGGCTTCGAGAAGGCCAAGGCCTACAACGCGCAGCGCTATCACTTCCAGGGCGTCGGCCGCTACACGCCCGAGCAGGCCTATGCCCGGGGGCTCGCCGATCTGCAGGTGCTGGCGGACGTCGTGCCGGCGCAAGGCTTCGTGCACGGCGCAGCGCCGACGAGCGTTGATGCCGGCATCTACGGCTTCATCGCAAACATCTATTACTTTCCGATCCCGACGCCGCTGAAGGCCTTCGTCGATGCGCACGCAAACCTCGTCGCGCATTGCGAGCGGGTGCATGCGATGGTGAGCAATAATTAGATTGCTCCGTCATTGCGAGCGCAGCGAAGCAATCCAGAATCTCGCCGCGGGGATAGACTGGATTGCTTCGCTGCGCTCGCAATGACGGCGTTCAAGCAGCCCCTACCGCATCGTGATCGCAAGCCCGCTGAGATCCGCATTCGCCATCAGGCCGACCTGCGTGCCCGACAGCTCCAGCACTGCGCCCTTCTGGTTGGTCAGCACGATGGCGCGGGCGCCGGAGCCGACGGCGATGCCGGCACCGGCGGCGCCGTAGACGCCGGCAACGTCGGAGGGGCGGTTGATGTTGGAGACCCGGCCGCGCAGCACGGTCTTGGATCCCCCGAACACGAGGCCGTAGTCGAGGCCACCGGTGGAAAGCCCGTAAGTGCGACCGCGGAAGTTCAGCACGCCCGAGCCGCCGGAGCCGCCGATGATCCAGCCCGCCTTGTAGATCGTCAGCGTCACGAAGCCGCTGTCGGCCTGCGCGGTCGTCGAGAGGCCAGCCAGGGCGACGATGGCGACGCACGCGGCGCGGAGGGTGGATGCGAGCTTCATGGGGGTCTCCGGGGGCTGTTTTTTAAAGGAGGATTCGAATCAGACGGAGCGAATGTACCTGATCGATCGGGGCGGCAACATGTTGGGCGGACGAGGGACTCGGTCTGCGGCCACGCACTCAACTGTCATCGCCCGGCTTGACCGGGCGATCCAGTACGCCGAGACCATTGTGCTTGAGCCGAGAAGCCGCGGCGTACTGGATGCCCCGGTCAAGCCGGGGCATGACGGCGGAGTTTGGGGCCACAGGACGGACCAACCGCTATCATGCCATTCTGCCCCTGTTTTGCCCGACGGAGCAAGCCGCTACTTCCGTAATCCCGAATTTCGACAAACCCCAACGATCTCCGCACCATCCCTACTGTGCATGGGGTTGTTTTCGCACTTTTTGTTTTGAGCCGCCCCGGCCAGCCGCTACGCTCACCCCTCCGCCCCCCTCCCGAGGTGATCCCATGCCGATCCAGCATTTCGCGCCCCCGCCGCACGTCAAGGCGCCGCCGCTGTCCTTTGCGACGCGGGTTGGCGACCTCCTGTTCGTCTCCGGCATTCCCGGCTTCGATGCCAATGGTGCGCTGCCCGACGGCTTCGAGACGCAGTTCGCCAATGTCGTCGTCAACATCAAGCGCGTGCTGGGCGAGGCCGGCGCCGGCCTGCATGATCTCGTCAAGGTCAACGTGCTCCTGACCCGCGCCTCGGACGTTGCCGCGATGAACGCGCTCTATGCCGGCGCCTTCGGCCCGCCGCCGTACCCGGCGCGCACGACTTGCGTGGTGCAGGCGCTGCCCGATCCGAAGATGCTGATCGAGATCGAGGCGGTCGCCTCGCTGGCCAAGTAGGAGCCTACTCAGCTGCGTGTGGCCCATCGGGCACGCGTCCAAACCAAATGCGTTGGGCGCAGCTGACATGTCCGTGAATGGCGGCTCCCCCGCTTGCAAAGGACCTGCTTTTACCGCACGAATTTTTTCGGTCCCATGTCCCACCGCCCATGTCCCACCACCCATGTCCCACAAGGAGTTACTTCATGCGCCGCCTTCTCGCGCTCAGTGCCGTTGCCGGCATCGCTAGTTCCGTGTTCGCCGTGCCCGCCTCCGCGAAGGTCGGCTATTACGTGATCCGCTGGGACAACACCGGCATCTGCCAGGTCTGGAACGAGGACCTGCAGTACAAGCCGTTCCAGTTCGGTGTCTCGACCTACAAGGTCGTCAGCAAGCCGTTCCCGACCTTCCAGCAGGCCTCGGACCTGCAGATCAAGATGCGCACCGAGCGGAAGTGCACGCTCTGAGCCGGACGCGAGAGTAGCGTTTGAAGGGCGGGTCGCGCGGGCGATCCGCCCTTTTGCTTTGCGCTGGCCTGAAGCGTTTCGCCGGCCACAATCAGACCTGTCCCACGCACATTTTTTGAACCTCGACGACGGGTGGAACTACTCACATCTTGTCCGGGGCGCATGCCAAGCGCGTCCCGCACCACCCCTCCCCGTCATTGTCGGGAGGCGCATCACATCATTCATTTGAGGAGCTGATCATGCGTCGTATTTCCATGCTGTGCGCTGCCGCCGGTCTTACCGTCACCGCGTTCGTCGCCGCGAGCCCGGCCGAAGCCAGCTATCATCTGATCCGCTGGCAGGACACCGGCTTCTGCCAGATCTGGGACGAGAGCATCCCGACCACGCCGTGGCCGGCCGGCTATCACCGCGCCAGCGCCAGCGTGCCGACCTTCGTCGATGCACTCATGGTCAAGGACGCCGCGCTCAAGAGCGGTAGCTGCAAGTGGTAAGGTAATCGATCGGCGGACGAAGAACCGGGCAAGGACGCGGGCGTCCTTGCCCGGTTTGCTTTTCGAAGGCCCGAGACGCTCACGCGTCCTTGTGCGCGCCGGGATGGATCAGGATGTCGCGCGCGGCGGCGAGATCGATGAAGGCTTCGGCGCTGCCGCCCTGGTCGGGATGCAGGCCCTTGGCGGCGCGGCGATAGGCCTGGTTGATGTCCTCGCAGGTGAGCTGCACCGCGAGCGGCAGGCCGAGCACCTTGCGGGCGCGGTCCTCGCTGGAGAGCTTCTTCGGCGCGGCGTTGCGGCGGCCGAAGCGCGGCGCGGTCAGATCGTGCACGACCTCGAGCACCACGCCGAGACGGCGCTGGGCCGCCAGCGTCACGCTATGATCGTCATTGTCGACGGCCTGGCGCAGCACCGGCAGCGCCTGCTCGGCGGCCTGGCGCAGCGTGACGTCGTTGCTCATCCGCGCGATCTCCGCCACCAGCCGGCCGGCCTCGGCCCAATCCGGCGCTTGCGCGGACCGCAGGCGTTCCAGAGCGAGTTTCCAGGTTTCGAGCCGTTCCATCATGCGCGCAACGTTTAGCAATCAGGATCAGTATGCCAAGGCCGCCGTTTCCGACCCCTTAATTTCGCGTTAGCGTTTCGTGAAACTTCGAAACGAAAACGGGAGGAAACTGCCATGGCGCTGCTCGCAAACCACATCGCCGTCGTCACCGGCGCCGGTTCCGGAATCGGTCGGGCGATCGCCGCCGGCTATGCGCGGGAGGGCGCGCAGGTCGTGCTGCTCGACGTCAACGCGGAGACGGTGGCGGAGGCGGCGCAGGAGATCCGGCAAGCGGGCGGCAAGGCCGAGAGCTTTGCGCTCGACGTTGTCAGGCACGAGGATTGCTTCGCGCTCGCCAGGCAGATCGCGGACAAGGTCGGGCAGGTCTCGATCCTCGTCAACAATGCCGGCATCACCCGCCGCAACGCCTTCACCGCGGAGACCGAGACGGTGGCGAAGGACTGGAACGACATCATCTCGCTCAACCTCACCGGCGTGTTCAACGTGACGCAGGCGTTCCTCGCGCCCTTGCGCGCCAGCAAAGGCCGCATCGTCAACATCGGCTCGATCCAGTCCTTCGTGCATCTGCGCACGCCGAGCTCGGCGGCCTACACCACCTCGAAACACGGCGTGCTCGGCTTCACCAAGGCGCTCGCGGTCGAGCTCGGCAAGGAAGGCGTGCGCGTCAACGCGATCGGCCCCGGCTTCATCGAGACCAACCTCAACGCCAACGCCCGCGCGACCAATCCGGCGCTGGTGCAGGCTTTCATCGATCACACCCCGCTGGCGCGCACCGGCAAGCCCGAGGACATCGTCGGCCCCGCGGTGTTCCTTGCCTCCGATCTGTCGGCCTATGTCACCGGAACCATCGTGATGGTGGACGGCGGCTATCGCACGGTGTGAGGGACGCGATGCTCGCGCCAATCGCGGCGGCATCTGGGCATTCTCAAGATCAATTCGGTGCAGCCCCTCCAATTAACCTTTCATTAACCAAACCGGACCACCGTAGATTCACGGCTTGGGGGTCGTTGGTTCTCGATCCGCTTCCGACGATGGAAGCGGGCGTTGATCGGGAGGTGTGTTGATGACCACTGTTCATGTCGCCGCGTCCGGGCCGGACGCACAATTGCTTGCCCCGAACCAGATCGTTCCGCTTCTGATCGGCGCCACCGTCGACGAGGTTGAGCGTGAGCTCGTGCTCCAGACGCTGGCGCGCTGCGACGGCAACCGCACGCGCGCCTCGCGCGTGCTCGGCCTTTCCGTCCGCACGCTGCGCAACAAGATCAGGCTCTATGCCGCCTCCGGCATCGACGTGCCCGCCTGTCAGGATTAGCGCACGACATCAGTCGGACAGCGACGACGCGCTGCGCAGCCACGCGCGATGGATGAGGCGGCCGCTCGCGCCGCCGATTGATGTTGATCAAGCCTGGCACGATGCGCGGGCAGAATTGCTGCTGTCGTCAAACGCCGCTAAGTAGCGTGCTCCAGGTGAAGGGAGCGGTGGCGTGGCAGACGACCAGGGACGACGGCCGGGGCCTCAGGGGCCTCGCGGGCGGCAAGGCGAGCCGGGACGGCCGGGGCCACAGGGACATCCGGGCCGGCGCGGCGCCGACGGCGCACGCGGCAAGCCCGGGCCGCAGGGCAAGCCGGGCCCGGTCGGGAAGGCCGGACCGCCCGGCAAGCCCGGTCCGCAAGGCAAACAGGGCGAAGCCGGTCCGCGTGGGCCAGCCGGCGCACCGGGACCTGCCGGGCCGCAGGGACCGGCGGGGCCGCAAGGCCCGCGCGGCGAGCCGGGTCCGCCCGGCCAATTGCCGTCGATCGAGCAGGTGCTGCCCTGGCTCGACCAGCTCTTCGACGCCTGGGACGAACGCCGCCGCCAGCGCGAGCGCGAAGCCGCCGAGCGCGAAGCGCTCGAAGCCGCCGTCCAGGAGACCGACGCGGCAATCGTCGATGACGAGGGCGATGACGTCGACGATCACAGGAAGAAAAAGAAAAGGAAGAAGCACGGCAAGGATAGCCGACGGGTCTAGTCGGGCCGATCCTCGCGCGGCGGCAGCATGCCCATGCGCTCGAACTGCCAGCGCATGGCGCGATACCAGAAATAGCCGACCGCCGCGCCGCACAGGGCGAGGATGATCACGTTCGCGCTCGAGAACGAGCCGCTCCACCACATCATCCACGCGGTCCACAGCAGCGTGAAGACGATGGCACCTGCTTTCAAAGGAAGAAGGGGGCGGCTCATGTCGTGCTCCGGGCGATCAAAACCCCGGCCGCCACCATCGCAAGCTGAGGCAGCAGATACCGTGAGCCAGATCACGGAGCACGCTGCCTGAGCTCACGTACCGAAGCGCAGCCGCGAACGCTCTTTCGCCTTTTCCGCCTCAACCTCGCGGTCGCGCGCCGGTGCGTTCGTATGCAGCGAGGTCAGGAGTTTTCGCGCCGCCTCGGAGACTTCGGCCACCGCACGCTCGAACGCCGCCTCGTTGGCCTGCGAAGGCTTGTTGAAGCCCGACAGCTTTCGCACGAATTGCAGCGCGCTGGCGTGGATCTCATCCTCCGTCGCCGGCGGCTCGAAGTTGAACAGCGTCTTGATGTTGCGGCACATGCACTTTCTCCCGGCGTTTTCCTTAAGACGAAGGTCGGAGCCGAAATCCTACATCCGCCTTCTCGCTTCTGCGACCAACTTGGGGGCGCACCGCCACAAGCTGATCTCGCAGCGCATCATAAGCGGGGCGCCGGCATCGCATATTATTTGAGCATGCATTGCAGTGACGGCTCAGGCTTAATCCGTGCCAACGATAGGAAATACGCGCAGGACAATCGCGCGCCCATGGCATGATACGCGACGAGGAGGATCGCATGCACAGGCTCGCACTGTGCGTTTGGTTGGTTGCGGCGACAGCGCTGGCAAACGTTGCGTTCGCGCGCGACAATGGCCAATACGACCACGTTCCGCCCGACATCCGCGCCTGGTTCAAGAGCGTGATCGCGCCGAACGGGGTTCCCTGCTGCGACATCTCCGACGGCCATCGCACCGAGTATGACGTGCGCAATGGCGCTTATTGGGTGCCGATCGAGGGACAATGGATCGAGGTGCCCGGACGCGCCATCATCCGCGACCAGGGCAATCCGATCGGCCAGGCCGTGGTGTGGTACGTCCACCACCGCGGCTCCATCATCATCAGCTGCTTCGTGCCGGCGGATGCGGTGTAACGCGCCTTGGTGATTTCCATTGGCTGGCGACGGCCCGATCGAGTAGCTTGAAGCCCAGCTGAAGCGGAGGCACGCCGTTGACCGATCTTAGCGCCGAAGACCTCGCCACCATCTATGCCAAGCCGAGCCCGCGCGTGACCGCGAAGGCACGGCCCGCGATCGATGCGCATGCGAAGAAATTCATCGAGATGTCGCCATTCTGCGTGCTCGCGACATCGGGAGCGGACGGCAGCGTCGACGCTTCGCCGCGCGGCGGCGGCATCGGCTTCGTCCGCGTCGCCGGCCCCAACCAGCTGCTGATGCCCGACCGCTCCGGCAACAACCGCATCGACAGTTTCCGCAACGTCGTCGAAGGCTCAGGCTTCGTGCATTTGCTGTTCTTCGTGCCGGGCATCGAGGAGACGCTGCGCGTCGGCGGCCGCGGCACGCTGTCGGCCGACCCGGATCTGCTCGCCTCGATGGTGGAATTCGGCAAGCCGCCGCGCGCGGTGCTGAATGTCGCGGTCAGCGAGGTCTATTTCCACTGCGGCAAGGCGCTGATGCGCTCGAAGCTGTGGTCGTCCGAGAAGGTGCAGCGCTCGGTGATGCCGAGCATCGTCACGGTCATTCACGAGCAGACCGGCCTCGGCGAACCGGCGAGCCAGGAGGCCGTGGAAGAGCTCTACAAGACGCAGCTGTAGCCGAGAGCGGTTCCGCAAAACGTCGTGCGGCAACACGTGGATGGCCGGGTTCAAGCCCGGCCATGACGATGGAGGGAGCCGGGCCCGAGTTTAGTGCCCCTCGCCCTCGAGCCCGCCGACATGCTTCTGGGTGTAGAGCTCGAGGCCGATGCGGCCGATCAGATCGAGCTGGGTCTCGAGGAAGTCGATGTGGTGCTCCTCGTCGCTCATCAGCTTCTCGAACAGGTCGCGTGTGACATAGTCCTTGGCGCTGTGACAGTAGGTCGCCGCCTCCTGATAGAGCGCCCGCGCGCTCATCTCGGCGGCGAGATCGCACTCGATGATCTCCTTGACGTTCTGGCCGATGCGCAGGGGATCGAGCACCTGCATGTTCGGAAAGCCGTCGAAGAACAGGATCCGCTCCGTGAGCTTGTCGGCGTGCTCCATCTCCTCGATGGATTCCTTGCGCCAGACCTTGGCCATGTCCAGCAGGCCCCAATTGTCGAGGAAGCGGTAATGCAGCCAGTACTGATTGATCGCAGTCAGCTCATGACGCAGCGCCTTGTTGAGATAGTCGATGACTTTTGCGTCGCCCTGCATGGTTCACTCCAGCTCTTGCAGTCCAAATCGGTCCCAAACCGAGTTTAGAACGCTTCTAAATCACTTTGCGAGCGAGAGCAACCGGCTACGGGAACCCAGCCGGGGAAAAGCTCAGCCGGAGTTGCGGAAGTTTTCAGCAGGCCGCGAGGGCGAACTCGGCGGGTTCGGCGGTCTCGTCGTTGGCAGCCACGGTGTGGCTATGCGGGCAGCCGGCGCAGCAGGACTGCGCACAGGGGCCGAGCGCTTCGTCGATGATACTCTTGATCGTCCGGGCGCAGCGGCCGCATTCGGCGCTGCAGCCGAGACAGCCATAGACCTGTTTGGCATGCCGCACGGCGTCGTCGGACTCGGCGACGGCGGCGCGGATATCATCATCGCTCAGCACGTTACAGGAACAAACGATCATGGAAGTGGCAGGCCCTTCGGTGACGCGCCATCATCGATATTTAACAGGCCGGCCGGATGCAAAAGGAAAAACAGGTATTTGAAGCTATTCCAAACTGGCCTGATCAAAGCCTAGAACGGCTCTAAATCAAGCTCTTGCGCTGGATCAAGATTGTAGCCGGACTAGTCGCCACCGCCGCCTCCGCCATCGCCATCGCCACCGCCTCCGCAGTCGCCGCCGCTGCTGCTGCCGCTATCGCTGCTCGAACAGCTTGCGCCGTCGCTAGAGCTTCCCGAACTGCCGCCGGACAACCAGCTTCCCAGCGAGAAGCCGTCATTCGTCCCGGAATAGGTGCTGTCCCCGCTACTCCCTCCGTGGCTGCCGGCGGTGGCGCGGGAGCGCCGTGCGCGGTTCTGGAGATGTGCGATCCAGCCGTAGCCGATCGCGAAAACGATCCCGGCCGCAATCAAAGCATTGACCATCGCGTTGCCCATCATCGTCTCCCGGTGGGATCCATATCAATTGGTCGTCTCCGGCAAAGGTGCCGTTCATTGATCATTCAAGCGAAATATGGAACCTTGCCGCCCAAAGGTTCCCTCGTGTTCGTCTGAAAGGTCAAGCAATGAAGAAGTCGCTCCTGGCGGTCGCTGCCGTCGCCATTCTGGCCCTGACGGCCGGAACGCCGGCCCATGCCCAGCGCGGTGTCGCGGCAGGCGTGGCGGCCGGGATCATCGGCGGCGCCATTGTCGGCGGCGCGCTGGCTTCTCCGTATTATTACGGGCCCAGCTATGGCTACTATGGGCCGGGCTACTACCCGCCGCGCTACTACGCCCCGGGTCCAGGCTATGTTGCCGACGACTATTACGGCGGCTGCGTCTGGCAGAAGCAGCGCTTCTGGGATGGCTATGCCTGGCGCGTCCGTCGCGTCCGAGTCTGCGGCTGAGGCGCGCCAAGCCGGTTGACTACGGATGCGCCGTTCATCTCAGGGCCTGAAAAAGACCGCTTTTTCTCGTCACAGCTCCGTGTGCGTTTACCGTGGATTGACCATTTGCGCGCTTCCTAGCTGCAAGGCCAATTCCATCAGAGTGTGCGTGAACCTTTGAAACCCGGGCGCCTCTAACTGGAGGAACCCATCTCCCAGGAGAGCCAAGAGCATGAACAAGACTTTAGTTGCCGCGCTCACGGTCGCGACGGTCGCCGGTTCGCTGGTGACCGCCGCTCCGTCCGCGAAGGCCCATGACGGCGTCGGCGCCGGTATCGCAGCCGGCCTGATCGGTGGCGCCATCGTCGGCGGCGCCATCGCCTCCAGCCGTCCCGCCTATGGCGGCCCCGTTTACATCGCCGAGCCCCCGCCGCCCGCGCCCTGCTACTGGCGCCGCGAGCGCTATTGGGACGGCTACGGCTGGGTCAGCCGTCCGGTTCGCGTTTGCTACTGATCTGATTGCCTGGCGCATGCGCGCCGCGATCGGAAAGCCCGGCCGAGAGCATCGGCCGGGCTTTTTTGTTTGCGCACGCTATCGCGCCGCCTGGATCGAACGCAGCACCTCTTCGCTCGGCCAGCAATCGACCTTGAGGCCCGCCGACTTCTGATAGGCGCCGAGCGCGGCACGCGTCTGCATGCCGGCCTTGCCGTCGATCTTGTCCTTGTAGAGTCCGATCCGCATCAACCCGCGCTGCATGGTCTCGACGTCCTTGGTGCGCAATTGCTTCGAGGCTGACCAGGGCGTTGCGAACGGCAGCGGGCTCGTCATGCGGTCGCTGAGATGGCCGACGAACAGAACGTAGAGATCGGAGAAATTGTATTCCTTGATGACAAAGTAGTTCTTCGTGGTCAGGAATGACGGGCCGTAGATGCCTTCGGGCTGGAGCAGCGAGGCCGGCTGCGCCTGCTCGGCGGCGCTGAGCTTTTGGCCGCGTACCGGGACAAAACCCTCGCGCAGCCATTGGCCGATCGGCTTCGTCACCTCCGGCACGCCCGTCGCGCAATCGACCTTCGGCGGCGCCTGCACCTCATAGGCCCAGCGTACACCGCTTTGCCAACCCTTGTTGACGAGCTGCTGCGCAGCCGAGGCTAGCGCATCCGGCACCGAGTGCCAGATGTCGATGCGGCCATCGCCGTCGAAATCGACGCCATGCTTGTAATATTCGGACGGCAGGAACTGGGTGAGGCCGGTCGCGCCGGCCCAGGACGAGCGCATGTCCTTGCGCGTGACGACGCCTTCATCGAGGATCTTGAGCGCGGCAATGAACTCGTTGCGATACTGATCCTTTCGGCGTCCGACATAGGCCTGCGTCGCCAGTACGCGCACCAGATCGTAGGGCAACGTGTGCCGGCCATAGTCTGTCTCGCGGCCCCAGATGGCGAGCATGACGGTCGCCGGCACCCCGGACTTCTTCTCGATCTCGTCCAGCGAGGTACGATGCTTTTGGAGCAGCCGCTGCCCCTCGCCTGCAAGCCGCGCGATCGAGGCTTCCTTGACGTAGTCGGCCGGCACCTGCACGAACTCGGCCTGCGACGGCGCGCCAGTCGCCGGCCGCCCGGGCAAGAGCAGATCGGGCAGCTTGTAATCGGGCTCCAGACCGCGCGTTTGCGCATCAAACGTTGCGCGCGAAACGCCGGCCTGTTGGGCCTCCGGCCACAACGAGGCGATGAACTGGGTGAAGGCGGCGTCGGCAGCACGGACGGGCGACCAGTTGCAGGCGATGACGATCCCGGCAGCGATGAGCGCCCGTCGCATCATGCTGCCATCACCGCGTCAGCTTCTTGTACTTCACGCGGTGCGGGATGATGCTGTCCTGGCCGAGCCGGCGCATCTTGTCCTTCTCGTAGTCCTGGAAATTGCCTTCGAACCATTCGACGTGGCTCTCGCCCTCGAAGGCGAGGATGTGCGTCGCGATGCGGTCGAGGAACCAGCGATCGTGGCTGATGATGACGGCGCAACCGGCGAAGTCCTCCAGCGCCTCTTCGAGCGCGCGCAGCGTGTCGACGTCGAGGTCGTTGGTCGGCTCGTCGAGCAGCAGGACGTTGGCGCCGGACTTCAGCATTTTTGCGAGATGGACGCGGTTGCGTTCACCGCCCGAGAGCGCGCCGACCTTCTTCTGCTGGTCCGCGCCCTTGAAGTTGAACGACGAGCAATAGCCGCGCGAGTTGACTTCCTTCTTGCCGAGCAGGATCAGTTCGTTGCCGCCAGAGATCTCCTCCCACACGGTCTTCTTGCCGTCGAGCGCGTCGCGCGACTGGTCGACGTAGCCGAGATGCACGGTCTCGCCGACCGTGATCGTGCCGGAGTCCGGCTTCTCCTGAGCGGTGATCATCCTGAACAACGTGGTCTTGCCGGCGCCGTTGGGACCGATCACGCCGACGATGCCGCCGGGCGGCAGCTTGAAGGTGAGATTGTCGATCAGGAGACGATCGCCAAAGCCTTTGCTGAGCCCCTCGAAATCGACCACGTTGGCGCCGAGCCGCTCGGCCACTGGAATGATGATTTGCGCGGTCTGGGTCTGCTTCTCGCTCGCCTTCTTCAGCAGCTCCTCATAGCGCTGGTAGCGCGCTTTCGACTTGGCCTGGCGTGCCTTGGGCGAGGACGCCACCCATTCCTGCTCGCGCGCGAGCGTCTTCTGGTGCGCGGCATCCTCGCGGCCCTCCTGCTCCAGACGCTTCTGCTTCTGCACCAGCCAGGACGAGTAATTGCCTTCGTACGGGATGCCGCGGCCACGATCGAGCTCGAGGATCCAGCCGGTGACGTTGTCGAGGAAGTAACGGTCGTGGGTGACGATCAGGATCGCACCGGGATAGTTGCGCAGGTGCCCTTCCAGCCACGACACGGATTCCGCGTCGAGATGGTTGGTCGGCTCGTCCAGCAGCAAGAGCTCGGGCTGGTCGAGCAGCAGGCGGCACAGCGCGACGCGGCGGCGCTCACCGCCCGAGAGTTTCGTCACGTCGGCATCGTCGGGCGGACAGCGCAGCGCGTCCATGGCCTGGTCGACCTTGCTGTCGAGATCCCACAGGCCCTGGGCCTCGATCTCGTCCTGGAGCTTGGTCATCTCGTCGGCGGTCTCGTCCGAATAGTTGACCGCGAGCTCGTTGTAGCGGTCCAGGATCGCCTTCTGCTTGGCGACGCCCTGCATGACGTTCTCGCGCACGGTCAGCTTGGAATCGAGCTGCGGCTCCTGCTCGAGATAGCCGACGCGGGCGCCCTCGGCGACCCAGGCCTCGCCGGTGTATTCCTTGTCGAGACCGGCCATGATTTTGAGCAGCGTCGACTTACCCGAGCCGTTGACGCCGAGCACGCCGATCTTGGCGTCCGGGTAGAAGCTCAGATGGATGTTATCGAGCACCTTCCGGGTCGGGTAGCTCTTGGTCAGGCCCTGCATGAAATAGATGAACTGGCGCGCCATCGGTCCCGTGAAACCTTCGATTTGAGGAAATTTGCTTCGCCAGCGATGTAACGATCCCGCCCCCAAAGGGCAACGTTTTCCGTCCGTTCACCACGGATGAATACGGTCAGGAAACCATCCGGCCACCGATCCGGACAATTGAAACCATCTTTTAATAAATCAGGCCAAAGCTCGGCTTCGCGCGGAAACAGCGCCACCCGCTCAGAACGAACGGGGAGCACAGCGAGGCCGCATCATGGCTCTGATCCAGACCCATTCTCTTCCTGTTCCGGCAGGAGCCGGGCGCACTTTCGGGTTCGCCTCGGAGATCAAGGCCTTCTGGAAGCACTTCTTCGTCACCGCCTTCAATCCCTACCGGCCCGAACTGCATTACATGCGCGGCCCCGGCCCCGCCTGGCGCGCCAAGCACGGCATGGATGCACCGTTCCGCTTGAAGCCCCGCGACCTCTGAGCGACGATCTCCTATCGGATTTTTGAAGGCGCAGGCTGCTTGCGCGCTGGCGCGATTGCGCGCAAACCATGGCCAGGTTCCAATGACGGCGCCCGCCCGGCGCCTTCACCTCTCGCCATGGACGAACGCTGATGAGCCGGCTGCGCTGCGCAATCCTCGACGACTATTTTAATCTCGCCCTCGACGTCGCCGACTGGCCGAAATTGTCGGATCGCGTCGACGTCAGCGTGTTCAGCCATCCCTTCGCCTCCGAGCAGGCCGCAGCCAGTGCGCTCACCGACTTCGAAATCATCTGCGCGATGCGCGAGCGCACGGCTTTCCCGAAGAGCCTATTCGAGAGCCTGCCGAAGCTGAAGCTGCTGCTGACCTCAGGCATGCGCAATGCAGCGATCGACATGGAGGCAGCCAAGGCACGCAGCATCGCCGTCGGCGGCACGCAATATTCCCGCGATCCGACGGCGCCGCTCACCATGGGCCTGATCCTCGAACTGACCCGCGGCATCGGTCGTGAGAACGCGCGCATGCATGCCGGCGAGCCCTGGCAGACATTTGCCGGAGTCGAGATCGAAGGGCTGACGCTCGGCATCGTCGGGCTCGGCAAGCTCGGCAGCAAGATGGCGGGCATTGCGAAGGCGTTCGGCATGAACGTGATCGCCTGGAGCCCGAACCTGACGCCGGAGAAATGCGCGGCGGCAGGGGTCGGCTACGCCACCAAGGACGAACTCTTCGCCAAGGCCGACATCGTCACCATCCATGTGGTGCTGAGCGAGCGCTCACGCGGTCTCGTCAGCCGCGCCGATCTGGCGCGCATGAAGCCAACGGCGTTCCTCGTCAACACCGCGCGCGGGCCGATCGTGGATGAGCAGGCGCTGCTGGAAGTCTTGCAGCAGCGCAAGATCGCAGGTGCAGGATTGGACGTGTTCTCGGTCGAGCCGCTGCCGGTCGACCATCCCTTCCGCAAGTTCGACAATGTCGTGCTGACGCCGCATCTGGGTTACGCCACCACGGAAGGCCTCCGCATCCATTACGGCCAGATGGTCGAGGCGATCGACGCCTTCACGAAGGGCGCTGAGCTGCCGCGCCGGCTGGCCTGAAACGACAATGGGCGTGCCAAGGCACGCCCATTGCAATTCGAATCCTTGTCTCGCGGCGATCAGCGCACGGTGACCGGTGCGGGCAGCGGCGGCACCACGGTCGGCTGCGTCCCGGGGACCGGGCCGGCCTGGGCCGACATCGGAGCTGGACCAGCAATACCGGGTGCGGCTGCGCCCGGGGTCGGCGCGGCGGAGGCCGTCGCCGTTCCCGGCGGCGGACCACCCGGCATCACGACAACGCGGGTGCCGACCTTGACGCGCTCGAACAGGTCGGAGACGTCCTCGTTCAGCATGCCGATGCAGCCGGAGGAGACGAACTTGCCGATCGTCGAAGGCTGGTTGGTGCCGTGGATGCGGTAGACGGTTGAACCGAGATACATCGCGCGGGCGCCGAGCGGATTGCCCGGGCCGCCGGCCATGAAGCGCGGCAGATAGGGCTGACGCTCGATCATCTCGGTCGGCGGATGCCAATCCGGCCACTCGGCCTTGCGGGTGATCTTCTGCACGCCGGTCCAGGTGAAGCCGTCGCGGCCGACGCGGACGCCGTAGCGGATCGCACGGCCGCCTCCGAGCACGTAATAGAGGTAGGTGTTGGGCGTATCGACCACGAGCGTGCCGGGCGGCTCCTTGGTCTGGAACGCAACCTCCTGACGGCGCAGGTTCGGCGGCAGCTGCACCGGCGCAGCATCGGGCTGCTCCTCGGGCGGCAGCGCGGCCAAGGTCACCGGGCGGCCATCCGTGCCCACGGGCGGCTGCCCGGTCTGGACCGTCCCGGTCGCGGCGGGACCGCCCACAGCCTCGGGCGGACGCAGGCCATCATTGGCGGGCGATTGCTGAGGCGGACGGTCGGCGTAGATCACCGCTGGCGGACCGGCGGGCCGGCCGTAGCGGGGATCATCGGGCGACATCACGGGGCCCTGCGGCGCGGCCGAATAGACCGGCGGGGCGCCAGCCGGGCGCCCATAGCGCGGATCATCCGGCGACATCACCGGACCTTGGGGCGGGGCGGCCGAATAGACCTGGGGCGCGCCCATCGGACGGCCGTAGCGCGGATCGTCGGCCGGACCGGGCGGCGGCAGCGAGGCATGCGGCATCGCCTCGTCGTCTTCATCCAGCGCGTCGAAATTCGGCATGCGGTCACCGGGCCGATATTCGGCCGGCGCGCCATAGCTTGGCACCTGCTGGATCGGATAGCTCTGAGCCTGAGCGAGCGAGGTTCCCGCCGCAGCGACTGTTGCAGCGCATATCGTCAGAAAGTGTTTGATCATCATCGCTCTTGTATAGTCCCCAAGCCCGACCGGACCGTTAACGGCCAGATGACGGAAGATAGCGGCACATTCAAGACATATCAGGCGCATTTGCGCCGGATTTGCCGATTTGTGATCCGCAAGACTACCGTTGCCCCGTTGCATCACGGGGCTGAAATCGTATCGCGCCTTCGATTGGCGCGATGGTCGGCCGCGATTTTAACGGAACGATGCGGAGACGTTGCGATATGGTCGAATCAGCCTGATTCGCCACCTTTTTGAGCTCCGATCCCGCGTGGCGAACGCGGCAAGCAGTACCGTCACCGCGTTCAGATGGCTCTTGAGCCCCGGCCACTTCCGCCGCCGGGGCGGAAATTCGCAATCGCTCAATGCTTCCCGGCTTTCGCTTCCTGTTTGCCGCGATCCTGCTGTCAACCTCCATCCTGGTGTTCGGCCTAGGGGCCGCCGCGCTGCTCCGGGCGACCCATCAGCAATATGTCAACAACCCCGGCTGGCGGAACGGGCCGCAGGAGCAGGTGTTTGCGCAAGCGCCCGAGCCGGCCCAGCCGGTGCTCGCTCTGCTGCGGGCCGAGCCGGAGCCGGCCGCCGAGCCCACGCCATCGCTACGCGACCAGGTGCCGACCATCGCTCTGCCCTTGAGCGAGCCCGAACAGGTGGCCGCACTCACGACCGAGACGGACGTCCAGCCCGAGGCCGCCGCGCCCATGGCTGAAGTGCCGGCCATCGAACCAGACAAGCCCGAGCCGACCGGGGCGGCCGCAGCGCCGGCTTCCATCGATACGCTGACCCCCGCCGACACCACGGCCGGGATTCCCGAGGCCCAGCCTGCCGCAATCGCCAGCGAGCCGGAACCGGCTGACCCGGCCCTCGCCGCCGCGGCGCTTGATGTCGCCTCCGCAAGGCTCGCTGCGCTGAACGTTGCAGCGGCCGCGACGGACGCGCCGGCGAAGGTCAAGGCCGAGAGCACCAAGTCGGACAGCAAGGCGACCAAGCGCAAGGCCAAGGCCAAGAAGCGCCAGCGCGTGGTGCGGCGCCCGCCGCCTCAGCAGCTGCAGCAGCAGCTCGATCCGTTCGGTCAGCAGCAGCCGGCTTTCGCGACAACGACGACCGCACGCACGCGGTGATCTTCACCTCTCCCCGCTTGCGGGAGCCGATCTGGAACGCTCACAGAGGTCGTCATGCCCCGGGCTTGTCCCGGGCATCCACGTTCTTCGTACTGCGCGTCAAGGCGTGGACAGCCGTGGGACAAGCCCGGCCATGACGCTGTGGAAGCGCGAACGCCTCCAATACTCATATCAAGCCGGGACGGTCGCGATGGCCGGGCCGCCGGCCTGGCCCCATTCCGACCACGAGCCGTCATAGAGCGCGGTGTCGGTGATGCCTAGGCGGTAGAGCGCGAGCGTCAGCACGCCGGCCGAGACGCCGGAGCCGCAGCTCGTCACGATCGGCGCATCCAGCTTGACGCCGGCATTCGTGAAGGCGGCGCGGAGCTCGTCGAGCGGCTTCATCTCGCCGGTCGCGGCGTCGAACAGCAGATTGTAGGGCACGTTGCGGGCGCCGGGGATGTGACCGGAGCGGATGCCCGGGCGCGGCTCGGGCGCGCGGGCTTCGAAGCGATCGGCGGCGCGCGCGTCGATCACCTGCTCGTTGCGGCTTTCGACATTGGCGATCAGTTGCTGCATGCTGCGCACGCGGTTTGCGTCATAGCTCGCCGTGAAGGTCTCCGGCTTCGGCTTGACCTCGCCGCTCTCGGTCGCGCGTCCCTCAGTGCGCCACTTCTTAAGGCCGCCATTGAGAATGCGTACGTTGCTGTGGCCATAGGACAGGAACATCCACCACGCACGCGGCGCTGCGACCCAGCCGCCGGCATCATAGAGCACGACGGTGTCCGCGTTGGAGATGCCGAGATTGCCGACGTCGCGGCCGAACTGCTCCGCGCTCGGAAACATGTGCGGCAGCGGGTTGGAATGATCCGACACCGCATCGACGTCGAAGAACACGGCACCCGGCAGATGCGCGGCGAGATAGTCGTCCTTCGGCAGCGGCAGCACGCCCGGCAGCTTGAAGCTGGCGTCGAGGATCTTGAGGTTGGCATCGCCGACGTGAGCGGCGAGCCATTCGGTGGAGACGAGGGGGTCGGTGGCGGTGGTCATGGGCTTTTCCTTGCGGTCATTCCGGGGCGCGCGTAGCGCGAGCCCGGAATCCATCGCGCGGCAGAGTCGGCGGATGAATGGATTCCGGGCTCGCGACTTCGTCGCGCCCCGGAATGACGAGAGGGGTCACCCCTTCTTCTTCGGCTCCCACTTCTCCGTGGGCCCGCCGGCATCGCGCCAGGCGGCGTAGCCGCCGGCGATGTGGGCGACGGGCTTGAGGCCCATGTCCTGCGCGGTCTTGGCCGCGAGCGCGGAGCGTAAGCCCCCGGCGCAGTGGAACACGAACTTCTTGTCTTCCTGGAAGATCGGTTTTGCGTACGGGCTCTGCGGGTCGATCCAGAATTCGAGCATGCCGCGGGTGCAGGCGAAGGCGCCGGGGATGCGGCCGTCGCGCTCGATCTCGCGGGGATCGCGGATGTCGACGATGACGACGTCGCCGTTCTTGGAGATCTCGATGGCGTCCTTGGCTGTGAGCGTCTCGATCTCGGCATTGGCCTCGTCGATCAGCGCCTTGATGCCGCGGGTGATGGTCTGGGGCATATGGTTCTCCCTCTTGTCATTCCGGGGCGCGCGCAGCGCGAGCCCGGTCCATTTCTCTACACGCGCTGCGGCCCGATGGATTCCGGGCTCGATGCTGCGCATCGCCCCGGAATGACGGCGGGCGCTAGTGCGTCAATTCCTTCATCGCAGCTTCCAGCCCCTCGATCGTGATCGGATACATCCGGTTGGCGAAGATGCGCTTGATGATGGTGGTGGATTCCGAATAGTCCCAGTGCTTCTGCTGCACCGGATTCAGCCACACCGTATGCGGATAGGTGCGGATGATGCGGTCGAGCCAGACCGAGCCCGGCTCCTCGTTGACGTGCTCGACCGAGCCGCCGGGCACCATGATCTCGTAAGGCGACATCGAGGCGTCGCCGACGAACACGACCTTGTAGTCGTGCGGGTATTTGTGCAGCACGTCCCAGGTCGGGGTGCGGTCGGTGAAGCGGCGCTTGTTCTGCTTCCACACGCCCTCATAGAGGCAATTGTGGAAGTAGAAATACTCCATATGCTTGAACTCGCTCTTCGCCGCCGAGAACAGCTCCTCGACCTGCTCGATATGCGCATCCATCGAGCCGCCAATGTCGAAGAACACCAAGAGCTTCACCGCGTTGCGCCGCTCGGGTCGCATGTGCACGTCGAGATAGCCGTGATTGGCGGTCTCGCGAATGGTGGTGTCGAGATCGAGCTCATCGGGCGCGCCGGTGCGCGCGAATTTGCGCAGGCGGCGCAGCGCCACCTTGATGTTCCGGATGCCGAGCTCGACATTGCCGTCGAGATCCTTGAACTCGCGCTTGTCCCACACCTTCACGGCGCGGTTGTTGCGGTTCTTCTCCTGGCCGATCCGCACGCCTTCGGGATTGTAGCCATGGGCGCCGAACGGCGAGGTGCCGGCGGTGCCGATCCATTTGCTGCCGCCCTGGTGCCGGCCCTTCTGCTCCTCGAGGCGCTTCTTCAAGGTCTCCATGAGCTTGTCCCAGCCCATGGCCTCGATCTGCTTCTTCTCTTCTTCGGTCAGGTATTTCTCGGCGAGCTTCTTCAGCCACTCCTCGGGGATCTCCGCCTTGTCCATGGCCTCGAGCAGGCTTTCCAGCCCCTTGAACACCGTGCCGAAGACGCGATCGAACTTGTCGAGGTTGCGCTCGTCCTTCACCAGCGAGGCGCGCGACAGGTAATAGAAATTCTCGACCGTATAGTCCGCAAGGTCAGCGTCGAGCGCCTCCATCAGCGTGAGGTATTCGCGCAGCGTCACGGGGACCTGCGCATCGCGCAGAGAGGTGAAGAATTGCAGGAACATGGGTGACAGATTGCCCGTCGGGTGGCGAACGTCAAGGGGCGGAGGCCGCTGCGGGACGTTGGACCGGCAGGCTTTTTGCTCTAGAATTGGCGACAATGAGGGGTTGTTTGTGGGACGTTTGCAATGGGAATTCTCGCAGCGCTGATCATCGGTGCCATCGCCGGCTGGCTTGCGGGCAAGATTGTCCACGGGGCGGGATTTGGGCTGGTCGGCAACATCGTTGTCGGCATCATCGGCGCGCTGGTGGCGAGCTGGGTTCTGCCACAGCTGCACATCCAGCTGGCAACCGGCACGATCGGCGCCATCGTCGACGCCACGATCGGCGCGGTGATTGTGCTCGTCATCCTTTCGCTGATAAAACGGGTCTGAAAGCCTGACCGAACCAGGAACGGCCGCCGCGAGCGGCCGCTCGCTTGTCGTGACCGAGGCCATTGATACTGGCAATGCGTTGCGGCGACGACCAACAAGGACGCGCGATGAAATTTACCGGCACCAAGGACTATGTTGCGACCGACGATCTCAAGGTCGCCGTCAATGCTTCGATCGTGCTCGAGCGTCCGCTCCTGGTGAAGGGCGAGCCCGGCACCGGCAAGACGGTGCTGGCGGAGGAAGTGGCGAAGGCGCTGAACGCGCCGCTTCTGACGTGGCACATCAAGTCCACCACCAAGGCGCAGCAGGGCCTCTACGAATACGACGCGGTGTCGCGCCTGCGCGACAGCCAGCTCGGCGATGCGCGCGTATCCGACATCCGGAACTACATCAAGCGCGGCAAGCTGTGGGACGCCTTCACCAGCGAGCAGCGCCCGGTGCTCCTGATCGACGAGATCGACAAGGCCGACATCGAATTCCCCAACGATCTGCTGCTCGAGCTCGACCGCATGGAATTCCATGTCTACGAGACCGGCGAGACGATCAAGGCGAAGCAGCGCCCGATCATGATGATCACCTCCAACAACGAGAAGGAGCTGCCGGACGCGTTCCTGCGCCGCTGCTTCTTCCACTACATCAAGTTCCCCGACGCCGACACGATGGGCCGCATCGTCGACGTCCACTTCCCCGGCATCAAGAAGCGCCTGGTCGAGGAAGCCTTGCGCATCTTCTTCGAAGTGCGCGAGGTGCCCGGCCTGAAGAAGAAGCCCTCGACCTCGGAGCTGCTCGACTGGCTCAAGCTGCTGCTCAACGAAGACATGAGCGCCGAGCAATTGCGGGAGCGCGACCCGCGCAAGCTGATCCCGCCGCTGCACGGCGCGCTGCTGAAGAACGAGCAGGACGTGCATCTGTTCGAGCGGCTAGCGTTCTTGAGCAGAAGGGAAGTGTAGGCTGGGGCTCACTCACGATAACGCTCCGCTGTCGCTCAAAACATTGGTGTCATTCCCCGCGAAGGCGGGGAATCCAGTACGCCGCAGCCTTTCGATTCCATCCCAGCCGCCTCTGGAATACTGGATCGCCCGGTCAAGCCGGGCGATGACAGTGAGAATGTGGCACGCGCCTGCTTCCACATCGTCATTGCGAGCGCAGCGAAACAACCAGAATCCCTCCGCGGAAACAGTCTGGATTGCTTCGCTTCGCTCGCAATGACGGAGCAAGGGGCAACGGCGTCGTTGTCCGACTCGCATCTCTATTGCAGACACACCTTCGCAGCCTCGCGGCTCATCTCGCCCGAGCTTTGCTCCATTCCATTGCCCCAAAAAGAAAGAGGGCGCAGGGAAGACCGGGTGCCGACGGGCACCCGCGGTCCGCTGCGCGAAAAGCACACGCAGAGAAACCGCACAGCAGCATACAGGTGTCGCCGATCACTCGGCCTTCCCTGCGCGATGGTCGGACGGCTTATGCCGTGCTCTCCCGGGAGCCGAATTCCTTCTGGCCTCCCTCGCCCCGCGAATTGACGATGCCGTCCGCCCGGTTGGGCTCGCGCGCATCTCCGCGGCCAGCTTGACCGTAGCAACGACGGCCAGGACCACACGGTTTTGCCGTACGCAGCTCTTCCGGCTTCGCCAAGAGGCTTCGCCGGACTTCAGCGCCGTTCGTCTGCACGGGGCCTCGGGCTCACAGGGACTACCCGCCCTGCCCGCACCCATCGTGCCGACGCTGCCGCGTCCACCGCAACCCGGCCCGCGTTTCGAACGACTCGCGAACCGCCCCTCTTCCGTGGGCCGGGCTGCTGCGATCTATGCCGCAATTCCGAATTTCGGTAAAGTGGAATATTTTCGCGGGGAGGGCTTGACGGGCTGCCGGGTGTTTTGCCCGACGGGTTACGGGCCGCACCTCTTTTGTTTCCGCATCGGCAGAAGTGGTGGGTTACGCAAACGGCCACGCTTTGCGCGGCCGCTCGCTAACCCACCCTACGCAGTTGCGCTGCTCACGCCACCGCCGCCTCCGGAATCCTTGCGGCTTCCATCGGCGCCTTGCCGCGGATGAGGTCGGAGGCGCGGTCGGCGATCATCATCGTGGACGCATTCAAATTTGCCGAGATCATGCGTGGCATCACCGAGGCGTCGATGACGCGGAGGCCTTCGAGGCCGTGGACGCGGAGCTGGTCGTCGACCACCGCCCACGTCGAGTCCGCAGGGCCCATGCGACAGGTGCAGCCGGGGTGGAAGGTGGTGGTGCCGCGCTCGGTGGCGGCGGCCAGGAATTCGTCGTCGGAGTTGACGTTGGGGCCGGGGAAATCCTCGTAGGCGTAATAGGGCGAGAGCGGCGCACTCTTCAAGAGGCGCCGCGCCAGCTTCATGCCGCCGACGATGACGCGGCGGTCGAGCTCGGCGTCGAGATAATTGGTCTGGATGATCGGCGGCGCGAACGGATCGCTGGAGCGGATCCGGACATAGCCGCGGCTCTCGGGACGCTGCTGCCAGGACGCCACCGTCATGCCGGGCTCGTCCTCGAGCTGGCCCTGCACGCCTTCTTTGTAGGAGGCGGGCGTGAAGGTGAGCTGCAGGTCGGAGCTCTCCGCGCTCTCGCCGGAATGCCAGAAGCAATAGACCATGGTCGGCGACAGCGAGAGCAGGCCCTTGCGCTGGGTCGCCCATTTCAACGCCTCGATCCACAGCGAGAAGCCGCGGCGGAGCTCGTTGATGGTCTTGATGTCTTTTACGCGCGCCACCGTGCGCGGGGCGTAGTGATCCTGCAGGCCCTCGCCGACCGGCAGCGCGTGACGCACGGCGATGCCGTGCTGCTGCAACAGATCCGGCGAGCCGATGCCGGAGAGCTGCAGCAGCTGCGGCGAATTATAGCTGCCGCCGGAGAGGATCACCTCCTTGTTGGCGCGCACTTCGACAGGATGGCCGCCGCGGCCGCCCTTCATGTAGCGCACGCCGACGGCGCGCTTGCCCTCGAAGATGATCTCGGTCGCGTGCGCATGGGTGCGCACATGCACGTTGGGCCGCTTCATCGCCGGCTTGAGGAACGCGGTGGCGCCGGAGACGCGCAGGCCGTTGTTGATGGTGCGCTGGCAGTAGGAGACGCCTTCCTGGGTCTTGCCGTTGTAGTCGGGGTTGCGGGGAATGCCGAGCGAGACCGCGCCTTCCATGAAGGCCTCGCAGAGCGGATCGCGCCAGTTCATGGTGGTGACGATGAGGTTTCCGTCGCGGCCGCGATAGGTTTCCTCGCCCTCGCCGATCCGCTTCTCCAGCCGCCGGAAGTAGGGCAGTACGTCCGCATAGCCCCAGCCGCGATTGCCCATCTGCGCCCAGGTGTCGAAATCCATGCGCTGGCCGCGATTGTAGATGTGGCCGTTGATCGAGGACGAGCCGCCCAGCGTCTTGCCGCGCGGCGCGTAGATGCTGCGCCCGCCGGTCCACGGCCCGGGCTCCTGCTGGTAGGCCCAGTTGATGCTCTTCATGTGGAAGGTCTTGATGAAGCCCGCCGGCAGATGGATGTAGGGATGCCAATCGGACGGGCCCGCCTCGAGCACGCAGACGCTGGTGTTGGGGTCCTCGCTGAGCCGGCTGGTGAGCACGCAACCGGCGGAGCCCGCGCCGACGATCACATAATCAAATCTATCCATGGTCCCTCGGCCGCCCTAGCGCGGCTTGTCGTTGAGTTGGAATTCGAGATGCGCCTGCACCGTCGGCCATTCGGCGGCGGTGATGCTGTAGACGACAGTATCACGCAACGTGCCGTTCGGCGCGATCTGGTGGCTGCGCAGGATGCCGTCCTGCTTGGCGCCCAGGCGCTCGATGGCGCGGCGGCTCTGGTGGTTGAAGAAATGCGTGCGGAACTCGACCGCGATGCAGTTCAGCGTCTCGAAGGCGTGGCGCAGCAGCAGCAGCTTGCACTGCGTGTTGAGCGGGCCGCGCTGCGCGCTCTTGCCATACCAGGTCGAGCCGATCTCGACGCGGCGGTTGGTGGCGTCGATGTTCATGTAGGTGGTCATGCCGACGATCTTGCCGCCGGCATCGAACACGGTGAAGGGCAGCATCGAGCCCGCGGCTTGCAGGCCTAAGCGGCGGTCGATCTCCTTGCCCATGTTCTCCGGCAGCGGGATCGCGGTGTACCACAACTTCGACAGCTCGCCGTCCTTGACGGCCTCGACCAGCCCCTCGCGATGATCATGCGACAGCGGCTCGAGCCGGGCGTGCTGTCCGCGCAGGGTGATGGGATCGGGCCAGGGCATTCTATGGTTCCTTATGATTGTCATTCCGGGGCGGCTCGAAGAGCCAAACCCGGAATCTCGAGATCCCGGGTTCTATGCTCCGCATAGCCCCGGGATGACAATCGCGTTTTACGCTATTGTCACTTGTTCAAGAAATTGAGCGGCAATCCGCCGCGCGGCCAGTCCATGGCGATCAGCTCGCCCTTGCCCGACAGCGTGATATAGGCGGTCTTCAGCTCGTGGCCGCCGAAGGCGATGTTGGTGGTGACGCGGTCGCCGGTCGGAACCTGTTCCACCAGGGTGCCGTCGGGCGCGATCACCGAGATGCAGCCGGAAACGAGCGTGGCGACACAGACATTGCCGTTCGCTTCCACCGCGAGCGAGTCGAACATCTGGTAGCCGCCAAGGCCGCAGATCGGCTGGCCGCGCTCGCCGCGATAGATCGGATCGCGCGGCTTGAGCGTGCCCGGCGCCGAGAGCTCATAGGCCCAGAGCCGCCCGGTCGGCGTCTCCGCGATGTACACCGTATTCTCGTCCGGCGACAGGCCGATGCCGTTGGCCGGCAATACGCCATGCACGATTTCGACGATCTCGCTCATGCCGGGCTTGAGGTAATACATGCCGCCGACGTCCATCTCGCGCGCGCGCCGCTTGCCGAGGTCGGAGAACCAGAGGCCGCCGTGCTTGTCGAAGACGAGGTCGTTCGGCCCGCGCAGATCGTGCGCGCCACATTTGGTCACGACGGTCTCGACCTTGCCGGATTGCAGATCGACGCGCTGGATCGCGCCGCCGAGATAATCGTCCGGCTGCGGGCCGGGCATGATCATCTTGCCGGCCGGAATCCAGGAGAAGCCGCCATTGTTGCAGATGTAGATCTTGCCGTCGGGCCCGAGCGCGGCGCCATTCGGGCCGCCGGGAATCTTGGCCACGATCTCCTTGCGGCCGTCGGGATAGACGCGCGTCAGCCGCTGGCCGCGGATCTCCACCAGCACCACCGAACCGTCCGGCATCACGACCGGCCCTTCGGGAAATTCGAGGTCGGTGGCGAGAACGCGGACGTTGGACATTGGAGACCCTCCCGGCTGCTTGTTATGGCTTGCACGGGATGTCCGGCACCGGCCCCCGCAGGCAAGATTTGCCTGCGGTTATGGCAAAGTCGCCGGAGCTTGCCAAGCAAGCGGGACGGTATGCCAGCGTTGCGTGTTATTCGCTGACAGGTATCCAGATTTCGAAGCCGCCGTTGCCGGTGGCGGGATCGAATTTTTCGTCATAGCGCTCGAAGTTCGGCGCGTCCGCGGCTTTCAGGCCAGACGCCGGCAGCCATTGATTCCAGATCGTGTTGACGGTGCGCCGGATCGAGGCGACGTGATCCTTGTGCGTGAACACCGCATAGCGCTGCTCCGGAATGCGGATGCGACCGAAGCGGCGCGGCAGGTCGGAGAAATCGGCGACCTCGACGCCGGCAATGTAATCGAAATTGCCGGCATCATCGCCGTTGCAGCAGACGCCGTAGGCGACTTGATCTTTTCCTTGGCCGACGCGCGCGGGAATGTCGGCGACCTCCCGATTGAAGCGCTGCCATAGACCGGGGATCATGGCACCGTTGTCGCAGGAGATGCGCTCGGCGGGGCCGGCGACGAGGAAGGCCTTTGCCGTCTCGAAGCGCGGTGGGGCGAGAGTATCGAGCATGGTGGAATCCATGAGAATCGGCTCCTGTAGCCTGAGCTGGTTGACGCACGCTGCCGCCCTCACCGCTTCAGGCGTGGTGCCGAATTGGTCGCGGAACGCGCGGGTGAAAGCTTCGTGCGAGCCGTAATCCGCCTCCAGCGCCAGCGACAGGATGTCGGGTGCGCCCTTTGCCAGACTGCGCGCCGCCTCCGTCAGCCGCCGCGCGCGCACGTAGCGCATCACCGGCAGACCGACGGCTGCGGCAAACGCACGCACGATGTGGAACCGCGAGACGCCCGAGATCGCAGCGATCTCGTCGAGCGTCATCGGCTCGGCGAGATGGCTCTCGATATACCAGAGCGCGCGCTGGGCTGGATTCATGGCTGTTAGGCCCTTGTTCGAAGCGCGGTGATGATGCGCCGATCGGCGTCGCTTTGCTTGATCGGCATTGCTGTCCTTCGCATGAGGATAGCCGGTCAATGGAAGCTGGCAACGCCCCGGTGTTCGTGGCTACACTCGCCGAAACCGCTCACGAGAAAGAGGAACCGGGTCATGGAAATCACCGATGTGCGGGCGCACCATATCCGCATCCCCTATGATGCCGGTGTCGCGAGCTTCCGCCAGGGCGCGTCCGCCATCACCGCGCTCGACATGGTCCTCGTCGAGGTCACGACCGATGCCGGGCTCACCGGCTGGGGCGATGCCTTCGCCTATGTCTGCCCGCGCACGACGCGCAGCGCGGTCGAGGAGATGATCGCACCGCAGGCCCGCGGGCTGAAGGTGCCCGATGCGGCCGGCATTCCCGAAGTGATGGAGCAGATCCAGCGCAATTTGCATCTGTTCGGCCGCTACGGCATCACCATGTTCGCGATCTCCGGGCTCGATATCGCGCTGTGGGACCTCGCCGCAAAGATCAAGGGCGTGCCGCTGCACCGCCTGCTGGGCGAGATCAGGCGCACGGCGATCCCGGCTTACGCGAGCCTGCTCCGGATCGGCTCGCCCGACAACATCGCCGCCGAGTGCAGGAAGGCGCTCACGCTCGGCTATGGCGCGATCAAGCTGCACGAGACCACGACGCCTGCGGTGTTCGCCGCGCGCGCGGCGATCGGCCCCAGCATTCCACTGATGGTCGACATGAACTGCCCGCTGACCGGGGAGCAGGCGATCGCGTTCGCGGCGACATGCCGCGACGCGCAGCCGATGTTCCTCGAAGAGCCGGTCTGGCCGCCGGAAGACTTCGCCACGCTTGCCGAGGTGCGCAGCAAGAGCGGGCTCGGAATTGCCGCCGGCGAGAATGCCTGCACCGAATATCAATTCCGCCAGATGATGGAAGCGGGCGCGGTCAGCCACGCCCAGCCGTCAGTCATCAAGGTCGGCGGCATCACGGAATTCCTGAAGGTCGCAGGCTTGGCCGATCGGCTCGGCATCAGGATCGTGCCGCACTCGCCTTACTTTGGCCCGGGCCTGCTGGCGACGCTGCATCTGCTCGCGACGCGCGACGACGGGCTGGTCGAGATGTTCTATCTAAAGCGCGAAGCCTGCCTCTGGGGCGGCCGCGCCGATGTCGATGCAAGCGGCCATGTCGCGGTGCCCTCGGGTCCCGGGCTCGGCTACGAGCCCGATCGTGGCGTGATGGAGCGCTATCGCGTCGCGTGATCGGCGCGCCTATTTCGCAGCATCCTTCGCCGGCGGCGCGTCCTGCTTCTTCTTCAGATCCTCAGTGGTCTTCGCCTGCGCGGCCTGGAGATCGAGAAGCGTCTTCTGCAGCCCGGCGACGGCCGTCTTCAGCGCATCAATCTGGCGATGAGCCGCATCCAGCTTCTGCTGATGGTCGAGGCTGAGCTTGGTGATCGTCTTCTGCAGGAAGTCGACATTGCTCTGCAGGCAGCTGGTGCGGCGCTCCATGGTCTTCTCGACCGTGCATATCTCGATGCCGGGCACGTCCTGCGCGAGCACGGGCAAAGGCGCCAGCGTTGCGAGCAGCAACATTGCGAAACAGAGGCCGGCGTTTCGAAGCAGCATGAAAGTTCCTCGGCCAGTCGATCACATCAATGTGCGCTGTTTGCGCGCTGCAGCGTGAGGCTACCACACTCGCACCGCATTCTCGCGTTGAGCTTGGGCCCGTTCCCCTGGGACGGGGAGCAGTGAACCGCATGCGGGAGAAGTGGGCGCTCTCCGCGGCTTTGTTTAGGGGAGATTTTTGGAATGGCAACGCGCGATAGACGTTTGGCGGAATTCGATGGCGCCGGAGAACCACCGCCGGGCCTGCCACTTGAAGTGCTGTGCGAGGATCACAGCGGGACGTATCAACTGCCGTTCGCCTGCCGCTATGTCGAAGGACGCTGGCAAAACCACGAGGCCGGGATTGCGGTGGAAGCAACCGTGATCGGCTGGCGCCTGCCGCGCGTGAAGCAGCGCGGGGCCGCCTGAAGGCGGTGTCTGTTTCAAAATGCGACGGAGCCGCGCTGCGCTTTAACCTTCGGAACGCGGCCCGAACGAATCACGTCCGAATCAGCCGAAACGCCTTGTACGCACCTGTTCACGGCTAGATCTCGCTGCGGTTCGGCAGGCGCGCACAATATCTGCGCAGCCGGCCGGATCGCAGGCGTCTGTCGCCGGGTCCAAAGGTTAATCTGCAAGGGCATAGCGCCGCGGTCCGCAGCGGAGGGCCGCCGCCCTCGAAACAGGCATAGCCGTGCAACGCCTGCCTAATATTCGACCTCGAGCTCCTCGATCTCGGCCGGCTCCTCCTTCGCCGCCGTGACCCATTCCTGCATCTCGGGCATGGCCATGATGGTGTCGGCGTAGGCCTTGAGTGGCGGTGCGAGCTTGACGTCATAGGTCACGAAGCGCGTTACGACGGGAGCGTACATCGCATCCGCCATGGTGCGCTTCTCGCCAAACAGGAAGGGACCGCCCGATTTCTCCAGGCAGTCGCGCCAGACGAACCAGACCCGGTCGATATCGGCCTGCGCCCGCGACCAGATCTTGAAGCCGGGAAAGTGCCCCTTCAGGTTGACCGGCAGCGAGGCGCGCAGCGTGGTGAAGCCGGAATGGATTTCGCCTGAGATCGAGCGGCAATGGGCGCGCTGGATGCGGTCGGCCGGCAACAGGCCGGCGTCCGGCATGACCTCGTTGAGATATTCGGCAATCGCCAGCGTATCCCAGACCACGGCGCCCTCGTGCCGCAGGCACGGCACCAGGATCGAGGACGACAGCAGCAGGATCTCCGCACGCGCCGACGGATCGTCCGGCGCCGTGACGATCTCCTCGAAATCGAGCCCGGAGAATTTCGTCAGCAGCCAGCCACGCAGCGACCAGGACGAGTAGTTCTTGCTGCTGATGGTCAGTGTCGCCTTCGCCATAGAGCCCTTCCCTCACGCCTGGGCAACGCACCGCCGCGCGTGCGTGCCCGTGATCTGTGCCTACCCGACCGGGGCGCAGCAAGCGACGTGCCAATTTTCCGGGCGGTCCGGCTCCCGTCTGGCTTCGATATTGCATCACGACAGGAGGCAAGTGGGCGCTTCAGTATGATGTCGATGTATTATCAGGCTTTTCAGAACCACATGGACCTGACGGCGCCATGGCGCGCGGGGGCTTCGTCCGCACTCAAATTCCTCAATCTGGTGCCTCAGGGCTCATCGGACCAAGTGGTCGGCCGGCTTTCGGCCGCGCTGGAGCTGATCTCGCGCTCCACCCTCACCTATGACCGTCCCGCCTACGGCATCGACAGCGTCATGGTGGGCAACCGCGAGGTCGCGGTCAGCGAGGAGATCGCCTACGCGACGCCGTTCGGCTCGCTGCTGCACTTCAGGAAACACGGCGTGGCCGAGCAGCCGCGCATGCTGCTGGTTGCGCCGATGTCCGGACACTTTGCCACGCTCCTGCGCGGCACCGTGAAGACGCTGCTGCAGGACCACGACGTCTACATCACCGACTGGCACAATCCGCGCGACATCCCGCGCAGCGAGGGCCGCTTCGGGCTCGACGACTACACCGAGCACCTGATCGACTTCCTCGGGCAGCTCGGGCCGCGCCCGCACATGGTGGCGATCTGCCAGCCGTCCGTCTCCGCGCTCGCGGCCGCCGCGATCATGTGCGAGGACAACCATCCCTCGCGCCCGGCGACGCTGACGCTGATGGCCGGCCCGATCGACACGCGGATCCAGCCGACCAGGGTCAACGAATTCGCCAAGAGCAAGCCGATCGAATGGTTCGAGCGCAATCTGATCAACTACGTGCCGGTGCAATGCCGCGGCGCCCTGCGCAAGGTCTATCCCGGCTTCGTGCAGCTCACCGCCTTCGTCTCGATGAATCTCGAGCGCCACATCAAGCAGCATCTCGACCTCGCCAACCACATCGCCAAGGGCGAGAAGGAGAAGGCCGCGACCATCAAGACCTTCTACGACGAATATTTCGCCGTGATGGATCTGCCGGCCGAATTCTACATCGAGACCGTGCGCGACGTGTTCCAGGAGCATCTCCTGCCGCAAGGCAAGCTGATGCATCGCGGCCGTCCCGTGAACACCAGGGCGGTCAGCCGCATGGGGCTGATGACGGTCGAGGGCGAGAAGGACGACATCTGCTCGATCGGCCAGACGCTCGCCGCCCAGGACCTCTGCACCGGCGTGCGCGCCTATCGCCGCGTCCACCACATGCAGGCCGGCGTCGGCCATTACGGCGTGTTCTCCGGCAAGCGCTGGAACAACGAGATCTATCCGCTGTTGCGGGATTTCGTGCACGTGAATTCGTGAGGCGCACGCCGCGGCGCACGAGAGCTACTCTTCAAGCTCGTATCGCGCTGGGCCACGCGATGATTTGCCCTGACATCACAAGGCGGTTGCGCCCGCTCTCCTTGGCGGCGTAGAGCGCCTTATCCGCGGCCGCTATCAACGACGTGAAATCAGCATTATCGCCGAACGACATATGTGTGGCGCCACCAATACTGAGGGTGACCTGCTTGGATGGCGGGTTGAGCGCGTGCAGGATGCCGAGGTCTTGAATCGCTTGCCGGATTCGCTCGCCGACCTGCTCGCACCCTCCTGTGTCCGTATTTGGTAGCAGCAAGGCGAATTCCTCACCACCATACCGAGCGGCCAAGTCTGCTGGCCGCCGGGCCTGTTCTGCCAGGACCCCGGCGACCGAGCGGAGACATGCATCGCCCGCCTGATGCCCGTACTGATCATTGAAACTCTTGAAATGATCGACATCCATCAGCAACAGTGACAGAGGCCTTCCTTCGCGCCTGGCTCGGTCCCATTCCGCCTCTAGCCGCTCGTCGAAGTGTCTGCGGTTTGCCAAGTCCGTCAGGCCATCCGAACTGGCGAGAGCCGCCAGCTTATCCTCCAGGTCCTTTCGTTCGGTCATGTCGCGCGAGATCGCCACCACGCCGTTGATGTCTCCACTCTGCGCACTCCTGGCGACGCGCAGTGCGGTTTCGATCCAGACCTCGCCTTTCTCGCGATGCCGAGTGCGATAAGTGATTCTCGCCTCCTCGGCTTCGCCGTTCATCAACGCGGAGATCGTCTCCTCAACCCGCGCCAGATCCGCCGGATTTATGCCGGCGAGGGCCGACGTATCCACCAATTCGTTCGGAGCCCAGCCGAGGACTCGCGCGCTGGACGGCGACGTATAGAGAATCCGTCCATCGACCGCTATACGCATGACCATGTCTCCCGACTGCTCCGCGAGGAGACGAAAATCCGCCTCCTTGGCGATCAGAGCAGCGGCCATCTTCTGCCGCATGTGCAACTGGCGCACCAGCCAAACCCCCGCAACAGCGAGCCCTCCTATCAGTCCCAGCACCGCAGCCACGCGCGTCAGCGCCGCTTTGCGCCAGGGGGCCAAGACGTCGTCTTCCGATTCCGTCGCAACCACGACAACAGGGTAGCGACTGCTGAGTTGATAAAAGCTCAGACGCCGAACGCCGTCGAGAGGCGACGTGAAGTAGTAGACGTCCGCACTTGGCCGCTCGCGGAAATTCCTAAAAAGCGGTGCATTCGACAGATCGCGACCCGTATATCCGTTGTCCGGGCTACGCGCGAGGACAACGCCCTTCGCGGTCGCCAGTGCAATTGAGCCGTTCTGCCCAACGTCGAATCCGCGATAGAATTGCAAAAAATAGTCGACATCGATCGTGGTAAGAGCCACTCCGGCAAAACTGCCGTCAGGATGATCGAAGCGCCTTGACGCTGTGATGATCCATTGCCCCCCCGATCTGCTCCTCACTGGACCCCCAATGAAGGTTCCTCGCTCAGCCACGGCGCGATGATGCTGGAAATACTCGCGGTCGCTGTTGTTGAGGCCGGCGAAATCCACGGGCTCGCTGGTTGCGAGCCAGCGGCCGGTCTCGTCATAGACGAACACAGCTCGAATCCGGTTCGCGGCTTTGCGCCGGGAGAGAAAGGTCTGAATCTTTGCGATCGCCGCCGGGCTGGTCCCCTCGAGTTCGAGTTGGCCGACCAACACATTGAGAACGGTGTCCGCGAGTTCGAACGTATCGTCCGCGTGTTGCGTCACCGACCGGGCCAGATTGGCCACGTCTGTTTCGGAGCCCTTCAGCAGCGTCTGTCGCTGGGACCACTCCCGCCAGCCGCTGAGCGCGACAATCGCCAAGCAAGCGACCGCCACGAATGCGGAGGCCCAGAGCGTCAGACGCCCCTTCCGAAGATCGCTGCGGTGATCGATCAAGAGATGCTCCCTGCACCCTCAACCCCGTAAACGCCTTGGGCCAAAGGATGGTTGCTCGTTCCGCTTGTGATTTTATGGGAGAACACCGGAAGGAGATTGACGGCATCGATGAGCGGCTTGACCGTCGATCGATAGCGCATGGACTGGTCCGGCGAGAAGGACAACACAGCAATCAACTCGGCGCGACGGCTTCGATTACTGTCCGGCCACTCGGCCAAAGCCAGGTTCAGTAAAACTCGTCGGATGCAGGCTTCGAGCTCCGGCAAGAAGTGCAAAATCGTCTGTCCGCGGTTGAGGCCGAATGACCATGCTCTCTGCCGGCAGACGCTCGGTCGGCGAGACCGACGCGGGCTTCGCGCCGCCTGCAACAATGTGGGGCAACGGTGCGGCCATCAACCAGATGTTCTTAAGCATCGCCCTATTCACCGAGCACGCGACGACACCTTTCCGCTTCAGACGGGCGACGGTAAAGAGCTTGCGGATCAGCAGGTCTCGTTCAAGCGACTGCGGCAATTTGAACTGCACCCCGATGAGCCGGCCCCTTTGTTGCGCAATCACCGCATCGACCCATCCGACCTGCATGATGTGCACGCGCAGCGGTTCTCCGGCGCGAGGACAGTCAATACCGGAGCCAAGCAGAACGCCGGCGCCAGAGAGGGAGATGTTGCTCACGCGTCCAGAAAGCTGCTCGCCGGTCGCGGTCTGGATCAAGATAGTTTCGTCCATGTCGAAACGCTCCTCGGTACGTCCCATCCGCGCCTGCAGCGAGGTCATACAGACGAAGAAAAGCACGACGATGTTCACGACCGACCAGAAGGCGACCATCGGTAGAGCCGCCGGATGATCGATGATGCGCCATTCCGGGATCGTGTTCATAACCACACCGACAACCGTCAACGCCATCAAGACCGCCGACGGCCAGAATATCTCCGCAGCGTAACTTGCGCGCCGCGCGGCAGCGCCCTTCGGCGTCACCCTGAACGCATGTCCCGCCGGCTTGACGAGAGTCCCCAGCACCGTCGGCAATATCTTGAAGCTCTGGATCGTCGCCGACACCTGAGCGGCGAGCGGAAAATGCACGTGCGGCGCGAACCAGGAGATGCCGCCGTTGAGCGCCAGGATCGCGGGGAACAAGTAGTAGAACACCGATTCGGGGGTGACATCGACGACAGGCGCCAAGCCGGTCCACATGAACACGATCGGAACCACCACGACCATGAGCGCCCGCAAGCCCAATGAGAGCCAATGCGTCGGAAAGAAGAGGAGCCGATGCATCAAGCCCAGTCCGGGGCCGAGCGGACCGGCGGCGAGGTACAGCGTCTGAATCGCGCCACGCGCCCAGCGTTGCCGCTGCACGAAAAAGGCATCAAGGCTTTCCGGCGCCAGTCCAATCGCCAGCGGTTCGCAGAGATAGCGGGTGACGTATCCCTTGCGCAGCAGGACGAGCGTCAGCAGGATGTCTTCCGTAATGGACTGGGTCGGCAAGGCATCGCCTACCGCGCGGAGTGCTGCGCGACGCGTGACGGAGTTGGAACCACAACAAAAGGCACCATCCCAGCCGTCGCGCGCGGGCATGATGGAATCGAAGAAGAACCGTTGCTCGTCCGGCAGTCCCCTGTGCAGGCCGAGATTCGCCTGCATCGGGTCCTCATTGTAGAAGGCGTGCGGGATCTGAACGATTCCGACCTTTGGATCAGCGAAGAAGCCCATCGTGCGCATCAGGAAATTGCGCTGCGGCACGAAATCCGCATCAAAGATCGCGAAGAACTCGCCGCTCGTCTTGGTCAGGGCATGATTGATATTGCCGGCCTTGGCATTCAAATTGTCGGCGCGCGTGAGATAGCCGGCGCCCTTTTGCGTGCAGAGTGCCCTGAGCCAAGGCCTGCGACCATCATCCAAGACCCACACCTGGACGTTCGGATAGTCCAGGCACAGCGCGCCGGTGATCGTCTTTTCCAGCACCTCGAATGGCTCGTCGTAGGTCGGAATAAAGACGTCGACCGAGGGCAGCTCATCATCCGGCAGGCTGCGAAGCCGACGCTCGTGCTGATCTGCTTCGCTTCGGCGATCGGTCCTGCGAAGGAACGTCAGATAGAGAATGAACTGATCTGTGAAAGTCAGAAGCTCGACGAACAGACAGAACCAGATCCAGCCGACCTGATACCAGGTCCCGCTTGCCGGCAGCACGGTGGTGAAGATACGCCATTCGAGATAGCGGGCCACCACAAGCCAAACCACGGCAAAGACCGCGAGACGCGCCCAAGTGCGCGCGACCGGGAAGGTCGGCGCCAACAGATACATCGCAGCAAAGATGCTCAGCATCGGCGCGAACAGCTGAGAGAGAGAGAGAGTCATGGCCTGCATGGAACCTCTCGCTCACAGGGGCGATTGGTCGAGTTCCAGGCGAGCGGTCAGCCATTTCAACTTCGAGCCGACCAATCGTAGCAGGCCGTCGGCTCTGCGCTCGAAGCGCACCTCAGCCAAGCGTCCGATATCGCAGGAGCCGTTGCGGTCGGCCGACGTCTCATTCGGCGGAAGCGATATCTCAATGGTAATGTTGCCCGGATCAGGCCGCGGCACCCGAGCCGCAAGCAGCCGATCATCGCCGTACGCGGCCGATCCGCGGACCTGCCGGATCTGGCCGCTCTTCCATTCGCGACTCCCAATCAGACGGACGGTAGCCGCATCTCCGGCCTTGATCTTCTCGAAATCGCGCTCGGGTAGTTCAACAACAATAAACCGGCGTTCGCAATCTGCGAAATCGAAGACCGACTGCCCTTCCGTGACCATCGAGCCCGGGCTGGCAGCGACCGACCAGACCACATGGGCTGCGGGCAAGGACAGATCGTAGTGATCGAGACGATCAAGTCGAGTGCGTTCCTCTGCGATTTCCGCGGCCAGCTGCGCGGCACGTGAGCTGTTCTGCAACAGGTCTGTCTCGAGCTCCTGGCGGCGGAGGACAAGCCGCTCGCGCTGCTGCTGAGAATAGGGCACGTCGTTGGCATCGCCACGAAGATAAATGCCCTTGTCAGCCGCCCCCAGTTCCGTCTTGAGGCGCTGCAGGCGCTCATCGGCCATCTGGCACCGCGTTGCGGTTGCCTCCTGCGACGCCTGGGCCTCACCGGAGCGGATCTGCGAACTGATGCCGAGCTTCACGAGCCTCTCCATCCGGCCCGCGACATCGTTCCGCTGCCGCGCCTCAGCAAGACAGCCACTTTTTTCAGCTTCCGTTTCGGCTATCTCGTGGCTCAGGCGCGCTACCATCCCCGAACGATAGTTCTCGCTTCGCTCGCGGAGCTTGCGATCGAGCTCGGCGATTTCCTCGAGTTGCCGACGTGCGAGCTCGGCGCGTTTGGTGGACATGGCCAGCTGCTGATCAAGATCCATGAGGTGCCGGCGATCCGGCGAACGCGCCTCGACCAGCGGCACAATCCGGGTGTGCTCGAAATATTCACCCTTGCGTGGAAGATCTGACGAGAGCTGACCCGCTATCGGCGCAGTCACCCGCATGAGCTCGGCATTGACATAGGCGGAGGGGGCGATTCGGTAGGTCACATACGGCAACAGGGCCCATCCGCTGAGAGCGATGATCCCGAGTGCCAGGGAACGCCGAGCGATCCGGCTGCGAATGAAACGTTCGACATGCAAGCGAACCACGACTGGATCTCCAAATGGGCTTTGGTCGCTCCGCCTGCCCCCTGCGAAGGCAAGCCAATCGCCGCATGGCCCCGGCGTTGGCATGAAGCCTGCGCCTTGAGGCAATGAGCAATCCGACAATGCCGCTTGCCGAAAATCAGGATTCGCCGCCGCAGCAGACTCCTCCTCGCAACCACGAGAAGCATATCTAGCTTTCACCACAGCAGGTTAAGACGTGTCAAAACCGGAGAACTACTGCTCCGGAATCGAGAACAAGATGCCGACCTATTCTGGCTTGAAATCGGCGGCGCTTGTACTGATCGAATGGCGGCGCGGCTAACGCCCATTCCTAAGCAGCTCTTTCGCTTCCGCGAATTCGGGAAGACCATGCTCCGCCTCGAATTCAGCGAGTACGGGCGCGAGCACTTCGGATGCCGCATCCGCACGGCCATTTGTCTTGTACAGGCGTGCAAGTTCAAGAGCGCTGCGCAGCTCGAAAGTCTTGGTCTGCTGATGTCGTGCGATGTCCAGCGCTCGCTTGAGGGCATCTTCGGCACTGGATTCGTCCGAAGGGTCATGGCGCGATGAGAGTTTACCGCGGACACGATGCAGCTCGGCATCAAGCCAATGCTGCCCGGATTGTCCCGTCCCGGCGATCAATTCGTCCAGGATTTCCAGCCCGGTCTCGACTTCGCCTACATCTGCAATCGCCAGGGAGACATGCATCCCCCAGAACGGCTCGCAGAGGTAGCAATCGTTCTCGTGCAGGAAGGTCCAGCCGTGACGCATGTCCGCCAGTCCGGTCATTCGGTCGCCTGCACGCCACTTGGCGAGGCCGTTCAGGTAGGTGCCGGCGGCCACGTACAGCGGCATCGTGTGGTCGCGCGCGAGACCGAGCGCCAGGATCGTCTCTGTCTGCTGCAACATGCCCCCGCATACTCCGTCGAACACCGCGCGATGAACCAGCGCATTGGCCTGGGACAGCGCCCGTTTTTCTCCCGGAGTACCCACCGCTTCCGCGGCGAGCTTGCGCGCACGAGCGATGTCGCCGAGCGGCCAGAGCACCAAAGCGAGAAATCGCATGATCACGAACGGGAGATCCAGCGCCGAAGCCCTGAAGGTCGCGGGATCCGGTTCGGCCCGATAGATCGCCAGCGCCCGCTCAAGATGCGTACGCGCGTTCAAATACTCGCCGGCGAACCAGCAGGTCACGCCCCCAGTCCAATGGGCCACGACGGCGGCCACCGGCGAGTCCGGCCGTCGCTCAGCGGTGCTCCTGATGGCATCCGCCAGCTCCCGCATTGGAGCAAGTTCGCCATGGGTCAGGCAGGCATTGAAGAGGCCGGAATGGACCGGCGCAAGTTCAACGGGATCATCGATACCGGCTGCGAATTGTCGCGCGCGCGTCCATGCGGCGACCGTTTCCGGAGCGCTGTGGCCGAGGCTGCCCCGCAAGGCACGGCCATATGCGATTTGAAGATGCAGCCTGCTCATCATCCGGTGGGGCTCGCCAGGCAATTGATCGGCGATCGCGATGGCCTTGCCGAGATGCGCGATCGCCTCGGAATAGGCCGAGCGTTTCAACGCCTGCTGGCCCGCCTTGCGCCACCATTCGAGGGCGATCTCGCTCAGCCCCGCCTCGGTGAAGTGGTGCGCGAGAACTTCCGGCTCGGTCTCGGCGACGATTGGAAACTCCTCGCGCAGGACATCACCAATCCGCGTGTGAAGCACCTGCCGTTTGCTCTTGAGCAGGCTCTCGTAGGCCGCTTCTTGAACAAGGGCATGCTTGAAACTGTAATTTGCTTCGGGCGGTGTCCCACGACGCAGCAGCAGTTCGGCCTCTTCAAGTTGTCCCAGCGCCGCGCCCAGCGTCAGATCGTCGCGTCCCGCCACGGTTTTCAGCAGCGCGTACGAGAAGTCGCGGCCAATGGCGGCTCCTATCTGGGCCACCTCCTTGACCGGAGCGAGCCGATCAAGCCGCGCCATCAGCGAATCCTGCAGCGTCGCGGGGATAGCAAGCGGTGGCAGCGGATTATTCAGGCGGTAGCGCCCGGCATCCTCAACGAGCAGCCCGGACTCTAGCACCATCTTGGTCAATTCCTCGACGAATAGCGGAATGCCATCGGTCTTGTCGATGATCTGCTCCATCATCTCGCGTGGCAGCGGGCGACCGACGACAATCTGCTCGACGAGCGCGCGCGTGTCCTGCCGATCGAGCCGGTCGAGCCGCAACAGACTGACGTTGGCAAGGCCGGACCAGGAGGGCTCGAACTCCGGCCGGGACGTCAAGAGCACAACTATCGGCAGTCCCCTGATCCGATCGACCGCGAGATCGAACAGTTCAAGTGTCGTGGCGTCGGCCCAATGCATATCCTCGCAGATGATCAGCAGCGGCTGGCCTCGCGCCAGTCCCTCAAGCTGATCGAGAAGGGCGGCAAAAGTCTGCCGCCGCTGCTGCGCCGGGCTCAAGCCGAGGGGCGGGCAACGGTCGCCGGTGGGAATCGAAAGCAGAGCCGCAATGAGCGGTGTTGCCCGGGCGACCTGCTGGGTTCCTATTGCGAGCATTGCCTCGAGCTTGTCGAGTTTTTGATCCGCCGTGTCGTGCGAGCGAATTCCGGCGGCGCGCTCGAGCTGCGCGACGAAGGGATGAAGCGCACTATTGGTGTGGTAAGGCGAACACTGATATCGCACGCGACGGTGCGACCCCAACGAGGGGCTTTCTGACAGCGTTGCTACAATACGCGACTTGCCGATGCCCGCTTCGCCGGAAATCAATACGAACTGGCCCCGCCCCTGCCATGCCTCCCGCTGCCGCGAGAGGATGAACTCGATCTCGTTCTTGCGGCCGACAAAGCCGATCGAGCGCGCGGCACGGACTGCCTCGAAGCGACTCTCGGATGCGGTCGCTCCTTCCACCGCCCAGACTGCGATCGGGTCTGCTATTCCCTTGACCTCCCGGCGGCCGAGATTGCGCAGGGAGAAGAGATCGCCAAGCAGCCGGCGCGTCGATGAAGCAACGACGACGACCCCCGGCTCCGCCAGGCTCTGGAGCCGGGCGGCGAGGTTTGGTGTGTCGCCGATGGTTGCGTGCTCCTCCGACGCGTCTCCGCTGATGAGATCGCCGACCACCACAAGCCCGGTCGCAATTGCGATCCGCAGTTCAGCTGGTTCGTCAGTCCCTGTCTTGAGCTGGCGTATCGCGGAGATCATGTCGAGGCCGGCGCGCACCGCGCGCTCGGCATCATCTTCGTGGGCGCGCGGATAGCCGAAATAGACGAGTATTCCGTCGCCGACGAATCTGGCTATCCTGCCATCATAAGCAGCAACCACGCTCGCGCAGGCAGCGCGATAGGCCCGGATCACCTCCCACATATCCTCGGGATCCAGACGCGCCGAGAGCGCAGTCGAGCCGACCAGATCGCAAAACATGACCGTGAGGTGACGCCGCTCGGCGTCCTGAGGAGGAGCGGGAGATGCGATCAACGCGGCCGGATCGAGGTCAGCGATAGCACGCAGCATCTTGCGGCGATGGCCGAGCAGGACTCCGAGCTTATCGAAGTCCTCGTCCATCAGTTCGGGAAGGACGCCTATGTCGATCCCATTTTGGGCAAAGCGCTCCGCGTATTGCGCAAGCCCCAGCTTCTCGAGCCACTCCGCAATCTGCATTGGCTCCACCGATCGTGCGGTTGGCGGTTAGCAGAAATTTTGGACCACGGCGCGCGGGGACAATATACCAACACCACCATGATGGCACGTCTTGTTTGTCGCGCGATAACCTGGGTTTCTCAATGCCGATATCGCTTTCAAGCGGTGACGTTGCTCGATGCGAACGGCTTTGCTACCAAACATCGTTGGCACGCAGCATTGGACGGCAGAGGTTGCGAGGAGTCGTCACGCTCGTTTCGAACCGGAACCGAACCAACACTGCGGCTTAGTGCCGAGCGGATGTTTTCCGCGACCGGAGCTCCTTCATTGCTCGCTGACAGGCGCTTCGTAGTTGCGAGCCATCGTGCCCGCCGCAACCTGAAGCGAAGAACCGACCACCCAGCAGCCCGCAACAAAGCCGATCAGGCCGTTCGGCAGATTTTGATCAAGGACAAGGATGCTGACGGACAGAGTTGCGGCGATTGCCGCGCCGAACGTTCCGGCCGCACTCATGATCTCGACCGGCTCGGAACCGTTCCATTCCTCCGAGATGTTCGATGTCGACCTCGGTGCGACATTGCCGGACAGATCAATTCCCACGTAATAGCCAAGAGCTCCGTAGGCCATCGTTATTAGGACGATCCAGCCGCTTTCAAACAGACCGGCTTTCTGACGTAACAGGGTTGCTCCAACATAGAGGCCGCCAGAGGCCCCGACGGAGGCCAGCCCGATTCTTTCAAGAAGATGGGCCGATTTGATCAGACTGGAACGGGCGATCCGAAGATTGCCGACGCGCCTTGTTGCAGAAAAGGCGCTGAAAATTGCGCTGCTTATCTTCATAGGAGCTCCTTCTGAGTAAGTAGCAGCCTACCGGCCGACCCCGAACAGAAGCTGCGTGAGTTGCGCGATGCCCTTTCATTCCAATTTCTGAAGAATCTTTGCTGAGTGATGGGACTGGCTTTGCTCGTGACCGAGACGGAACCAATCCAAAGCTGCGAGCATGTGGCTGCGCAGGCATTGCATCTCACCCGTGTTTCAAATGATCCGGGTGCGGCAATTTTCGTTGCGAGAGTGGTAATTCAGAAAGAAAGCGAGCGCGTATGAAGCGGTTCACACACGGTCCTCCCTGTCGCTCTATTCGGTCACAATTTCCGAAGGACGCATCTCATTTCGCGATAACGGACGGCGAACATGCTGGATCTGCAACGCGCGGTTGGTCAGCACGCTGCCCGCGTCTGGCCGAAATCAAAGATACGCGCTTGGTTTCGTGAAGCTCGCAGCCTCAGCCCGACCACTCCTCGCCCCAGACCTGCACGACGTGGCCGGGCGACACTTCGCGATAGTGCCGCACCGGCGGCTGGTAGTCCGGCGCGCGGACCGGGCTTCTGATCTCGTCGTTGGAGGCTTGGCGCCGCGTGCCGCGGCGCGACGGGTCGGGCACCGGCACGGCGGCCATCAGCTTCTTTGTGTAGGGGTGCTGGGGATTGCCGAACACGGATGCGCGCGGGCCGATCTCGACGATCTCGCCGAGATACATCACGGCAACGCGGTGGCTCATGCGCTCGACCACGGCGATGTCGTGGGAAATGAAGAGATAGGCGAGGCCCATGCTGGCCTGGAGGTCGAGCATCAGGTTGACGACCTGCGCCTTCACCGAGACATCGAGCGCGGAGACCGCCTCATCCGCGACGATCAGCTTCGGCCCGAGCGCGAGCGCGCGGGCGATGCAGATGCGCTGGCGCTGGCCGCCGGAGAATTCGTGCGGGAAGCGCGCCGCCATGTCGGCGGAAAGCCCAACACGGACGAGCAGGTCGGCGACCTTGTCGCGCGCCTGCGACGCCGTCGCGAGCCCGTTGGCAAGCAAGGGCGCAGCGATCGCCGTTCCCACCGACATGCGCGGATTGAGGCTCGCGAACGGATCCTGAAACACGATCTGCATGTGCTTGCGGACATCGCGTAAAGCCCGGCCGTTCATGGCCAGCACATCCTGGCCGTCGATCAGGACGGTGCCGCTGTCCGGCTGCGTCAGCTTCAGGATGGAGCGTCCGGTGGTCGACTTGCCGCAGCCGGATTCGCCGACCAGCGCCAATGTCTCGCCGGCGCGCAAGGTGAAGGAGACGTTCTCGACCGCATGGACGCGGCCCGAGACCTTGCCGAACAGGCCCGAGCGGATCGGAAAGCGCGTCGTGAGGTTTGAGACTTCCAGCAGAGGCCGCTCGGCGGGCGAGACCGTATCGGGCGTCTCGGCCGGCTCGTCCGACGTGCCCGTCACCTTGTCGACGATCGGAAACCGCATCGGCCGCATCCGCCCGTCCATCGAGCCGAGCCGCGGCACGGCCGCGAGCAGCGCGCGCGTATAGGGATGCGCGGGCGCGGCAAAAATGCGCGCGGTGGCGTCGGTCTCCACCGCCTGCCCGCCGTACATCACCACGGTACGGTCCGCGATCTCGGCAACCACGCCCATGTCGTGGGTGATGAAGAGGATCGACATCCCCTCCTCCTGCTGCAGCTCCTTCAAGAGCTCGAGGATCTGAGCCTGGATGGTGACGTCGAGCGCGGTGGTCGGCTCGTCCGCAATCAGAAGCTTCGGCTTGCAGGCCAGCGCCATCGCGATCATCACGCGCTGGCGCATGCCGCCGGAGAAGCGGTGCGGATGCTCGTGGAAGCGCGATGAAGCCGCAGGGATACGGACGCGATCGAGCAGACGAATGGTCTCCGCCTCCGCCGCCGCGCGCGACAGGCCGCGATGCTGGATCAGCGCCTCCGCGATCTGGAAGCCGACGGTGAGCACCGGATTGAGGCTCGTCATCGGCTCCTGGAAGATCATGGCGACGTCATTGCCGCGGATATCCTTCATATCAGCCTCGGGCAGCGCGAGCAGGTCGCGCCCCGCCAGCATGACCCGGCCCTCGACCCGGCCGATCTCCTTCGGAATGAGCCGCATGATCGACAGCGCGGTCACGCTCTTGCCCGAACCGGACTCGCCGACGATCGCGACGGTTTCGCGGGCTGCGATGTCGAACGAGACATTGCGAACGACGGGAATCCATTGCCGCTCGAGCATGAAGGAGGTGGTGAGGCCGGAGACCGAGAGCACAGAGGACTGTGCTTCGGCAACGGCCTGATCAGATTTTCTTCTGTCGATGCTCATGCGATTGCCCTAATAGCCCCGCCTGCGATCGACCAGCCCCGGCAGCTCCTCGCCGCGACGATGCCGCGCGATGACGTCGAGCACGAAATCGACCGCCGTATCGGGCGTGGTCATGCTGGCATTGTGCGGCGTCAGCAGGATGCGGGGATGGCTCCAGAACGGGTGGCCCGCAGGCAGCGGCTCGGGATCGGTGACATCGAGCACCGCACCTGATAGCGCGCCGCTGTCGAGGGCTGCGAGGAGATCGGCCTCGACGAGATGCGGGCCGCGCCCGACATTGACGAGCCCTGCCCCGCGCGGCAGGCGCGCGAACAGCTCGGCATCGAGAATGCCGCGCGTCTGATCCGTCAGCGGCAGCAGGCAGACGAGAATGTCGGCCTGCGCCAGAAATTCTGGCAAGGCATCGGCCCCCGCATAGCAGGTGACGCCTTCGATCTCGCGCGGCGAGCGATTCCACCCAAGAAGCGGAAAGCCGAACGTCTTGAGCCGTTCCAGCACGGCCTGGCCGAGCTGGCCGAGCCCCACCACGCCGACGCGCCGGCGCCTGGCCGGGGTGATCCGGATCTCGCGCCAGACCTGCTGCCTCTGCTGGCTGATGAAATCGAGGAGATCGCGATGCAGGGCAAGCACGGCCATGGTGACGTATTCGACCATGGTCTCGGCAATGCCGGGCTCCAGCATGCGGACCAGCGGGATGTGCGCTGGGACTTTCGTGGTGTCGAACTGATCGACACCCGCGCCCACCGAGAAGACCAGCTCGAGATTGGGAAAGGTCGTCGCGATGTCATCCGGCGGCACCCAGGCCACGAGATAGCGCACCGCGGCCGGATCGCCGATGTCGGGCCAGAGCCGGAACGGCACATCAGGCGCGCGCTCCGCGAAGAAGCGCGCCCACTCGGCGCCGCGCACCATATTGGCCTTGTAGAGAACCGTCATGCCGGCCTCAGAACGGGCTGACCGGCGCGAGACGACGGCCGTCGATCATGCGCTTGTGGCTGTAAGCGGCGGGATCGACAAGCGGCGTCGCGCCCGTCACGAGGTCGGCCGCAAGCTTGCCAGCGGCGGGACCGATGCCGAAACCGTGGCCCGAGAAGCCGGTCGCGAGGTAGAATCCCGGCAGCGCATCGACCGGTGAGATCACCGGAATCGTATCGGGCGTGCAGTCGATGGTGCCGCCCCAGGCTTCGGCGATCTCGATGGTCTTCAATTCCGGATTCGACTTGATCAGCGCCGCCAGCGCCGCATTGACCAGCGACATGTCGGGCGCGGGATCGCGCACGCGCTCGGCCTCGAACGGCGATGGCTTGTCGAAACTCCAGCTGGTGCCGCGCATGAGCTGATCGAAGAACGACTTGCCGAACGAAAGCTTCAATCCGTTCTTGCGATGTTGATAGGTCGGCCAGAACGAGCGCGCGTAACGGAACAGGTCCGGCGACAGCTCGACCGTGCCGCGGTTGCGCAGCGCCAGCGTGAAGCCGCCGTCGAGGCGGCGGCGGATGCAGTAGAAATCGGTGCCGAGCGCGCCGGAGGTGATCTCCGGTCCCGGCGTGGTCCGGCACGCGGTGGCGTTGACGAGTCCGATCGGCAGCTCGATGCCGTGGCGGCGGCAGAACAGCGACGACCACGCGCCGCCCGCGAGCAGCACGGATTGCGTGCGGATGGTGCCCTTCTCGGTGACGACGGCGCTGACGCGCCCGCCAGTCGTCTCCAGCCCGCGCGCGGCGCAGCCCTGGTGGATGGTGACGCCGTGCTTGCGTGCGGCGGCGGCGAGCGCAGGGACGGCCATCGACGGCTCGGCGCGGCCATCGCTCGGCGTGTGCAGGCCGCCGACCCATGTGTCGGCGTTGCCGGGCATGCGCTCGGCGACCTCGGCCGGCGTCAGCACGGTGGAGTGAACCTGCATCTCGCGCGCGACCGCGGCCCAGCGCTCCCAGCTGGCGAGTTCGTCCTTGCTCTTGGTCAGGAACAACACCCCGGTTCGCCGGAAGCCGGCATCGACGCCGGCATCGTTCTGCATGTCCTCCCACAGAAGCAGCGCCTCGCGCGCGAGCGGGATCTCCTCGCGTGCGCGGCCTTGCTGGCGGCACCAGCCCCAATTGCGGCTCGACTGCTCGCCGCCGACATGGCCCTTCTCGACCAGCGCGACGGAGTGCCCCTTCTTCGCCAGATGATAGGCGGCCGAGACGCCGATGACGCCGCCGCCGATGACGACGACATCTACCTGCGCCGGCAGGCGTTCGTCGCTGTTGATGCGGTTGAGCGGCGGGGACATGGGGCACTCCTGGAGTTCAGTTCGAGCTCTTGCGCGTCAGAGGTCTTGCGCGTCACTGGATGTTCATTCGCGGATCGAGCGCATCGCGCAGGCCGTCACCGAGAAAGTTGAAGCTGGTCACCGCGAGCGTGATGGCGACGCCCGGCGCGATCGCGAGCCAGGGCGCGCTGGTGAGATAGATCTGCGCATTGTTGAGCATGTTGCCCCAGCTCGCCGCCGGCGGCTGGATGCCGTAGCCGAGATAGCTGACATAGGATTCGAGCAGGATCGCCTTGGCGACGTTGAGCGTCGCGGCAACGACGATCGGCGCGATCGCGTTGGGCACGAGTTCGCGGAACATGATGCGCAGGTTCGAGGAGCCGAACGCGAGCGCGGCCACCGCGAATTCCCGCTCGCGCAACGAGCGCACCTGGGCTTCGACGACGCGCGCGACCGCCATCCAGGCCGTGGCGGCGATCAATATGGTGGTGGTGACGAGACCGGGCTCGGTCAGCGCTGCGAGGGCCAGCAGCAGGAAGATGGTCGGAAAGCACAGCACGGCGTCGACCAGCCGCATCAACACCGCGCCGACCGCGCCGCCATAGAACCCGGCAAAGGCGCCGACGACAATGCCGACCGCCATCGCGATCACCATCGCGACGATGCCGATCGAGAGCGAGACCCGCCCGCCCATCATCAACCGTGCCAGCACGTCGCGGCCGAGCTCGTCGGTGCCGAGGATATGCGCGCCGGAGAGCGGCGGCGCGAACCGCTTCATGATGTCGATGTAGGTGTCGTCGAACGGCAGCAGGTAGGGGCCGAACGCCGAACCGAGCACGAGCACGAGGATGATCAATGCGCCCGCGAGCGCCAGCCGATGCCGGCGGAAGCGCCGCCACGCGGCCTGGCCGGGCGCGAGCTGAACGGTGGAGAGGGCTGCGGTTGCCATCGGTTAGCCCACCCGGATGCGCGGATCGACGACGGCATAGAGGATGTCCGCCAGCAGTGAGCCGATCAGCACCATCGTCGCCGAGAACATCAGGATGCCCATCACCACGGGATAGTCGCGGTAACCGATCGAATCCAGGAACAGGCGGCCCATGCCCGGCCAGGTGAACACGGTCTCTGCCACCAGCGCGCCACCGAGCAGCGTCGGAAACTGCAGGCCCGCGACCGTGATCATCGGCAGCAGCGCGTTGCGCAGCGCGTGCACCGTGAGGATGCGCCATTCCGGCATGCCCTTGGCGCGCGCGGTGCGGATGTAGTCCTGGTTGATGACCTCGAGCATCGAGGAGCGCATGAAACGGCCCCACATCGCGGTCTCGACCAGCGCCAGCACCATGGCCGGCGCGATCAGATGATGCAGCAGGTCGAGGAAGGAGCCGTCGCCAATCGTGTGCCGGTTGCCCGCCGGCAGCCAGCCGAGCTTGACCGAGAAGACGTAGATGGTGACGAGGCCGAACCAGAAGGTCGGGATCGACAGCGCGATCATGGCGCCGACGGTGGCGAGCGTATCGAACAACGAATAGCGGCGCAGCGCGCCAAGGATGCCGATCCAGCAGCCGAGCAGCACCGCGATGATAGTCGCCGTCGCCATCAGCTCCAGCGTGGCGCCGAGATGCGAGGAGATCACCGACAGCACCGCCTCGCCGTCGCGATAGGACTTGCCCCAATCACCCCGCACCATGCGGCCGAACCAGTCGAGATATTGGATCGGCAGCGGCCGATCGAGGCCGAGCTGCCGTGTGACGCGGTCGAGATCCTCCTGAGTCATCTGCCCGGAGACGGCGAACTGCGAGAGCGGGCCGCCGGGCGCCAGATGCAGGATGGCGAAGCCGATTCCCGAGACGATCACCAGCAGCATGATCGCCTGCGCCAGGCGATTGACGACGTAGCGGGCCATCTCAGGCGATCCGACCAGCCCGAGACATCAGGCCCAATACCATTCGCGGATGTTCCAGCAATTGATGGAGGTGTTGATGTTGGGACGGAAGCCTTGCAGCCCCTCTTTTACGCCCTCCGCAATGAAGCCCTGGAACAGCGGCAGGATCGCAAAATCGTTGCGGATCAGCCTCTGCAGGTCGCCATAAGTGGTCTTGCGCTGGGCGAGTTCGAACTGCTTGGCGCCTTCGGCGAGCAGACGATCCGCCTCCGGGCTTCTGTACTGATAGGTGTTGAAGCCGCGGCCGCCCTTGGCGGGAATGGCGCCGGAGCCGAAGCGCGGCGTCACATCGGGGTCACTGCCGAGCATGAAGTTCACCGACACCAGCACCGAGTTGAACTTCGACTGTTGCCAGAACTCGCCCCAGATCACCGCGGCCGGCATGTTGTTGACGCGCATCGCAGCGCCGATCGCGCGCCAGTCCTGGATCAGGAGCTGCTGGGTCTGCTCGCGGACGGCATTGCCCGACGTCGTCGAGTTGGTGAATTCGAGCTTGACGCCGCCCTTCTCGCGCACGCCGCCGGCGCCGCGAACCCAGCCCGCGGCGTCGAGCAGCGCGTTGGCCTTGGCAGGATCGTATTCGTGCTGCGGCAGGCCCTGCTGGAACGACCAGGCCTGCTGCGGCACGAAGCTCTCGGTCTGCGTCGGCAGACCGTAATAGAGCGCGTCGATGATCGCCTGCTTGTTGATGCCGAGATAGAGCGCCTCGCGCACGGCACGATCAGTGAAAGGGCCAAAATCCAGGTTCGGCGCGATATGCTCTACCGAGGAGGTCGAAGAGACGAAGATCTTGCGGCCCTTCAGCGTCTTTGCCTCCTGCACGAAGTTCGGCAGGATGCCTTGCAGGCCGGTGTAGTCGACCTGACCGGTGCGGAACTGGGTGTAGAGCACGGTGAGATCAGGGATGTATTTGAAGACCACGCGTTCGAGGTACGGCCCCTTGCCATGATAGCCGGTGTGGGCGTTCAGCTGGATATGGTCGCCGGGCACGCGCTCGCCCCAGCGAAACGGGCCGGTCCCGACAGGCGCATTGTGGAACGGTGAGGCATTCGGATCGGACACCTTCTCCAGGATGTGCTTGGGCACGATGAAGGTGAACGACGCCAGGATCGACATATAGGGCGAATAAGGCGACTCCATCCGCCAATGGATCTCGTCGGGCGCCACGACGGTGATGTCCTTGACGAGACTATGGCCGACCCGGCTGCGCGCGCGGAAACCGGGATTGTTGATCAGCTCGATGGAGAATTTGACATCCTCCGCCGTGAACGGCGTGCCGTCGTGCCATTTCACGTCGCTGCGCAGCTTGATCTTCCAGGTCAGGCCGTCGGCCGAGAGGCCGCCATTCTCGATGGTCGGGACTTCGCGGGCGAGGTCGGGAACGAATTTCCCGTCGGGCTCGATGTACCAGAGCGGCGAGAACACCTGCCACCAGATGCCCTGATCGACCTCGATGCCCGGCATCAAGGGATGAAAGACAGTCGGCTCCTGCGACAGCGCCGCGATCACCTGGCCGCGCGGCTTGTCCGGGGGATTGGTAGGACGTTCGGTCTGTGCGAAGGCGTTCCCTGAAAGCGTCCAGCCTGCGGCTGCGCCCGCGCCAAGCTGGAAGAATTGACGGCGATTCGGAATGCCGAGATGCCCTGCCGCAACGCCGAACTTGCCGGTGTTGTCTACCATGACCCACTCTCCGATCCGCACGCGGCACCGTCTCCCGCGCCCCCGAGACCCCGGCAAAGGGACAAGGAGTGGGCTTTAGTGCTTCTAAATTTTTCTGGCAAAAGTTCATCACGACTAAATACAGCTGTCAATCGCATTGCTAGAATGCTCCAGCTTTTCACTCCGATTAACGCCACGGGCGCGACGCCCGAGGGCTGAGATGATGCATGGGAGAGCGACATGGATGGTCGCGGCGATACAAACGGCAGCAAGGACGCTTCGGCGATCGAAGCTGACGATGCGGTCGACCAGCGCCTGGGTGAAACCGTGCGACTGCTGCGTCAGCGCGCCGGCCTGTCGATCCAGGACGTCGCCAACAAGACCGGCCTGTCGACCGGCATGATCAGCCAGCTCGAACGTGCGCGCGCGATGCCGTCGATCCGCACGCTGCGCCTGCTCAGCATCGCGCTCGACGTTCCCATCTCCTATTTCTTCGAGAGCAGCGATCCTGCCGAAGCGCCGCGCTACACCGTGCGCAAGAACGCCAGGCGGCTGCTGCGGCTCACCGCCAGCGGCGTCGTCAAGGAAGCGCTGACGCCGGAAGGCAAAGGCCAGCTCGAGCTCTACGAGCTCACGCTCAATCCCGGCGCCTCCTCCGGCACCGACTTCCTGCAGCACACCGGCGAGAAGGCGGGCTACATCCTCTCGGGCAGCCTGCGGCTGTGGCTCGACAACCAGGCCCATGTGCTGGAAGCCGGCGACAGCTTTCGTTTTCCGAGCATCGTGCCGCACATGTTCGACAACCCGACCCAGCAGGTGGCGCGCGTGATCTGGGTGACGACGCTGTGCCAGACCGACTCGCCGGCGGGTTGAGGCCCGGCATCCAGGCCTGGTGATACGGACCTAGCTCATCCTTCGCCGCAGCGTTGCCGAGGGCGTCTCGCCGAATTTCTCGCGGTAGGCGCCGGCCATCCGGCCGAGATGGGTGAAGCCGAGATCGAAGGCGATCTCGGTGATGGAGGCATCGGGGGCGGCTTGCGCGAGGCGCGCGTGGAGGCCGGCGAGGCGCATGTCGAGCAGCATCTGCGAGATCGACACGCCGAAGTGGCGGCGGAAGCCGAGCTGGAGCGCGCGGATGCCGATGCCGGCCACGCAGGCGAGCTGCGCGAGATCGAGCGGCTCGCCGGCACTGTCTGCCAGATGGTCGCGCGCGGCGCGGAGCGCGCGGGGCAGACGCTCGGCCTGCCCCGAGAACGTTTCAATCGCATCCGACAGGCCATGCCGCTGCCGGTTGAGCAGATGATCGAGCAGCGCTTCGCGCCAATCGGCCATCGCGGCCGGCGAGAGCCGGCCTGATGGCCCGAGGCGCTCGGCGAGCGTCATCAGCTCGGCGAGCCTCGTCTGCAGGGCCCGCCCGGACGGCGCATCCAGCTCGATCACCGGATCGAACTCGACCCTGCCTGCCGCCCTGCCCGACAAGGCCGCGGCGCGCTGCTCGACCATGCGGCGATCGAGCAGCAGGATCGCCTGCGCACAATCGCTCCACATCATCCGGGTCGGAATCGTCGGCGACAGCAGCGACGCGATCCGCCCCGGGGCCGCATCGAGCTCACGACGACCGGCACGAATGCGGGCGCTGCCAGCAAGCGGGACCTGCACCAGGAAGAAGCGCTCGAGGCAGCCCGGATCGATGCTGACCGCTCCGCCATAGGCGACGTAGTTGATGGAGAAACCCTCGAACGCCGCGCAATTGTGCCGGGCCGAGAAGCCGGCCGCGCGCGCCTGTGTCGGCTTGAGATCATGCGGGCAGAAGATGCGCCCGATCTGCTCGGCCGCCTCGTCGACGTCATCAGTGGTGACGCGGGCGAAGGCCGCAAGCCGTTCGGCTGCAGAGGCTGTTGCGCTCATTTCCAGCTCGGCTGCGGACATCGTCGACCATGCTTCGCGCCCGGAATTCCTTTAAGCCTATAATAGTTCCGCGGGGGCGAAAAGGGCGGAGCTCGCAAATTCGTCGTGCTGCATGGCAATAGGTTCATCCGGATTCGTTTAGCGGATAGACAGGCGGTCCGTCCTCGGACGATGCTCCGTCCCCGCCGGAATCCATGAGGAGCAAGCCATGACTGCACTCGAAAAAGGCATCACCGCGAACGGCACAGGCTACGGCGGCAAGAGCTGGAACATCCTTGGCCAGGTCTATTTCCCCAAGGCCGTCACCGACTCCACTTTCGCGTTCGAGACCAACAGCGATCCCGGCCAGTTCGTGCCGGTGCATATCCATCCGACCCAGGACGAGTTCATCCTGGTGCAGGAAGGCACGCTCGATCTCAAGCTCGACGGTCAATGGGTCAAGGCCAATGCCGGCGACCTCGTGCGCATGCCACGCGGCATCCCGCACGGCTATTTCAACAAGTCCGACAAGCCGTGCCGCGCGCTGTTCTGGGTCTCACCGATGCAGAAGCTGGAGGCGCTGTTCAACCAGCTGCACAATCTGACCGACCCGGCCGAGGTCGTGCGCATCTCGGCGCTGCATGAGGTCGACTTCCTGCCGCCTGAGGCCAACGACTAGCCGTCGCCGCTTCCTCCGCTTGCATCTGCTTGCAGCCCCGGCCGGCCGCGCCTTGTGGCCGAACGCGGCCGCTTGCGCGCCAAACACATCGAGCAATCCCATGGTCAGCCCAAAACATGTCTGCGTGATCGGCGCCGGAGTCTCCGGCCTTGCCGCCGCGAAAGCATTCTCCACCCGGGGCCACCGCGTCACCATCGTCGAGCGCAGCTCAGATCTCGGCGGCGTCTGGGAGCCGGCGCGCTCCTACCCCGAGGTGCAGACCCAGAGCCCGAAGGAGCTCTACCGCTACACCGACCGCGCCATGCCGGATGCCTATCCGGAATGGCCGACCGGGCCGCAGGTCCACGCCTACCTCGCCGACTATGCCAAGAGTTTTGGCCTCGAGCGCATGCTGCGGCTCAACACCGAAGTCGCCGGCATGGCGCGCCGTGGCGACGGCAGGCCGGGATGGACGCTTGCCTTGAAGGACAGGAACGGCACGACCACGAGCGAGGATTTCGATTTCGTTGCGGTCTGTACCGGGCAATTCAACGAGCCACGCGAGCTGCATTGCCCCGGCGAGGACGGCTTTCTGGCGCAGGGCGGCCAGATCCTGCACTCGTCGAAATACGGCGATCCGACCCTGGCGAAGGAACGCCGCGTCGTCGTGCTCGGCGGCTCGAAGTCCGCAACTGACATCGCCGTGAATGCGGTGAAGTCGGGCGCCCGCGAGGTCACGATCGTGATGCGCGAGCCGGTCTGGCGCATTCCCTATTTCATCGGCGGTCTCGTGAACTTCAAGCGCATCCTCTACATCCGCGCCCAGGAGGAGATGTTTCCGGGCTGGGGCATCGGCGCGATGGGACGGCTCGCGCACCGCATCGCCGCGCCGCTGGTCTGGGCCAATTGGCGCGGGCTGGAGAGCCTGTTGAAGGCGCAGCTCAAGCTCGGCCGCTGCAAGATGGTGCCGAAGGAGCGCATCGAGGACGGCGTCAACTGCTCGGTGCCCATCGCAACGCCGGGCTTCTACCCGATGGTCGCCGACGGCCGCATCAAGGCCGTGTTCGGCACGTTCGATCATTATGAGGGCGACAGCATCGTGATGAGCGGCGGCGAGCGCGTGGGCGCCGACGTCGCCGTGCTCGCGATCGGCTACAAGCTCGGCGTGCCGTTCCTGCCCGAGGCCTACCGGCAGAAACTGGTCGATGCCGACGGGCAGTACCGGCTCTATCGCCTGATCGCCAATCCGGATCTGCCCGAGCTCGGCTTCGTCGGCTTCAACTCCTCGTTCTGCACCGTGCTCTGCGCTGACCTCGCGGCGAACTGGCTGGTGCGTTATGCCGACGGCCAGCTCGCCAACCAGCCGTCGGCCCAGGCGATGCGCGACAACATCGAGATGATGCTGCACTTCAAGCGCGTCGAGCGCCCGGCCGCGGGCGTCTATGGCGGCCTCTGCGTCGCCCCCTATCACTACCGCCATTTCGACGAGCTGATGGCCGATATCGGCGCGAAGAACCAGAAGACCGGCGGGCTCAAAGGACGCTTCCAACCTCCGGATGCGGATGCTTACGGCAAATTCCTCGCGACGGCGCCGGACTATCGGGCGGCGTGAGAGGAGAATTGCGGCAGCTCGCCTCCGGAGTCTACGATCTCGCTGGCCATCGAATCGACGGGAACCAGCCACAGGATCGGTCATGGGATCGAGACGACTTGCCGCCGCGGCGCTTGCGGCCGTTGCCTTCTTCGTGGCGGCGCCGGTCGATGCGCAGAAGGCACCGTCGCCGCAGCAATCGGCGGCGCTCGCCACTTACGAGCGCGCGCTCGGCGACTTCAAATCCGTGCTCGCCGAGCGGCGGCGCCAGATCGAGGCGAAGCAGCCGCTGCCGAACCTGCCGGGGCAGGCGCTGTATCTCGCACGCGTCGCCGTCATCAGCAGCTACAAGGACTTGACCGACGTCACGCCGTCGCGGATCGGCCGGCCCAACAAGTTCGAGATTCCCCCGGCCTATTTCGACGCCGACATCGAGCCGCTGGTCGAGGAATACGGCAGGCTGTTCGACATCATGGAGGCGCCGCCTGCCGGCGCGCAGAGCTCGCCGACGCCGTTCAAGGACGTCGTCGATCTTGCGGTCGCGATTGCGCGCGCCAAGGGCCTCGCTCCCGAACACGCCGAAGCTGCCGGGCGGATCAGCCTCGGGCTGTTCTTTGCGGAGACCAACGGCAAGCAGAATGTCCGCAATGCACGCTCGAACACCTATATGGGCAGCTTCCAGACAGGCCCCTCCGAAGACCGCAACGGCCGGCGGAAATGGGAGGCCATCAAGAGCGACATCGCCGCGATCGATCCGCACCTGAGCGCGCGCGACGACAAGGAAGAGGCGCGCGCCCGCGGCATCGATCACCGCTTCAACCACTGGACCAATGTGCGCGACGGCCTGATGAACGCGCACGCCGATCTGTTTCGTGAGATCCCGAAAGTCGTGAAGACGCTCCCTGATACGATCGACCAGATGAAGCTGTTCGAGCTGATCCAGATCGTTCCGACCCCGACGCGGTCGGCGCTCAAATCGGGCGATCTCCTGAACTACCGGGTGTCCAGCCCCACGATCATGAAGCACCTGCGCAACAACAGCATCTTTGCCTTCGGACGGGCCGACCGGGCGAAAACCTCGGCAAGCTACCGCGAAATCCTGGCTGCGATGTGGCTGTTCAACCGGAAGTTCGAGAAAGCGATGGCGAAATACGCGGAGATCAGGGCGCGCTGAGGAAGCGGGTTGCAACTGCCAGCGCAGGTTGTAGTCTCGCGGTGGCATCGATCACGCGGACGTTTCCATGCGCATTCTCGTTCTCGGCGGCAGCCAGTTTCTCGGCCGGGCGATCGCAAGCCATGCCTGCGCTGGCGGGCATGACGTGACCTGCGCGGCCCGCGGCCTTGCGGGGCCGATTGCCGCCGGCGCCCGCTTCCTGCGGATCGACCGCGACGTGGCCGACGGACTTGCGCCGCTCGCGGGTGAGACATTCGACGCCGTGGTCGATGTCTCGCGTCATCCCGGCCAGGTCCGTCGCGCAGTCGCCGCGCTGAAGCGGCCGGGCGTGCATTGGACCTTCGTCTCGACGATCAGCGTTTATGCGGACAACCGCATCCCGGGGCAACGCGCCGACTCCGCGCCGCTGCGCGAGCCTGTTGCGGGAGAGATCGAGCACAGCACCGAGGCGATCTACGGCGCAGCCAAGGTCGCCTGCGAACAGGCGGTCGGCGATGACGCCTTCATCTGCCGCGCCGGACTGATCGCAGGGCCCGAGGACCCGACCGGACGGTTCGCCTACTGGCCGGCGCGGCTTGCGCGCGGCGGCGAGGTGCTGGCGCCGGGATCGCCGGAGGATGCGGTCCAGTTCATCGACGTGCGCGATCTCGCGCAATGGATCGTGCATGCGGCAGAGAGCGGTCTCACCGGCATCTATGACGGGATTGGGCCGATCCGCACGCGCGGCGGATTCCTGAGCGAATGCGCATCCGCGCTGAACGCGTCCTGCACCTTCACCTGGATCGATCGCGCCTTTCTGGAAGCGCATGACGTCAGGCGTTGGGCGGGCCCGCGGTCCTTACCGATGTGGCTGCCATTGCCTGATTACGCCGGCTTCCTGACGCGCGATACCTCGCCGGCACGCGCGGCCGGCCTGACCTCGCGACCGCCGGGAGACACCGCGCGCGATACGCTTGATTGGCTCAACGCCGTCAACGGGCCCGTCGTCGGTCTCACTGCCGAAGACGAGAAGGATGTGCTCGCGGCGTGGCATGCGCGCCAGCTCTAGGTGCGGACGGGCCAATCGTTCGCCGGTGAAAAGCGCCTTGTCGTGACAAATCTGTCAAAGGCCACACTGCCGTTTTCGGTGCAAGACCCGTGACCGCCATGGCTATGGTGTTCCACGACTGCCCGTTTGTTGGTAGCCTGCCGCACCGACAGACAGCAATCGGGGACCACCGAATGAGCCGCGCAAATCCCCCATCTCCCGCACGACGCAATGGAGCAGCGAGGAAACATATCGGTCGGGCACTCGCCGCAACCGCGGCATTGGCTGTGCTCGCCGGCTGCGAGGACAAGAACACGTTCGTGGCGCCGCCGCCGCCCAAGGTCGACATCGCGACGCCGGTGCAGCGTCCGGTGACGCGCTACATCGAGGCGACCGGCAACACGGCACCGATCAAGAGCGTCGATCTCGTCGCGCGCGTGCAGGGCTTTCTGCAAACGATCGACTATCAGGACGGCACATTCGTGAAGCAGGGCGCCCAGCTGTTCACGATAGAGCCTGAGACCTACAAGCTCAAGCTCGAGCAGGCGCAGGCGGCCGAAGTCGGCGCGCAGGCCTCGCTCCGGCAGGCGGAGGCCGACTACAAGCGACAGGCCGAGCTGGTGCAGCGCCAGGCGGTCTCGCAAGCCACGCTCGACACCTCGACCTCGAACCGCGACAACGCCCAGGCCAATCTGCAGCAGGCCCAGGCCAACACCAAGCTCGCCGAAGTCAATTACGGCTACACCAAGGTCACGGCACCGTTCGACGGCATCGTCAGCGCGCACATGGTCTCGATCGGCGAGCTCGTCGGCGTCTCCTCGCCGACCCAGCTCGCCACCATCGTGGCGATGGACCCGATCTATGTGAACTTCACCGTCAACGAGCAGGACGTGCTGCGCATCCGCGCCGAGGCGACCCGTCGCGGACTGACGCCCGCGGACATGAAGCACTTCCCGATTCAAGTGGGGCTGCAGACCGATACCGGCTACCCTCATGAGGGCAAGCTCGACTACGTCTCGCCGACCCTCAACCAGTCGACCGGCACGCTGGCCGTGCGCGGCCTCGTTCCCAACGACAAGCGGGTGCTGCTGCCTGGCTATTTCGTCCGGGTCCGCGTGCCCTTCGACCAGGAGAAGAGCGCCCTGCTCGTTCCCGACACCGCGCTCGGCAGCGACCAGGGCGGCCGCTATCTCCTCGTCGTCAACAGCGACAACGTCGTTGAGCAGCGCAAGGTACAGATCGGCCCGGTCGACAACGGCCTGCGCGTGATCGAGAGCGGCCTGAAGCCAGAGGATCGCGTCGTGACCGCGGGGCTCTTGCGCGTCATCCCGGGCCAGAAGATCGACCCGCAGGTGACGAAGATCGAGCAGACGCAGGCCTCGAGCAAGTAGGGGCTGCCAGCCATGATCTCAAAGTTCTTCATCGAGCGGCCTGTCCTCTCGAACGTCATCGCGCTGTTGATGATCCTGATCGGCGGCGTCGCGCTGTTCAATCTGGCCATCGCGCAATATCCCGACGTGGTGCCACCGACCGTGCAGGTCACCACGCGCTATCCCGGCGCCAGCGCCAAGACCGTGATCGATACCGTGGCGCTGCCGATCGAGCAGCAGGTCAACGGCGTCGAGGACATGCTCTACATGCAGTCCTACAGCGGCTCCGACGGCACCTACACGCTGACCGTGACCTTCAAGATCGGCACCGACCTCAACTTCGCGCAGGTGCTGGTGCAGAACCGCGTCTCCAGCGCATTGTCGCAATTGCCGCAAGCCGTGCAGAACCAGGGCGTCACCGTGCAGAAGCGGTCGACCTCGATCCTGCTGTTCGTGACGCTCACCTCGCCGGATGCGAGGTACGACAGCCTCTACTTGAGCAACTACGCCACCATCAACATCCGCGACGAGCTCTCGCGCCTGCCCGGCGTCGGCAACGTCACCGTATTCGGCGCCGGGCAATACTCGATGCGGATCTGGCTCGATCCCAACAAGCTGCAGGTGCGTGGCCTGGTGCCGCAGGACGTGATCCAGGCAATCCAGCAGCAGAGCCAGCAGGTCGCCGCCGGTCAGGTCGGCGCGCCGCCGACGCCGCCGGGACAAGCGTTCCAGTACACGCTGAACGTCAACGGACGGCTCGACGATTCCGGCCAGTTCGAGAACATCATCGTCAAGACGGGCACGAGCGGCGACGTCACGCGGGTGCGCGACGTCGGCTGGGTCGAACTCGGCGCGCAGACCTACAGCCAGATCTTCTCGCTCAACAAGCAGCCCGCGGTCGGCATCGGCGTGTTCCAGTCGCCGGGCGCCAACGCGCTGCAGGTCGAGCAGGCCGTCGAGAAGAAGATGGCGGAGCTCGCCAAGCGCTTCCCCGAAGGCATCAAGTACGACACGCCGTTCGACACCACCAAGTTCGTCGAGGCCTCGGTGCACGAGGTCTATATGACCCTGATCGAGGCCGGCCTGCTGGTGCTGGTCGTGATCCTCATCTTCCTGCAGGACTGGCGCGCGATGCTGGTGCCGGCGACGACCGTGCCTGTCACCATCATCGGCGCCTTCGCCGCGATGGCGGCACTCGGCTTCACCATCAACATGTCGACGCTGTTTGCGATCGTGCTCGCGATAGGCATCGTGGTCGACGACGCCATCGTCGTGGTCGAGGGCGCCGCCCACAACATCGAACAGGGCATGAACGGCCACGACGCCGCGATCCGCGCGATGGACCAGCTGTTCGCGCCGATCGTCGGCATCACGCTGGTGCTGATCTCGGTGTTCCTGCCCGCTTCGTTCCTCGCCGGACTGACCGGGCGCATCTACTCGCAATTCGCGCTGGTGATCGCCGCGACCGCCCTGCTCTCCGCCATCAACGCCGCGACCTTGAAGCCGACGCAATGCGCGCTGTGGCTGCGGCCGGCCGTGCCGCCGGAGCAGCGCAATTTCTTCTATCGGGGCTTCAATGCGGTCTACAACCGCGTCGAGCGCGGTTACACAAGGCTGATCACGTTCCTCGTGAAGCACGCCACCATCTCGGTCGCGTTCGCACTGCTGATCATCGCCGCCAGCGGCTATGGCCTGTCGCGGGTGCCGACCGGCTTCCTGCCGATCGAGGACCAGGGCTATCTGATCGCCGCGGTGCAGCTGCCCGACGGCGCCGCGCTGGAGCGGACGCAGGCCGTGCTCGACAAAGCGAGCGGGCTGATCAAGGACACGCCCGGCGTGGCGCAGGTCATCACCATCGCCGGCATCTCCGCGCTCGACAACAGCGCCAGCCTCGCCAATGCCGGTGTCGCCTACATCATCCTGAAGGATTGGGACGCGCGTAAAGGGCCCGGTGAGGATCTGCGCTCGCTGGTCTTTGGCCTGAACGACAAGCTCGCTGATATCATGGAGGCGCGCACCATCGTGTTGCCGCCGCCGCCGATCCAGGGCATCGGCAACGCCGCCGGCTTCTCGATGCAGGTCGAGCTGCGCGACGGCAACAGCGATTTCGCCAAGCTGCAGGCCATCACCGGCGCGATGGTCACCAACGCTCAAAGCCAGAGCGCGCTGCAGCGCGTGCAGTCCTCGTTCCGCTCCTCGGTGCCGCAATTCAACGTCGAGATCGACCGCGTCAAGACTCAGACGCTTCATGTCACCACGGATCAGGTGTTCTCGGCGCTGTCGACCTATCTCGGCTCTTCCTATGTCAACCAGTTCAACAAGTTCGGCCGCGTGTTCCAGGTCTATACGCAAGCCGATCCCGCCTTCCGCGTCACCGAGCGCGACATCGCCAACATGCAGGTGCGCAACTCGAACGGCGACATGATCCCGCTCGGCACCGTCGCCCAGATCACGCCGGCCACGGGGCCGTCGCTGATCAGCCTCTACAATCTCTATCCGTCGTCGACCGTGATCGGCCTGCCGGCGCAGGGCTATTCGTCGGGCCAATCGCTGAAGCTGATGGAGGAGATCGCGGACAAGACGTTGCCGCCGGGCACCGGCTATGAATGGACCGCGATGTCGTATCAGGAGAAGGCGGTCTCGAACCAGATCTACTGGGTGTTCGGGCTCGCCATGCTGCTGGTCTATCTCGTGCTCGCCGGCCAGTACGAGAGCTGGTACGCGCCGATCTCGGTGATTCTCGCCGTGCCGCTGTCGCTGCTCGGGCCGATGCTGATCCTCTCCGCCCTCAAGATCGACAACAACCTCTATTGCCAGATCGGCCTGATCCTCCTGATCGCGCTGTCGGCCAAGAACGCCATCCTGATCGTCGAGGTCGGGCTCGAGCTGCACGGCCGCGACGGCAAGCCGATCATCGAATCCGCGATCGAGGCCGCGCGCGCCCGCTTCCGGCCGATCCTGATGACCTCGTTCGCCTTCATCCTCGGCGTCGTCCCGCTGGTGCTCGCCACCGGCGCCGGCGCCAGCGCGCGCAAGTCGATCGGCATCACCGTGTTCTCGGGCATGCTGGCCTCGACCTGCCTTGCGGTGCTGTTCGTGCCGGCCTTCTTCGTCGTGGTGCAGCGTTTCGAGAACTGGCGGTCGTCGAAGAAGAAGCCGCAGGCGGTGGCGGAGGTGAAGCCTTAACTTCTCTTCGTCCGCTCAAAACAAGAAGTGCGAAAAACAACCCCATGCACAGTAGGGATGGGGTTGAAAAGGCTTACAAAAATTTCTGTTTCGCCGAAACGACTTGTGTCGTCGGGCAAAACAGGGGCATAATGGCATCATCGGCGGCATTTCGAGGGTGCCTCCTCATCCTCAAGGGCTCCTCGCAATGACGGTGGAGAGAGTCTCCCTCACACCACCTGCGGCGTGCGGATCTCGCGCGGCAGGATCAGCGCGGCGGCGATCGCGAGCAGGCAGAGGGCGGCGAAGGCGTGCAGCATGGTGACGAAGCCGCCCCGCTCATAGAGCCAGGCGACCAGACCGACGGAGGCGCCAGCCGCGGTGAAACCGACGAAATAGCGCACGGCATAGGCGCGCGAACGCCACTCTTCCGTGGTGTATTTGCCGACCATGGCATCGTTCACCGTGACCTGTCCGAACGCGCCCATGACGATGCCGATCGACACCAGGATCAGCGGAAGATTGTTCAGGCTCGCGGCGAGATACAGGAACGGCGCCAGCATGAAGGACAGCGGCAGCGCCACTGTCTTCAGGGAGTAGCGGTCGAGCAGCCGGCCGATCGTGTACTGCGTCATCGCGCCGAACACGTAGACGCCGGCGGCGATGACCCCGAGCAGCGCCGGGCTCTTGGTCAGGTCGGCAAGGCGTTCGGCGAACAGCTTTGGCAGCGCCACGGTGACGGCGTTGAAGGTCGTGGAGATCGCGATCACCACGATCAGCAGCGCCAGGATCACACGCCACATGTCCTGCCTGGCCACCCGCGCCTGCGCCGCCGCTTGCTTCGAGCCCTTGCGGTCCTCATGCACGACGCTCAGCGCGAAGGCAATGCCGATCAGGACCGTAACCGCGCCAGGAACGATGAACGCAAAACGCCAGCCGAGATATTGGCCGATCACGCCGGTGACCAGGGCCGACGACGCCACGCCGAGATTGCCCCAGACGCCATTGATGCCCATCTCGCGGCCGAGCCGGTCGGCGTAGGACACGATCATGGCGGTGCCGACGGGATGATAGATCGACGCAAAGATGCCGATCGCAAGCAGCGCCGCGCCGAGCTGCACGGGGGTCTGCACGAAGCCGACCGCGATCATCGAAAGGCCGATGCCGACGAAGAAGATCAGCATCATGTGGCGGCGGCTCCAGCGATCGCCCAGCCAGCCGGTGAGCAGCGAGCCGGCGCCGAAAGCAACGAAGCCCGGCGTCGCGTAGGGCAAGAGTTCCGAATAGGCCATGCCGAGCGCCGGGCCCATGATGATGACAGCGGCGGCGAAGATCAGCATCGAATAATGGTCGATGAAATGACCTGCGTTGACGAAACCGATGACCCGACTGGGGCTGTTCATTCCCGAATCCTCTCCTGCTCCGAAATGAGTTATATGTCCTCCCCATGACGGGATGCTGCCAATGACTGTCTTGGAAACGCCAATCCTGCGGGAGGTCCGGAGCAACCACCGCTCGCCCGCGGGCGTGCACCTGGTCGCCCGCGACTATCCCAAGGGGATGCGGATCGATCTGCACATGCACCGCGAGGCGCAGCTGATCTATGCGGCAAAGGGCACGATGCAGGTGACGACGCCCGCCGGACGCTGGCTGGTGCCGCCGGACCGCGCGGTCTGGGTGCCGGCCGGGCTCGAGCATGCCATCGACCTGCTGGCCGACATCGAGATGCGCACGCTGTATTTCGACCTGTCCTGGCTGAAGCGCGAGCAGCGCTATGACGGCCTGACCAGGGAATTCGTGGTGCGGGTGTCGCCGCTGCTCAATCAGGCGATTCTCGCGCTGTTCGACGGGCGCAACACCGAAGAGCGCACCGAGCTCCTGGTGCGCCTGGTGATGCTGGAATTGCACCAGGCCGAGGATTCCGCGACCTTCGTGCCGCTGCCGCGCGAAGCGCGCTGCCGCCGCGCGGCGATGATCGTGCTCGACGATCCCACCGGCCTGCACGACATCGACACGCTGGCGCGCGCGGTCGGAACCTCCGCGCGTACGCTGTCGCGGCTGTTTTCGAGCGAGACGCAGCTGAGCTTCAAGAGCTGGTGCCAGCGCGCGAGGATTGCGGCGGCGATCGAGCGGATATCGACGGATGCGAGCGTGTCGGTGAAGCAGCTCGCGACCCAGCTCGGCTATGCCAGCGTGCCGGCGTTCTCGGCCGCATTCCGCCAGGTGACGGGTCGGACGCCGACGGAGTTTGCAACACACGCGGTGTCGTCGCCCGGCTTGACCGGGCGACCCAGTACGCCGAGACGGCTCGGCTAGAATCGAGAAGCTGCGGCGTACTGGATGCCCCGGTCAAGCCGGGGCATGACAGCGCGTTGGAATGAGCACTGCCCGGCATATCATCGACCCGTTCCGGCATGCCCTCATTCTCCAAACGCACGGCGGAGCGAAAGATGCCGCATTCGCCTGCTTGATTGTGATCGGCTTGCACCCAAATCCCGTGTAAGCTTGCCGCATCGCACAGACCTGATACGAAAGCCCCGATGGCCAACGCCTTCTTCTCCGACCTGCTTGCCACCATCTCCGAGCGCGGCCGCACGTTGCTTCGCCGGGGGGACGCCGCCGATACCAAGCATGATGCCGACGGACTGCTCGAGCTCTGCGATGCGCTGCTGTCGGGCCGGGGCGAAGCCTCGGGCACGGCGATGGCGCGCGAGGTGCTCGACATCTACCGGGAGCTGGACGCTGCGGGACGCCGCGCCTTCTTCGAGGGATTGGTGCGCGATTTCGGTCCCGACCGGGAGCGCCTGTCCAAGGCGATCGAGACATGGCGGGCCGCGCCCAGCGACGAGGACGCAAGCTCGCTGCACTTCGCTTCCGAGCCGCGCCGGCAGGAGCTGATCCGGCGGCTCAACCGCGCGCCCGGCGGTACCGGCGATCTCGTCAACATGCGCGCCGATCTGCTCGGCATGATGAACGGGCACACCGATCTCGCCGCGCTCGACCGCGACGTCTCGCATCTTCTTTCTTCGTGGTTCAATAGGGGGTTTCTCGTGCTGCGCAGGATCGACTGGTCGACGCCGGCCAACATCCTCGAAAAGATCATCCGTTATGAGGCCGTGCACGAGATCTCGGACTGGGATGATCTGCGCCGCCGCATCGATCCGGTCGACCGGCGCTGCTACGCCTTCTTCCATCCTGCGATGGTGGACGAGCCCTTGATCTTCGTCGAGGTGGCGCTGACCGAGACGATCCCCGGCGCGATCCAGCCCCTGCTCGCAGTCGACCGCCAGCACCTGCCGATCGAGCGCGCGCGCACCGCCGTGTTCTATTCGATCTCCAACACCCAGCGCGGCCTAGGCGGCATCTCCTTCGGCAGCTTCCTGATCAAGCAGGTGGTGGAAGAGCTGCGCCGCGAGTTGCCGAAGCTCGACACCTTCGTCACGCTGTCGCCGGTGCCGGGCTTCATGGCCTGGGTTAAGCAGGACAAGGATCTGCCGCTGTCGGACGAGGACCGCGAGGTGCTGAGGCGCCTCGACGATCCCAGATGGTTCGAGAGCCCGGAGACGGCGGCGCTGCTCCGCGCCGTGCTGGAGCCGCTCGCGGCGCACTATTTCCTCAAGGCGCGCACGCCGAAGGGCAAGCTGATCGATTCCGTCGCCCGCTTCCATCTCGGCAACGGCGCTCGGCTGGAGCGCATCAACTGGCTGGGCGACCTCTCGCCCAAGGGAATGCGCGAGTCCGCCGGCCTCATGGTCAACTACCTCTACCGCCTCGACGACATCGAGAAGAACCACGAGGCCTATGCCAATGACGGCGAGGTCGTGGCGTCGAGCGCGGTGAAGAAGCTGCTGAAGGGCGAAGGGCGAAGGCTGCTGGATATGCGGCTGTCGTAGGGGGCATACTCAGTCGTCGTCCCGGACAAGCGAAGCGCAGGTCCGGGACCCATAATCACAGGCAGATGTGGTTACGGGGACTCGGAGTTTCCAGTTCGCGCAACGACTCCTCCCTGGGGTTATGGGTCCCCGCCTTCGCGGGGACGACACCGATGTTGGCGCAACCGTTGCGGTCCAATCGCTCACCACCCCTACTCCGCCAGCGCTTTCATCTCCTTGTACAGATCGGACTTGCCTTCGAAGCCGATGCCTGCAAGCTCGGGCATGGTAATGTGGCCGTTCTCGACGCGGACGCCGTCGGGGAAGCCGCCATAGGGCTGGAACAGGTCGGGATAGCTTTCGTTGCCGCCTAAGCCGAGGCCGGCGGCGATGTTGAGCGACATCTGGTGGCCGCCGTGCGGGATGCAGCGGCTCGGCGACCAGCCGTGGGTCTTCAGCACCTCCAGCGTGCGCTGGTATTCGCACAGGCCATAGGACAAGGCGCAATCGAATTGCAGCCAGTCGCGGTCGGGGCGCATGCCGCCGTAGCGGATCAGATTGCGGGCGTCCTGATGGCTGAACAGGTTCTCGCCCGTCGCCATCGGGCCCGGATAGAATTCGGCGAGCGCGGCCTGCAGCGCGTAGTCGAGAGGATCGCCGGCTTCCTCGTACCAGAACAAGGGATAGTCACGCAGCATCTTGGCGTAGGCGATGGCGGTCTCCAGGTTGAAGCGGCCGTTAGCATCGACGGCGAGCTGCGCGTCCTTGCCGATTTCCTTCAGCACTGCCTCGATGCGCCTGCGGTCCTCGTCGATATCAGCGCCGCCGATCTTCATCTTGACGACATTGTAGCCACGATCGAGATAGCCGCGCATCTCGGCCCGCAGCATCGAGAGATCCTTGCCGGGATAATAGTAGCCGCCCGCGGCGTAGACGAAGACGCGCGGATTGGCTTTGACGCCGTGGCGTTCGGCGAGCAGACGGAACAGCGGCTTGCCCGCGATCTTCGCCACCGCGTCCCACACCGCCATGTCGATGGTGCCGACCGCGACCGAGCGCTCGCCGTGGCCGCCCGGCTTCTCGTTGGTCATCATCGCGGCCCAGACCTTGTCGGGGTCGAGATTGTCGCCGGTGCTATCCAGCAGCGACTTGGGATCAGCTTCCGTGATGCGCGCGGCAAAGCGCTCGCGGATCAGGCCGCCCTGCCCGTAACGGCCGTTGGAGTTGAAGCCGTAGCCGACGACGCGCTTGCCGTCGCGGACCACGTTGGTGACGACGGCGACGAGGCTGGTCGTCATCTTCGTAAAGTCGATATAGGCGTTGCGGATTGGCGAAGAGATCGGCTTTGTAATTTCGCGGACGTCGACGATGCGGACGGACATGGGGTGGGCCTTCAGTGGTTATTATCGTCATTGCGAGGAGCGAATCGACGAAGCAATCCAGACTGCCTCGGCGGAAAGATCCTGGATTGCTTCGCTGCGCTCGCAATGACGAGGAGAGAGTGCGCGCTCCTCGCAATGACGAGGAGCGAACGGCGCGCGCTCAGGTCAAGCCTATTTCTTATCCCTGAAATACGGCTCCACCGGACCGTGCACCTTGATGGTCAGCGGGTTGCCGTGGCGGTCCTTGGCGTTCCCTGCGGTGACGCGGACCCAGCCTTCGCTGATGCAGTACTCCTCGACATTGGTCTTCTCGATGCCCTTGAAGCGGATGCCGACGTCGCGCGACAGGATCTCCGCGTTGTAATAGGGGCTGTTCGGGTCGACCGACAGGCGGTCCGGAAATTCGTCGCTCATGATTGTCTCGCTCACAACATTGTTTCGATTTGATTGCGCAATCCTTCGGGCCGGGCGGTCGGCGCGTAGCGCGCGACCACGCGGCCCTCACGGTTCACCAGGAATTTGGTGAAATTCCATTTGATGGCGGCGCCGAGAAGCCCGGATTGCTGGCGTTTCAGGTACTCGTACAGAGGATGCGCCTTCGGCCCGTTGACGTCGATCTTCTCGAACAGGGGGAAGGTGACGTCGTAATGGGTCGAGCAGAATTCCTGGATCTCGCTCGCCTGCCCTGGCTCCTGCGCGCCGAACTGGTTGCAGGGAAAGCCGAGCACCGAGAAGCCGCGGGGAGAGAGGTCGCGATGGAGATCCTCGAGGCCGCGATATTGCGGCGTGAAACCGCATTTGCTCGCGGTGTTGACGATCAAGAGCACCTGCCCCTCGAAACGCCGCAGGGCGACCTCCTCGCCGGCCAGCGAGTTGGCCTTGAAGTCGTAGATGGCGGTCATCGCTAGCCCACGGGATCGATCGGCGATGGCGGCACGCCGCCGGCCTCGATCGCTTCGCCGGCGAGCAGGCACAGATCCTCGCGATAGCGGCCAGAGACGATGTGCACGCCGACCGGCGCCCTGCCGACGAGACCTGTGGAGACCACGAGGCCCGGCAATCCCATGAAGGGAATCGCGATCTGCGGCAGCTGCGCTTCCCAGACCCGCTTGAAGGAATCCTCGTCCTTGCGGTCGAGATGGTCGGGGAACGGCAATTCGCCGGAGACCGGCGTCAGCAGCACGGCGTATTTTTCGAAGAACAGCATCCAGTCGCGGGTCAGCGTGGCTCGCCGGGTCAGCGCCTTGGCGTAATTGGCCTGATCCATCGGCGTGACCCGGGCGCGGTTGCCGCGCAGGCAGGCCAGTGCGCCGGGATCGCCCTCGCGCTCGGCCATCTCCAGCTGCGCCTCATAGCCGTCACCGAGCCAGAGCTTGATCTGCCATTCCACCGCTTCGCGCATCGGCGGCGTGTCCTCGATCACATCGACGGTCCAGCCCGCACGCTCCAGCCGCTTGCCGGCATCGCTCACCGCGGCCTTCACCTCCGGTGCGGTGGCAAGGCCACTCGGATTGAGGCACAGCGCAGCGCGCTTGTCCCGTGCGGGTCCTTGCAGCGGCACCGGCGCGAACCAGGGATCGCGGATGTCGCGGGCCGACATCGCTTCAAGCGAGATGCGCAAATCGTTGACCGTGCGCGCCAGCGGGCCCGAGACCGCCATGATCTGCGGACCGATCGGGCGCTCCGGCAGCGCCGGGTTGAAGGCGGGAATGCGTCCGAGCGTCGGGCGCAGACCGTGCACGCCGCAGGCATAGGCGGGATAACGGATCGAGCCGGCGATGTCGGTGCCGTGCGCGATGTGGCCGATGCCGGCCGCGACCGCCGAGCCGGCGCCGCCGGACGAGCCGCCCGGCGTCAGCGAAGCGTCGCGGGGGTTCTTGGTGTCGCCGTGGATGAGATTGGTGGTGAACCAGCGGTAGGAGAAGGCCGGGCAATTGGTGCGGCCGAGCAGGATGGCGCCCGATTTCCGGAAATTGGCGACCACCGGATTGTCCTCGCGCGCGATCAGGTCGCGCTGCAGCTTGAGGCCGTTGGTGGTGGCAAAGCCTTCCTGGTCGACATTGGCCTTGATGGTGACGGGCACGCCCGCGAGGACGCCGGGGTCCTCGCCCCGGCTAATTGCGGCATCGACGGCATCGGCCTGCTTGAGCACGTCATCCGGCCGGTGGTCGATCACCGCGTTGAGCTGGGGATTGACGGCATCGAGCCGCGCGAGACCGGCCTTGGCGGCCTCCCTGGCGGAGACTTTTTTGGACCTGACGAGGGTGGCGAGGTCGGCGGCCGACAGGCGCCAGAGATCTTGCATGGCTTGCTCCGTATGACAGGCGTCTTTTAGCGCCGGGAACGCGGCAAAGCCATGCGGATTTCGCGGGGGTGAAAGGCGGGTTGCGCCGGGCGTTGCCTCATTCTCCGTCATTGCGGGGAGCCCTTGCGACGAAGCAATCCAGGCTGCCTCCGGGGGAGGGATTCTGGATTGCTTCGCGGAGCCTGTCATCGGGCCGCGCTTCGCGCGGACCCGTTGGCTCGCAATGACGTGGAGAGAGCGGTGAGCCCCTTACCCTACCGCGTCCGGCTAATGCCTCGTCGCGGACTGGTCCGGCATGTCGAGCAGCGCTTCGGTGAAGGGAAACTCCAGCACGATCTCGCCGTCGGCATCGGTGACCTCGATGACGGCCTCCAGCAGCGCCGGCTGGGTTCCTTCCGACTTCACGACCTCAAGGATCATCTGCCGCGCGACCTCCCAGGCGCGATCGGGGTTGCGCAGGTCCTCGCCGTCAGGATCCACGATCAGTTCGTCGCCGATGCGGGTGTTGAAGAAATATCTGGGCATGCCTGATCCAATGGGGGTCATCTGTCGCCGATGAGAAGCCGGTCCATACTCACAACTGGTTTATCCCGACAGGGATCACGACCTATCGGCAATTTTGCGTATCTGATCCGCTCATCTTTGCGGCCGCAATACGCCATCTTTGCAGTGCAACAATTCCCGCAGCCTACTACCTAGGTCGGGAAAATTTCACTGGCGAACTTTGCCGTCCGCACTAATTTGTCCAATGGGCGGATACGTCCGAATTCGCGAAAATGGAGAGCCAAATGGCCTGGAAAGCCCCTAAGATCGTCGAAGTGCCCTGCGGCATGGAAATCAATATGTATGTGAGCGCCACCCGCAAGTAAGCGGCTGGTGGAAACGCGTTCTGCGCAGGTGGTTCTTTCGGTCACGATACGTTTCCGGGAGAGAGAAACCTTGTCCGAAACTGTCTCGGCCTGAGATCCACCTCGCCAATTCGCCTCCAGGAGACGGATCATGCTTCGCGTCGTCGTCCTGGGCGCCGGGGCCGGCGGCGGAGTTCCGCAGTGGAATTGCGGCTGCGAAGGCTGCCGCGCGGCTCGTGCGAAGGGACAAGAGCTGTTTCGAACCCAGGCTTCTGTCGCCTTCAGCGGCGACGGCGAGCACTGGTTCCTGATCAACGCCTCACCCGATCTTCGCCAGCAATTCAACGCCACGCCGCAGCTGCACCCAAAGGCGGGCGCGCTGCGCCACACGCCGATTGCGGGCGTGATCTTGACCAACAGCGAAGTCGATGCGGTGGCCGGCCTGCTGTCGATGCGCGAAGGCTCGCCCTTCACGATCTATGCGCACGAGAAGGTGCTGGCGATCCTTGCCAGCAACAGCATCTTCAACGTGCTGAACGAGAAGAACGTGCGGCGCCAGCCGATCGCGATCCGCGAGCCGTTCGAGCCGCGGCTGCCCGACGGCACGCGCTCGGGGCTCGAGGTGCTGCCCTTTGCCGTGCCGGGCAAGGCGGCCTGGTATCTCGAAGGCAAGGTGCATCCGGGCGGCGAGAGCGGCGACGGCGACACGCTGGGCCTGAAGATCACCGACAAGGCCACGGGCAAGTTCTTCTACTTCATCGCGGCCTGCGCCGAAGTGACCGACGCGCTCAAGGCCGAGATCGACGGTGCTTCGCTGGTGTTCTTCGACGGCACCGTCTGGCGCGACGACGAGATGATCAGGGCCGGCCTCGGCCACAAGACCGGCAAGAGCATGGGCCATGTCGCCATGTCCGGCGAGGACGGCGCCATCGCCCGGCTGGCCGATCTCAATATCGACAGGAAGCTGTTTCTGCATATCAATAACTCGAATCCGGCGCTGCTGCCCGGCTCGCCCGAGCGCAAGCTCACTGAGGAGGCGGGCTGGCAGATACCCGCTGACGGAACGGAGATCGTGCTGTGAACGCCGCATCACTGACTGGAATGACCGCGCTCTCGATCGGCAAGGACTTGAGGCTCAACTCCGCCGAGGAGCTGGAGGCAACGCTGCGCCACATCGGCGCCACGCGCTATCACAGCCTGCATCCGTTCCATAAGCTGCTGCATGGCGGCAAGCTGAACAAGGGCCAGGTGCAGGCCTGGGCGCTCAACCGCTACTATTACCAGAGCACGATTCCGATCAAGGACGCGGTGGTGATCTCCCGCTTCCGCGACCGCGCTACCCGCCTGGAATGGCGCCATCGCATCGAGGACCATGACGGCGATGTCGGCAGCGAAGGCGGCATCGAGCGCTGGATCAAGCTGACCGAAGGGCTCGGGCTCGACACCGCTTACGTCGAATCCACCGAAGGCATCTTGCCGGCGACGCGCTTCGCGGTGGAAGCCTATGTGCACTTCTGCCGCGAAAAAAGCCCGCTGGAGGCGATCGCCTCCTCGCTCACCGAGTTGTTCGCGCCGAACCTGCATGAGGAACGCATCTCGGGCATGCTGGAGCACTACGACTTCGTCAACCCCGATATCATGAGCTACTTCAAGCGCCGCCTGACCCAGGCGCCGCGCGACGCCAATTTCGCGCTCGATTATGTCAAGAGGCACGCCACGACGCCGGAGCAGCGCGCGCAGGTCTGCAACGCGCTGATCTTCAAGACCAACGTGCTGTGGGTGCAGCTGGACGCGCTCCAGCATGCCTATGTCGAGGGCCACATTCCGCCGGGCGCGTTCGTGCCCAAAGCGAGCTGAGGATTAAAGCGATGGCCGGGCCGCGGAACATCAGCGTCAGCGAGGCGAGCCGCCCCGTGCTGCCGCGGCATGCCAAGCTGAAATACGACGAGACCCGCAAGGTCTGGGTGATCCTGGCGCCGGAACGGGTGCTGGCGCCGGATGAGATTGCGGTCGAGGTCTTGCAACTCTGCAACGGCGAGCGCAATGTCGGCGAGGTCGCCGATCAGCTCGCCGCAAAGTACGCTGCGCCGCGCGAGGCGATCCTGGCCGACGTCATCGCCATGCTGCAGGATCTCGCCGACAAGGGCTTTCTCACCGAGATCAGGGAGAAGACGTCATGAGCGACGTGACCATCCCGCCCAGCGACAGCCTCGCGGTGCTTGAGAAGCAGCGCTCGACGGCGGAGACGTTCGGCATCCCGCTCGCGGTGCTGCTCGAGATCACTCATCGCTGCCCGCTGCAATGTCCCTACTGCTCGAACCCGGTCGAGCTCGACCGCTCCGGCAAGGAGCTGACGACGGACGAGTGGAAAAAGGTGCTGAGCGAGCTCGCCGAGATCGGCGTGCTCCAGGTGCATTTCTCCGGTGGCGAGCCGACGGCACGGAAAGATCTCGTCGAGCTGGTCAAGCATGCCAGCGACGCCGGGCTCTACACCAATCTCATCACCTCGGCCGTGCTGCTGACGCGCGAGAGGCTCAGCGATCTCGCGGATGCCGGGCTCTGCCATGTGCAGATCTCCTTCCAGGGCATCGAGGACGGCCTCGCCGATCGCGTTGCCGGCTACAAGGGCGGCCACCGCAAGAAACTCGAAGTCGCGAAATGGACGCGCGAGCTCGACCTGCCGCTCACCGTGAACGCGGTGATGCACCGGCAGAACCTGCACCAGTTGCCCGACATCATCCAGATGGCGCTCGATCTCGACGCCGACCGGCTCGAAGTCGCCAATGTGCAATATTACGGCTGGGCGCTGAAGAACCGCGCCGCGCTGATGCCAACCGTGGCGCAGCTCGATGAGTGTACCCGCCTCGTTGAGGAGGCGCGCGAGCGGCTGAAGGGCCGACTGACCATCGACTACGTGGTGCCGGATTATTACGCGCTGCGGCCGAAGAAATGCATGGGCGGCTGGGGCCGGCAGTTCTTCAACATCTCGCCCGCCGGCAAGGTGCTGCCCTGCCATGCCGCCGAGAGCATCACTGGGCTCGATTTCGAATCGGTGCGCTCCAACCATTCGATCGCCTGGATCTGGCAGAACTCGGAGGCCTTCAACCGCTATCGCGGCACCGGCTGGATGAAGGAGCCGTGCAAGAGTTGCGAGTTCCGCGACATCGATTTCGGCGGCTGCCGCTGTCAGGCCTTCGCGCTGACCGGGGACGCCGCCAACACCGACCCGGCCTGCGCGCTGTCGCCGCTGCACGAGACCATTTTCAAGCAGGCGGAAGCCGAGGCCGAGGGCGAGACCAGCCGCTTCCTCTACCGCAACTTTGCCGGCGGCACCCTGGAATCCGAGAATGACGCCTGACGCCGACGCGGGCACAGCGGCCAAACGCACTGATCCCTTTGCGCCGCTGACCTCCGAGATGCTCGACGTCGGCGACGGCCATGAGCTCTATGTCGAGAGCGTCGGCCGCAGCGACGGCATCCCCGCGGTCTATCTGCATGGCGGGCCCGGCAGCGGCTGCCAGCCCGACCATCGCCGGCTGTTCGATCCCGACCGCTTCTGCGCCGTGCTGTTCGACCAGCGCGGCTGCGGCCGCAGCCGGCCCAAGGGATCACGCGAGCACAACACCACACAGCATCTGATCGCGGACATGGAAACGATCCGCGAAAAGTTTGGCTTCGAACGCTGGATGGTGGTCGGCGGCTCCTGGGGCGCGACGCTAGCGCTGGCTTATGCAGAGACGCATCCCGAGCGCGTCTCGGGCATAGCGCTGCGCGCGACGTTTCTCGGCACGCGGGCCGAGGTCGAGACGGCCTTCACCTCGCGCCTGTCGCAATTCCATCCGGCGCTGTACGAGGATTTCCTCAGCGTGCTGCCGCCAGAGGAACGCGACCGGCCGGTGGATGCCTATTGGCGCCGCATCCTCGATAGCGACCCTGCCGTGCATGGCCCGGCGGCGAAGGCCTGGCACGACACCGAACGCGCTCTATCCGAGCACAAGCCGGCACGCACGCGGCTCGACCTCGCCGCGCTGAACGTCTGGCGCACATTGCCGGCGACGCCGTTCATGGAAGCGCATTATTTCATCAACGACAGCTTCATGAACGAGGACCAGCTCCTGCGAAACGCGGGCCGGCTCGACGGCATTCCCGGCATGATCGTGCAGGGGCGCTATGATCTGTTGTGTGCTCCCGCGACAGCGCAGGCCCTTGCGAAAGTATGGCCCGGTTCCGAGCTTCGCATCGTGGAAGAAGCCGGGCATTCGCTCTATGATGGCGGCGTGAGGGACGCGGTCATGAAGTCGATCGCGGACCTTGCGTCGAAGATCGGGCGATGAGAGGACAAGAAGAATGCCGCTCGCCGGAAAGGGCATGCTGCTGACGTCGATGAACATCGACGCTGCGGACGAGGCCGATTTCAACCGCTGGTACGATCGCGAGCATCTGGAAGAGCGTGTCGCGATCGACGGATTTCTCGAAGCGCGGCGCTATGTCGCGCATGCCGCCAACCCCAAATATCTCTCGCTGTACTCGACCGAAACGCTCGGCGTGCTCGACAGCCCCGCCTACCGGGCGCGCCTCGCCGACCAGACCGAATGGTCGCGGCGATCCATGGCGCGCTTCAGGGACATGCTGCGCGTGGTCGCGCGCATCACGATCAGCAAGGGTACTGGCCGCGGCACGTCGCTCGGCCTGGTGCGGCTGCGGCCGACGCCCGACAACGCCGGTGCGTGGCGTGATGCGCTGCAAGAAAAGCTGGCGCCGCAAGACCGCGACGGCATCATCTCGATGCACCTGCTCGAAAGCGAGCCGGAATTGTCGGGCGCAACGGCGGGAATTCCGGCGGTGCGCAACGAGGGCGCGCGCGACTGGTTCGTGCTGATCGACGGCACGCATGTCAATGCGGTCTCTGCCGTCATCGCCGAACGCTTCACCGGCCCGGCTGCGGCGCCCTTCCCGCTTCCCATCTCCGTCGGCACCTACTGCCTGATGTGGGACCTCGCCAAGAGCGATGTCGCGCGCGGCTGAACGGCATCCGCATCGCAGCATATTGCACCGCACGCATCTCGTGCGCCGCGCGTTAATGCTTTGCGCGCGTAGCTCCCATGAAAGCGGTGACGCGCGCAAATTTGCCGTTGTACTTCGGAACGGTTCTAATAAGCTAACCCAATGACGTCATTCAGAAACCAGATCGAAGCGCGTTAAGCGCTCGCCAAGCTCTAACAAAAAAGGCCGCGGGGTCTTTGGGCCCGCGCGGACAGGGTAGGAATGAAACCGACCGACATCGCGGCCCCCGACTACTTTCACAAAGTGGTCGATTGCCAATGGGCCTGTCCTGCGCACACCCCGGTTCCCGAATACATCCGACTGATCGCCCAAGGCCGCTACAGCGATGCCTACATGATCAATTGGAAATCGAACGTATTTCCCGGCATTCTGGGACGCACCTGCGATCGTCCCTGCGAGCCGGCGTGCCGGCGCGGACGCGTGGAGGAAAATCCTGTCGCGATCTGCCGCCTCAAGCGTGTTGCAGCGGATTTCAAGGACGACATCAGGCAGCGGCTGCCGAAGCCCGGGCCGAAGAACGGCAAGCGCGTCGCGCTGGTCGGTGGCGGTCCCGCTTCGTTGACGGTGGCGCGCGATCTCGCGCCGCTCGGCTATCACTGCACCGTGTTCGATGCCGACCCGGAAGCCGGCGGCATGATGCGCACGCAGATCCCGAAATTCCGCCTGCCCAATTCCGTGATCGACGAGGAGACCGGCTACATCCTTAATCTCGGCGTCGAGTTCAAAGGCGGCCACCGCATCGACAGCATGAAGGCGCTGCTTGCCGAGAAATACGACGCCATCTTCGTCGGCTCCGGCGCGCCGCGCGGCCGCGAGCTCGAGCTTCCCGGCCGGAAAGAGGCCGCCGCCAACATCCATATCGGCATCGAATGGCTGGCCAACGTGTCATTCGGCCATGTCGACAAAATAGGCAAGCGCGTCATCGTGCTCGGCGGCGGCAACACCGCGATGGATTGCTGCCGCACCGCGCGCCGGCTCGGCGGCGAGAAAGTCACGGTGGTCGTGCGTTCCGGCTTCGACGAGATGAAGGCCTCGCCCTGGGAGAAGGAGGACGCGATCCACGAGGACATCCCGATCCTCAACTACATGGTCCCGGTGGCCTTCAAGCACGTCGCCGGCAAGCTGATCGGCGTCACCTTCCAGCACGTCAAAGCCGAATACGACGCCAAAGGCCGCCGCAATCTGGTGCCTTCGGGCGATCCCGATCAGACCATTCCCTGCGACGACGTGCTGGTCGCGGTCGGTCAGGAGAACGCCTTCCCCTGGATCGAGCAGGATTGCGGCATCGAGTTCGACAAATGGCACATGCCGAAGGTCGATCCGAAGACCTTCGCCTCGACCAATCCGAAAGTGTTCTTCGGCGGCGATGCCGCGTTCGGCCCGAAGAACATCATCTGGGCGGTCGCGCACGGCCATGACGCCGCGCTGTCGATCCACAAGATGCTCTCCGGCGAAGCGGTCGACGAGCGCCCGCTGCCGGAGGTGCAAATCTCCTCGCAGAAGATGGGCATCCACGAATGGAGCTATGACAACGACATCTCGCCCGACAAGCGCTACAAGGTGCCGCATCGCGACAAGGTCGTTGCGCTGAAGGACATCCGCGCCGAGGTCGAGCTCGGCTATGACGTCAAGCTCGCGCTCGGCGAAGCGCATCGGTGCTTGAACTGCGACGTGCAGACCGTGTTCTCGACCTCGCTCTGCATCGAATGCGACGCCTGCGCCGACATCTGCCCGATGGATTGCATCACCTTCACCAGTAACGGCGAGGAAAGCGATCTGCGCCAGCGCCTAAAGGCGCCCTCTGCTCACCCGGACCAGGACCTCTACGTCTCCTCGGACCTGAAGACCGGGCGCGTGATGGTGAAGGACGAGGACGTCTGCCTGCATTGCGGGCTGTGCGCCGAGCGCTGTCCCACCGGCGCCTGGGACATGCAGAAATATTTCATCGAGATGACCCACGCAGGTTCGACATGTCCGACAAAAAGCCGATCAGCAGCGTAAACGACTTCGTCGTCCGCTTCGCCAACGTCAACGGCTCGGGCTCGGCCAGCGCCAACGAGATGTTCGCGCGCGCGATCTTGCGCCACGGCGTGCCTGTCAGCCCACGCAACATCTTCCCCTCCAACATCCAGGGCCTGCCGACCTGGTATGAGGTGCGGGTGACGGAAGCCGGCCATCTCGGCGCCCGCGGCGGCGTCGACATGATGGTGGCGATGAATCCGCAGACCTGGGACAAGGACGTCGCCGGCATCGAGCCCGGCGGCTACCTGTTCTACGATTCCACCAAGCCGATGCCGTCGACCAAGTTCCGCGACGACATCACCGTGATCGGCGTGCCGCTGACCGCGATCACCAACTCGACCTACACCGATCCGCGCCAGCGCCAGCTGTTCAAGAACATCATCTATCTCGGCGCGCTCTCGGCACTGCTCGACATGGATCCCAAGCTGATCGAGCAGCTGATCGGCGAGCAGTACAAGGGCAAGGAGAAGCTGCTGTCCTCCAACGTCCATGCGCTGCATCTCGGCCGCGATTGGGCCTTGCAGAACCTGAAATGCCCGATCGGGCTGCGCGTGAAGAAGTCCGACAAGGTCGGCGACCGTATCTTCATCGAAGGCAACAGCGCGGCCGCGCTCGGCGCCGTCTATGGCGGGGCCACCGTGTGCGCCTGGTATCCGATCACCCCGTCTTCGTCGGTGGCGGAGGCCTTCACCGCCCATTGCAAGAAGTACCGGCACGATCCTGAGACTGGCAAGGCGAAGTACGCGATCGTGCAGGGCGAGGACGAGCTGGCGTCGATCGGCATCGTCATCGGCGCTTCCTGGAACGGCGCCCGCGCCTTCACGGCGACCTCCGGCCCCGGCATCTCGCTGATGACGGAGTTCATCGGCCTCTCGTACTTCGCAGAGATCCCGGCCGTGATCATGAACATCCAGCGCGCCGGCCCCTCCACGGGCATGCCGACCCGCACCCAGCAATGCGACATCATCGCCTGCGCCTATGCCTCGCATGGCGACACCAAGCATGTGCTGCTGTTCCCCGAGGACCCGGCCGAAGCGTTCGAGTTCGCGGCGGCCGCCTTCGATCTCGCCGAGCGGCTGCAGACCACGATTTTCCTGATGCTCGATCTCGACATCGGCATGAATCACCGGCTCTGCCGCCCGCTGAAGTGGGACGATGCAAGGCAATATGACCGCGGCAAGGTCATGACGGCGGAGATGCTGGAGGAGGGCCGCGACTTCGGCCGCTATCTCGACGTCGACGGCGACGGCATTCCCTACCGCACCTATCCCGGCACGCATCCGACCAAGGGCTCCTACTTCACCCGCGGCACGTCGCGCGACCGCTATGCGCGCTACTCCGAGGAAGGCACGGTCTACGCCGACAACATGCAGCGCCTGGTGCGCAAGTTCGAGACGGCGCAGGACCTCGTGCCGCGTCCGCTGCAGGCCAATGCGGAACGGCCGACCAAATATGGCGTGATCTATTTCGGCTCGACCTCGCCGGCGATGGACGAAGCGATCGGTCTGCTGGAGGCGCGCGGGCATCAGCTCGACCGCCTGCGCATCCGCGCCTTCCCGTTCCACTCCAGCGTGGCGAGCTTCCTCGCCGAGCACGATTTCGTCTACGTGGTCGAGCAGAACCGCGACAGCCAGCTGCGCCAGCTCATCGTCAACGAGAACGGCATCGATCCCGTCCGGCTGGTGCCGATCGTGCATTACGACGGCACGCCGATCACTGCCCGCTTCATCGCCAAGGCCATTGGCGACCACCAGGACCACCTCAAGGTGACCCCGCTCCGCAAGGCCGTCTCATGACTTACATCGCAAAGCCGAAATTCCACCATCCGGGTCTGAAGAAGAACGCGCTCGGCTATACGCATCGCGATTACGAGGGCAAGATCTCGACGCTGTGTGCGGGCTGCGGCCACGATTCGATCACGGCCTCGATCATCGAGGCCTGCTACGAGCTCTCGATCGAGCCGCATCGGGTGGCGAAGATCTCCGGCATCGGCTGTTCGTCGAAGACGCCGGACTATTTCCTCGGCAATTCGCACGGCTTCAACTCCGTGCACGGCCGCATGCCGAGCGTGCTGACAGGCGCCAATCTCGCCAACCGCGACCTGATCTATCTCGGCGTCTCCGGCGACGGCGATTCCGCCTCGATCGGTTTCGGGCAGTTCGCGCATTCGATCCGGCGCGGCGTCAACATGACCTATATCGTCGAGAACAACGGCGTCTACGGCCTGACCAAGGGTCAGTTCTCGGCGACCGCCGACCGCGGCTCGAAGAGCAAGAAGGGCGTCACCAACACCGACAACGCCATCGACCTCGTCGCCATCGCGCTGCAGCTCGGGGCCACCTTCGTGGCGCGCTCGTTCTCCGGCGACAAGAGCCAGCTGGTGCCGCTGATCGCCGCCGCGATCGGCCACAAGGGCGCGTCCTTTATCGACGTGATCAGCCCCTGCATCGCCTTCAACAACCATGCCGGCTCGACCAAGAGCTTCGACTATGTCCGCGAGCACAATGACGCCGTGAACCGGCTCGACGTGCTGGTCGGCCGCGACCCGATTGCGGTGGACTACGCGCCCGGCACGGTGCAGGTGGTCGAGCAGCACGACGGCAGCAAGATCGCGCTGCGCAAGATCGATGCGGATTACGATCCGCACGACCGCCTGGGCGCCCAGACCTTCCTCGCAAGGCACGCCGCCAAGGGCCAGATCGTCACCGGCCTTCTGTATGTCGACCCCGACGCGGAGGATTTGCACGAGCATCTCAACACGGTCGAGACGCCGCTCAACGCGCTCGAGGCGGACACGCTCTGCCCGGGCTCGGCGGTGCTGGACAAGATCAACGCCAGCCTGCGGTGATCATCTTCGCGCTGATGCCGCCGGCCTGACGCGTATCGTGATCTTCTCCGACACGACGGGTGGTTCGAACGGATAGTGCTTGGCGTCGCCAAGCACCAGTTGCAGCGTGTGCGTGCCGGGCGGAAGCTCGAGGAACGTTTCGGTTTGTCCTGCTCCGAAATGCAGATGGGACTTGTCCTGCGGAATCGGCTCCTTGGCATCGATGGGGTCTTTCACATCGATCAACAGATGATGGTGGCCGGCATTGTGGTAGTCGTCGCCGGCATGCGTCACGCCCATGTTGCGCAGCCCGAACCGGACCCAAAACCCACCACGTATCTTCTGGCCGTCATACGGCGAGATGAAATAGAGCTTGGCGTCCTTTGGCGCAGTTTTGCCTTGCGGATGGGCCGCGCCGGGGTGCAATGCGATGGCGGCCGCCAGCGCGATACAGGAAACGATCTTCATCAAATTGACTCCAGTACCTACGGACTGAGCGCGATCCGGAATCCATGCGTGGGGTAACGAACACCGGTGTCGTATCCACCGCGGTTTGACGGCCGCACATATCTCGCATCGTTCTTCCAGGAGCCTGAGCGCAGGACATGAGAGCCGCAGTCAGCGCTGGTCCACGCCGAGCCGTCGCTGGGCGCGCCCTGATACGTCCTGTGCCAGCAGTCTGCGACCCACTGATCGATGCCGCCGCCCATGTCGTAAAGCCCGAATGGATTGGGCTTGAAACTGCCGACCTTGGCCGGCTGCTCGGCCGCAAGTTCACCGCAATCCTTGCAGCCCGCCATGCCCGGCTGGAGCTTGTCGCCCCACCAATATTTGGTCTGTGTCCCGCCGCGTGCCGCATATTCCCATTCGGCTTCGCTGGGAAGCCGGTAGGGCTTCTTCGTCGCTTGCGCGAGCCAGGCGACATATTGCTGCGCATCGGTCCAGCTCACATTGCTGACCGGGGCATCGTCCTTGCCGGTGGCCGTGAATCCGCACGCCTTGGCGGCAGCGCATTCGTTCCACTCCTGCACCGTTACCGGGTATTTTCCGATCGAGAACGGCTTGATCGTGACCTGATGGACGGGTCGTTCGGTCGGATCGTCATTGCTTCCCATCGCGAAGCTGCCGCCACGAATGGCGATCATTTCGGGTTCCCGGACCGGCGTCACCGATGGACTGGATGCCGGAGACGGTGAAGGCGATGCTGCGGGCGGTGGCACCGTTGTGGGCAACGGAGAAGCCGCGGGTGCGGCTTGTGGCGCCGGTGCTGCCGGGCTCGGTAACGACGGAACGGATTGCGGCGTCGGCGAAGCCAACGGCGCCGCGATCGGGGGAGCGGCAGCCTGTTGCCCCACCTGGCTGCGGTGCTGCACCAGCACGTACCAAAGCACGTAGCCGGCAATCACCAGCAATGCCGTGATCAGAAGAAAGAGCAGGACGTTCTCGCGCCGGCTTCTTGTCTTGCCGACGGCATCCGCATCCGGCAGCACGCGATAGACGCGCACGGGATCGGTGATGTTCTTGACCTTGCGGTCGCCGAGTGACTCATAACCGCACACGATCTTGTGCTTGATCTGCTCGTAGATCGCGCCGGATATGTAGACCTGCCCCGGCTGCGCGATGCCCTCGATACGCGTGGCGATATTGACGCCGTCACCATAGATGTCGTCCGGCTCCACGATGACGTCACCGAGATTGACGCCGATCCGATATTCGAGCCGGGAATGCTTGGGAATCGAGGCGTTCCGGCCGACGAGATTCTGCTGGATGACAATGCTGCATCGAACGGCTTCCACGGGACTGTCGAAAACGGCGATGAAGCCGTCGCCGGTCGTCTTCACCAGACTTCCATGGTGCTCGATGATGCTGGGCTGGATGATGTCGCGCTCGATCCGCTTGACGCGGGCGTGCGTGCCTTCCTCGTCGGCCTGCATCATGCGGCTGTACGAGGCGATGTCACCGACGATGATCGCGGCAAGGCGACGAGGCATTCCGCTGTGCGGCGGCGGCTCGTCGGGATTTCCGGGTCTGAAGTTGCGAATTTCGCCCATGCGGGGGACTCCACAAACTTGCAAGGCAGCCCCAGCCTACGAGCGCCAAAGGCGGTCGTCTGTGAAGGCTACCACATTGACGAACCGAGACAATGTCGCGGCACGCACCGACGTTCGGGTTCCCGGCAATCAAGTCGTCACACCCCTTGAACCTTCTTGACCGGAGCGGTGACTAAGTCCCGCCGTGGCCGCTGCCCGACAACGAGCGACGTGCGACGGTTGAACGCGCTCCACTTCGCCTGCGACCAATGGCAGACCGGCCCGCGGATGGCGGGCGGATGCCCATCAGGCGCTCGGTGCGACCATGAAGCTTGCCCTTGTCCTTCCGCTTGTTCTTCCCCTTGCCTTGGCTGCATTGACCGGCGCTGCCCGGGCCGATGACGGCGATGATATTCGCGAGGCCAGCAAGGCCGAGGCCGAGACCTTCAATACGCGGATGTATGCGAAGCCTCCCGGCGACAAGGCCTATGCCTGCTTCGTCCGCCGCTACGATGCCGACCATCTGGCGCGGCATCCGAAGCAGAAGGTTGCCGCGATGAAGCTGCTGATCTCCGCGGAGTTCGACAAGGAGGACAAGGAGCTGCACCACTCGTTCCGCCTTGGCTTCAGGTACCGTCACCGCAGCGGCGATTTCGACTCCAGTGGCTCGTGCAACCACGCCGTATTCACCAAGAGCGGCGACGAGGTGCGCCTCGGCTGCGGCGTCGACTGCGATGGCGGCGGCATCGGCGTTGCGCTCTCCAAGGACGACAGATCGGCGATCGTGCGGCTCGAACGTGTCAGGGTCTGGCAGAACAACAAGCCGGACGATGACGCCGAGCATTCGCTGACCGCCGGCGCCGACGACAAGATTTTTCGCCTCGACCGCGCCGACAATCGCGAGTGCGCCTCACTGGTGACCGACCGCAAGGAACTCGCGGCGCTGCGCCACAAGTGATATGCCTGCGGCAATGCTAGGCAATCCAAGGAGAATGCCATGAACCGCCGCAGCATCTTGTGGAGCGCCGTCTCGGCTTTGGGCGCAGCGCTTGGCGCCTCCAGCGCGAAAGCCACGACCGCCACCGCGCCGTCGAACAAGCTCAAGGTGGTCTATCACCTCAGCGACGCCGAGAAGGTCCATTTCGTGCTCGGCAACATCCAGAACCACTTCGACGGCGTCGGCGGACCCGAGCACGTGACGATCGCGCTGGTGATCCACGGCCCGGCGCTGAAGGCATTTCACTCGGCGCAGGCCAACCCCGACGTCAGCAAGCGGATCAGCGATTTCTCCAAGGGCGGCGTCGAACTCGCGGCCTGCGGCAACACGATGAAGGCGCAGAACGTGACGCTGAGCGAGCTGCTGCCGGGCTTCGTCAACGCCGAGAACGGCGGCGTGGTGCGGCTCGCCGAGCTGCAGTCGCAGGGGTATCTGTATTTGCGGCCGTAGGCGGGGCACGGCGATGGCTGGCGCAGCCCTTTCCGCGTCATTGCGAGGAGCCCTTGCGACGAAGCAATCCAGACAGCCTCCGCGGACAGATTCTGGATTGCTTCGCTGCGCTCGCAATGACGGGAGTATGGCGGCGCCGCAGCCCCCGTCGGACTTGACTTACCCATAACTCCACAGTTATGAGTCTATCCATAACTTCCTAGTTATGGATTTTTCATGTCCCCCACCCCCGACCTCCTGTTCAGGACGCTCGCCGACCCGACCCGGCGGGCGATCTTCGAGCGGCTGTGCCGTGAGGGGGAGCAGACGGTCGGGGCGCTGACAGCACGATCCGGCGTGTCGCAGCCGGCGGTGTCGAAACATCTTGGCGCCCTGAAGCAGGCGGGCCTGGTGCGCGACCGGCACGAAGGACGGCAGACCCATTACAGCGCGCAGCCCGGTGCGCTCAATCCGCTGATCGACTGGACCGGCCAGATGGCCGGGTTCTGGCAGAAAAGGTTAGATGCCCTCGACGATCTCCTGAAGAGGATGGACCAATGAACGCCCCCGCCGAGACGCGCTCCGTCGTCATCGAGCGCGAATTTGCCTATCCCGCCGAGCGGCTCTGGCGCGCGCTGACGCAGCCGCATCTGATCGAGGAATGGCTGATGAAGAACGACTTCAAGCCGGACGTCGGCCATCGCTTCAACCTGCGCGGCGAATGGGGCGGCGTGCTGGACTGCGAGGTGCTCACCATCGAGCCGCAGAGGACGCTGGCCTATACCTGGAATTTCTCGCACGAGGACGCCGCGTTCGACCTCAAGAGCATCGTCACCTTCACGCTGACGCCGACCAGCGCGGGCACGCATCTGCGCGTCGAGCAGGCGGGCTTCCGCCCGACGCAGAAACAGGCGTTCGGCGGCGCGCATGCCGGCTGGAAGCAATTCCTGGCCAAGCTGGACGATCTGCTGGCGCGGGCGAGCTAGCCCCGCGGGCGTCCATTTCGATCAATACAACGGGAGGAACCAATGAGCACGCAGATGTGGATTCGGCAAATTCATCGCTGGCTGTCGATGGCATTCACGCTCGCCGTCATCGCCAACATCGTGGCGATGACGATGCAGGTCGAGGCCGTGTGGATCGGCTTCCTGGCGCTGGTGCCGCTGATTCCGCTGCTCGCGACCGGGCTCTATCTGTTCGCGCTGCCTTATCGCGGCCGCAGCAACGCGTGAACGAGGCCATGATGAAGAAGCCCGTGGCGGCGAAGACGAACAGCGCGAAGCAAGCAGGTACCGCCTCGCCATCCAAGCTGATCGACGGCAGGATCAAGGAGCTCGGCGACTGGCGCGGCGAGATGCTGGGGCGGGTTCGCGCGCTGATCAAGGAGGCCGACCCTGATGTCGTCGAAGAGTGGAAATGGCGCGGCGTTCCCGTCTGGGAGCACGACGGCATCATCTGCACCGGCGAGACCTACAAGGAGATGGTGAAGCTGACCTTCGCCAAGGGCGCCGCGCTGGCGGATCCCGCAGGTCTCTTCAATTCCAGCCTCGACGGCAATGTGCGCCGCGCGATCGATATTCGCGAGGACGACAAGGTCAACGAAAAGGCGTTGAAGGCGCTGATCCGCGCGGCGGTGGAGCTGAATGCGTCGAAGAAGAAGCCGGCCCAAAAGCGGTCGGTGTGAAGCGCTAAGAGTTCCGTTGATCGCGATGCCAGCCGCGGACCGGCTCTAAAAGAGGAGACAGCCTCACGCCACCGCCGCCGCGATCGGGCGCGGGCTGACGACGTATTCGCGCAGGACCTTGTCGTTGGCATCGACCTCGATCAGTGCGACGTCGTAGGTCCAGAGATCGGCCAGGTGCTGCAGCACGCGCTTGGCGTCGGTCTCGTTGAGCTGCGAGCCCTTGATGACGTGATGATGCAGGATCAGGCGGCGGTCGCCGGAGAGATCGACGTCGACCACCTCGATATTGGCGTCGATGTAGCCGACATCGTGCTGCCGCGCCAATTCGCGGCGGACGCGGCGGAAGCCGCGCTCGTCGTGGATGGCGTCGACCCGGATGCCGGCGCGCTCCTCGGGATCATCGTGCAGGTGGAACATGCGGAAGTGCCGCATCAACTTCGGGCTCAGGAATTGGCCGATGAAGCTTTCGTCGCGGTAATTGGCCCAGACGTCGCGCAGCACGCCCATGACGTCGCCCTTGCCGGCGATGTCGGGGAACCACTCGCGGTCCTCGTCTTCCGGATTGGCGACGATGCGCTCGATGTCCTGCATCACCGCGAAGCCGAGCGCGTAGGGGTTGAAGCCGGAGAAGCGCGGGTCGTCGAACTCGGGCTGGAACACCACGTTGGTGTGCGACCCCAGGAATTCGAGGAAGTTGCCGTCGCTGATGCGACCCTGCTCGTGCAGCTTGGTCATGATGCGATAATGGACGTAGGTCGCCGTCCCCTCGTTCATGACCTTGGTCTGGCTCTGTGGATAGAAATATTGCGCGATGTGGCGGACGATGCGTAAGAGCTCGCGCTGCCAGGGCGCCAGCCGCGGCGCGCTCTTCTCCAGGAAATAAAGCAAATTCTCCTGCGGCAGGCCGAGCAGCTTGCGGCGGCGCTCTATGCTGAGGGCGGAGCGGCTCTTGGCAGCCCCCTTCGGCACGGTGCGCCAGAGATCGTTGAAGACCTCCTCCTCGTGCTGGCGGCGGCGCCCTGCCCGCTTCTCCTCGGCGCGCAGATCTAGCTTCTTCTTGCCGGGGTAACGGTCGATGCCGTGCGACATCAGCGCGTGCGCGGCGTCGAGCGTGCGCTCGACCTCGATGCGCCCGTAGCGATCCTCGCACTGCATGACGTAGTTCTTGGCGAAGTCGAGATAGTCCAGGATGCCGTCGGCATCGGTCCACTGCTTGAACAGATAATTATTCTTGAAGAAATGGTTGTGGCCGAAGGCGGCGTGCGCGATCACCAGCGTCTGCATCGTCGCCGTGTTCTCCTCCATCAGGTAGGAGATGCAAGGCGAGGAGTTGATGACGATCTCGTAGGCGAGCCCCATCAGGCCCTTGCGGTAGGACGCCTCATGGAAGGCGAAGTGCTTGCCGAACGACCAGTGCTTGTAGAACAAGGGCATGCCGACCGACGAATAGGCATCCAGCATCTGCTCGGCAGTGATGACCTCGATCTGGTTCGGATAGACGTCGAGGCCGAGATCCTTCAACGCCACCTCCTCGCAGGCATCGGTGATGCGCTGCAAGGTGTGGAAATCCCAATCGGCGCCTTCGAACAAACGTTCCTTCATGGAGCGGCCTTCTCCTGGGCAGTGTCGCGGCGCTGGAACAGATCGTGGAATACCGGGAAGATCTCGCTGCGCTCCGAGACCTTGCGCATCGAGAGCGGGGCGCCGCTGTTGCGCAGGCGTTCGTAGAGGCTCCAGAGCGAGGAGTCGGAGAGATCGAAGGCGCTGCCGCCGGCCTCGCCGACCTCGAGATAGGCGAAGAACTGGCAGACCGGCAGGATCTTCTCGGTCAGGAGGAGCCCCGTGAGCTCGCCGTCGGAATAGGAATTGTCGCCGTCGGAAGCCTGCGCGGCGTAGATGTTCCAGTCCGACGGGTTGAAGCGCTCGCGCACGATCTCGTGCATCGCCTGCAGCGCGCTGGAGACCAGCGTGCCGCCCGAGGCCGGACCGTAGAAGAAGGTCTGCTCGTCGACCTCCTCGGCGCGGTCGGTGTGGCGGATGAAGACGATCTCGACGTGCTTGTAGCGCCGCTTCAGGAAGACGTAGAGCAGCATGTAGAAGCGTTTCGCCAGGTCCTTCATGTGCTCGGACATCGAGCCGGAGACGTCCATCAGGCAGAACATCACGGCCTGCGCGACGGGCTTGGGCACCGTCTCGAAGCGCCGGTAGCGGATGTCGAGCGGATCGATGAAGGGGATGCGCTTGGATTTCGCCTTCAATGTTTCGAGCCGGGCCACGAGAGCCGCACGCTCGTCCTCGTCCGTGCAGGCTTCGATCGCAGCTTCCAGCTCTTCGATCTCGTCCTTGCGCGGGCGCTTGAGCGCGATGCGGCGGGCGAGCGCGAGCTTCACCGTCCGGCTCACCGAGATATTGGCGGGCGAGCCGGTCATGGTGTAGCCGGCGCGCTGGATGCCTTCGCTCTCGGTCTGCGCGATCTTGCGCTTGGCGAGATCCGGAAGCTCGAGGTCGTCGAGGAAGAGATCGACGAACTCGTCGCGGCTCAGCACGAAGCGGAAGGCGTCCTCGCTGTCGCCTTCGCCGGGGCCGGAATCCTTGGCGCTGCCCTGGCCGGAGCGCTGGAGATAGTCGCCTTCGATGAACTTCTTGTTGCCGGGCAGGACCATGTCGCGCGTCCCGCCTTCACGGCGAAAACGCGGCTCGTGCATGCCGTCGAGTGGAATCGTGACCTCACCACCCTCCAGGACGTCCTTGATGTCGCGTTCCTGCGAGGTCTTCTTGACGGCGCCCTGCACCAGGGATTTGGCCCGACGCAAGAACCGCTGGCGGTTCTCAAGACTCTTGCCGCCTGGATTCAGGCGCCTGTCAATAATGTGAATGGGCACTTTACCATTCGCCTCCCATCCGCCTCAACCGGCCTGCTTCACGCGCATGTACCATTCCACGAGCCGGCGAACCTGACGTTCGGTATAGCCGCGCTCCACCATGCGTGCGACGAACTCGCCGTGCTTCTTCTCCGTCTCGCCGTCCTTCTTCGACCCGAAGGAGATGACCGGAAGCAGGTCCTCGACTTGGGAGAATATCCGCTTTTCGATCACATCGCGAATCTTCTCGTAGGAGGTCCAGGTCGGGTTTTTGCCGCCGTTCTGGGCCCGGGAGCGTAACGAGAATTTGACGACCTCGTTGCGGAAATCCTTGGGGTTGGCGATGCCCGCCGGCTTCTCGATTTTCGTCAGCTCCTGGTTCAAAAGCTCGCGATCGAGCAGCTGGCCGGTATCGGGATCCTTGAAGTCCTGGTCCTCGATCCAGGCGTCGGCATAGTCGACGTAGCGATCGAACAGGTTCTGGCCGTAATCCGAGTAGGATTCGAGATAGGCCTTCTGGATCTCGTTGCCGATGAACTCGGCGTAGCGCGGTGCGAGCTCGGCCTTGATGAATTCGAGATAGCGTTTCTCGGTCTCCTCAGGCAGCTGCTCGCGGCGGATCGCCTGCTCCAGCGCGTACATCAGATGCACGGCGTCAGCGGCCACCTCCTGCGGATCGTGGTTGAACGTCGCAGCCAGGATCTTGAAGGCGAAGCGGGTCGAGGCACCATCCATGCCCTCGTCGACGCCGGCGGCGTCGCGATATTCCTGGACGCTGCGCGCCTTCGGATCGGATTCCTTCAGGCTCTCGCCGTCGTAGACCCGCATCTTGGCGAACAGGGTGGAGTTCTCGTGCTTGCGCAGGCGCGACATCACCGAGAACCGCGCCAGCGTCTCCAGCGTCGACGGCGCGCAAGGCGCCGAGGCGAGCTCGGAGCCCTGGATCAGCTTCTCGTAGATCTTCTGCTCCTCGGTGACCCTGAGGCAGTAGGGCACCTTGATGACGCAGATGCGGTCGATGAAGGCTTCGTTGTTCTTGTTGGCCTTGAAGCTCGCCCACTCGGCTTCGTTCGAGTGCGCCAGGATGATGCCGGTGAACGGGATCGCGCCGATGTTCTCGGTGCCGATATAGTTGCCTTCCTGGGTTGCGGTCAGCAACGGGTGCAGCATCTTGATCGGCGCCTTGAACATCTCGACGAACTCGAGCACGCCCTGGTTGGCGCGGTTGAGGCCGCCGGAATAGCTGTAGGCGTCGGGATCGTTCTGGGCGTAGGTCTCGAGCTTGCGGATGTCGACCTTGCCGACCAACGAGGAGATGTCCTGATTGTTCTCGTCACCGGGCTCGGTCTTGGCGATCGCGATCTGGCGCAGCCTCGACGGCTGGATCTTGGCGACCCGGAATTGCGAGATGTCGCCGCCGAAGGCTTCGAGCCGCTTGTAGCACCACGGGCTCATCAGGCCGGTGAGGCGACGGCGCGGAATGCCGTACTTCTCCTCCAGCATCGGACCGAGCTGATCGGGATCGAACAGGCTGAGCGGGCTCTCGAACACAGGCGAGAGCTCGTCGCCGGCCTTGAGCACGTAGATCGGCTGCACTTCCATCAGCGACTTGAGCCGCTCGGCGAGCGAGGACTTGCCGCCGCCGACCGGGCCGAGCAGGTAGAGGATCTGCTTGCGCTCTTCGAGACCTTGCGCCGCATGGCGGAAGAAACCGACGATGCGCTCGATGGTTTCCTCCATGCCGTAGAAGCCGGCGAAGGCTGGATAGGTGCGGATGGTGCGGTTCAAAAAAATACGGCCAAGGCGTGGGTCCTTGGCCGTGTCAATCGTCTGAGGCTCACCGATCGCCGCTAGCAGTCGTTCAGCCGCGTTCGCGTATTTCATGGGATCGCTTCGACACGATTCCAGATATTCCGCCATCGACATGTCGTGCTGGCTTCTCGCCTCGAACGACCGAGCGAAAGCGTTGAATAGAGAATCGTTGTACATGATCCCTCTCCGCGTGAGTTCCGCTACAAGCTGAAACGAAAGCAGTTACCGGACCGTTCCTCAGGCCGTTTCGAATCAGCGTGAGCACATGACAATCATTGGACACCCTGGTGCCAACTCGACGCAACGCACAACGTAGGCACTCCATGAGTTACGAACAGGCACCTGCCTGTAATTTGTGCGAATCTCTGTCTATTCTGGCTCATTTCCAGAAAATGTCACTCGGTCGCCACATCCGGGCGTTCCCGGGGATGGCCCCATCCGGCGGTGCAGCATAGCGATCGGGGAGCGGCGATCTTATGACGCTTGTACGGCGAAGCCTTGCGGTCCCCGTTCATCTTCCTGCTGCAATGCGGTGTGCTGGCGGCCTGTACGTCGCGGTAACGCGCAGCACCGTGGCACAATCGCTGCCAGGCTAGGCCCATCACCCGGCGGATGACAACGCGATCGTTCTGTGCGTAACGGCCAGCTGGGGATGCTGCGGAGCTCTTCGAATGTCCGGCGTCGGCCTCAGCACGATCATTTCGTGACCGCGGCAATCTTCGAGCAAGATCTCCGCTATCGAACCCCGTGGCAGAAATTCATTGTCGATACGGGAGAGCGCGGATGCGAAGGAGTGGATGACGACGACATGCCCGCTGGGCAGCGAGGCGCTAAGACGGGCGGATGGTGAACGACCTTTACGCAACAGCAAGCTGCCCGTCCGGATCGCCATGATCGCGACGGAGTTACACTGGAGGGTATGACTCCCGCACCCTTGATTGGTTCCCTCCCGGGTGCATGTAGGCTAGAGGATAGCGCGTCAGACCTTCGCGAAAACCCCTCGTCCGCAGGCTTGGAGATAATAAGCATCATGAATCCCGTCAAAGAACTGGAAAAGCACGGACAGGCGGTCTGGCTCGACTTCCTGGCCCGCGGCTTCATCGCCAAGGGCGACCTGAAGCGGCTGATCGACACCGACGGCGTCAAGGGCGTCACCTCCAACCCGTCGATCTTCGAGAAGGCGATCGGCAGCTCGGACGAATATGACGCCCCGATCGGCAAGGCGCTGAAGCGCGGCGACCGCACCGTGGCCGACCTGTTCGAGGCCGTCGCGATCGAGGACATCCAGAACGCCGCCGACGTGCTGCGCCCGGTCTATGACCGCCTCAAGGGCGGCGACGGCTATGTCAGCCTGGAGGTCTCGCCCTATCTCGCGATGGACACGTCAGGCACGGTCGCGGAGGCGCGGCGGCTCTGGAAGGACGTCGGTCGCAAGAACCTGATGGTGAAGGTGCCGGCGACACCGGAGGGCCTGCCGGCGATCGAGCAGCTGATCAGCGAGGGCATCAGCATCAACATCACGCTGCTGTTCTCCAAGGCGGTCTATCTCGAGGTGGCCGAAGCCTACATCGCCGGTCTCGAGACCTACGTCGCCGGCGGCGGCGATCCGTCGCATGTGGCCAGCGTCGCCAGCTTCTTCGTCAGCCGGATCGATTCGGTGGTCGACAAGCAGCTGGACGAGAAGATCGCCCGCGCCAACGATCCGTCCGAGAAGGAACGTCTCGCCGTGCTCAAGGGCAAGGTGGCGATCGCCAACGCCAAGCTCGCCTACCAGGACTACAAGCGCCTGTTCGCAGGCCCGCGCTGGGAGAAGCTCGCCGCCAAGGGCGCCAAGCCGCAGCGCATGCTGTGGGCCTCCACCGGCACCAAGAACAAGGATTACAGCGACGTCCTCTATGTCGAGGAGCTGATCGGCCCGGACACCATCAACACCGTGCCGCCGGCAACGCTGGATGCGTTCCGCGACCACGGCAAGCCGCGCGACAGCCTGGAGGAAAACGTCGAGGACGCGAAGCGCGTGCTGGAGGAACTGGAGCGCTCCGGCATCTCGCTCGATGCGATCGCCGAGGAGCTGGTCAAGGACGGCGTCAAGCTGTTTGCGGATGCAGCCGACAAGCTCTACGGCGCCGTCGCCCACAAGCGCGCCGTCGTGCTCGGGCCCGCACTCGACCGCCAGCAGCTCTCGCTGGGCGACGGGCTCGGCAAGGCGCTTGCCAAGACCACGGAGGACTGGCGGGCGTCGGCCAAGATCCGCAGGCTGTGGCAGCGCGACAAGTCGGTCTGGACCGGTGCGGACGAGGACAAATGGCTGGGCTGGCTCGACAGCCCGCACCAGGCCGACATTGCCGATTACGAGGACTATGCGGGCCGCGTGAAGGGCCAGAAATTCTCCGACGCCGTCGTGCTCGGCATGGGCGGCTCCAGCCTCGGCCCCGAGGTGCTGGCGGAGACCTTCGGCAAGAAGCCCGGCTTCCCCAAGCTGCACGTGCTCGACTCCACCGATCCGGCGCAGGTGCGGGCGATGGAGGCGAAGATCGACATCGCCAACACCGTCTTCATCGTCTCCAGCAAGTCCGGCGGCACCACCGAGCCGAACGCGATGAAGGACTATTTCCATGAGCAGGTTGCCAAGGCGGTGGGTGCAAAGGTGAAGACCGGTCATCGCTTCATCGCGGTGACCGACCCCGGCTCGTCGCTGGAGAAGGCGGCGAAGAGCCTTCATTACGCCCGCATCTTCCATGGCGAGCCCTCGATCGGCGGACGCTATTCGGTGCTCTCGCCGTTCGGGCTGGTGCCGGCGGCAACCGCCGGCATCGACGTCAAGAGCTTCGTCAAGCATGCGCTGGCGATGGCCCGCTCCTGTGGTCCCGACGTGCCGCCGTCCGAAAACCCGGGCGTGCAGCTCGGCCTTGCCATGGGTCTCGCCGGGCTCGAAGGCCGCGACAAGATGACGATCCTGGCGTCGAAGAAGATCGCCGATTTCGGCGCCTGGGCCGAGCAGCTGATCGCGGAATCGACCGGCAAGGAGGGCAAGGGCCTGATCCCGATCGAGGGCGAGCCGCTGGGCGATCCCTCCGTCTACGGCAACGACCGCTTCTTCATCGACATCCGCGTCGAAGGCGAAGCGGATGCTGCACACGATTCCCAGCTTGCCGCGATCGAGGCGGCGGGTCACCCCGTGGTGCGCATCGTCATGAAGTCGATCGAGCATCTCGGCCAGGAATTCTTTCGCTTCGAGATGGCAACCGCCGTGGCCGGCAGCATTCTCGGCATCAACCCGTTCGACCAGCCGGACGTCGAAGCGGCCAAGATCAAGACCCGCGAGCTCACCGCCGCGTTCGAGAAGACCGGCAAGCTGCCGGCGGAAGAGCCGGTGGTCAGCACCAAGGACGCCGATCTCTACACCGACGAGGCCAATGCCACGGCGCTGCGCGCCGCCGGCGCCAATGGCGATCTCGGCTCCTGGCTGAAGGCGCATCTGTCGCGATCCAGCGACGGAGACTACGTCGCCCTGCTCGGCTACATCGCGCGCGACAAGGCCACGATCGACGCGCTCCAGGCCATGCGGCTCGAGGTGCGCGAGAAGCGGCATGTCGCAACCTGCGCCGAGTTCGGCCCGCGCTTCCTGCACTCGACGGGACAGGCCTACAAGGGCGGGCCCGACAGCGGCGTGTTCCTCCAGATCACCGCCGATGACGCCAAGGACCTGCCCGTTCCGGGGCAGAAGGCGAGCTTCGGCGTGATCAAGGCGGCGCAGGCCCGCGGCGATTTCGACGTGCTGACGGAACGCGGCCGGCGTGCGCTGCGGGTGCACCTGAAGGGCGGGCTCAAGAAAGGCCTCGCCGCGCTAAATGCAGCGCTCAACGACGCGCTGAACTAAAGGGAATAATGCAGATGCAACTCGGCATGATCGGCCTCGGCCGAATGGGCGGCAACATCGTTCGCCGCCTGATGCGGCACGGGCATTCGACGGTGGTCTACGACAAGGACGCCAAGGCCGTCGCCGGCCTTGCCGCCGATGGCGCGGTCGGCTCGGCGACGCTGGAAGAGTTCGTCGCAAAGCTGGAGCGGCCGCGCACGGCCTGGGTGATGCTGCCGGCAGGACGCATCACCGAGACCACGATCGAGACGATCGCCGGTGTGATGCAGGAAGGCGACGTCATCATCGACGGCGGCAACACCTTCTGGCAGGACGACGTCCGCCGCGGCAAGGCGCTGAAGGCGCGCGGCATCCATTATGTCGATGTCGGCACCTCCGGCGGCGTCTGGGGGCTCGACCGCGGTTACTGCATGATGATCGGCGGCGAGAAGCAGGTGGTCGACCGGCTCGATCCGATCTTCGCGGCGCTCGCGCCGGGCGCCGGCGACATTCCGCGCACGCCAGGGCGCGAGGGCCGCGATCGCCGCGTCGAACAAGGCTACATCCACGCCGGGCCCGTCGGCGCAGGCCATTTCGTCAAGATGATCCACAACGGCATCGAGTACGGCCTGATGCAGGCCTATGCCGAAGGTTTCGACATCCTCAGGAATGCCAATATCGAGGCTTTGCCGGCGGATCATCGCTACGATTTCGATCTCGCCGACATCGCCGAAGTGTGGCGGCGCGGCAGCGTGATTCCGTCCTGGCTGCTCGACCTCACCTCGACCGCCCTCGCCGACAGTCCGCAACTGTCGGAATATTCCGGCTTCGTGGAGGATTCCGGCGAAGGCCGCTGGACCGTGAATGCGGCGGTCGACGAGGCCGTGCCGGCCGAGGTTTTGACCGCGGCGCTCTACACACGTTTCCGTTCCCGCAAGGAACACACCTTCGCCGAAAAAATTCTTTCGGCGATGCGTGCAGGATTCGGCGGGCACAAGGAGCCGACGCAGCCGGGCGCGGCGAAGCCGAAGTAACGAGTAACCAAGCGAAGGCCGACCATTCGTGACAAAAGACCCGCAGCCAAAGCGCAAGCCGGAAAATTGCGCCTTCGTCATCTTCGGCGTCACCGGCGATCTCACCCATCGCCTGGTGATGCCCTCGCTCTACAACCTGGCCGCCGAGCATCTTCTGCCGGAGAAATTCTGCGTCGTCGGCGTCGCCCGCAGGGGCCAGTCGGATGAGGAGCTGCGCGACAGCCTGCTGAAGGGCTTGCGGCAATTCGCGACGCGCCCGGTGGACGACGACATCGCGACGAGGCTTTTGGAATGCGTGACCTTCGTCGAGGCCGACGCAAAGGATCCGCCCTCCTTCGACCGCCTGCGCGGGCACCTGGATTCGCTGGAATGCGCGCAGGACACCGGCGGCAACCGGCTGTTCTATCTGGCAACGCCGCCGGCCGCGTTCGCGCCGACCGCGCGGGAGCTCGGCCGCACCGGCATGATGAGGGAGAACGGCGCCTGGCGGCGGCTCGTGATCGAAAAGCCGTTCGGCACCGATCTGGCCTCGGCCCGCGCGCTGAATGCCGAGCTCTTGAAGATCATGGACGAGCACCAGATCTACCGGATCGATCATTATCTCGGCAAGGAAACGGTGCAGAACATTCTGGTGCTGCGCTTTGCCAACGGCATGTTCGAGCCCATCTGGAATCGCAACCACATCGACCACATCCAGATCACCGTGGAAGAGAAGCTCGGGGTCGGCCACCGCGGCGGCTTCTATGATGCCACCGGCGCGCTGCGTGACATGGTGCCGAACCACTTGTTCCAGCTGATGTCGCTGGTCGCGATGGAGCCTCCCGCCCGCTTCGACGCACATTCCGTACGCTCCGAGAAGGCGGACGTGCTGACATCGATCCAGCTGCCCAGCCGGGAGGACGCACTGAAGAATTCGGTGCGCGCGCAATATCTCGCGGGCCGCAGCGGCGACGACGAGATCACGGACTATCGCAAGACCGCGGACGTCAAGCCAGACAGCACCACCGAGACCTTTGTCGCGCTCAAGCTGATGATCGACAATTGGCGCTGGGCCGGCGTGCCGTTCTACTTGCGCACCGGCAAGGCGCTCGGCCACAAGCGCACCGAAGTCGCGATCAAGTTCAAGCAGGCGCCGCTGTCGATGTTTTCGGGGACGGACGTCGACCGCCTGTCGCAGAACTTCCTCACCATCGGCATCGCCCCGACCGAGACAATCGAGCTGCAGTTCAACGCCAAGATCCCGGGGCCGAGCATCACCATCGACGGCGTCGAGATGAAGTTCCGCTATGGCGACTATTTCCGCGCCGATCCCTCGACCGGCTACGAGACGCTGATCTACGACTGCATGATCGGCGACAACATCCTGTTCCAGCGCGCCGATGGCATCGAGGCCGGCTGGCAGGCCGTGCAGCCGTTCCTGGACGCCTGGAAGAGCGCGGGCAACAACGGCATCGAAACCTATGAAGCCGGCAGCGACGGCCCTGCCTGCGCCGACGAGCTGCTCCGGCGTGACGGGCGCAGCTGGCGGAAGTACTCGTGATGGCTCTGGCCGAGCAGCCGACGCTGATCGTCGAGGCCGATGCCGAAGCTCTCGCCCGCGCCGCGGCCGAACGCGTGATGGCGCGGATCGCAGCCAATCCCGGCCGGATCGCGATCTGCCTCACCGGCGGCTCCAGCCCGAAGAAGCTGTATCAGTTGCTCGGCAGCGAGGCTTGGCGCAGCAGGATTCCGTGGGATCGCGTGCACTGGTTCATCGGCGACGAACGCTTCGTGCCCGAAAGCGACCCCCTCAACAACATGGCGGTCGCGCGCGCGACCTTTCTCGACCGCCACGCGCCCGCCGGCCATATCCACCCGATCCCGACCACAGCCGAAAATCCCGATACCGCCGCAGAAGACTATGCGCGTGAGCTGCAGGCCTTCTATGCTGGAGACCAGCTCGATCCCGCACGTCCGCTGTTCGATCTCGTCCTGATGGGCGCAGGACCGGACGGCCACACCGCCTCGCTGTTTCCCGGTTACCCCGAGATCGAGGAGACCCGACGCTGGGTCGTCGGCGTTCCCAAGGCCAATGTCGCGCCGTTCGTGCCGCGGGTCTCGCTCACCCTGCCCGTCTTGGCCTCCTGCCGCGAGATGCTGTTCGAGATTGCCGGGCCCGACAAGCGGCCGATCTTGACGCGCCTCTGCAATGGCGAGAATCTGCCGGCCTTGCGCGCGCGCTCGAACGGCGAAACCGTGTGGCTTGTCGACAGGGCCGCGCTTCCGGAGGACATTCGTGGGCCGCGCTGAAGCACCTTGTGCATTGATCGTGATGGGCGTGTCGGGCTCGGGCAAGAGCACGGTCGCGAAGGCGCTCGGCGAGCGCCTCGGCTGGCGGTTCGAGGACGGCGACAGCTTCCATCCCGCCAGCAATGTCGAGAAGATGCGGGCCGGCCATCCCCTCACCGACGAAGACCGCTGGCCCTGGCTGAATGCCATCGCCGACGAGATCGCACGGGTCTGCGGCCGCGGCGAGCACGTCATCATCGCCTGCTCGGCGCTGAAGCACGCCTATCGCGACGTGCTGCTGCGCGGACGCGACGACGTCGGCTTCGTGTTCCTGAAGGGCACGAAGGAGCTGATCGCCGAGCGGCTCGCCCAGCGCAAGGGGCACTTCATGCCGCCCGGACTGCTCGCCAGCCAGTTCGAGACGCTGGAGCCGCCGGAGCCGGGCGAGCACGTCATCACCGTCTCGATCGACGAGACCGTCGAGGCGATCGTAGACGGCATCGTGCGGCAGCTCAAACTGGGCGGCGCAACACCCAAGGTTCTGCCATGACCCAAATCTCACTCGTGGTCTCCGACGTCGACGGCACGCTGCTGACCAAGGACAAAACGCTAACGGAGCGCGCGAAGAACGCCGTGCAGCGGCTGCACCAGGCTGGCATCGGTTTCACCATCACCTCCAGCCGTCCGGCGATCGGCATGCGCTTCTTGATCGAGCCGCTGGCGCTGTGGCTGCCGGTTGGGCCGTTCAACGGCTCCTCGATCGTCGATCCCGAGATGCGGGCGGTCGAGCAGCACCTGATTCCGGCCCGCGCGGCCGAGCGCACCTTGCAGATCCTCCGCGACTACGGCGCCGACGTCTGGCTGTTCACCACCGACAAATGGCTGATCGACAATCCCGACGGCAGCTACGTCGCGCACGAGCAGCACACGATCCGCTCCGATCCGACGATCGTGATTGACTTCTCGCCCTATCTTGCCAGCGCCTGCAAGATCGTCGGCGCCAGCGCCGACGCCGCACGCCTCGAGGCGTGCGAGAAGGTGTTGCAGGAAGCCCTCGGCAGCACGGCGACCGCGGTGCGCTCGCAGACCTATTATCTCGACATCACCCCGCCGGGCTTCAACAAAGGCACGTTCGTGCAAGCGATGGCCAAGCGCCTCGGCATCTCCACCGACGCGGTCGCCACCATCGGCGACATGCAGAACGACCTCGCGATGTTCCGCGTCAGCGGCACCTCGATCGCCATGGGCAACGCCGCCGACAACGTCAAGGACGAGGCGACGCATGTCACTGCGACCAACGAGCAGGACGGCTTTGCCGAGGCGATGGAGATGATCTTGACGCGGAATGGGGTGAGCTGAACGATCATCTATTCGGTGCGCGACCTTGGAAATTGAACGGCTGACTTTTCTGGATGACGGCGCGCAGCTGTGCCGACAGGCACTGGCATCGCATCGATTAGACGAGCTCAGGGCAACCCTGCGCCGTTTGCCGCCCGATCACGCCGGACTGAGGTTGAGAGGCATCGACGGTCTCGCTCCCTTCCTTGCCGCCAGCGGAGATGTCGGCAGCTGTGCTGCGTCGGTCCTTGGGGAGGCGTGCCGCCCGGTCAGGGCCATCCTGTTCGACAAGACGGCCGCGACGAACTGGGCCCTCGGCTGGCATCAGGACCGCACCATCGCGGTGAAAGAGCGCATTCTGGTGGATGGCTTCGACATGTGGAGCATCAAGAGCGGCATGCAGCATGTCGAGCCACCCTTTGCGTTGCTGTCAGGCATGGTGACCCTGCGGGTTCATATCGATCCGGTCCCGGCTAGCAATGCGCCGTTGCTGATCGCGCCCGGATCGCACAAGCTTGGACGGATCCCGGAAGACGAGATGCGGGACGTCGTTCGACGTTGCGGCACGGTTGCGTGTCTGGCTGATGCCGGCGACATCTGGCTGTACGCAACGCCGATTCTCCACGCTTCTGACGCCGCCACCGCCCCAATGCATCGCCGCGTCCTGCAAGTCGACTTTGCCGTCAGCGAGCTTCCGGGCGGCCTGGAGTGGCTTGGGGTCTAGGGCCCAAGCGGTTGTTACTACTTCGACCGCTGCACCGCCGGCTTCTCGCTGCCTTGCCGTGCCGCCGACAAATTGTGTGCCGTGTTGATCAGCGCGATGTGGGTCAGCGCCTGCGGGAAATTGCCGGTCTGGCGGCGGGCCACGGAATCGTATTCTTCGGCCAGTAGCCCGACGTCGTTGGCGATACCGACCACGCGGTCAAGCAGAACTTGCGCCTTGTCAAGATCGCCCGACAGCACATAGGCATCGGCGAGCCATAGGCTACAGGCCAGGAACGCGCCTTCGAGCGGCGGCTGGTCCGGGGGCAGCTCGCGCGGGTCGTGCCGCAGCACGAAGCCGTCGCGCATCAGGCATTTTTCGGCCGCGGCGATGGTGCCGCGGATGCGCGGGTCGTCTGCCGGCAGGAAGCCGACGGCGGGCAGCAGCAGCACGCTGGCGTCGAGCATCTTCGAGCCGTAGGACTCGACGAACGAATTCTCCTCCGCATCGAATCCCCTGTTGCAGACATCGCGATGAATGGCTTCGCGTAGCGCACGCCAGTGCAGCAGCGGCGCCTTGAAGCCGAAGGTCTCGGCGCTCTTGATGCCGCGGTCGAAGGCGACCCAGGTCATCACCTTGGAAAACACATAGTGCTTGGGCTGGCCGCGCCGCTCCCAGATGCCGTGGTCGGGCCGGTCCCAGACTTCGGCCAGATGATTGAGCACGGCGCATTCCAGCGCCCAGGTCGTCTCGTCGTCGAGCTTGAGCCTCGCCATGCGCGACTGGTGGAAGGCGTCGATCAATTCGCCGTAAACATCGAGCTGGAGCTGCGCGTGGGCGGCATTGCCGACGCGCACCGGCTGCGCACCCTCATAACCGTCGAGCCAGCCCGCCTCCCATTCCAGGAGGCGCCGCTGGCCCCAGATGCCGTACATGATCTGCATGTTCGCGGGCGAGCCGGCCGCGGCGCGCAGCAGCCAATTGTGCCAGGCCAGGGCTTCCTGGGTGTAGCCCGAGTTCATCAGCGCCAGCAGCGTGAAGGTGGCATCGCGCAGCCAGCAGAAGCGATAGTCCCAGTTCCTGCTGCCTCCGAGCTTCTCCGGCAAGGAGGTGGTGGGTGCCGCGACGATGCCGCCGGTCGGCGCGAAGGTCAGCGCCTTCAGCGTGATCAGCGAGCGCAGGACGAGGTCCTGGTAGTCGCCGTCGCGGGTGCAGTGGCCGCACCAGTCCTCCCAGAATTTTTCGGTCTCCTGAAGCGCCAGCTCCGCATCGATCGGCGCAGGCGGGGCGAGATGCGAGGGCCCGTAAGTCAGCACGAATGGCACGGTCTCGCCTTCCTTCACCTCGAAGTCCGAGACGGTGGTCAGATCCTCGCCGCGGGTCTCGACCGGCGTGCGCAGCACCGTCATGTCCTGGCCGGCGATGGCCATCAAGGAATGGTCGATCCGCCGCACCCAGGGAATATCCGCGCCGAAGCCGAAGCGGATCACGAGCTCCATCCGCATCTTCACGGTGCCACGGATGCCGCGGACCAGCCGCACGATGTCGGACGCCTTGCCGCGCAGCGGCATGAAATCGATCAGCGCGACGGTGCCGCTCTTCGTCTCGAACCGCGTTTCGAGGATGAGGGTGTTGCCGAGATAGCGCCGCGAGATGGAGGTTGCGCCCTCGCTCGGCGCGACCAGCCAGCGGCCGTTTTTGTGCGTACCGAGGATGGCGGCAAAGCATGCGTCGGAATCGAAGGCCGGCCAGCACAGCCAGTCGATCGAGCCGTTGCGCCCGACCAGCGCCGCGGTCTCGCAATCGCCGATCAGCGCATAGTCCTCGATCCTCTGAGCCAATGTCGTGCGAGCCTGGCAAGTCTCGGCGGTTCAATTCCCGCCGGGCAATGAACGTTCCCGTGTCGCAGCCTTCAAAGCTGCGAGATCGATCTTGGACGCGATCTTGTCGAGCGCGACCGGCAGGCGCTGGCGCCAGTTCGGATGCTCGTCGATCGTGCCGGGAATGTTGGGCTGGTCGATCACGCCGAGCAGATCCTCCATCGACACCGCGAGCAGCCGCGACGGCGTGCGCGACAGGAAGGCCAGCACAGAGTAGAGATCGTTGGCGCTGATGCCGTTCTGGCGCAGGATCTCGTCGAGCCTGCCGAGCGCATCCCAGCGCGCCTGGTCGTTCTCGCCGGGATCGAGCCCGAGCGAGCGCTTCATCTTGAGATCGCTGAAGGAGCGCCAGCCGGCATAGGTCGACAGATCATGCGTGTTCAGCGTCACCAGCGCATTGGGCCGGTAATGGTCGACATTGCGAAAATGGCCGGCATCGTCGCGCTCGAACATCATGACGAGATAGGACCAGATGCCGAAATCCTGCATCATCTCGCGGAAACCTTCCGGCACGGTGCCGAGATCCTCGCCGATCACGATGCATTTATGGGCCGCGCTCTCGCGCGCTACGGCGGCCAACAGCGCCTCGAACGGCATCTGCACATAGGCGCCGTTGTCGGGCTTGAAGCCGCGCGGCACCAGATAGAGCCGTTTCAGGCCGAGCACGTGATCGAGCCTGATCGCGCCGGCATGGCGCATCGACGCCGCGAGCATGTCGGCGAACGGGACGAAGGATTGCGCTTCCAGCCCACCGGCATTGAAGCCCGCAAGGCCCCAATCCTGGCCGATCGTGTTGAGCACGTCGGGCGGCGCACCGACCGCGAGATGACGCGAGATCGCCGTCTGCTCGTTCCAGGCATCGAAGCCGTTGGACTGTACGCCGACGGCGACGTCGAGATAGAGCCCGACCCGCATACCGAGCTGGCCGGCGAGCGCCTTGGCCGCATGCAGCTGGCTGTCGGCCGTCCATTGCACGAATTCGACGAACTCGACCTCGCGCTTGTCGGGACCATTGCGCAGCTCGGCGCATTTCGCCTCGTCCGGCCGCTGCCATTCCGCCGGCCATTCCCACCAGGGTCCGGTGAAACGATGCCGCAGCACCTCGAAACAGGCAAAGCGGGACAACAACGGCGCGCGCTCCGCACGGAAGGCGTCAAACGCCTTGCGACGCGCCTCGCTCGCGCTTGTCACGAAGCTGTTAAAGGCGGCGCGCAGACTCAGCCATTTCAGCGCCGCCATGTCGGTATAAGGGACGCGGTCGCCCTCGCGCAGACGGGCGGCCGTCGCGACCGCGTCGGGCACGAGGTCGGCCGAGAATTCAGGGATAGCCTCGACGTCGATATAGAGCGGGTTGAGGAAAAGCCGGCTGTTCGGCGAATAGGGGCTGCAATCGGCCGGGTGGTCGTCGAACAGGACATGCAGCGGATTGAGTCCGACGCCGTCGGCCCCGAGCTGCTTGGCGAGCCGGACGAGGCCAGCGAGATCGGTGAAATCGCCGATGCCCCAATTGCGGTCGGAGCGGACGCTGTAGAGCTGCACGGCGAGCAGCCAGCCGCGGTCGAAATCGCCGCCGAAACAGCGCTCGGGCGCCACGATCATCGGCACGTCTTCGCTCGCACCTTCGGCATCGGTCAGCGTCAGGCGGTGATACCCGAGCGCCAGGCCCGCGGGCCAGGCGATCACCGGCTCCCGCGTCTCGCCTGCCGCGATTACATTGCCGTTGCCGACGATTTTCCATCGCAGCGGCGGCGCGCCAACCGACGCCAATTCCGTGCGCGGGCGTCCGAGCGCACGGACCACGACCGGCCCGCTGACGAAGCGATAGACCCGCTTCTCAGGCAGGGCATCGAGGATGGATTTGAGGGCCTCGGGCGCGGTGACCCGCAGCTTGCCGAGGGCATCAATGAATTCGGATTGAACGCCCTTGATCCGGGCTTGAGCTAAAAGATCCATTCGGCACGCAGCTTGCAGGCCATTGTTTGGCCAGGGGCATCGAGAATAACGAGATCGCGGAAGAGGTTAGTCAGGGGTAACTCGCAAACTGCGCTTGCCGTTCCCAAGGGAACCAATGACACACAAGCGGCTTTCTATCATGGTACCAAGCGTGGGTTCCCGACAAGGGAAACGGGCTCCTGCTTTCTTGTCAATGGCATCACCGTGAACAAGACAATTCAAACTGTCGAGAGTGCCGCGGCCGGCAGCGCTTTCCTGATCGAGGACGTCTATCCCGCGATCGACGGCGGCCGTTTCGCCGTGAAGCGGATCGCCGGCGAGCCGGTCGAGGTCTGGGCCGACATCTACCGCGATGGCGAGGCCGTGATCTCAGCCGCGCTGATCTGGCGAGGAGAGCAGGAGCGCGAATGGCGGAGCGAGCCGATGACCCATCACGGCAATGACCGCTGGTCCGGCGCGTTCACGCCCCCCGAGCCCGGCCAATATGTCTACGCGATCGAAGCCTGGACCGACGAGTTCGCTACATGGTCGCACGCCGCCGCGCGAAAGCGGCGCACCGGGGCCGATGTCAGCCTCGATGCGATCGAGGGCGCCGGGCTTTTGACCAAGGCGCATGGCGCGCGGCAGGACGCCGCAGCTATCATCATCAGGCAGTGCGAAGATTACTTGAGGAACGGCGACATCGCCTCGCTGCTCGCGACCGAGCTCGGCCAAGCCATGGCCGAGAGCCAGTCGCGGCCGGACCTGACGCGTTCGCCGTTCTTCCCGCTGACCGCCGACCGCGACAAGGCGCGCTTCAGCACCTGGTATCAGATGATGCCGCGCAGCCAGAGCGCATTGCCGGGCCGGCATGGCACCCTGCGCGACTGCATCGCGCGCGTGCCTGACATCGCCGCGATGGGCTTCGACGTGCTCTACTTCACGCCGATCCACCCGATCGGCAAGACCAGCCGCAAGGGCCGCAACAATGCGCCGGTGGCCCGTGAAGGCGATCCCGGCTCGCCCTATGCGATCGGCTCGGCCGAGGGCGGCCACGATGCGCTGCATCCGGAGCTCGGCACGATCGAGGACTTCCGCGCGTTGGTCGCCACATGTCTTGAATACGGGCTCGAGCTTGCGCTGGACTTCGCGGTGCAGTGCTCGCCGGATCATCCCTGGCTGACGCAGCATCCGGAATGGTTCAAATGGCGGCCCGACCGCTCGGTGAAGACGGCGGACGGCCCCTATTCCGACATCGTTATCCCCGACTTCAATTCGGTCGATCGCGTCGGGCTGTGGAATGCGTTTCGCGACGCCATGCTGTTCTGGATCGACAAGGGTGTAACCATCTTCGCCATCGACAATCACGACACCGCGCCGCTCGCGTTCTGGGAGTGGCTGATCCGCGACATAAGCCGCCGTCATCCCGACGTGATCCTGTTCTCCAAGACCTATGCACGGCCAAAGCTGATGAAGGGCCTCGCCAAGCTCGGCTTCGCACAGTCCTTCACCTATTTCCCCTGGCGCACGGAAAAATGGGAGCTGGAGCAATATCTCGGCGAGCTGAAGCGCTATCCCGAACGCGACTTCTACCGTCCGAACATGTTCGTCAACACGCCTGACCTGTTGCCCTTTCACCTCCAGAGCGGAGAGGCCTGGGCCTTTAAGTCGCGGATCGCACTGGCGGCAACGCTCTCGGGCAATTACGGCGTCTACAGCGGATTCGAGCTGCTGGAGCACGACGCCATTCCCGGCCGCGAAGAATATCTGGATTCCGAGAAGTACCAGATCAGGCAGCGCGACTGGGACAGATCGGGCAACATCAAACCCTACATCGCCGCGCTCAACCGCATCCGCAACGAGAACGCGGCGCTCCAGCAGACCGCGAATTTGCGCTTCCTCGCCATCGAGGACGGCGGGACCATCGCCTTCGCCAAGGAGGCGGCCGATCCGGCCAACATTGTCGTCGTCGTGATCGCGCTGTCGCGCCACGTGCGGGAATGCTGGCTGCCGCTCGGCGATCTCACAGTTGACGCCGGCGGACGGCGTCACCATGTGACGACACTCGAAAACCTCCTCACCGGCGAACAGTCCCGCATCGAATGGGGCGGCATCAAGTTGCGTATCGATCCCGACCGCGATCCGGCACTTCTGTTCCGCTGCCTGGCGTAAGGGGTCACGCCATGAATGTTCTGTCTTCCGTCGATACCAAGAAGGCTGAGGCTGCCGAGGTCGTGGATGAGCTCTGGTACAAGGACGCCATCATCTACCAGCTCCACGTCAAAGCCTTCGCCGACAGCAACAATGACGGCGTCGGCGACTTCGCCGGGCTAACCGAGCGACTGCCCTATCTGCAGGAGCTCGGCGTCACCGCGCTGTGGCTGCTGCCGTTCTACCCTTCGCCCGGCCGCGACGACGGCTACGACATCGCCGATTACGGCGCGGTCAATCCCGATTTCGGGACGATGAAAGATTTCAAGCGCTTCATCCAGGAAGCGCAGAAGCGCGGCTTGCGCGTCATCACCGAGCTCGTCGTCAACCACACCTCGGACCAGCACAAATGGTTCAAGCGCGCGCGGCGCAGCCATCCGGGCTCGAGCGCGCGCAACTGGTACGTCTGGAGCGACACCGACCAGAAGTACCAGGGCACGCGCATCATCTTCACCGACACGGAGAAGTCGAACTGGACCTGGGATCCGGAGGCCGGCGCGTTCTACTGGCACCGCTTCTTCTCGCACCAGCCCGATCTCAATTTCGACAATCCGCGCGTGGTCAGTGCCATCATCCAAGTGATGAAGCGCTGGCTCGATGCCGGCGTCGACGGCTTCCGGCTGGATGCGATTCCCTATCTGTGCGAGCGCGAGGGCACCTCGAACGAAAACCTGCCCGAGACGCATGCGATCATCAAGCGCCTGCGCCAGGAGCTCGACGCGTATTCCAAGGGCAAGCTGCTGCTGGCCGAGGCCAATCAATGGCCGGAGGACGTGCAGGAATATTTCGGCCGTGGCGACGAGTGCCACATGGCCTATCACTTCCCGTTGATGCCGCGCATCTACATGGCGATCGCCCAGGAGGACCGCTTCCCGATCACCGACATCCTGCGCCAGACGCCTGATATCCCGGCGAGCTGCCAATGGGCGCTGTTCCTGCGCAATCACGACGAGCTGACGCTGGAGATGGTCACCGACGTCGAGCGCGACTATCTCTGGACCACCTACGCCAACGATCCCCGCGCGCGCATCAATGTCGGCATCCGCCGGCGCCTTGCGCCGCTGATGGACAACGACCGGCGCAAGATCGAGTTGATGAACTCGCTGCTGCTGTCGTTCCCGGGCACGCCGATCATCTATTACGGCGACGAGATCGGGATGGGCGACAACATCTATCTCGGCGACCGCAACGGCGTCCGCACGCCGATGCAATGGAGCCCGGACCGCAACGGCGGCTTCTCGCGCTGCGACCCCGCCCGCCTCTACGCGCCGCTGATCATGGATCCCGTTTACGGCTATGAATCCGTGAACGTGGAGGCGCAGTCGCGCAGCCTATCCTCGCTGCTCAGCGCCACCAAGCGGCTGATCTCGGTGCGGAAGTCGACGCTCGCCTTCGGCCGCGGCACCATGACCTTCATCCGCCCGGCCAACCGCGCCGTGCTCGCCTATGTCCGCCAATACCGCGACGAGGTGATCCTCTGCGTCGCCAATCTGTCGCGCGCCGCGCAGGCCACCGAGCTCGACCTGTCGCCGTGGAAGGACCGCATCCCGCAGGAGATGCTCGGCCGCACGCGCTTTCCCGCCATCGGCGAATTGCCCTACATGATCACGCTGGGGCCCTACGGCTTCTACTGGTTCCAGCTTCAGGAGCGCGACAAGTCCGAGCCGGTTGTGCCGCGCGCGGTGCCGGAATTCGAGACGCTGGTCGTGCCGGTGAACTCGAACTGGGTCTCGCTCGCCCGCGAGCGCGGCGTGTTCGAGCGCGACGTGCTGCCGGGCTTCCTGTCACGGACGCGCTGGTATCCCGAGAACAATCCCAAGCACATCCGGACCACGCTGACCTCCGCGGTACCGTTCAGTGACATCGGCGACAACAGACCCTGGATCGCGTTCTTCGAGACGACGCGGGACGAGGTGACGACGCGGTACGTGATGCCCATGCAGATCGAATGGGTGCGTTTCGACCGCGAGCGCTTCAACCCGAAGGCGCTCGCCGCCGTCCGCCAGGGCGCACGCGAAGGCACGCTCCTCGACGTCGCGACCGAGCAGATCTTCATCGGTCTGTTCTTACGAGGGCTGTCGCAAAACCTGGTCGTGGACGAGAACAATCTGCGGCTCGAGTTCAAGGCGACCAGCCGTTTCGCCGACTACACCATCAAGGAGCCCGAACGCATCCGCGCCATCGAACAGTCGAACAGTACCGCGCTGGTCGACAACAAGTACGTTGCCAAGATCTATCGGCGGCTGGAGAGCGGCATCAGCCCCGAGATCGAGATCGGCTACTATCTCACCGAGGTCGCCCGCTTTGCCAACACGCCGGCACTGCTCGGCAGCGTCGAGCTGGTCGACGGCAACCAGCGCAGCGCGCTCGGCGTGCTGCATGCCTATGTCGAGAACCAGGGCGACGGCTGGACCGTGACGACCGGATATCTCGACCGCTATATCGACGAGCAGCGCGTGGCGCCCGCCGATGAGATGCCGCGCGAAACCCAGGAGCAGGCGCCCTATCTGCATTTCATCGCGCAGATCGGCCGGCGGCTCGCCGAGCTGCATGTCGCTCTCACCGCGGCGGAGCCCGCCGATCTCGCCCCGGAGCCGATCGACTCCGCCCAGATCAAGGCTGCGCTCTCCGACCTCAAGGCGCGTGCCGAGCGGATTCTCGAGCTGCTTGCCGACAGCCGCGACGGGCTGCGGGAGATGGACCGGCCCCTGATCGACCGGCTCATCGCTGCACGTGCGGACCTGTTCGACCGCCTCAATGCGCTCTTGCCATCCGAGATCGGCGGGTTGAACATCCGTCATCATGGCGACTTCCGGCTCGGGCAAACTCTGATCGTGAAGGACGATATCTTCATCATCGACTTCGACGGCGATCCGCGTGTGCCGCTGGCCAACAAGCGCCGCAAGGCGCCGGCCGCGCGCGACGTCGCCGGCCTGATCCATTCCATCGACCTTTCTGTGAACGTGGCGCTGAGCCGTGCGCTCACGGGTGCTTCCGACGAGCAGGACCGGCTCGCGGCCGCCCTCGACGAATGGCGCGAGCGCGCCACCGCGACCTTCATGTCCGCCTACCGCGAAGCCATGACCGATCGGAGGCTGTGGCCGGACGATCGGTCCTGCGCGGAAGGCCTGTTGAGATTTTTCCTCCTGGATCGAGCGTTCCACGACGTAGAGTACGAGCTGTCCCGCCGGCCTGAGGGACTCCATGCGCCGCTGACCGGACTGCTTCGCATTCTGTCAAGTGCCGAGAGCGAAGCCCATGCCTAAACTGCCTGCAGAAGCCTACGCGATCATCGAGGGCCGCCACTCCGACCCCTTCCACTATCTCGGGCTGCATCCCGAGGGCGGAAAGAGCGTTGTCCGCGCGTTTCTGCCCGAGGCCACCAATGTCGAGGCGGTCGGCGACCACGGCGAGGTCGCGCCGCTCGATCGCGTCCACGATTCCGGCCTGTTCATCGGCGCCCTGCCCAACGGCTCGAAGCACTACCAGCTGCGCGCGAAGTTCGGCAACGACGTGGTCGAGTTCGAGGATGCCTACCGCTTTCCCCCGATTCTGACCGATTTCGACCTCTATTTGCTCGGCGAAGGCACCCATCAGCGCCTCTACGACAAGCTCGGCGCGCATCCGATGCGGCTCGAGGGCGTCGACGGCATCGGCTTCGTCGTGCTGGCGCCGAACGCGCGGCGCGTCTCCGTGGTCGGCGACTTCAACTACTGGGACGGGCGGCGCCATCCGATGCGGGTGCGCGGCAATGGTTATTGGGAATTGTTCATCCCGCATGCGAAGGCCGGCGATCATTACAAGTTCGAAATCGTCGGACCCCATGGTCATCTGCTGCCGCTGAAATCCGATCCGATGGCATTTGCCAGCGAGCTGCGGCCCAAGACGGCCTCGATCGTGTTCGAGGAAGCGCGCCTGCCGCGGCCGCGCCCGGCGCCCGAAGGCATCAACGCATTGTCGGCGCCGATGTCGATCTACGAGGTGCATCTCGGCTCGTGGCGGCGCAAGGACAACAATGAATGGCTGACCTATCGCGAGCTGGCCGAGCAGCTGCCGGCCTATGCCCGCGACATGGGCTTCACCCATCTCGAATTCCTGCCCGTGAACGAGCATCCGTTCGATGGCTCCTGGGGCTATCAGCCGACCGGCCTCTATGCGCCGACCAGCCGCTTCGGCAGCCCTGAGGATTTTGCGGCGCTGATCGATGCCTGCCACCGCGAAGGCATCGGCGTGCTGCTCGACTGGGTGCCGGGCCACTTCCCCGACGATCCCCACGGGCTCGGCCATTTCGACGGCACCGCGCTCTATGAGCACGCCAACCCGCTCCAGGGCCGCCACCTCGACTGGGGCACGCTGATCTACAATTACGGCCGCACCGAAGTGACGAACTTCCTGGTGTCGAATGCGCTGTTCTGGATGGAGCGTTACGCCATCGACGGTCTGCGCGTCGATGCGGTCGCCTCCATGCTCTATCTCGACTACAGCCGGCCGCCCGATGCCTGGATCCCGAACCAATATGGCGGGCGGGAGAACATCGAGGCGATCAACTTCCTGCGCCGCTTCAACACGGAAGTGTTCGCCCGCTTCCCGCAGGCGACCACCGCCGCCGAGGAGTCCACCGCCTGGCCCCAAGTCTCGCGCCCGGTCGAGTTCGGCGGGCTCGGCTTCGGCTACAAGTGGAACATGGGCTGGATGCACGACACGCTGAACTACATCAGCAAGGATCCGATCCACCGCAAGCATCACCACGGCGAGATCCTGTTCGGCCTGCACTATGCGTTCTCGGAGAACTTCATCCTGCCGCTGTCGCATGACGAGGTCGTGCACGGCAAGCGCTCGATCCTCGGCCGCATGCCCGGCGACGAGTGGCAGCGCTTTGCCAATTTGCGCGCCTACTACAGCTTCATGTTCGGCCACCCCGGCAAGAAGCTCTTGTTCATGGGCGCCGAGATCGCGCAGAGCCGCGAATGGAATCACGACCAGTCGCTCGACTGGCACCTGCTCGAATACAAGGTCCATGCCGGCGTCCAGGCCTTGATCCGCGACCTCAACCGGCTCTATCGCGCGGTTCCGGCGCTGCACCAGATGGATTGCGAGCAGGCCGGCTTCGAATGGCTGATTACCGATGATGCCAACCGCAACGTCTTCGCCTGGCTGCGCAAGGGATTCGACGAGAATGCGCGGTGTCTCGTCATCATCAACTTCTCGCCCAACGTCTACCAGAACTATCGCGTTCGCGTGCCCTTCGGCGGCAAGTGGAAGGAAGTGCTCAACTCCGATTCCGCCCATTACGGCGGCAGCAATGTCGGTAATGTCGGCGAAGTCAATGCCGAGGGCGGCGAGCTGCGCCTCACCATTCCGCCGCTGGCTGCGATCTTCCTCGTTCCGGAAAGCTGATCGATGCGCCTGACTGCCGGATCGCCCGCGCGGCTCGGCGCAAGCTGGGACGGACGCGGCACCAATTTCGCGCTGTTCTCCGCCAACGCGCAGAAGGTCGAGCTCTGCCTGTTCGACACCCAAGGCCGCCGCGAGCTCGAGCGCATCGAGCTGCCCGAGAAGACCGAGGATGTCTGGCACGGCTATCTCAACGACGTCTCGCCGGGCCAGCTTTACGGCTATCGCGTGCACGGCCCGTACGAGCCCGAGCACGGCCATCGCTTCAATGCCAACAAGCTGCTGCTGGACCCCTATGCCAAGCGGCTTGCCGGGCGCTTGGTCTGGAGCGATGCGCATTTTGCCTACCGCACCGGAAGCCCGCGCGAGGACCTGTCGTTCGACCGGCGTGACAATGCGCGCGGCATGCCCAAGGCCGTCGTGGTCGACGAGACCTTCAACTGGGGCCGCCGCGAGATCCGGCCGAATATTCCCTGGGAAGACACGATCATCTACGAGGCCCACGTCAAGGGCCTGACGCAGAAGCGCGAGGACGTGCCGCCGAATTTGCGCGGCACCTATGGCGGCCTGTCATCGCCCGCGATGATCGAGCACCTGAAGAAGCTCGGCGTCACCACGGTCGAGCTGCTGCCGGTCCACAGCTTCGTCGACGACCGCATCCTGGTGGAAAAGAAGCTCGCCAATTACTGGGGCTACAACACGCTGTCGTTCTTTGCGCCCGAGCCACGCTACGCCCAGGACAACGCGCTCGATTCCTTCCGCACTACGGTGGCGCGGCTGCACGATGCCGGCATCGAGGTGATGCTCGACGTCGTCTACAACCACACCGCCGAGGGAAATCATCTCGGTCCGACGCTGTGCTATCGCGGCATCGACAACGCCTCCTATTATTGGCTGAACCGCGAGAACCCGCGCTATTACGACGACTTCACCGGCTGCGGCTCGTCGGTGAACCTCACCCATCCGCGCGTGCTGCAGATGGTGATGGATTCCCTGCGCTACTGGGTCGAGGTCTGCCACGTCGACGGCTTCCGCTTCGACCTCGCCACCACGCTGGCGCGCGGGCCGAACGGTTTCGATCGCGGCAGCTCGTTCCTGACCGCGGTACGGCAGGACCCGGTGCTGGCGACGGTCAAGCTCGTCGCCGAGCCGTGGGACCTCGGCCTCGGCGGCTACCAGGTCGGAGCCTTTCCCTCGCAATGGTCGGAATGGAACGACCGCTATCGCAGCGCCATGCGCCGCTACTGGAGCGGTGAAGGCAGCCTGATCGGCGACATCTCGAGCCGCATGACCGCATCATCCGATCTGTTCAACCACGACGGACGGCGGCCGCGCGCCAGCATCAATCACATCACCGTCCACGACGGCTTCACGCTCGCCGACCTCTTCAGCTACAACGAGAAGCACAACGAGGCCAACGGCGAGGACAATCGCGACGGCTCCAACGACAATCACAGCAACAATTGCGGCGTCGAGGGCCCGACCGATGATCCTGGCATCATCAGCCTGCGCCGCCAGCTGCGCAAGAACGTGCTGGCCTGCCTGATGTTGGCCCAGGGCGTTCCGCTGATCCTCGCCGGCGACGAGGTCGGCAACTCGCAATCAGGCAACAACAACGCCTATTGCCAGGACAATGAGGTCGGCTGGGTCGGCTGGGACAATCTCGGCAAGGACGGCGACGACATGATCGACTTCGTCGCCCAGCTCGCCGACATCCGCCGCCGTTTCTCACAGCTGCGCAGCCATCGCTGGCTCGACGGCCGCCCCAAGGACGGCGTCTCCTACGGCGCATTGTGGCTGACGCCCGCCGGCAACGAGATGACGGAGAGTGACTGGACATTCCCGGATGGGCGGTTTCTCTCCTATGTGATGGGCCCGATGGAACCGGGTGGGGCTGCGATCTTTATCGTACTGAACGCCGCTCCCGAAGAGATCGCATTCAAATTGCCCAAAATGACCGAATACAAGAGTTGGCAGCAGCTGCTGAACACGACCGATGCCAAGCTGAATACGATCGACTTCCTGCCTGGGAGCGACAGCAAGGCGCCGCCGCGCTCCGTGCTCGCCTTCGCAGGCGCGCTATGAGGCCATCCTTCGGGGCGAGGCCGACCAAGGACGGCGTGTCGTTTCGGCTGTGGGCGCCGGCCGCGCGCCGCGTCGATCTCCTGCTCGACCGCAGGCACGCGATGCAGCGCCGGCAGGATGGCTGGTTCGTCGCCGAGATCGCCGGCTTGTCATCTAGCAGCAAGTACAAGTTCAGGATCGACGACGACATCGACGTGCCGGATCCCGCTTCGGCCTTCCAGCCCGACGACGTGTTCGGCCCGAGCGAGGTGATCGATCACGATGCCTTCGTCTGGCGCGCGCGCGATTGGCGCGGCCGTCCCTGGGAAGAGACGGTGCTGATCGAAACCCATGTCGGCACCTTCACGTCCGAAGGCAGCTATCGCGCCATGATCGACAAGCTCGATCACCTCGCCGCGACCGGCATCAATGCGCTGGAATTGATGCCGCTCGCCGATTTCGCAGGCCGCCGCGGCTGGGGCTATGACGGCGTGCTGTGGTATGCGCCGGACAGCGCCTATGGCCGGCCCGAAGACCTGAAGACGCTGATCGACGAGGCGCATCTGCGCGGGCTGTTGGTGTTCCTCGACGTCGTCTACAATCATTTCGGCCCGGAAGGAAACTATCTCGGCCGTTACGCGCCGACCTTCTTCACCGATGCGCACACGCCATGGGGCAGCGCGATCGATTATCGCGTGCCGCAGGTGCGAGCCTTCGCCGTCGAGAATGCGCTGTCCTGGCTCGGCGACTACCGCTTCGATGGCCTCAGGCTCGACGCCGCCAACCACATCATGGCTGTCCCGGGCGAGCAGTCCATGCTGCAGGATATCAGCGTTGCCACCGGCGAGCTCGCCAAGGCCACGGGACGCCACATCCATCTCGTGCTGGAGAACGGCGACAACCGCGCCAGCCTGCTCGACGCTGCGCAGGACCCGCCGAACGGCAAATATCGCGGGCAGTGGAACGACGATTATCATCACGTCTGGCATGTGATGCTGACCGGCGAGCATGCCGGTTACTATGGGGATTACCAGACGCCGCGCATGGATCTGGCACGCGCGCTCGCCTCAGGCTTCGTCTATCAGGGCGAGATCTCGGAATTCTGGGGCAAGAAGCCGCGCGGCGAGCCGAGCGGCCAGCTGCCGCCGGCGACCTTCGTCAATTTCCTGCAGAACCACGACCAGATCGGCAATCGCCCGCTGGGCGAGCGGCTGGAAAGCCTGGCATCACCACAGCAGATCGAGGCCGCGCTCGCGGTCACCCTGCTCGCGCCGATGGTGCCGATGCTGTTTCAGGGCGAGGAATGGGGCTCGACGGTCCCCTTCCCGTTCTTCTGCGATTTCCAGGGCGAACTCGCCGATACCGTGCGCAAGGGACGCAAGCGCGAATATGCCTGGGCTTACGAGAAATACGGCGACGAGGTGCCCGACCCGCTCGATCCGACAACGCTGCAATCGGCCGTGCTCGACTGGACCGGCCGCACGCCGCAACAGGAAGCGCGACTCGCGCTGGTGCGGGAGTTGCTCGGCGTCCGTCGCAAGCAGATCGTGCCGCGGCTGAAGGGCGCAAGCTTCGGTGATGCCGAAGCGGCCGACAACGGCCTCGTCACCGCACATTGGCGCATGGGCGACGGCACCACGTTGCGTCTTGTCGCCAACCTGTCGGATCATGAGATCACCTCCAGCGTCAGCGCGGGCACGCCGATCTGGGGCGGCGGAGCCGGCGAGCGGCTCACGCCCTGGTCGGTGGTTTGGCGCCTCGGAGGTTAGAATGCCTCCCGCCATTCCGCTCGCGACCTACCGGCTCCAGCTCACCGCGGATTTCGATTTCGACAAGGCCGCCGCGGTCGTTCCCTATCTCAAGGCACTGGGCATCACGCATCTCTACGCCTCGCCGGTGATGAAGGCCCGCAAAGGCTCGACCCATGGCTACGACACGGTCGATCACGGCCAGTTCAATCCCGAGCTCGGCGGCGAGGCCGGCTTTACGCGGCTGAGCCAGGCGCTTCAGCAGCACGATCTCGGGCTCATCATCGATTTCGTCCCCAACCATGTCGGCGTGCATTTTGCCGACAATCCGTGGTGGCTCGACGTGCTGGAATGGGGCCAGGCCTCGCCGCACGCGGCGTCCTTCGACATCGACTGGGACCAGCTGGCCTACCGCGCCCGCGGCGGCGTGCTGCTGCCGATCCTCGGCGCGTCCTACGGCGAGGCGCTGGAGCGCGGCGATATCGAGCTGCGCTACGACCCGGACGAAGGGACTTTTTCCGCCTGGTATTTCGAGCACCGCTTACCGATCGCGCCGGAGCGCTATGGCGAGATGCTGCGGATCGTCGCCAAGGAGGCGGACGCGGCGGAAACGGAGCCCGGCAAGCGCCTGCTGTCGCTCGCGACCCGCTACACGGGGCTGCGGCGCCCCAATCGCAAGGAAGCTCCCGGCTTCAAGGCCGAGCTCAAGGAGATCGCAGGCGCCGCCGACATCATCAAGCGCGGCCTTGCCGCCTATCGTGCCGGCAAGGACCGCCCGGCACAGACACTGACGCTGCATCACCTCCTGGAGCGCCAGCACTACAAGCTCGGGCACTGGCGGCTTGCGTCCAGCGACATCAACTATCGCCGCTTCTTCGACGTCAACGGCCTCGCCGGCCTGCGCGTCGAGGACGCGAGCACGTTTGCCGCCACGCACCGGCTGGTGAAGCAGCTCATCGCCGACGGCAAATTGCAGGGAATCCGGCTCGATCACATCGACGGCCTGCGCGATCCCGCCCAATATTGCCAGCGGCTGCGCCGGCTGGTGCGCGACGCCCAAAGCAACACCGCCCAAGGCAACACCAAGCCGTTCTATACCGTGATCGAAAAAATCCTGTGCGAGCACGAGCGCCTGCCGCATTTCGCCGGCGTCCAGGGCACCACGGGCTATGAATGGATGAACGTCATCACCCACGTGCTGATCGATCCCAGGGGACTGGAGGCGCTGGACGAGACCTGGCGGCAGATCAGCAACCGGCCGCCGCGGCTTGTGCCTTACGTCAAGGACGCCAAGCGGCGCGTGCTGGAGACGCTGCTCACCAGCGAATTCACCGTGCTGACGCGCCTGCTCGCGCGCATCGCCAACGGCCATTATTCGACGCGCGACTTCTCGGCCGACAGCCTGCGGCAGGCGCTCGAGCTCTATGTGTTGCATTTCCCGGTCTATCGCACCTACCTGACGCATAGCGGCCCGACCGCAGCGGACCGCAAGCTGATCGACGACACCATCGCGCGCGCCCGCCGCGACTGGTTCGCCGCCGACGAAGGCATCTTCGACTTCCTGCGCGATGCCCTGACCATGGACCTGCTCAAGCCCGGCCGTCCGCCGCACAGCGCCCCGCGCGTGCGCCGCTTCGCGCTGAAGGTGCAGCAATTCACCGGGCCGATGATGGCGAAGTCGCTGGAGGACACCGCGTTCTATCAATTCCACCGGCTGCTGGCGCTGAACGAGGTCGGCGGCGATCCCGCCAGCACCGGCCTCAGCATTCCCGCCTTCCACCAGGCCATGCAGGGCCGCGGCAGGGAATGGCCGCAAGGCATGACGGCAACCGCCACCCACGACACCAAGCGTGGTGAGGATGCGCGCACGCGCATCGCATCGCTCAGCGAGATTCCCGGCGAATGGACCAGCGCAGTGGCGCGCTGGAAGGTGCTGAACGCGCCGCACCTCACGCTGCACGGCAATTTCCGCGCGCCGTCGGCAACGTTCGAATACATGCTCTACCAGACCCTGCTCGGTGTCTGGCCGGTTCAAGCGCCGGCCGATGCTGCCTTCATCGAGCGCGTCCAGGCCTATGCCCTCAAGGCCGCGCGCGAGGGCAAGGAGGAGACGAGCTGGCTCAACCCGCATGAAGCGTACGAGAACGGGATCCGCGACTTCATCGCGAAGATCCTCGACCCCGACCAGTCCGCGGAATTCCTTCAGGCCTTGCAGACGCTGGCGCGCCGCGTCGCGCTGCTCGGCACGCTGAACTCGCTGAGCCAGCTCACGCTCAAGGCGACGCTGCCGGGCGTGCCGGACTTCTATCAAGGCACCGAATTCTGGGACCTGTCGCTGGTCGATCCCGACAACCGCCGCCCGGTCGACTTCGCCGCGCGCCACGCGGCGCTGACATCACTGGAGGCGCCGGACTGGAGCGGCCTGATCAAGAGCTGGCCGGACGGCAAGCTCAAGCTGGCCTGGACGCGGCATCTGCTCAAGCTGCGCAACGAGCTGGCCGACGTCTTCGCGCAGGGCGACTACCAGCCGCTTGAGGTACGGGGCGCCCATGCCGACCATGTCATCGCCTTCGCGCGTCGTCATGGCCGCGCCGCCGCCATCGTCGTCGTCGGCCGTCATTTCGCGCCGTTCACCCAAGCCGGCCGGGAATGGCCCGCACCCGAAGCTATCGACGCCACCATCGACATCACGGGCTATGCCGTGCCCGGCCTTGCCGGCAACGACTTGCCGCTCGCGCAGGCCTTCCGTGACTGTCCTGCCTTGATCATCGCCGCCCGAACGGCGAATACTGTCAGGGCGCCGCGGCAACGCGTGCGCGCCTGAAGTTACTTCTCCCCGTCCTTGGTCAGCAGCAATTGGCCGCGCTTCCTGATCGTGGCCTGCGCCATCTCGGCGAAGCGCTGCAGCAGCCAAGGCAGCACCACCTCGACCCGGACCTGATCGTCGCCGACATCGACCTGCCCCGTCGCGACCTGGCCGAGCGCGCGGATGCGGAAGGCCATAGTGTCGCCGCTCCAGCGTTCCTCCTCGACCTGCATCACCGGAATGCTCGCCGCGGCGCGGCCGAGCCCCGTCTTGAGCCGGCGCACCGCCTCCTCACGGCCGAGACGATGCGGAATCGAGACGACGAGCGGTGCTGACATGGTCCTGCCTCTCCTGACTGACGTCACATAATCATGCCGGGTCGACCAGCAAAGGTTCCATGCAAGTTGATCCCTTGGGGCGTGTTTCAAAGCCGGAACTTTACAACCTGCGGGAAGTTGCCCTCGCACAACGGGACAGGTTTGCAATGACCCTTTTCACGAAGGGCTGGAGGAGATTCGCATGTCAGTCGGCACGATCATTCTGATCATCTTGATCATCGCCCTGCTCGGCGGCTTCAGCGGCATCGGCGGCGGCCCGTTCTATGGCACCGGCTATTACGGCGGCGGCGGCCTCGGGCTTGTCATCGTCATTCTGCTGATCCTGATCCTGATGGGAAGGATCTAGATGCAGACTTCGTAGGGTCCACCTCTTCGTTCGAACGAAACAAGATGGTGGGCACGCTCCGCTTTGCCCACCCTACGAGGCCTGCCTTCGGCACAACAGCGGCAGACCTACTTCACCTTCCCCGCCAGCTTCTTCATCGCGGCCTTGATCGACACGGCGGCATCGTCGTAACCCTCCCACGCTTTCGATCGCGCCAGCAGGGCCGGCACGGTGCGCAGCGTATAGCGCTTGGGATCGAGGTCGCTCTTCACCTGCGCCCAGGTGACCGGCATCGACACGGTCGCGCCGGCGCGCGCTCGCGGCGACAGCGGAGCCACCGCCGTCGACATGCGGTCGTTGCGCAGATAATCCAGGAAGATCTTTCCCTTGCGCAGCTTCTTGGACATGTTGAGCAGATAGCGTTCGGGATCGTCGTCGGCCATCCACTGGCAGACGCCTTGCGCAAAGGCCTTGGCTTCCTCCCAGCTCACCTTGTCGCGCGCGCCATGGAGCAGCGGCACCACGACGTGAAGGCCCTTGCCGCCCGTGGTCTTGCAGAAGCTGTCCATGCCGATATCGGCGAGCCGCTGCCGCATCTCCTTGGCCGCCTCGACCACGTCGGGAAAGTCCACGTCAGGCGCGGGATCGAGATCGAACACCAGGCGGCCCGGGGTATCATAGGCATAGGGCGCGCAGTTCCAGGGATGCAGCTCGACGCCGCCGATCTGCGCCACCGCGGCGAGCCCTTCGATCCGGTCGATCTGAAGATACGGCTTGCGGTCGCCGGAGACCCGCGCGAGCTCCAGGAGGTTCGACGTTCCCTGCATCGCATGGCGCTGGAAGAAGCATTCGCCCTTGATTCCGTCGGGCGCGCGGATCAGCGAACAGGGCCGGCCCTTCAGATGCACGATCATCCATTCGCCGACGGCTTCGAGGTAGCGGGCAAGATCCAGCTTGGTGACGGCACCACCATCGCCGTCATCCGGCCAGAGCTCCTTGTCCGGCTTGGAGATGACGACACCCATGACCTCGGCATTTTGAGCGGCCTGCTTCGAGCGCCCGCCCGCCTTGGTGCGCGCCGTCTTCCTGGCCCGGGGCTCGGCGAGCTCGGTGTCGACGGGCGTCTCGGCCTCGACCTCCTCCGCCGCCTTGTCCTGCCGCAATCCCTTGAAGGCGGCCTGGCGAATATTGCCGTCGGCCGTGAAGCCCGCGAACTCGATTTCGGCGACGAGCTCCGGCTTCAGCCAATGCACGTCCCGCGTCTTCTTCGGCGCGTTCTTGCCGCCGAACGGGCTTTCCTTGCTCTCGATCGCTTTCAGCGCCGGCATGATGCGCTTGACTTTATCAGCGCCAAAGCCGGTACCGACCATGCCGACGAAGGCGAGATGATCGCCGCGCTGCACGCCTGCCATCAGCGAGCGGAATTTGCCGTTGGTGGTCTTGTAACCGCCGATCACCACCTCGTGGCCGGCGCGGCATTTCGATTTGACCCAGCTCTCGGTGCGCCCCGAACGATACGGCGCATTCAGCTTCTTCGACACGACGCCTTCGAGCTCGAGCTTGCAGGCCGATTGCAGCACGGCATCGCCGCCGCTCTCGAAATGCTCGACATAGCGGATCTGAGTCGATTTCCGCTTGCGCGCTTCCAGCAGCTTCTTGAGTTGCGCCTTGCGCTCCCCTAGCGGCAGCCGACGGTAGTCCTGCCCTTCCGCGAAGAGCAGATCGAAGGCGAAGAAGATCAGGTCGTCGGTCTTGCCATCGGACAGCGCAGCTTGCAGCGACGAGAAGTTCGGCGCGCCGTTATGGTCGAGCGCGACGATCTCGCCGTCGATCATCACGTCCGGCAGCGCGGCGGCTTCCTCGGCGATGGAGGCGAACTTGCTGGTCCAGTCGAGACCCTTGCGCGTCTTCAGCGTCGCCTCGCCGTCCTCGACCCGGAGCTGGACGCGATAGCCGTCGAACTTGATCTCGTGGCACCAGCCCTCGTCTCCGGGCGGCCGCTCGACCAGCGTGCAGAGCTGCGGCGCGACGAAATCCGGCATCGCCGAGACCGTCCTGGCGTTCGTCGCGGTCGTGGCGCTCTTCTTCGCTTTGCCGCGCTTCAACGCGGTGCGCGGCGCCGGCTTGACCGTGCGCCCTTTCGTCTCCTCGGCACGATTGGACTGCCAAACCGCGTCGGCCTTGGCCTTCGTGCCCTTGGCGAGCATGAAGGGCCTTGGCGCGCGGCCCTTTCCCTCCGCGATCTGTTCCATCGCGCGGCCGGAGGCCACGGACTTGTCCTGCTCCAGAATATCGTTGTCCGCGCCTTCGCGGACATACTCGTCACGATGCTTGATCAGGAGCCAGTTGGTCCGCTTCTCGCCGCCGCGGTTACGCATCCGCACCAGGACCCAGCTTCCCTGCAGCTTGTCGCCATGGAGCGTGAACTTCAGGTCGCCTTTCTTGAAGCCGGCTTCCGGATCGTCCGATTCCCAGGTGCCGCGGTCCCACAACATCACGGTGCCGCCGCCGTACTGGCCTTCCGGAATCGTGCCTTCGAAATCGCCGTAGTCGAGCGGATGGTCCTCGACTTCGACGGCAAGCCGCTTGTCGTGGGGATCGAGCGAAGGCCCCTTCGTCACCGCCCAGGACTTGAATACGCCGTCGAATTCGAGCCGGAGGTCGTAGTGCAGCCGGGTCGCATCATGCTTCTGGATCACGAAGCGCCGCTGCTGCGATGGCGCCACGGCTGTCTTGCCCGATGGCTCCGGCGTCTTCTCGAAGTCCCGCTTCTGTCGGTAAGTGGAGAGTTTTTGCAGCACGACCGGTCCCGCTTCTCTTTCGGCACTTGAAGCCTATCACGGCGAAAGTCCCGCCCGGAACCAAAACCCGATGGGACGGTTGGGGTTCCAAAACGCCTTGAAAACGCTGGAGAATGGAATGGCCCCGCGCGCCTACTGGAAGGGAACGTTGAAGCTGTCGCTGGTCAGTTGCCCGGTCGTGCTCTATCCGGCGACCACCGCGGCCGAGAAGACGCGGTTTCACCTGATCAACCGCGAGACCGGGAACCGGCTCAAGCAGCAGATGATCGATTCCGAGACCGGCGACGTCGTCGAGAGCGACCAGAAGGGCCGCGGCTACGAAGTGCGCAAGGGTAAATACGTCGAGATCGAACCGGAGGAGCTCGAGGCGGTCCAGATCGAGAGCAATCACACCATCGACATCGAGAGCTTCGTGCCGCGCGAGGAGATCGACCAGCGCTATCTCAACCATCCCTATTACATCGCGCCCGACGGCAAGGCGGCGGTCGATGCGTTCGCGGTGATCCGCGACGCGATGAAGGACCAGGAACGCGTGGCGCTCGCCAAGATCGTTCTGACCAATCGCGAGAACGTCATGGCGATCGAGCCGCGCGGCAAGGGCCTGCTCGGCACCACGCTGCGCTTCCCTTACGAGCTGCGCGAGGAGGACCAGTTCTTCGACGACATCAAGAGCCCGAAGATCACCAAGGACATGGTCGAGCTCGCCGGCCACATCCTGCAGACCAAGGCGGCGCATTTCGATCCCAGCAAGTTCAAGGACGAATACGAGGACGCACTGAAGGCCCTGGTGAAGGGCAAGGCCAGCGGCAAGAAGATCGAGCTGCCCGAGCCCGAGGAGCGGCCGAGCAACGTCGTCAGCCTGATGGACGCACTAAAGCAGAGCCTAAAGGGACGCGGCGGGAAGAAGTCGGCGGCGAAGTCGCACGCGCGGCGCGCGACCGGACGGCACCGCAGCGCGAAGAAGGCGCACCGGTCGACCGCGCGGCATCGCAAGGCGGGTTGATCTTTGCTTGGTCATTGCGGAAGCAGGCTTGCGCCACAACCTCAGTCGTCATGCCCGGGCTTGACCCGGGCATCCACGCGCGTCCTCGCTTGCGGATAGACGTGGATGGCCGGGTCAAGCCCGGCCATGACGAGTTTGCCTCAAGCCGGCGCTCGATGCCGCCGAGCTACGCTCAATCCCCTGCCTTGAGCCGATACCCGATCCCCGTCTCCGTCAGCACATATTGCGGCCGCTCCGGATCGGCTTCGATCTTCTGGCGAAGCTGGCGGACATAGACGCGCAGATATTGCGCGTCGGTCAATTCATCCCACAGCTCCTTCAGCAGGAAGCGGTGGGTGAGCACCTTGCCGGCGTGCTGCACCAGCACCCGCAACAGGTCGTATTCCTTCGGCGAGAGCTTCACCTCGCGATCGCCGACCTTGACGATGCGGCGGACGAGATCGACGGAGAGATCGCCGGTGCGGAACACCGGGCGTTCGCCCTTGACCTGAAGCTGGTGGCGCAGCGCGGCGCGCAGGCGCGCCAAGAGTTCCTCCATGCCGAACGGCTTGGTCAGATAATCGTCGGCGCCGAGATCGAGCGCCTGGACCTTGCCGGCTTCGTCGCCGCGGCTCGACAGCACCACGATCGGCACGCCGTCGTTGCGGGCGCGGATGGTGCGGAGCAGCTCATGGCCTTGAACGTCGGGCAGGCCGAGATCGAGGATGATCAGCGCCGGCTCCTCGGCGAGCTTCTCCAGCGCCGTCTTGCCGTTCGGCGCTTCCAGGATTTCGTAGCCCTGCGTCGTCAGCCCCATTCGCAGCAATTTGCGGATCGGCGGCTCGTCGTCGATGACCAGGACCTTGATCGGAGCAGCGCTCATGCGGCGGTATCCAATGCGTGGCTCTCTGCCGGAACAGGCAGGCGAATGGTGAGGACCGCGCCGCTCCGCCCGCTGCGATTGGCGGCGGAGATCGTGCCGCGCATCGCCTCGACGAAGCCGCGCGAGATGGCAAGCCCGAGCCCGGTGCCGGGACGGACGTGATCGCCCTTCTGCACGCGATAGAACTTGTCGAACACGCTCTCGAGCTCGTCCGGTGGAATGCCGGCGCCCTCGTCGGCGACCTCGAGCACGACATGAGCGCTGTCGCGCCGGCCGCGGATCGAGATCGTGGTTTCGGGGGGCGCGTATTTCGCGGCATTGTCAAGCAGGTTGAACAGCACCTGCTCGAACAGCACGGCATCGAGCTGGAGCATCGGCAGATCGGCGGCCAGCACCAGCTCGACCTTGTGGTCGGTCAGGATCTTGCTCGCGCGCCGAAGCGCGCTGCCGACGATCTCGCCGAGATCGTGCAGCGCCGTGTTGGGCACGATGGCGCCGGATTCGAGCTTGGTCATGTCGAGCAGATTGGCGATGAAGCGGTTGAGCCGCTCGGATTCGTCGATCACGGTGGCGAGCAAATCGCGCTTCTCGGTGTCCGAGAGCGCGCCGGAGAGATCGCGCATGGTGGAGGCCGCCCCCAGCACCGAGGCGAGCGGCGTCTTCAAATCGTGCGAGATCGAGGTCAGCAGCGCCGAGCGCAGCCGCTCGGATTCGACGGTGCGCTTGACGCGGTCCATGTCCTCGACCAGCAGCACGCGCTCGATCGCGAGCGCGCCCTGGTCGACCAGCGCATCGAGCAGCCGCCGCTGGTCCGGCGTCAGCAGCGGGCCGGTGCGGTCGTTGTCGATGCCGATCACACCGATCGGCCCGCGCCCGGTGCGCATCGGCAAAAACAGCCGCTTGGCGCCCGGCAAGGTGTCCGAGCCGCGGCCGGCGGGACGATCGTTGCTCCAGGCCCAATTGGCGGCGGCAAGATCGGCCTGGTCAAGCTCGTCCTCGGGCGGATAGCCTGATTTCACCGTCAGCAGGCCTTCATCCGGCAACAGCAGCACCACGCGGACCTTGAGCATCAATGCGGTCTGGTAGGCGCTCGCCCACAAGACGTCGTCCAGCGTGGCAGTACCGGCGAGCTTGCGGCTGAAGGCATAGAGCTGCTCGGTCATCCTGATCCGGCCAATCGCGGTGTCGGCCTGGATCCGCACGCGCGCCGCGACATTGGAGACGATCATCGCCACCACCATGAACAGCACGAAAGCGGCGACATTGGTCGGGTCGGTGATCGTGAAGGTGTAGATCGGCGGGATGAAGAAGAAATTGTAGCAGAGCGAAGCCGCCACCGTGGCCAACAGCGAGGGCCACAGGCCGTAGCGCACGGCAACTGCGACGACCGAGGTCAGCAGCACGAGATCGACGTTCTCTATGCCGAAATACGGCTGGATCAGCTTGGCAGCGCCGAGACCCACAAGCACGATCCCAAGCGCCTTGAGAAAAGGCAAGGGATCGAACGGCTCGGATCGTGCGGCGGTCTGCACCGCCATCTTGGGCGCCGCCTCTCCGGAAAGCTCGTTGCCCGGAATGAGGTGAACGCTGATATTGCCCGCGCGGCGCACCAGATCGTGCACGACCGAGCCGCGTGTCATCTCGAACCAGCGCGAGCGCGTCGACTTGCCGATCACGATCTGCGTGACGTTGTTGCCTTGCGCGAAACCGATGAGATCGTCAGCGATGCGGCGGCCGACGGCGGGAATGGTCAGCGCCTCGCCGCCGAGCGATTCCGCAAGCCGCAGCGTGTCGGCCAGCCGATCCCGCTCCTCGTCGGACAATTGCAGCGATCGCCGCGTCTCGATCGAAATCGCGGTGAACGGCGCATGCAGCCGGTCAGCCAATCGCTTGGTGTAGCGCACGAGGCCGGCCGCGCGCGGGTCCTCGCTGACGCAGACCAGGATGCGCTCACCCGCGGCCCAGGGCCCCGGAATCGCATTCGCCTGCATGTGGTTGAGCAGCTGCTCGTCGACCCGCTCGGCGGTGCGCCGCAGGGCGAGCTCGCGGAGCGCCGTGAGATTGCCCGGCGAGAAATAATGCTCCAGCGCCCGCTCGGCTTGCTTGGGCACATAGACCTTGCCCTCCTTCAGGCGCTGGATCAGGTCGTCTGGCGTGAGGTCGATCAGCTCGATCGCGTCAGCGCGGTCGAACACCGAATCCGGCACGGTCTCGCGCACCCGGACATGGGTGATCTGGGCAACGACGTCGTTCAGGCTCTCGATGTGCTGGATGTTGACGGCGGTATAGACGTCGATGCCGTGCGAGAGCAGCTCCTCGACGTCGAGATAGCGCTTGGGATGGCGGCTTCCGGACGCATTGGTGTGGGCGAGCTCGTCGACCAGCGCAATCTGCGGCCGCCGCGCAATAACCGCATCGAGGTCCATCTCCTCGACGATCTGGCCGCGGTAGTCCAGCCGCTTGCGCGGGACCACTTCGAGGCCGCGCACCAGCGCCTCGGTCTCGGCGCGGCCATGAGTCTCGACGAAGCCGACCACGACATCGATGCCGGCCTTGCGCTTGGCCTGGGCGCTTTGCAGCATCTCGTAGGTCTTGCCGACGCCGGGAGCGGCGCCGACGAAGATCTTCAGCCTGCCGCTCGCACCCTCCTCCCGGCGCGCCGCTTCCAGCAGGGCCTCCGGTGACGGACGTTGTTCGGGATCGCGACGCTCTCGGATCATCTTGTCAGTATAATCACCCGTCCACTGCGAGCCTAGACTTCTACTTCGCGGCCATGCGATCGAGCGCGAGATTCAATGTCAGAACGTTAACCCGGGGCTCGCCGAGCAGACCGAGCAGGCGGCCTTCGATGCTGGCGGCCACGAGCTGCTTGACCTGATCCTCGGGCAGATTGCGCGCCTTCGCGACGCGCGGCACCTGGAATTGCGCCGCTTCCGGCGAGATGTTCGGGTCGAGGCCGCTGGCCGAAGTCGTCACCAGGTCGACCGGCACCGAGGCGTTCGGATTCTCGCGCCTGAGCTTGTCCACATCTTCCTTCAGCCGGTCGGCCAGCGCCTTGCTGGTCGGACCGAGATTGGAGCCGCCCGAATTGGCGGCGTTGTAGGGCGCGGGCAACGTCTTGGTCGAATCGTTCGGGTCCGGCGCCAGCGTCGCCGAGGGGCGGCCGTGGAAGTACTTGTCGTCCTTGAACTCCTGCCCGATCAGGGCGGAGCCAATCACCTTGCCGTCTTTCTCGATCAGGCTGCCTTGCGCCTGCACGGGAAACAGCGCGCCGGCAATGCCGGTCATGGCGAGCGGATAGGCAAGGCCCGTGATGGCGGTGAGCGCCAGCAAGAGGACGATGGCAGGGCGGATTTCTCTGAGCATGTGCTTTCTCCGATTTCTCCCGTCATTGCGAGGAGCGAAGCGACGAAGCAATCCACACTGTCAACCGCGGAGGCATTCCTGGATTGCTTCGCTTCGCTCGCAATGACGAATTCAAACCAAGTGCAAGGCGGTCACCGCGAGGTCGATCGCCTTGATGCCGATGAAGGGAATGACGATGCCGCCGAGCCCGTAGATCAGGAGGTTGCGGCGGAGCAGCGCGCCGGCACCGACGGCGCGATAGGCGACGCCCTTCAGGGCGAGCGGGATCAGCGCGATGATGACGAGCGCGTTGAAGATGATCGCCGACAGGATGGCGCTCTGCGGGCTCGACAGGTTCATGACGTTGAGCACGTTGAGCTGAGGGTAGAACGCCAGGAACATCGCCGGGATGATCGCAAAATACTTGGCGACGTCGTTGGCGATCGAGAACGTCGTCAGCGCACCGCGCGTCATCAGGAGCTGCTTGCCGATCTCGACCACCTCGATCAGCTTGGTCGGGTTAGAGTCGAGATCGACCATGTTGCCGGCCTCGCGGGCGGCTTGCGTGCCGGTGTTCATGGCGACGCCGACGTCGGCCTGGGCGAGCGCCGGCGCGTCGTTGGTGCCGTCTCCGCACATCGCCACCAGCTTGCCCTTGGCCTGCTCGTCGCGGATCAGCTTCAGCTTGTCCTCGGGCGTTGCCTGGGCCAGGAAATCGTCGACGCCGGCTTCCGCGGCGATGGCGGCCGCCGTCATCGGGTTGTCGCCGGTGATCATGATGGTGCGGATGCCCATGCGGCGCAGTTCGGCGAAGCGCTCGCGGATACCGCCCTTGACGATGTCCTTGAGCTGGACGATGCCGAGCAGCTTTCCGTCCTTGGCGACCGCAAGCGGCGTGCCGCCGGCCTTCGAGATCTGATCGGCGATGGTCTGGATCTCGCGGCCAACCTCAGAGAGCCCGCCGGGCTGAAGGGCACGCGCGGTGCTGCCCGAGGTAACCGCCAGCGGTGCACCGCGGCCGACATAGTTCAGCATCGCATCGACCGCGCCCTTGCGCACCGACGAGCCGCCGGCGTCGACGCCGCTCATGCGGGTCTGCGCCGTGAACGGAACGAAGGTCGCACCCAATTCGGCCATATCGCGGCCGCGGATGCCGTACTTCTCCTTGGCCAGCACGACGATGGAGCGGCCTTCCGGCGTCTCGTCCGCCAGCGAGGCGAGCTGGGCGGCATCCGCCAGCTCCTGCTCGGTGACGCCGCGCACGGGACGGAAGGCGGTCGCCTGCCGGTTGCCGAGCGTGATGGTGCCGGTCTTGTCGAGCAGCAGCGTGTCGACGTCGCCGGCGGCCTCGACCGCGCGGCCCGACAGCGCCAGCACATTGAAGCGCACCAGGCGGTCCATGCCGGCGATGCCGATCGCCGACAACAGCGCACCGATCGTGGTCGGAATCAGCGTCACGAACAGGGCGACCAGCACGACCACCGAGATCGAGCCGCCGGCATAGGCAGCGTAGCTCGGGATCGTCACCGTGGCGAACACGAAGATGATGGTGAGGCCGGCGAGCAGGATGTTGAGCGCGATCTCGTTCGGCGTCTTCTGCCGCTCGGCGCCCTCGACCAGCTTGATCATGCGGTCGATGAAGGTCGATCCCTGCGCGGCGGTGATGCGGACGCGGATCCAGTCCGACAGCACCTGCGTGCCGCCGGTCACCGCCGAGCGGTCGCCGCCGGATTCGCGTATCACGGGCGCCGACTCGCCGGTGATGGCGGCCTCGTTGACCGAGGCGACGCCCTCGATCACCTCGCCATCGGAGGGGATCGTGTCGCCCGCCTCGACCAGCACGAGATCGCCGACCTTCAGGTTGGTGCCTGAGACGAGCTTGTAGTCGCGGCCCGCGCCGCTCAGGAGCTTGGCCTGGCTCTCGGTGCGGGTCTTGCGCAGCGTCTCGGCCTGCGCCTTGCCCCGGCCCTCGGCCACGGCTTCGGCGAGGTTGGCGAACAGCACGGTGAACCACAGCCAGAGGATGATCTGGAAGGTGAAGCCGAGATTCTCCCCACCGGTGACGAGATCGCGCAGGAAGATCACGGTGGTGAGCGCGGCCACGATCTCGACCACGAACATCACGGGGTTCTTGATCATGGCGCGCGGATCGAGCTTGGTGAAGGCCGCGCCGATCGCCGGCATCATGATCTTGGAATCCAGCATCGCCGAGACCGGCATGCGCTTGTTGGATTTTTGGACAGGTTCCATGGAGGTCACTCCGAAAAGCGAGATCAGAAGACGTTGCCGGCGTTCATTGCGAGATGCTCGACGATGGGACCGAGTGCGAGCGCCGGGAAGAAGGTCAGGCCGCCCATGATCACGATGACGCCGACGACGAGGCCGACGAACAGGCCGCCGGTGGTCGGAAAGGTGCCCATCGACGGGGGGATCGACTTCTTGGCCGCGAGCGATCCTGCGATCGCCATCGCCGGAACGATCATGAAGAAGCGACCGACGAACATCGCACTGGCGAGCGTGAGATTGTAGAACAACGTGTTGCCGGTGAGGCCTGCGAAGGCCGAACCGTTATTGGCCGCCCCCGACGTGAAGGCGTACAGCACTTCGGTGAAGCCGTGCGGTCCGGCATTCACCATCGACGCCACTGCCGCGGGATAGACCACAGCGACGGCGGCCCAGCCGAGAATCATCAGCGGCAGGACGAGAATGGCGAGCATCGCCATCTTGACTTCCCGCGCCTCGATTTTCTTGCCGACATATTCCGGCGTGCGGCCGACCATCAGGCCTGCGACGAAGATCGCCAGGACGACGAACAGCAGCATGCCGTACAGGCCGGCGCCGACGCCGCCGACGATGATCTCCCCTAACTCCATGTTGATCAGCGGGATCATGCCGCCGAGCGCGGTGAAGCTGTCGTGCATGGCGTTCACGGCGCCGCACGACGCGGCGGTGGTGATCACCGCGAACAGCGAGGACGCAACGATGCCGAAGCGGACTTCCTTGCCCTCCATGTTGCCGCCGGACAGGCCCAGCGCATGCATGGTGGCGGTGCCGTTGGCTTCCGCCCAATAGCAAACGGCGACGCCGGCGACGAACAGCACGCCCATCACGGCGAGGATCGCCCAGCCCTGGCGCTGGTTGCCGACCATGCGGCCGAACACATTGGTGAGCGCCGCGCCGAGCGCGAAAATCGACAGCATCTGCACGAAGTTCGACAGCGCGGTCGGATTCTCGAAGGGATGCGCGGCGTTGGCATTGAAGAAGCCGCCGCCATTGGTGCCGAGCATCTTGATCGCGACCTGCGAGGCGACAGGACCGACCGCAATGGTCTGCTTGGCGCCCTCGAGCGTGGTCGCTTCGACGTAGTCGCCAAGCGTTTGCGGGATGCCCTGCCAGACCAGGAACAGCGTGAACACGACGCAGATCGGCAGCAGGATGTAGAGCGTGCAGCGGGTCACATCGACCCAGAAATTGCCGATTGTGCGCATGGACGCGCGGGCAAAGCCGCGGATCAGGGCAACCGCGAGCACGATGCCGGTCGCCGCCGACAGGAAATTCTGGTGCGTCAGGCCGACCATCTGGGTCAGATAGGACAGCGTGCTCTCGCCGCCGTAGTTCTGCCAGTTGGTATTGGTGATGAAGGAGATCGCGGTGTTGAAGGACAGATCCTCGGCGACCGCGGATTGGCCGGCTGGATTGAACGGCAGCACGGCCTGCAGCCGCATCAGGCCGTAGATGATGAGGAAGCCACCGACATGAAACAGCAGCATCGCGACCGTGTAGGTCAGCCAGTGCTGCTCGCGCTTCTCGTCGACGCCGGAGAGCCAATAGATGCCGGCCTCGATCGGGCGCAGGACGGGCGACAGGAACGTGCGCTCACCGTTGAACACGCGCGTCATGTACCAGCCGAGCGGCTTGGTCAGCGCGACCACGATCGCGCAATAAAGAATGATCTGGAACCAACCGATCGCAGTCATGGCATTAACCCTTCAGGCTTTTGGTCCGGCGCAAAAGCGGCAGGAGCAGCGCGAGCAGGCCCGCGACGAGCGCAGCGTCGGCCAGCAGTAATTCGACGAGCAGCAGCACGGCATCAGAACCGCTCGGGCCGCAGCAGTGCATAGGTGAGATAGATCAGGAGGCCGAACGAGACGGCGCCGGCGAGCGCATAATCGAAGATCATGGTCCGCTCCCTCACAGCCGTTCGCAGGCATAGGTGTAGCCGATCGCGAGGGCAAAGAAGAAGAAGCCCAGCGCCAGCATCAAAAGGTCCATCATGGCGATATTCCTTGGTACGACACGATCGCCGGCCGAGTTCAATGCAAGCGCATCGCCAGCCGGAAACTTCACCGCTGACGTGCCACTGCGCGCATAGCTTTTCGAGGTGAGGGCTATGGTAACGTTATAGGAATCTCATAAAGGCCGGCGGGAGCCAGCGGCTATGCGCAATGCGTCCCCCGCGGTCGCTCTGGACGGGGCGGAGACCTGGTAGTGCCCGGCCTCGGCGTCTAGCTCCTCACCTCCGCCTCGATCAGTCGCGCCAGCTCCGACGCGGTAACCTCGATCGGCCGGCCGCTGCGCTCGACGCGGGCCTGGATCAGCGCGCCCTGGAGCGCCGACGTGCAGAGCACCGCCAGCGCCTCCGCCCGCGGCCTGGCAAACCCGTCGGCGACGAGCTTGTCACGCAGGATCGATAGCCGTGCCGCATAGGCCTTGCGACCGGCCTCCGACACGCCGCGCTCGCGCGGCGCCAGCTCGAGCAGCACGGTCGTGATCGGGCAGCCATTGCGGAAGCCGGAGCCCTGCATCCAGCCTGCCAGCAGTCTGGCGTGCGCGCGCAAGAGCTCGCCGGTCGAGCCGCACTCTGCCGCGAGCTCGGCGACCGTCGCCGCGACGCGGCGGCCCGCCTCCTCCACCGCCGCCACCGCGATCGAGGATTTTCCGTCCGGAAAGTAATGATAGAGCGACCCCTTCGGCGCGCCGCTGACGTCGACGATGTCGTTGAGGCCGGTGCGGGCAAATCCGTGGCGGCGGAATAGCGTCACCGCGGCATTGATGATGGGCTGACGGTGCTTCGGCACGGCCGGCATGGCACTCTCCTCCGCTCGGAAATTATATTGATTGGTCTACATCAGCCTCCGACAGTCAAGCATGACAATGACGGAGAGAGGCAGATGCCTGAGAGAGTGATCTATGAACTGAACGACGGCGTGGCGCGGATCGGGCTCGACGACGGCAAGGTCAACGTGATGTCGGCCGCGATGCTGGGCGAGATCGGCGCCGCCTGCGACCGCGCCGAGACGGAGGCAGAGATCGTGGTGCTGCGCTCAGGCCGGCCCGGCATCTTTTCCGCGGGCTTCGATCTGAAAGTGTTCGCCTCGGGCGATGCCGCCAAGAGCCTCGAGATGGTCCGGGCCGGCGCCGAGCTTGCGCTGCGGCTGATGTCGTTTCCGCATCCGACCATCGGCGTGATGGAGGGCCATGCTTACCCGATGGGAACGTTCCTGCTGCTCGCCTGCGACGTCAGGCTGGGCGCGCGCGGACCGCACCGCATGGGGCTGAACGAGGTGGCGATCGGCATCGCGCCGCCCAGCTTTGCCATCGAGCTCGCGCGCAGCCGGCTGCATCCGGCCTGGCTCAGCCGTACCGTCACGCTTGGCGAGATGTACGAGCCCGAGGAGGCGCAGACGGCCGGCTTTCTCGATCGCGTGGTTGCACCTGAGATGGTCGACGCCACGATCGAGACGATCATCACCGGCCTGCGCGCCATCCACAAGCCGTCGCATGCCACCGCAAAGCGGCGCCTGCGCCGGGGAGCCATGGAAGCCATGCGCGCGGCGATCGACCGCGAGCTGACCATGGCTGCCTATGAGGCAAGCAACCGCGCGCGCAGCGCAGTCGCGCTGCCCGGTTGAGGCCGGCTATCCCGCGGAAAAGGCGTTGCCTAAAACTACCTGGCCGATCTGGCGCAGTTTCACGGAACCGTGTAGAGCGGTTTCATGAGCACCAGCAATGTCAACGTCGTCGCCCACCCCCTGGTCCAGCACAAGCTCTCCCTGATGCGGGAGAAGGACCGCTCGACCAAGAGCTTTCGCGAGATCCTGAACGAGATCGGGATGCTGCTCGGCTACGAGGTGACGCGCGACCTGCCGCTGGAGCTGGTGGACATCAAGACGCCGATCGCGCCGATGCAGGCACCCAAGATCGCCGGCAAGAAGCTCACGCTGGCGCCGATCCTGCGCGCCGGCGTCGGCTTTCTCGACGGCATGCTCGCCCTGATGCCGTCGGCGCGCATCGCCCATATCGGGCTCTACCGCGACCCCGAGACGTTGCAGGCCGTGGAATATTACTTCAAGGCGCCGCAGGACCTGTCCGACCGCACCGTGATCCTGATGGACCCGATGCTGGCGACCGGCAACTCGGCCTGCGCCGGCGCGTCCCTGCTCAAGGCGCGCGGCGCCCGCGACATCCGCTTCGTCTGCCTCCTGGCCGCCCCTGAAGGCATCGCCAAGTTCCAGAGCGAGCATCCCGACGTGCCGATCTGGACCGCCGCGATCGACGAGCGGCTCAACGACCACGGCTATATCGTGCCGGGCCTGGGCGACGCCGGCGACCGGATGTTCGGCACCAAGTAGACAGGCTTGCGCGACCGGGTTAGTCCGATGGCCATGAGTGCCAACGATTTTTCGCTGCAATCGCTGCTCCGGATCAAGACCGCCGCCGACCCTGCCCTGGTCTTCGACGGCAAGGCCGTCTCTCGCGCGGAATTCTCGGCGAAGATCGAGCAGACCGCCGCCTGGCTAGCCGCGCAAGGCATCGGCAAGGGCGACGTCGTCGCGGTCTGGCTGGTGAACCGGGTCGAATGGCTCGCGCTGCTGTTCGCCGCGGCGCGGCTCGGCGCGGTCATCGCCGCCGTCAATACGCGCTATCGCAGCGCAGAAGTCGCGCACCTGCTCAAACTCTCAGGCGCGAAGCTCATGGTGGTCGAGGCGGCATTCCGCGCGATCGACTTTGCCGCCATCCTCACCGATGTCGCCGAGGCCGAGGTGCCCGCGCTGCAACGGCTGGCCGTGGTCGGCGCGGATGCGATCCCCGCACGCTGGCCCTGCGTGCGGTTCGATGCGTTCGAGACGCCTTACCCGCCCCCTCCGCTGCCCCAGGATGATGTCGACCTGCCCGGGCTGCTCTACACCACGTCGGGCACGACCAAGGGGCCGAAGCTGGTCGCGCATTCGCAGCGGACGCTGGCGACGCACGCCGCCTCCGTCGCCCACGCGCTCCAGCTCGATCCCCACCGTCATTCGTTGCTGGCGATGCTGCCGTTCTGCGGCACGTTCGGCATGACGAGCCTGCTCGGTTTCCTCGCGAGCGGTGCGACCATTCACGTGCTCGATGCCTTCGACGCAGCGCCGGCGCTGCAGATCCTCAGCACACAACGGATCACGCATTCCTTCGGTTCGGACGAGATGTTCCGGCGCATCCTCGCCCTCACCGATGCGCCGCGCCCGTTTCCGCATCTCGAAGTCTGCGGCTTCGCCGCGTTCCAGCCCGGCTGGCGCGAGCTGGCTGTGGAAGCCGAAGCGCGCGGCATGAAGCTGTTCGGCCTCTACGGTTCGAGCGAGGTGCAGGCGCTGTTCTCGATCGGCGGCCCCAGTGATGCCTTTGCCGATCGCATCGAGGGCGGCGGCTGGCCGATGTCGCCGGAGGCGAAAGTCCGCGTGCGCGATGTCGAGACCGGAGAACTTGCGGCCAGCGGCGTCTCCGGCGAGATCGAGATCAGCGCGCCCTCGCGCTTCCTCGGCTACTTCAACAATCCGGAGGCGACGCGCGAGGCGATCACTGCCGACGGCTTCTTCCGCACCGGCGACATCGGCCGGCTGCGCGGCGACGGGTCCTTCGTCTACGAGACTCGCGCCGGCGATGCGATGCGGCTCGGCGGCTTCCTGGTCGCGCCCGGGGAGATCGAGGACGAGCTCAAATCCTGCGCCGGCGTCGCCGACGCCCAAGTCGTCGCGGTTGACCTCAAGGGCCAGGCGCGCTGCGTCGCCTTCGTGATCCCGACAACGGAGCCGCCCATCCAGGAGACGCTGATCGCGCGTCTGCGCGAGCGGCTCGCCGGCTACAAGGTGCCGGCGCGGATCTATGTCGTGGATGCCTTTCCCGTCACCGACAGCGCCAACGGCGTGAAGATCCAGCGCGCCCGGCTTCGCGCCATGGCGATGGAGTGGATCGCCGCCGAATAGACCCGCTCAGTACGACTTGTTCAGTACGATTTGGCGAGCCCCAGCACCTTTTCCGCGATGAAGCTGAGCGCGAGCTGCGGGCTGACCGGCGCGATGCGCGGGATCAGCACCTCCCGCAAATAGCGCTCGACATGGAATTCCTTGGCGTAGCCGAAGCCGCCATGGGTCATCACCGCCTGCTCGCAGGCCGAGAAGCCCGCCTCGCCCGCCAGATATTTTGCGGCATTGGCCGCGGCGCCGCAGGGCATGCCCTTGTCGTATTGCCAGGCCGCCGACATCACCATCAGCCAGGCCGCCTCGAGCTCGACCCAGTTCACCGCGAGCGGATGCTGGATGCCTTGATTTTTGCCGATCGGACGATTGAACACGACGCGCGTCTTGGCGTATTCGGTCGCGCGCGACAGCGCGAGCTTGCCGAGACCGACCGCCTCGGCCGCGATGAGAATGCGCTCCGGATTCATGCCTTCGAGGATGTACTCGAAGCCTTTGCCCTCCTCGCCGATGCGGTCCTCCATCGGGATCTCGAAATCCTCGAAGAACAGCTCGTTGGAATCGACGATCTTGCGGCCCATCTTCTCGATCTCGTGGACCTTGATCCTGTTGCGGTCGAAATCGGTGTAGAACAGGCTGAGCCCGTGGGTGGGCGAGCGCACCTCTTCCAGGGGCGTGGTGCGCGCCAGCAGCAAAATCTTGTGCGCGACCTGCGCCGTCGAGATCCACACTTTCTGACCATTGACGATGTAGCGGTCGTTCTTGGCGACCGCGCGGGTCTTGAGCTGGGTGGTGTTGAGGCCGGTGTTGGGCTCGGTGACGGCGAAGCACGCCTTCTCGCGGCCCTCGACCATCGGCGGCAGCATGCGCCTGCGCTGCTCCTCGGTGCCGAACACGACCACCGGATTGAGACCGAACACGTTGATATGGACGGCCGAGGCACCGGACATGCCGGCGCCTGACTCGGCGATGGTGCGCATCATGATCGCAGCTTCCGTGATGCCGAGCCCGGAGCCGCCATACTCTTCCGGCACGCAGATGCCGAGCCAGCCGGCGTCCGCCAGCGCCTTGTGGAAGTCGTGCGGGAAGCCGCCGTCGTGGTCCTTCTTCAGCCAGTAGGCGTCGGGAAAGCCTTCGCAGATCTCGGCGATGGCGTCGCGGATGGCTTCCTGCTGATCGGTGAGCGCGAAATCCATGGTCTTGACCTCCCTTCGCCAAGCATTGTTTAGCTCGAAAAACTACATGCAGATACGTGAATTTGCCCGCGAAGTGTGTCTACCATGCATGGGGTCATGCGGCGCGACGTGACGAATGCGCCGTTATTTCGCAGGGAGGAAACCGCGATGGCCGGACTTTATTTCGAGGACTTTTCCGTGGGCCAGGAGTTCAGGCATCCGCTGACCCGGACCGTCACGGAGATGGACAACACCATGTTCAGCCTGCTGACGCTCAATCCGCAGCCGCTGCACATCGACGCGCATTTCGCCGAGAAGACCGAGTTCGGCCAGCGCATTTTCAACAGCCTATACACCCTCGGCATCATGATCGGCATGACGGTCTATGATACGACCTTGGGCACCACCGTCGCCAATCTCGGCATGACCGACGTCACCTTTCCAAAGCCGGTCTTCCATGGCGACACGTTGCGGGCCACGACAAAGGTGCTCTCGGTGCGGGAATCCAGATCGCGGCCCAAGGCCGGCATCGTCGAGTTCGAGCACCATGCCCTGAACCAGAATGACGAGATCGTCGGCAAATGCCGCCGCATGGCGATGATGCACAAGAGGCCGGTCTGATGCGTTCGATGCTGTTCGTGCCGGGCGATTCCCCGCGCAAATTCGAGAAGGCGAGCGAAGGCAAGGCCGACGCGCTGATCATCGATCTCGAGGATTCCGTCGTCACCGAGAAGAAGGCGGAGGCGCGTGAGCTCACGCTTTCGATGCTGAAGAGCCGCCCCGGCCCGCATCAGCTCTATGTCCGCGTCAACGCGCTCGACACCGGCATGACGCTGGCCGATCTCGCCGCGATTATGCCGGGCAGGCCTGACGGCATCGTGCTGCCGAAATCGCAAGGCGGCGACGACGTGCGTCAGGTCGCGACCTGGCTCGAAGCTTTGGAAGCCGCCTCCGGCATCGCGATCGGCGCGACCCGCATCGTCTGCGTCGCGACGGAGACCGCCGGCTCGATCTTCGGGCTCGGCAGCTACAAGGGCTGCTCCCCTCGCCTCGCCGGCCTGATGTGGGGCGCGGAAGATCTCTCCGCCTCGCTCGGCGCTACCGAGAAGGCGAGCGGCGGCGTGTTCCACAGCCCCTATCGCCTGGCGCGGGATCTCTGCCTGATGGCGGCGGCAGCCGCCGAGGTCGCGCCGATCGACACGGTTTACACCGACATCGACAACCTTGCCGGCCTCGAAGCCGAAACCTGCGCCGCGCGGCGCGACGGTTTTTCGGCCAAGGCGCTGATCCACCCCAAGCATGTCGACATCGTCAACGCGGCCTTCGCGCCGACGGAGGCCGAGCGCGCCTGGGCGGAGAAGGTGATCGCGGCGTTCGCGAGCAATCCCAATTCCGGCACGTTGCGGCTCGACGGTCAGATGATCGACAAGCCGCACCTTCGCGCGGCGATGAAGATTCTCGGCCAGTCCTAGAGCGGGACGCAAGCCGGGCCGGCTGCCGGCCTCAGTCGAACCCTTGAACGGGCGGTGCCGGGGAATGCGCCGGCGCGGCAGGCGCGGCTTGAACCGGCGGAGCCTGGACCGGCGGGGCTGGATTGCCGGCAGCTCTCATCTGGCCGTTAGCGGCCATCGCCTCGCGCGTGCGCGACGGGCTGCCGGTCGCGGCGGCGCGACGCGGCGGCGGCTGCCGGTGCCTGGCCGACTGCGAGCCTCTCAGGCCCCAGGACCGGGCGATCGAAGGTCCGGCCGTGTAGCCGATCAAGGCGCCGGCGACCGCACCCACCGGCCCAAGCACGACCGCACCCGAGACCGCGCCGAGCGCCGCATCGCCCGCGCGCTCCTGCGCAAGCGCACCCGCGGGCACGCAGGCCAGCATTGCGACAGCAGTGATCAGTGCCTTGTTCATCGGAGCGCCTCCCTCGCGACAGATCACTCCTGCTCAAATATGGCCACACGAGGTTCGCTTGCCGGCCAACAAAAGGCAATCGCGCCCGGAACCCGGGCGTCCGGACAGCTCGATGGCTGACCATCGATCTCCAGGAGCCAGCGACAAGGGGAGGCGCGCCAACATCTTGACACCGCTCACCCGCTGAATATTTTTTTCGCCGAGAAGAGATCTTCTCATCCTCGCAAACCAAAGGATCTAACGCGACCGTCTGGAGAGACGACGATGCTCGATGAGAATTTGGCCCGCATTCGTGCGCACCGCAACAACATCCACCGTTACCGGCGCCTGCTGAAGACCAGGCTGTCGCAGCTCGAGCGCCAATTCATCGAGAGGCGACTTGCGGAAGAGCGATCGGCGCTCGATGGCCTGACCGCCACCACCTTTCCCGTCGGCTTCCGCGCCGCCGAAGCGCCGGCGAACGCGTTGGGAATGGCCCAATGAACAGCCAACGCGACCTGCTCATCCGCGGCAGCGAGAAGGTCATCGGCCATTACGAGCTGCTTCTTGCCGGCGCCAAGAACGAGCATGAGCGCGAGCTCTATCGCCAGCGCATCGAACGCGAGCGGCGGCTGATCCGGGACCTGCAAGACGAATGGGATCACCGCGCGGCCTGAGCTGGGAGATCACACGCCCCCGGGCTATCGCACATGAGATGTGGCTATGTGCACCGACTGTCTCCACAGCGTCATGGCCGGGCTTGTCCCGGCCATCCACGCCTTTCCACGCAGCACAAAGAACGTGGATGCCCGGGACAAGCCCGGGCATGACGACCTCCGCAAAATTCAAATGCCATAGCCCTGCCATTACAGGATGAACCGCTTGCGCGGTTCGTCCTGCGCATTCGTTTCAGCGGACGAGGCGATTGGGGCCTGCGAGCGCGCTGCTCGACCCGGCTGCCGGCACCACTCTCACGGTGGCGGTGAACGGCGCACCGTTGCGCAGCAGCGTGAGCTTCACGTCCTCGCCGATCCGCGCCAGGCCGATCGTGTTGCGGAGCTGGGCGGCAGTGCGGATCGGGCGGTCGTCGGCGCTGGTCACGATGTCACCCTTGCGCAGGCCGGCCTTCTCTGCGGGCGAATCCGCCGCGATCTCGGCGATGACGGCGCCCTGGTTCAATCCCTTGTTGACCGACGGATGCAGGTCCTTCAGCGAAATGCCGATGCGGCCACGCTCGACACGGCCGCTCACGATGATCTGCTCCATCACCTTGCGCGCCATGTTGACCGGAATGGCAAAGCCGATGCCGACATTGCCGCCCGCGGGCGAGATGATCGCCGAGTTGATGCCGACGAGCTCGCCGCGCAGGCTGACCAGCGCGCCGCCGGAATTGCCGGGATTGATCGCTGCATCGGTCTGGATGAAATCCTCATAGCCCTGCTTGCCGAGGCCGGTGCGGCCCAGCGCGCTGACGAGCCCCGAGGTCACGGTCTGGCCAAGGCCGAAGGGATTGCCGATCGCAAGCACGAAATCGCCGACATCGAGCCCGTCGCTGTCGCCGAAGGCAAGCGCCTTGAGCCCGACCGGGTTCTGGACCTGGAGCACCGCGACATCCGTGGGCGGGTCACGGCCGACGACCTTGGCGGAAAACTGCCGGCCGTCCTTGGTCGTTATCTGAACGGCGGATGTGCCCTCGACCACGTGATTGTTGGTCAGCACATAGCCGCGCTGGGCGTCGACGATCACCCCGGAGCCGGTCGCATTGACCTCCTTCTCGATCTGCCGGGGAACGTCGAAGAACTCGCGAAACAGCGGATCGCGATAGAGCGGGTTGTCCTCGCGCACGCGGCCATGCACGGAAATGTTGACCACCGCGGGCGTCACCTGGCGCACCAGCGGCGCCAGGGTCGGCACCGGGCCGCCGGTCTTTAGATCCGGGATCTGGCCGGCGGCAGGCTGCGACGCCGTGAGCGTCAGCATCAGCAAGGCCAGGAACAGCAGACGCACAGCATTCATCATCGTCACCCTGCCGCGTTGTGTTGGGGGAGATTCGAAACCTTCGTGGTTTCAGTCTTCGTCGCCTGATGCGACGATCCAGCCTTGCAGGGCCAGAAGCGGGACGGTCCAGGCTGCCGCGGCCTGACCGAGCAGCACGAGGGCGAGGACGGTGGGCGTGACCATCATGCCGCTTGCCCTTCGGCGGCGGCCCATGGCCGCCGCAGCCGCATCGGCACGCCGCCGCCTCGCGGCGGGTCGTCATTGTCGTTGTCGCCGTCGAGCTTGCGCAAGGCGGCCAGAATGTCGGCGAGCCGGACCGTGTGGCTCATGCCGGGAATCTCGCGCAAGGCGGGATAGGATTCGACGGCGTACATGTCCGATGCCCAGGACGACAGGATGACGCGCTTCTCGGGCGACGAGAGCTCCTCGGCATTCAGGACGTCGGCAGGCGAGTCGTAGTGGGCGGCAGGATGAAACAGCGGATTGAGAGTGCCGGAATTGGTATTCACGTTGGTCATCGGTGGGTCTCCCACATGCTCCTTTCCACGGGGACGGCTTGTTGACGATGAGACGGCGGCGCCACATCTCCGCCGTCTCACTTGACTTAATGCGTGTTGATCGCGATGCGCTTGACGCCTTCGCGTGCCTTCTCCGACTTCGGCAGCGACACGGTCAGGACGCCGTTCTTGAACGACGCCTCTGCCTTGTCCTCCTCGACGCCATCGAGCGGAATCTGCCGTTCGAACGCACCGTAATAGCGCTCCGTGAAGTACCTGCCCTCTCCGTTGCGCTCGGCTTTCTTTTCGCCGCGAAGGGTCAAGACGCCATTGGCGATCTCGACCTGAACGTCCTTCTCCGTCAGGCCGGGAAGTTCGGCCGAGACGGTCAGCGTCTTGTCGGTCTCGCTGAGCTCGACCTTCGGCCAGCCGAAACGGCCTTCCATCAGCGGCGACAGGCTGGTCGCCCCGAAGCCGCGGAAGACATCGTCGAACAGACGGTTCATCTCGCGGTGAAGCGTCAGGAACGGATCGAAATTGTCGCGCGCAGGCGCGAGCTCCTGTTTCCCTGACCAGGGAATGAGATCACGAAAAGCCATGGTACCCTCCTTCATGCATCGGAAAGCGCGGCCCGCGCACGCGCGCGCCGCGTTCCGCTACCTGTTCCGATCGAGCGCTCAGGCTGCTTTCTTCTGCTCGATCTGCGTTGCCGCAGGAGCGCCGCCCGCGATCGGAATGCGGCGCGGCTTCATGGCTTCCGGAACCTCGCGGACGAGGTCGATGATCAGGAGCCCGTCCTGGAACGAGGCTTGCTTCACCTGGACGTAATCGGCGAGGTTGAACACGCGCCGGAACGGACGCGCGGCGATGCCCTGGTACAAATATTCCCGCGCGGCGGTCTCGGGCTTCCGGCCCTCGATGGTGAGCGCGTTCTGTTCGGCCGTCACGGTGATGTCGTTGGCGCCGAACCCTGCCACGGCAAGGCTGATCCGGTAATGGTCTTCGCCGGAACGCTCGATGTTATAGGGGGGATAATTGTCCTCGGTCGCCTGGCGCAGCGTGCTGTCGACGAGGTCGGCCAGGTGGTCGAAGCCGATGGTGGAGCGCCACAGCGGCGCGAAGTCAAAACTGGTCCTCATAACCAAGTCCTCCTGAGAGCAAGATGGATACGAAGGAGCGCAAGGCGGGATTTCAGACGGGTCCGAAAGACCAACCCGGCGCCCGTGCCGGACCCGGTTGGCATCCGACACACCGCTCTCGCGGCGAAAAACGACTTAGAAAACCGGAAACCGGTTTCAAGAGGGGCCAACGGATTTTTTTTCGACCCCATCGATGGTCCGCCGAGCCCGGACGCTCTCGGCGGCAACGGCAAGGTAAAATAGGGGTAAAATGGGCGGGTCGAGGGTAAGGCCACGTTGCCTCCGCGCATCGGGCCCCGGGCAACGCGCATGACGAACCAGGCGGCAGCACACCGCAGACCAGGGACCCGACCGCGTCCGGCCGGTCGCACGGCCGGCGCGATTGCCCTGCTGGCCGCCGCAACCGCCTTTGCGGCGCAGGCCGACGACATTGCCATCTCGCCTGCCGGGCTGAAGACGCTCGGAACGATCGATGCGCGCTTTCAATCCTACAACATCGAGATGGTGGAGGTGACCGGCGGACGGTTCTGGAAGCCTTATCCGCGAACCGCACGTGCCTTCGACGAACGGGATCGTTACAGCGCGCGGCCGCCGATCGATCTTGCCAATGCGCGACTGCGCCTGCTCGCCGCGGCGTTGTCGCCGGCCTATCTGCGCGTGAGCGGCACCTGGGCCAATGCGACGTTCTTTGCCGAGGCGCCGGGAGCCCCACCGCCGGGATTCAACACGGTGCTCAGCCGAGCGCAGTGGCGCGGCGTCGTGGAGTTCGCGCGTGCGGTCGATGCGGAGATCGTCACCTCCTTTGCGATCAGTCCCGGCAGCCGCGACGACCACGGCATGTGGAAGCCGGATCAGGCGCAGCAGCTGGTCGACACCACGCGCGCTCTGGGCGGGCGCATCGCCGCCGCCGAATTCATGAACGAGCCGACGCTCGCAGCGACGGGCGGTGCACCGGCGGGCTATGACGCGGCCGCGTATGGCCGCGACTTCAAGGTCTTTCGCGAGTGGATGCGGCGCGCCGCACCGGAGGCGCTGATCCTCGGTCCCGGCTCGGTCGGCGATGCACCATCGCCGTCCGGAGCGGGGCTCACCACGCGGGACCTGCTTGCCGCATCCGGTCCCGACGTCGATCGGTTCTCCTATCACCATTACAATACGATCTCGCCGCGCTGCGGCGGGCACGACGATCCGGCGCAGGCCCTCTCGGAGCAATGGCTGGCGCGCACGGATGCGACACTCCGGACCTACCAGGCGCTACGCGACACATTCGAGCCGGGCAAGCCGATCTGGTTGACCGAGACGGCTGATGCCGCCTGCGGCGGCGGCTTATGGGACAGGACTTTTCTGGACACGTTCCGCTATCTCGACCAGCTCGGACGCCTGGCGAAGGCCGGCGTCCAAGTGGTGATGCACAACACGCTGGCTGCCAGCGATTACGGCCTGCTCGACGAAACAACGTTCGGACCGCGGCCGAGCTATTGGGCCGCGCTGCTCTGGCGCCGGCTGATGGGGACGATCGTGCTCGACGCAGGCAAACCTGCTGCGCGCGATCTCCATCTTTACGCGCATTGCCACCCAGCCACGACAGGTGCGGTGTCGCTGCTCGCAATCAACACGTCGCGCGGCACATCGCGCACGCTATCGCTGCCGGATTCCGCCGAGCGGTACACGCTGCACGCAGCGCAGTTGCAGGGTACGATTGTGCAGTTGAACGGCAAGAGGCTCACACTGACCCCTGAGGGCCAGCTGCCCCGGCTCGAGGCACGCGCAGCACCGCCGGGAGCAGTCAGGCTTGCGCCGACGACCATCACCTTCCTGGTGTTTCCGAACGCTGCAAATCCGGCTTGCCTGTCCCGGCGCTCAGGATCTTAGCGAGTCCCGCGCCGTCTCCGGCGCCAGCAGCGTCGCGACGATCGTGATGACCGACAGCGCGACGATGTAGACCGACACCGCCCAGTACGATCCGGCCCAGGCCAGCAGCGCCGCCGCGATCAGCGGCGAGAAGCCGCCGCTGAGCGCCGCCGCGACGTTGGCGCCGAGCGAGGCGCCGCTGTAGCGCACCTGGGTGCGGAACAGCTCCGGCATGAACGCGGCCTTCGGCCCGAACAGCAGCGCATGGGTGAGCGTCATCGTGACGACGAGCGCAAGCGTGATCAGCGCCGGCTCCCTGGTGTCGAGGAACCAGAACAGCGGAAACGCCAGGGCCACCGAGAAGACGCCGCCGGCCAGATACAGCGCCTTGCGTCCGAAGATGTCGGACAGCCAGCCGGCCAGCGGCAGCGTCGCGAACTCGACGATCGCGGCATAGACCACGGCATCCAGGATCACCTGCCGGGGCAGGCCGAGCCTGGTCGTCGCGTAAACCACCGTGAACACGGTGAGGAGATAAGCGAGCCCGACCTCCGACACCGTGATGCCGATCGCGAGCAGAAAGCTGCGCCAGTCGCGGCGCAGCACTTCGAGGGCCGGCTGCGCCAGCACCTCCTTGCGCGCGACGATCTCCTTGAAGTGAGGCGTCTCCGCGAGCTTGAGCCGCACGATGAAGCCGACGCCGACCAGCAGAATGCTGATCAGGAACGGCACGCGCCAGCCCCAGCTGAGGAAGTCCGCCTCGGGCAGCTTCGTCAGCAGGGCGAAGATGCCGGTGGAGGCGGCGACGCCGACGGGGAAGCCGACCTGCACCAGGCTGCCGTAGAAGCCGCGGCGATTGCCGGCGTGCTCGATCACCATCACGACCGCGCCGCTCCACTCGCCCCCGAGCCCGATGCCCTGAACGAAACGGAGGATCACGAGGAGTATCGGCGCCCAGACGCCGATCTGATCGTAGGTCGGCAGGCACCCGATCAGAAAGGTGCCGAGCCCCATCGCGATCATGGTCGCAACCAGCATGGTCTTGCGGCCGAGCCGGTCGCCGTAATGCCCGATGATGGCGCCGCCGATCGGCCGCGCAACGAAGCCGACCGCATAGGTCGAGAATGCCGCGAGCGTGCCGACGAAGGGATCGAAGCTCGGGAAGAACAGCTTGTTGAAGACGAGCGCCGCCGCCGTGCCGTAGATCAGGAAATCGTACCACTCGATCGCGGTGCCGAGCGCGCTCGCCCACACCACATGCGCCGTCGTCGATCGCTCCGCGGAAGCGGAGACCCGCGTTGCTGTCGTCATGCCCTGCCCCAACGATTCCAGTGGGCATCATGGCCAAACGTTGTGACGGCTGCAATCTGTGGAGGTGTTGCCTCCCACAGGATTACGGCGCGGGATTTTGTGCGCAGGTGGCGCAACACCCGTCATTGCGAGGAGCCCTTGCGACGAAGCAATCCAGACCGCCTCCGCGGCAAGACTCTGGATTGCTTGGCTTCGCTCGCAATGACGGGTGTTGAGGCAGGAGCGCTCCTTACGCGGCATCGCCCGGCCATCGTGGAACCCACCCGGCACCACAGTTCGCCATTGACAAATTTATTCGCCATTATCTAATTTTGCTCCACACGACCCCGCCGCGCCAAGCGGCCAAAAAGAGAGGAAACGACAATGAGAGGGCTCCTGGCCTGCACCGTGCTCGCGGCCATGACTTCGGCGGCCATGACATCGGCGGCGACCGCGCAAGTGTCCGACGACGCGGTGCGGATCGGCGTGCTGACGGACCTGTCGAGCTGGGGCCGCGACAACTCTGGACCGGGCTCGGTCGAGGCCGCCAAGATGGCCGTGGAGGAATTCGGGCCGACCGTGCTCGGCAAGCCGATCGAGATCATCAGCGCCGACCACCAGATGAAGACCGATGTCGGCGTTCAGATCGTCCGCGGCTGGTTCGACAACGGCAAGGTCGACGCCGTCGTCGACATCCCCAATTCCGGCATCGCCATCGCCGTGCACAACATGGTGCGCGAGCGCGGCAAGGTCGCCCTGCTCTCCGGCCCCGGCGCGAGCTCGCTGACCGACGAGCTGTGCAGCCCGAACACCGTGCACTTCACCTACGATACCTATGCGCTCTCGAAGGTGACGGCCTCCGCCGTCATCAAGGAAGGCGGCAAGTCCTGGTACTTCATCACCGCGGACTATGCCTTCGGCCAGCAGCTCGAGAAGGACGCCACGCGCTTCATCAACGAGATGGGCGGCAAGGTGCTCGGCGGCGTCAGGCATCCGACCAACACCGCCGACTTCTCCTCCTTCGCGCTGCAGGCGCAGAGCTCGAAATCCGACGTGGTCGCCTTCGCCAATGCCGGCCAGGACACGGACAACGCCATCAAACAATCCGGCGAATTCGGCCTGGTCCAGGGCGGCCAGAAGCTGGTCGGCCTCTTGATGTTCGACACCGACGTGCACGCCATCGGCCTGAAGGCCGCGCAGGGCACCTATATGACCACGGCGTCCTACTGGGCCATGGACGAGGCGACCCGCGCCTGGTCGAAAAAGTTCTACGAACGCACCAAGGTGATGCCGACCATGATCCAGACCGGCGTTTATGGCGCGGTGCTGCATTATCTCAAGGCGATCAAGGCCGCCGGTACCGACGATTCCGCCAAGGTGATGGCGAAGATGCGCGAGCTGCCGATCGAGGATATCTTCGTCCATGGCGGCAAGTTGCGCGAGGACGGCCGTGTGATCCGCGACATGTATCTCGCCAAGGTGAAAAAGCCCGAGCAGTCCAAGGAGCCCTGGGATTATCTGGACATCGTCAAGACCGTGAAGGGCGATGACGCCTTCCGTCCGGTCTCCGAGTCCAAATGTCCGCTCCTGAAGAAGTGAGGTGAGCAATGACCGGCAACGAGCATAGCGGCGTTGAGACTTACGAGTGCGACGTGCTCGTGGCCGGATCGGGTTGCTCCGGCATGTCGGCCGCGATCACCGCGCGTCATCGCGGGCTCGACGTGCTGATCGTCGAGAAGGAGCCGCGCTTCGGCGGCACCACGGCCCGCTCCGGCGGCTGGCTCTGGATTCCCGGCACGTCGCTGGCAAAGGCATATGGCATCGAGGAAACGCCGGAGCAGGCCCGCACTTATCTGAGGCACGAGGCCGGCAACAATTATGATGCCGCGCGCGTCGATGCGTTTCTCTCAGCAGGTCCCGAGGCGGTCGATTTCTTCACCACCAAGACCGCGCTGCGTTTCGACATGCCGCTGGTGTTTCCGGACTATCACGCCGAGGCGCCGGGTGGCGCGCAGGGCGGGCGCTCCATGGTGACGCGCCCGTTCGACGGCCGCGAGCTCGGCGATCTCATCAAATCGCTCGGCATGCCGCTGCCCGAGCTCACCGTGTTCGGCATGATGCTCGGAAGCGGCAAGGAGATCATCCACTTCATGCGCGTGACGAAGTCGCTGACCTCGGCGGTCTATGTCGCCAAGCGCCTGACGCGGCATCTCATGGACGTGCTGCGCTATGGCCGGGGCATGACGCTCACCAACGGCAATGCGCTCGCAGGCCGCCTGGCAAAGTCCGCGCTCGACCTCAAGATTCCGATGTGGCTGTCCTCGCCGGTGCGCGAGCTGACGGTCGAGAACGGCACCGTGACCGGCGCCATCGTCTCGCGCCAGGGACGTGAGGTGCGCGTTCGTGCACGACAGGGCGTCGTGCTCGCCTGCGGCGGCTTTCCCCATGACGTCGAGCGGCGCAAGAAGATGTTCCCGCACGCGCCGACCGGCGTTGAGCATTATTCGCCCGGGCCTACGGGCAATACCGGCGACGGCCTGCGCCTTGCGGAAGGCGCCGGCGGCCGCATCGAGAACCGCCTGCCGAACGCGGCGGCCTGGGTGCCGGTGTCGCTGACCACGCGCAAGGACGGCTCCAAGGGCGTGATGCCGCACTTTATCGACCGCGCCAAGCCCGGCGTGATCGCGGTGATGCGCGACGGCAGGCGTTTTGCCAATGAGGGCAATTCCTATCACGACTTCGTCCAGGCCATGATCAAGGCGGCCAAGCCCGGCGAGGAGATCGCCGCCTTCCTGGTCTGCGACCACAGGACCTTGCGGAAATACGGCCTCGGCTGCGTGCCGCCGTTTCCGATGCCGCTGGGTCATCATTTGAAGACCGGCTATCTCATGCGCGGCGACACGCTGGAAGCGCTGGCGGCGAAAGCCGGGATCGATGCCAAGGCGTTCGCCGAGACCGTCAGGCAGTTCAATGCGACGGCGCCGCTGGGACAGGACGCCGCCTTCGGCAAGGGCTCGAAGGCCTATAACCGATACCAGGGCGATGCGCTGCACGGCCCCAACCCCTGCGTCGCGCCGATCGAGAATGGTCCGTTCTACGCCATCAAGATGGTGATCGGCGATCTCGGCACCTATGCCGGCATCGTCACCGACGCGAACGCGCGGGCGCTCGATGCCGAGGGCCGGGTGATTCCCGGCCTCTATGCCGCCGGCAACGACATGGCGAGCATCATGGGCGGCAATTATCCCGGCGCCGGCATCACGCTAGGGCCGGCGCTGACCTTCGGCTACATTGCCGGCCGACATCTTGCCGACAGCGCTGCCAAGCGCGACGCGGCGTAGAGCATGATCCGGAAAAGTGTGCAGCGGTTTTCCGAAGAGATCATGCTCAAACAACGACTGAGGCGCATCGGAGGCGCATGAAGAGAGAGAGCCGCGGCATCCAGTCGATCGAGGTCGGCGGCGAATTGCTCCGCGCGCTCGCCCGCAGCGGCGAGCCGATGATGCTGCGCGATCTCGCCCGCGAGGCCGGCATGACGCCGGCCAAGGCGCATCCCTATCTCGCCAGCTTTTCCCGCATCGGCCTGATCGAGCAGGACGAGAGCACCGGCCGCTACGAGATCGGCGCGCTGGCGCTGGAGCTCGGCCTGATCAGCCTGCGCCGCCTCTCGGGCGTGCGCATCGCGCGGCCCAAGATCGCGGGCCTTGCGAGCCAGATCGGCCACGCCGTCTCGCTCGCGGTCTGGGGCACGCACGGCCCGACCGTGGTGCAGCTCGAAGAGCCGGCCCAGCCGGTGCACATCGTGATGCGCGTCGGCTCGGTGATGGCGCTGCTGGAGACCGCGACCGGCCGCGCCTTCGCGGCGTTCCTGCCGGAGCAGACGATCAGCGCGGCACTCAACAGCGGCCTCGACCGCCATGGCGTCGGCTACAACCCGAAGCGCGCCGTTAAGGGGGCGAAGGTCGCCGAGATGCTGACCGAGGTGCGCAAGCACGGCCTCGCCCGCGCGCTCGGCGATCCCCTGCCCGGCGTCAACGCGTTCTCCGCCCCGGTGTTCGATCATTCCGGCCACGTCGCGCTGGTCATCACCGCGATGGGCCCGGAAGGCACTTTTGATGCCCGCTGGGACAGCCCGATCGCGCACGCGCTGCGCGACTGCGCGGGGGCCATCTCCAAGCGGCTCGGTCACGGGCTGACGGTTGCGGCGGAGTGAGGGCAGACTGCCCGCCTCACGACGACTGTCATTCCCCGCGAAGGCGGGGAATCCAGTACGCCGCGGCCCATCGATTCAATCACGACCGCCTCGGAATACTGGATCGCCCGGTCAAGCCGGGCGATGACAGCGAGAGTGGGGCGACAACGGCCCTACTTCTCCTTCACCGGCACCGTGTAGTTCAGGACCAGCCGGCCACCATCCGGGTAGATTGTCTGCCCCGTGATATAGGACGCATCGTCGCTGGCAAGGAACGCCACGACGGCGGCCACTTCGCTCGGCTCGCCGCCGCGGCCCGCCGGCGTGCGCGACAGCACGGTCTTGCGCGCGTCCTCGGACGTGTAGATCGCTGAGGCCACCATGTCCGTCAGGATCGTGCCCGGCCCGACCGCGACGACGCGGATGTTGTGCGGAGCGAGTGCGACGGCGGCGACCGAGGTCAGCTGCTTCATGCCGCCCTTGGACATCGCGTAGGTCGCGAGCGCCGGGATCGCGAGCAGCGCGTTCACTGATGACATGTTGATGACGACCCCGCCGCCGCCTTGCGCGATCATTTGCCTTGCCGCCGCCTGCACGCCGAAGAACGCGCCCTTCAGATTGATGCCGATGATCTCGTCGAACTCCTCCTCGGTGATGTCGAGGATGTCGCGGTTGCGGGCGACGCCGGCATTGTTGACCATGATGTCGAGCCGGCCGAACTCCTTCACCGCGGTTGCGACCAGCTGATCGACATCAGCACGCTTGGCGACGTTGCCGACGATGGCGCGCAGGGAATCCGGCCGCCCAAGCTCGGCGGCCGTGGCCGCCAAGCCCTCGGCATCGACGTCGGAGATCACGACCTTGACGCCGTCGTCCAATAATCTCTTCGCGCAGGCCTTGCCGATGCCGCGCGCCGCGCCGGTGATGGCGGCGACCTTGCCGGATAGTTTCATGGGTTCACTCCTGGACTAAAGCGCGATGAGATGAGGACGAATCGTCATCGCGCTTTGGGTTATTGTTTGAGCATGATCTTTTCGGAAAACCGCTGCGCACTTTTCCGGATCATGCTTAGTGACGATCTCACGGACGCATTCACGCAAAGACGCGCGGGCGCAGCCCGGCATGAAACCAGGTGATCATGGAATAGATGTCATAGACGGGCAATCCGACTTCGGCCTGAAGCGCGGCGGCATAAGGCGGCATGTTGGTGCATTCGAGCACGATGGCGCCGACATCCGGATGTCTGGCGACGAGCTCCCTGCCGGCCTCGACCACGTCGCGCTCGGCTTGTGCGATGTCCATGTCGTCCTTCTCGGCCTTGATCAGGACGCGGAAGAACTCCTTGCCGTTCTCGGTGCCGACCAGCGGCGTGTCGAGCGGCACGCCGGCACCTTCGAGATGGGCCGGCGTCAGGGTCGAGCCCGACACCGTGACGAGGCCGACACGCTTGCCCGGTGGTAGGGTCGCCTGCACCCACGGCACCTGCATCAGCGAGGAGGTCGCGACGGGAACGCCGACGGCCGCCGCGATCTCCTTCTGGAACAGCGAGAGGAAGCCGCAATTGGTGGTGATGGCCTCCGCCCCTAGCCGCACCAGATCCTTGGCCGCATCGATGAAGTCGGGCAAGAGGCCGGCCGCGCCCTTCAGCACCACCTTTTCCGGCGAGGCGCCGCTCACCACGCGATAGAGCACCGGGAATGGCCATGTCGTGCCGTTGCCCATGTCGCCGGGAATGCGGGGAAAGCGCGCTTCCAGCATCAGGATGCCGAGCGGCGCGCCGTAGATGGCCTTGCCGCCACGGGCGATGCGGGAGGACGAGCTGGCTGAGGTGGTCATGGTGCGTTCTCAGAGGAAACGATCGGGCGCGAACGGCGCGAGTGGAATCTCCGGCGCCTTGCCGCTCACGAGCTGGGCGACCAGACGGCCGGTGCGGGCCGAGCCGACCAGGCCGACATGGCCGTGGCCGAAAGCGTAGACGATATCGCGCGAGGCGCGCGCATAGCCGATGCAGGGACGTCCGTCCGGCATGCTCGGGCGATGGCCGAACCAGGTCTTGACGCGCGAGGCCGGAATGTCCTTCGGCAGTTTCGGGAACATGCTGACGAGGTGGTTGCGCAGGATCTCGGCGCGCTTCCAGTTCGGCGCGGCCTCGAGGCCCGCGATCTCGACCGTCCCGGCGGCACGCAGGCCCTTGTTGGTCCAGTTCACCACCAGCTTGGCGTCGGAGGCCATCATCGAGCTGCGCGGACCTGCTTCCGGATTCTCGATCACGACATGATAGCCGCGCTCGGTCTCGAGCGGGAGGGGATCGCCGACCGATGCGGTGAGCTGTTTCGAGCGGGCGCCGGCCGCGACCACCGCGGCATCACAAGCAATCTCGCCGGTCTCGGTGACGACAGTCACGAGCCTGCCGCCCTTGAGCTTCAGCCCGGTCGCCTTGGCGCGTACGTGCTTCGCGCCGCTGGCGATCGCATGATTGGCAAGGGCTGCAACATAAGCGCCGGGATCGCGGCAGCGCCCGGCCTCCTCCACCACGACGCCGAAGGTGTAGCGCGGATCCAGATCCGGCTCACGCTGGCGCATCTCGTCGGCGTTGAGCTCCAGCCATTCGACGCCGACCTTCCTGCGCAGGCGCCAGCCGAGATCATTGTCGAAATTGCCGCGCGAGGTGAACACGTGCATCACGCCGTTGCGCTCGATCAGCTCGGGGACGCCGGCTTCTTCCGCGAGCTTCCTGTGCAGCAGCGGCGCGTCCTTCAAGAGATCGCGCAGCGCGAACGCCGTGGTCTCGACCCGCGCCGCGGTCCAGCCCGACAGCAGATACTTGATCAGCCAGGGCAGCGCCTTCGGCAAGTAAGACCAGCGGATCGCGAGCGGGCCGAGCGGGTCCAGGAGATAGCCCGGCACCTTCCTCCAGACGCCGGGCTCGGCCGGCGGGATCACCGAATGCGACGACAGCCACCCGGCATTGCCGTAGCTCGCCGCCTGTTCGCCGCCGGGCTCGCCCGGATCGATCAGCGTGACGCGGTGCCCCTCGCGCAGCGCCTCGATCGCGCTGATCACGCCGACCGCGCCGGCTCCGATGATGGCGACGTGGCGGCCGTCAGGCATCGCTTTAAGCCTTCACTGCGGGCGTAAAATCCTTGCCGACCGAGATCGCCCTGGGATCGATGATGCAATGGAGGATCGACGGCTTGCCCGAGGCCAGCGCGCGCTCGAACGCCGGTGCGAACTCTTCGGTGCGCTCGACACGCTCGCCATGGCCGCCGAACGCCTTGGCATACATCGCAAAGTCCGGGTTCTTGAGCTGGGTGCCGACGACGCGGCCGGGATAGTCGCGCTCCTGGTGCATGCGGATGGTGCCGTATTGCGAATTGTCGATGATGATGACGACGAGCGGCGCATCATATTGCACGGCGGTGGCGAATTCCTGGCCGTTCATCAGGAAGCAGCCGTCGCCGGCAAACGCGACCACGACGCGATCCGGATATTGCCGCTTGGCCAGCACGCCCGCCGGCACGCCATAGCCCATCGAGCCCGAGGTCGGCGCGAGCTGGGCGGCGAAGCTGTGGAAGCGGTGATGGCGATGGATCCAGCCGGCGTAATTGCCGGCGCCGTTGCAGACGATCGAGTCCTTCGGCAGGCGGTCGCGCAGCCAGGTCATCACCTCGCCGTACTGGAACCTGCCCGGCAGCTCGCGCGCCTTCTCGGTCCAGGCCAGATAATCGGCATGCGCCTTGGCGGCTTCGCCCTTCCACGCCACCGCGCCGGAAGGCTTCAGCGGCTCGACGGCGGCGGCGAAGGCGGCAGGCGTCGCCTGGATCGCCAGATCAGGCTGATAGATGCGGCCGAGCTCTTCGGAGCCCGGATGCACATGGATCAGCTTCTGCTTCGGATTGGGAATGTCGAGCAGCGTATAGGACGAGGACGGCATCTCCGACATGCGGCCGCCGATGAGCAGGAGGACGTCGGCATTGTCGATGCGCGCCTTCAGGCCCGGGCTCGGCCCGATGCCGAGGTCGCCTGCATAATGCGAATGATCGGCATCGATCAGCGAGGCCCGGCGGAACGAGGTCGCGACCGGCAGGTCGAACCGCTCGGCGAACCGCGCGATGCTCTTGGTCGCCTCGACGGTCCAGCGCGAGCCGCCGAGAATGACGAGTGGCGCCTTGGCGCCGGCCAGCATGGCGCCAAGCTTCTCGATATCGGCCGGCGCCGGCCAGCTCACGGCGGGCTCGATGCGCATGGCGTCCGCCACCGCCGCCGTCTCGGTCAGCATGTTCTCCGGCAGCGCGATCACCACGGGACCGGGGCGGCCCTGCATGGCGATTCGGAAGGCGCGCGCGACCAGCTCCGGGATGCGGTCGGGGCGATCGATCTCGACCGCCCATTTCGCCATCGAGCCGAACACCGCCTTGTAGTCGAGCTCCTGGAACGCCTCGCGCTCGCGCATGCCGGTGTCGACCTGGCCGACGAACAGGATCATCGGCGTCGAATCCTGCATCGCGATGTGAACGCCGTGGCTGGCATTGGTGGCACCGGGGCCGCGGGTGACGAAGCAAACGCCGGGCCGCCCCGTGAGCTTGCCATAGGCCTCCGCCATCATCGCCGCACCGCCTTCGGCGCGGCAGATCACGACGTCGATCGGGCTGTCATGCAGCGCATCGAGCGCCGCCAGATAGCTCTCGCCCGGCACGCAGGTGACGCGCTCGACGCCTTGGGCGACGAGCTGATCGATCAGGATCTGGCCCCCGGTGCGGGTGTTGCGAATGGTCATGTCGGCTCCCTCAAGACTTCGGCGATACGCACGTGTTCGGGAACTGGCCTAAGACAGGCCGAGAGCGTGTGCAAGGTCGAAAGGCTTCTCGCAGCCTGCGCAGGCGTCATGCCCGTCCCTGCCGTTTGCACTACAGGCCCTGCCGCGGCCATGATGGCGAGGTTCGGCATCTTCGTCTACGATCCCTCTGAATCACTGTTCGGGAGCACCGGAATGCAAACCATTGGCCTGATCGGCGGCATGAGCTGGGAGAGCACCGCGCTTTACTACAAGCTCATCAACGAACGGGTCCGCGACCGCATCGGCAAGCTGCATTCGGCCCCGCTTCTGATGTATTCCTACGATTTCGAGGAGATCAAGCAGATGCAATATGCCGGCCGCTGGCAGGAGGCGGCGGCGAGCCTGGCGGAGGTCGCGCGGCTGCTCGAAAGTGCCGGCGCGCAGGCGATCGTGCTGTGCACCAACACGATGCATAAATTGGCGCCCGAGATCATATCCAGCGTGAGCGTTCCGTTCATCCACATCGGCGATGCGACGGCCGAGCGGATCCGGGGCAAGGGATATCGGCGGGTCGGGTTGCTTGGCACCAAGTTCACGATGGAGGAAGACTTCTACATCGACCGATTGCGCGCGCACGGTCTCGACGTCATGGTCCCTCCCGCGGACGAGCGCGCCGAGGTGAACCGCATCATCTACGACGAGCTGTGCCTCGGCAACGTCGCCGCGCCCTCGCGCCGCCGCTACCAGGAGGTGATGGCGGCGCTCGTCGCCGGCGGCGCCGAGTGCATCATCCTCGGCTGCACCGAGATCACCATGCTGGTCGGCCCTAATGACACGTCGGTCGAGACGTTCGACACCACCGCCATCCATGCAGAGACGGCCGCCGATTTCGCCATCGGGTGATTTGATCTCCTCAATTTCAGCCCGTTATCCTCACCCGCTTCGCTTCTGCCGCGCGCTCGCCAGCAGCACCAGCATGAATGAGGCCGCCGTCATCAAGGTCGAGATCGCGGCGATGGTCGGATCGATCTCGTCGCGCAGCGCTGTGAACATGCGCTTGGTCAACGGCTGATACTGGCCACCGGAAATGAACAGCGCGACGATGGTCTCGTCCATCGCCGAGATGAAGGCGAAGATTCCGCCCGCAACCACGCTGGACTTGATCTGCGGCAGCGTCACCGCGAAGAAGCTGCGCAGGCGGTTCATGCCGAGGCTGCGTGCCACCATCTCCTGCGCGGGATCGAAACTCTGCAGGCCCGCGAGCACCGAGATGACGACATAGGGCAGGCCCAGCATCACGTTGGCCAGCACGAGGCCGGGCATGGTCGCGACCAGACCGACTTTGGCATAGACGAAGAAAATGCCGACGGCGGTGATGATGATCGGCACCACCAGCGGCAACAGAAGCGCCAAGTGGATCAGCCTCATGATGCGCAGCTTCGACTGGCTGATGGCATAGGCGGCGGCCACCCCGAACGGGGTCGCGATCACGACGGTGAGGAGGGCGACCGCCAGCGTCACCTGCGTCGCCTGCATCCAGGCGGGATTTGAGAAATATTGCTGGTACCAGCGCAGCGAAAAGGACGGTGGCGGAAAGGTGAGAAAGCGCGCGCTGGAGAACGAGATCGGCGCGATGATCAGAACGGGAATGATCAGATAGATCAGCACCAGCGCGCTGATCACATAGAGGGCAATCCGTGCGGGCGAGGCGCGCATCATTTCTGCCCCAACACGCGATCGAGCGAGATGAAGCGGCTTACAATGAAGAAGATCACGAGCACACTGATGAGCAGCACGACGGCGACCGCGCTCGCGGCGCCGAACTGGTTGTAGAGCTCGACATTGCGGCTCACCAGCATCGACACCATCACGGTGCGGCCGCCGCCGAGCAGCTCCGGCGTGATGTAGAAGCCGAGGCAGAGCACGAACACCATGGTGCAGCCGGCGAGCACGCCCGGCAGCGACAGCGGCAGGAACACGCGGACGAAGGTCAGCGAGGGACTCGCGCCCAGGCTGGCACCAGCCTGCATGAGATCGTTCGGAATCTTCTGCATGGCGGCGTAGAGCGGCAGCACCATGAAGGGCAGCAGGATGTGCACGGTCGCAACCACCGTGCCAAAGGTGTTGTGGACCAGCGCGAGCGGCTCGGAGATCACATCGAGATAGCGCAGGAACTGGTTGATCACGCCGGTGCGCTGCAGCAGCGCCAGCCAAGCATAGGCGCGGACCAGCACGCTGGTCCAGAACGGCAGCACGACCAGCGACAGGATGACGATGCTCCACCCTTTCGGCACCGAATTGGCGAGGTAGGCCACGGGATAGCCGAGCAGCAGCGCGATGGCCGTGACCGCGAGGCTGATCTCGAAGGTCAGCGCAAAGCTGCGCCAGTAGACGTCTTCGGTGAAGACGCGGCGATAATTCTCCAGCGTGAAGCCGTCATGGTAGATCGACTGCCAGGCCAGCCAGCCGACCGGCAGCACGATCAGAGCCAGGATCACCAGCAGCGCCGGCGACACCAGTGCCAGCATCAGGCCGTGCTCACGGCGCTGATGTTTTTGGGAGGGATCTGGCACTGAAGTCGTCAACGCTGCCTCGCTCACTTCTGCATGAAGGACGCCCAGCGCTTCTCGGCGGCTTCGCCGGCCGGCGAGGACCACCAGGCGTAGGACATCAGCGCTTGCTTCGCCGCATTGGCCGGCTCGCTCGGCAATTGCGCGGCGCGCTCGGGCTTGATCACGCTGGTCTCGAATGCCTTGGGATTGCCCGGACCATAGTCGATGTGCAGTGGCAGATTGGCCTGGTGCACGGGATCAACGGCCTCGTTGAGGAATTTTATCGCGCTGGCGAGATTCGGCGCGCCCTTGAGGATACAGAGCGAGGTGCTCTGCAGGATGCCCTGGTTGTAGGTGAAGCTAACCTTCGCGCCTTCCTTGGCGACGGCACTGACGCGGCCATTCCAGGCCATCTCCATGTCGACCTCGCCGTCATTGAGCAACTGCGCCGACTGTGCGCCCGAGGTCCACCACACGGTGATGTGCGGTTTGATCTCTTCCAGCTTCTTGAAGGCGCGGTCGACGTCGAGCGGATAAAGCTTGTCCGGTGCGACGCCGTCGGCCATCAGCGCCGCCTCTAACGTTGCAAACGGATGGTTGCGCAGCGCGCGGCGGCCGGGGAATTTCTTCACGTCCCAGAAATCGGCCCAGCTGTTCGGCGCGTCCTTCGGGAATTTCTTCTGGCTGTAGGCAAGCACGCTGGAATAGAACTCGTAGGATACCGAATACGGGCTGCGATAGGCCTCCGGCATCGCCGCGCCGTTTGGAATCTTCGAGAAGTCGAGCTTCTCCATCAGCCCCTGTTCGCCGCCGCGCAGGCAGTTACCGGTCGGGGTGTCGACGACGTCCCAGATCGGCTTGCCGCTGCCGACCTGCGTCTTGATCGCGGGCCAGGCATCGGGAATGGAGTCCTGGTTGATGGTGATGCCGAGCTTCTTGGCGGAGGGATCGAGGATCGCCACCGTCTGCGCCTTCTGATAGGCGCCGCCCTGCGAGACGAAGGTGATCTGCTCGGCGGCATCAGCCGCGCTGGTCAGTCCGATTGCGCCCAGCAGCGCGCAGCCCAATCCAAATTTCTGCTTCATTGTCATCCTCACCTCCTCCAAATGATCTCACCGACCGATCGCATCGAGAAACTGGTACCAGCCGGCGACCATGCGCACGGCGGGCTCCCGCAGCGGATAGAACGGAATCGCCTTCATGCGCCGCGCGTCGAGCAGGCCGACGTCGGGCGTCTCGCCGCGCACGAAGGCGGCGAGATAGCTGCCCATCAGGCTCGACATCGCAACGCCTGCGCCGTTGTAGCCGACCGAGAAGAGCGTGCGGTCATCGAGCCGGCCGATATGCGGGACCGAGTCCAGCGTCATCGCGACCAGGCCCGACCATTTGTATGCGAGCGGGACATCGGCGAGATCGGGGAAGATGCCGACCATCGCCTTGCGCAAGGCATCGAATGCGGCCTGCGAGTCCTGCTTGCCGAAGGCGCCGCGGCCGCCGAAGATGACGCGGTTGTCGACCATGCGGAACCAGCGCATCATGCGCTTGGTCTCGGTGTAAGTGCGCCCCGTCGGCATCAGTTTTCCCGCGAGATTGCCGGGAAGCCGCTCGGTTGCGACCATGGCGCTGCGGAACGGGATCAGCGTGCGCTGCAGATGCGCCGTCGCGCCGGTCAGATCCGAATAGCTGTTGGTGGCGATGATCGCCTGCCTGGCGCGCACCGCGCCTTTCGGTGTCTCGGCAACGATGCCGTCCTTCTCGCGCCGGAGCTTGACGACCGGCGACTCCTGGAAAATCGGAACGCCGCGGCTTGCAACGCCATTTGCGAGGCCGCGCAGATAGTTCAGCGGATGGATCCCGCCCGAGCCGGGATTCAGCACACCGCCGACAAATATCTCGGAGCCGGTCTCCTCGCGCACGCCGTTCTTGTCGAGGATGCGGACCGCGGCCGAGCCCATCTCGCGCGTCATCCAGTTGGCTTCGTCGATCGCGGCCTTGAGCGTCGTCTCGTTGTGCGCGGCCTTGACCTGGCCGGTGCGCACAAGGTTCGCGCTGGTAATGCCGAGTTCGGAGACGAGCTCCTCGACCATGTCGGTCGATTCATGCGCGATCTCGTACATGCGCCGCGCCATGGCGCGACCATGCGCGGCGTCGATCTCGCGGAACGAGAGGCGGAATTTTGCGGTGATCACGCCGCCATTGCGCCCGCTCGCGCCCCAGCCGGGACGGTTGGCCTCGAGCACGACGGGGCTGAGCCCGCTCCTGGCGATGTGGTGCGCGGCGGAGAGGCCAGTGTAGCCGGCGCCGATGATCACCACATCCGCCTGTTGCTCGCCCGACAGCACGGGAAACGCGCGCGCCGGCTCCGCCGTGGCTTCCCACAGCGAATTGACCGAAGGCAGCGCGCGCCAGTCCCGTGTCATGCCACAGCGCTCCGTTACGCCGCCGGACCGATGGCCGCGTCGGCAAGCGCCTTCAACGTCGGATAATGGAAGTCCGGCTTGGTCAGCGTCTCCACTGCCGGCGTACCGCCGAAGCCGGCAATGCCCTGGCGGCGCTCGATCCAGCACACCTTGTAGCCGAGCTTCCGCGCGATCCCGATGTCGTGATACTGGCTCTGCGCGACGTGCAGGATGTCGGACTGCTTGTAGCCGAAGGCGGACTGGCGGCCCTTGTTGTAGGCGAAGAATTCCGGGTTCGGTTTTGCAACGCCGGTGTCGTCAGCACAGACGGTGTCATCGAAGGGATTGCCGAGCGCATGCGCGTAGCACGACAGCGCCACGCGGTCGGCATTGGTCATCGCGACCAGGCGGAATTTCGTGCGCAGGCGCTTCAGCGCCTCGACCGAGTCCGAGAACGGCCCCCAGCGCAGCACGGCGAGCTGGAACACGTCACAGGAGGCATCGTCCGCCGGCAGCCCGAGCTCCTTGGCGAGATAGCGATACACGTGGAACATCACCTCGCTCGAACGCTCGTAATGCTTGTCGCGCCCGCGCTTGTAGGATTCGAAGATCTGCTCGTCGCTGAGCTCGGTCGCCTTCTTGCCTCCGATCTTGCGCACCGCTTCAAGTACGCCGGTCTCGAAATCGATCAAGGTGCCGACGACGTCGAAGGTGAGAACCTTGAAATTGCTGAACGAGGCTTGGGTCGACATATCGCTTCTTCTCTCGGTTGAACAAGGCTGGATTCAGTCCACCCTGGGCACGACAATGGTGTCCTCGGGATGGAGGGTGACGGTGAGGCTGCCGCCGAGCGGCGGAATGCGGTGATAGGCCTGGTGATAGCTCGGCTGGCGCAGGCTGAGCGCGATGCCGTCGGCGAGCGCGAGGAAAATGCGCAGGCTCTCGCCCTGATAGACGATGTCGGTGACGGTCCCGGTCAGCCGGTTACAGGCGACATCCTGCGCGCCGTCATCAATCAGCAGCTTCTCGCTGTGCACGGCCAGCATCAGGGCATCGCCATCGGGAATGGCGCGTGCGCTGCGCAGCAAGGCATTGCCGAGCGCAACGCTGGAAGCATCGACGCGGCGGACCGGCAGCATCGTGGCTTCGCCGATGAAGCTGGCGACGAAGGAATCGACCGGATGGTCATGCAGCCGCGCCGGCTCGTCGATCTGGACCAGCCGGCCGTCCTTCATGACGGCGACGCGGTCGCTCATGGTCAGCGCCTCGCGCTGGTCATGGGTGACGTAGATGATGGTCGCGCCGATGCGCTTGTGCAACGCGCGCAGCTCGATCTGCATGGATTCGCGCAGCTGCTTGTCGAGCGCGGAAAGCGGCTCGTCCATCAGGATCAGGCGCGGCTCGAAGATCATGGCGCGCGCCAACGCCACGCGCTGGCGCTGACCGCCGGAGAGCTGCGCGATGCCGCGCTCTTCATAGCCGGCAAGCCCGACCATGCTGAGCGCTGCGCGCACCTTGTCCGGCCAGAAGGATTTCGGCAGGCGTCGCGCGCGCAGGGGAAAGGCGACGTTCTCCCCGACGCTCATATGCGGAAACAGCGCGTAGTTCTGGAACACCACGCCGATGTCGCGCTTGTGCGGCGGCATGTAGGTGACGTCACGGCCTCCGAACAGAATCGTGCCTGAGGTCGGCAGGATGAAGCCGCCCAAAATGCCGAGCAGCGTGGTCTTGCCGGAGCCGGAGGGGCCGAGCAGCGAGACGAATTCGCCGGCGCCGACATTGAGGGAAACGTCGTCGAGGGCGCGAACGGCGCCATAGGCCTTGCTGGCCGACCTGATCTCGACGCTTTCCGCTCGTTTGTCCAACGATCGACCTCGCGTGTCCTTGCGCTGGCGTGCCTCACTGCGCGCCATAAGCCTGCTTTATAGACAGGGATTTGGAGCACACACGGCCGAAGCGTGCGCTGCACCAAATCCTCTCTCGAAGGGCCTGTCTTTAAGCTGTCATGCTGATGACACCAGACTTGGCAAAATCCGGCAATTGCCAAATTCTCACCGCGCTCATAACATGACGTTATGCCCGAGCTCCGCCGCATGCTGCCGTCCAGCAACGCCCTGTTCGTCTTCGACGCGGCGGCGCGCAATGGCAGCTTCACGGCTGCGGCCGCCGAGCTGAACGTCACGCAGCCGGCGGTGAGCCGGATGCTCGGCCAGTTCGAGGAGCATCTCGGCGTTCGCCTGTTCGATCGCAAGGCGGGCCGCGCGGTGCTCACCGAAGAAGGCGAGCTGCTCTATCGCCGCGTGCTCGAAGGCTTTCGCAGCATCGAGAGCGGGCTCGTCGAGATCGAGCGGCGTCGCAAGGGCACCGAGACGGTGACGCTGTCGGTCTCCTCCGCCTTCACCACGCACTGGCTGATGCCGCGCATCGACAAGCTGCAGAAGCAGTTTCCGCAAGTCGATCTGCGTTTCCAGTTGATTTCCGGCGCGCTGCGCGGGCCGGTGGAGAATGTCGATCTCGGCATGCGCTTCCGCGATCGCGACGAGCCGCCCTCCGGCGGCACGCTGGTGATGAAGGAAGTGATGCTGCCGATGTGCAGCCCTACCTATCTCGGCGAGACCGATCCCACCGAGGGCAACACCATCATTCGCCTCGCCGAGACGCCGGGCGACTGGGCCGCGGATTACGCTTCGCTTCTCACCGGCCGCCGCGGCGCGGCCAAGGCGCTGAGCTTCACCGACTATGCCGTCGTGGTGCAGGCCGCCCTGCTCGGCCAGGGCATTGCGCTCGGCTGGCTGACGGTCGCCTCGCACTGGCTGCTCACCGGCGCGCTGGTGCCGGCCTCCGACCGGCTCACCACCACGCGCCGCATCTGCGAATTCCTGCCGCCGCGCAACCGGGTCATGCGCCCGATCGCCGCCGAGATCCGCGACTGGATCATCGCGCAGATGAAAAGCGAGATCGCCGCGATCGACCGGCTCTATCCGAAGCTCGGCGCCATGGCGGCGTGTTATTGAGCAGGCGGCGTCGCGGTGAGCCCCGCTCTCTCCACGTCATTGCGAGCGCAGCGAAGCAATCCAGAGTCTTTCCGCGGAGGGATCCTGGATTGCTTCGTCGCAAGGGCTCCTCGCAATGACGGTGGAGAGAGCTTTGCCCGCTACCGATGCTCGATCGCCCTGATCGCGCCGCGGAGCTCTGCGAGGCCCCGCAGGCGGCCAATGGCGGTGTAGCCGGGATTGGTGCGCTTGGTGGCGGCGAGATCGTCGAGCATGCGGTGGCCGTGATCGGGACGGAACACGATTCTCTTGTCCGGTGCGCGCCGCGCGTTCTCCTTCAACAGCGCCTTGAGCACCGCGATCATGTCGACGTCACCGTCGAGATGGTCGGACTCGTAGAACGACAGGACGTCCGCCTCGCGCTTGGTCGCGCGCAGATGGGCGAACGCGATGCGCGGGCCGAAGCGCTCGGCCATATCAGGGAGATTGTTCTCCGCGCGCACGCCGAGCGAGCCGGTGCAGAAGCAGATGCCGTTGGCCTTGGACGGCACGGCATCGAACAGCGCCTGATAATCGTCGGCGCTGGAAGCAATGCGCGGCAGGCCGAACAGCGGCCGCGGCGGATCGTCCGGATGCAGCGTCAAGGAGACATCGAGCTGCTCGGCCACCGGCGTCACGCGCGCGAGGAATTCCGCGAGATGCTGCCGCAATATCTTTGGCGTGATGTCGCGATAGGTGTCCAGCCGATCGCGGAATTGCGGGATCGTCATCGGCTCGGTGGTCGAGCCCGGCAGCGCGCTGGCAATGACCATGACGAGATAGTCGATATCCGCCTGGCTCATCTGCTCGAACAGCTTTTTAGCGCGCGCCTGCTGCTCGGGGGTATACTCCTGAGCAGCCGCCGGGCGCTTCAGGATGTGCAGCTCGAATGCCGCAAAGCGGTCCTGGTCGAAGCGCATGGCACGGGCGCCGTTCGGCAGCTCCCATTCCAGATCGGTGCGGCACCAGTCCACCACGGGCATGAAGTTATAGCAGATGATCTTGATGCCGGACGCGGCGACCGCCTCCAGGCTCGCGATCCACGCCTCGATCGACTTGGTCGCTTTTCCGCCGAGGCGCTTGACGTCGTCAGGGATCGGAATCGATTCCACCACCGACCAGGTCAGCTGCGAGCGGCCGGGCTGGCCGTTCTCGATGAAGTTCTTGCGCTCCTCGACCGCCTTGCGCGTCCAGGCCTCTCCGATCGGCACCTGATGCAGCGCCGAGACGATCTGGCTCGCCCCGGCCTGCCTGACATCATCGAGCGAGACCGGATCATCCGGCCCGTACCAGCGCCATCCCTCCAGCATCATGTGCTGCCTCCCAAAGCGTTTTCGAGCGAAGTGGCTACCGGTTCGCGTGAAGAAAACGCGTCAAAACAAAAGTCAGTTCGCGGTCAGCACGACCTTGACGCTCTGCGAACGGTCGAGCGCCAGCCGCAGCGCGTCGGGCGCGGTCGAGAGCGGCCGCGCGGCGGTGACCAGCGACAGCACATCGACGCTGCCGTTGCCGATCAGTTCCACCGCATTCATGAACTCGAAGCCGAAGCGGAACGAACCGCGCAGGTCGATCTCCTTGGCCATCACCGCATTCGACGGCGTCGGGATCTGGCCGCCCGGCAGATTGCCGACCTGCACCACGACGCCGCCGCGCCTGACGATGCCGATCGCGCTGGCAAGGCCCGCGGCAGTGCCCGAGACCTCGAACGCGACGTCATAGGGGCGCGACGCAGCCTGCGCCTTCAACCCTTCCTCGCTGGCAGAGACGTTCTCGACGTGGGAGGCGCCGAGCTTGGTCGCAAAGGCCAGCGGCGCCGGGGCGATGTCGGCCACGGTGATGTCGGCCATGCCGGCGCGGTGCGCCGCGAGCATGGTCAGAAGCCCGATCGGGCCGGCACCGAAGATGATGCCGCGCTTGCCCTCGATCTTGCCGGCGCGCGCGACCGCGTGCAGGCAAACCGCGAGCGGCTCGGCCAGTGCCGCCGCCTGGTAGGAGACGTGATCGGGAATCTTCACGCACTGCGCCGGGATCGCGTCGAAGTAATTGGCGAAGCCGCCTTGCATGTGCGGCGTCTTCGAGGCCGAACCCATGAAATAGATGTTCTCGCACAGGTTCGGCCGTCCCTCGCGGCAGGCGACGCAATGGCCGCACCAGCGCGACGGGTTGACCGCGACGCGGTCGCCGACCTTCAGGTTCGCGGCGGCACCGGAGATCTCGACGACCTCGCCGGAGATCTCATGGCCCAGCACCAGCGGCGACTTCACCACGAAGTCTCCGGTACGGGCATGACGGAAATAGTGCATGTCCGAGCCGCAGATGCCGCCGGCGCCGAAGCGGATGCGCACCATGCCGTTAGCGAGCCTGTCGAGCGGACGCTCGATCATGCGCAGGTCTTCGGGGCCGAACAGGGTCGCGGCGAGAGCAGTCGAGGTCATTTGGAGAGTCCCATGTATTTTGGCAGCCAGAGGGTCAGTTCGGGAATGAAGGTGATCGCGATCAGCGCCAGCATCAGCGGCACCAGCCAGGGCAGGATCGCCACCGTCGTGCGCTCGACCGAGAGCTTTGCCACGCGGGCGAGCACGAACAGCACCATGCCGAGCGGCGGATGCAACAGGCCGATCATCAGGTTCAGCGTCATGATCAGGCCGAAATGAATGGGGTCGATGCCGAGCTTGAGCACGATCGGGAGCAGGATCGGCACCAGGATGGTGATCGCCGCCGTGGTGTCGATGAAGCATCCCACGAACAGGATCAGCACGTTGGCGAGCGCCAGGAACACCCATTTGTTCTGGGTGATGCTGAGCATCCAGTCCGAGAGCATCTGCGCCGCCTGTGACACCGTGAGCAGCCAGGCGAAGATCGAGGCCGCGGTGACGATGAACAGCACCGAGGCCGTGGTCTCGATGGTGTCGAACGTCGCCTTGGCGACGGTCTGGAACGTCATGGTGCGGTAGCGGACGAGGCCGAGGAACAGCGACCAGATCACCGCGGCGACGGCGGCTTCCGTCGGCGTGAACCAGCCGAGCGTCATGCCGCCGATCAGGATCACCGGCGCCATCAGCGCCATCACCGCCGAGAAGTCGAAATACCAGTCGATCAGGAGCAGCGTGCCGAGGCCGATGACGACGGCCGTGTTGACCGAAAGGCCGGCCAGCACCATCAGCCAGATCGCCATCGGGAACGACAGCACGATCAATATCTCGAGCCCGGCCGAGCCGAGCTGCGGCCAAGAGAACGGCGTGTCGCTGCCCCATTTGTTCTTGTGCGCGAAATAGGTGACGGTCACCATCATGAACAGCGTCAGCACGACGCCGGGAATGACGCCGCCGAGGAACAGCGCGCCGATCGAGACGTTCGCCATCATGCCGTAAATCACGAAGGGCAGCGACGGCGGGATAATCGGCCCGAGCGTTGCCGAAGCCGCGGTGACGCCGACCGAGAACTCGGTGGAGTAGCCGTGGTCCTTCATCGCCTTGATCTCGATGGTGCCGAGGCCGGCTGCGTCCGCGATCGCGGTGCCGGACATGCCCGAGAAGATCACCGAGCCGATGATGTTGACGTGGCCGAGGCCGCCGCGCATCCACCCCACCAGCGCGACGGCGAATTTGTAGATGCGCCCGGTGACGCCGGCGATGTTCATGAGATTGCCGGCCAGGATGAAGAAGGGCACGGCGAGCAGCGGAAAGCTCTCGACGCCAGCGATCATGCGCTGCGCCAGCGTAACGTCGGGCGTCACGCCGCTGACCAGGATGTAGAGCAGCGACGATACGGCCATGGCGATTGCCACGGGAACGCCGAGCAGCATGAGAACGAGAAAGCCTCCGAGCAACAGCAGCATGGTTTTATCCTTCCGATCCGTCGTAGGCACCGGGACGTTCGAGGACCGAGTAACCCTGCCGCCAGTTCTGGATTGCCACCTGCACGGAGCGTGCGAACATCAGCACGAACCCGAGCAGCACGGCGTAATACACATAGTCCTTGGGAAGATTGATGGTGGTCATCTGCTCGTCGCCGATGATCTGAATGTAGACCCAGACCAGCTTGATGGCGTAGCCGAAGAAGGCGATCCGGATCAGGTCGATCGCGGTCGACAGCACGCGCCCTACGGCATGCGGCAGGTAGCGATAGACGAGGTCGACCTGGATATGCCGTGACAGCCGTACGCACATCGACGAGCCGATGAAGACCACGCCGATCAGGCAATAGGTCGCGATCTCCTCGGTCCAGGCGTAGCTGTCGTTGAGCACGTAACGGGTGAAGAACTGCAGGAAGACGGCGAGCGCCATCACCCAGAAGATCGCCAGCGCCACCCAGTCCTCGAACGCGTAGACGCCGAGATCGACCTTCGGCGTCGCCTCCTCCTCGAAGGTGTGCGCGATCTCGTCCGCGGTGATCTGCCGGTGGATTTCGGCGGTGGACATGGGTACCTCTCTCCAAATCGTCGTTCCGGGGCGACGCGTCAGCGTCGGACCCGGAATGACGTCTTTGTTCTACTGTCTCACGCTTGCTCCGCTCCTCATCCTGAGGAGCTTGCGAAGCAAGCGTCTCGAAGGATGCCCCCCGGGCGACACCGGGCCTTCATGGTTCGAGACGCGCTTCGCGCTCCTCACCATGAGGGTCTTATGGCGGGGCAAGCGGCGGTCACTTGACCGCCTGGATCTTTTCCCAGTCGGCCTTGCGGTACCCGAACGTCTCGAACGCGACGTTCTTCAGCACGGTGTCGCGGAACTCGTTCTTGTCGACCTCGGTCACGGTCAGGCCCTTGTCCTTGAAGAAGGCGACCAGCTTGGCCTCGTTCTGCTTGATCTCTCCGGTGGCCTTGGCAGCCGCCTCCTGCGCCACGTCGGTGAAGATCTTCTTGTCCTCGTCGCTGAGCTTCTTCCACAGCGCGCCGGCGATCACCGTGTTGAGATGGTCGACGATGTGGCCGGTCAGCACGATGTGCTTCTGCACCTCGTAGAACTTCTTGGCCTCGATCGTGGTCAGGGGATTTTCCTGCGCCTCGACGGTACCGTTCTGGAGCGCGAGATAGACCTCGGCGAACGCGATCGGCGCGGTGTTGGCGCCGCAGGCGCGCGGCATTGCGAGATAGGCCGGAACGTCGGGCACGCGGATCTTCAGGCCCTTCATGTCGGCGCAAGTCTTGATCGGCTTGTTCGACGAGGTCTGGCGCACGCCGTAATAGGTCACCGCGACGATGTGGTGGCCGCTCTTGTCCTCATAGCCCTTGGCGAGCTCCTTGAAGATGTCGCTCTTGGTGTAGGCGAGCAGATGATCGGCATCGCGGAAGGTGTAGGGATAATAGGTCACGCCGATCGGCGCGAAGCTCTTGGCCGCGAAGCTCGATCCGGAGATGATGATGTCGACCGAACCGAGCGAGAGGCCCTGGTTGATGTCGGTCTCCTTGCCGAGCTGAGAGGCCGGATAGACCTCAATCGCGTACCGGCCGTTGGTGCGCTTGCCGATCTCCTGCGCGGCCCAGACCGAGGCGGTGTGGAACGGCTCCGAGGGCTCGTAGACATGGGCCCATTTGAGCTTGGTCTGCGCCATGCCCGCGCTGGTCGCTGCCAACAGCGTGGCGGCGGACATCACTGCTGCAATCGTCATCTTCTTCAACATCGACTTTTCCTCCATCGTTCAAGTCTGCTTCTTGTTTGCCGCCCCGGCATGGATGCGGGCCGCCCAATCCTTATCGCCGCCGCGAGCTGCCGGTCTTGGCCCGTTCTTTGGCTCGTTCTTTAGCCCGCTTCTTCGGTGGTCGCTTTGGTGTCGCCGGCTTGGCCAGGGATCGCGCGGTCCGGCTTCGCCCCGAGGCCGCTGCTGCGGCGTTCTCGGCGCCAAAGTTCTGTGCAAAGCGCTCCTGGGATCGCGCCAGATGAACGCGCATGGCTTCGCGCGCCGCCTCGGGATCACGCGCCGCGATCGCGTCGCGCACGGCGCGATGCTCGTCGAGTGCCGTGCGCCACGTGCCCGGGTTCTCGAAATAATGCGCGAGCTGCGCGAAATAGGGATTGAGCCGCTGGTCGAACAGCTCGCCGACCACGCGCACCAGCACGGCGTTGCCGAGGCTTCCGGCGATGGCGACGTGGAACGCACGGTCGTGCACCATCGAGGCTTCGCCGGGATGCTCGACATTCTCCATCGCGACCAGGGAGGCGTCGATGCGGGCGACGTCACCCTTCGTCGCCACGCGCGCGGCCTGTTCGGCGATGGCACTCTCCAGGAATTCGCGGGCGCGCAACAGCTCGAACGGGCCCTCGATGACGGCAGCTTGTGTGGGCGCGGCCACGGCGGCGGGCTCGATCACATAGATGCCGGACCCGACGCGGATGCGCAGGCGCCCTTCGACCTCGAGCGCAATCAAGGCTTCGCGCACCGTGGGCCTCGACACCTTGAGCTGTTCGGCGAGGTCGCGCTCGGTCGGCAAGCGGCTGCCGACCGCGTACTCGCCGCTGTCGATCAGGCTTCGCAATTGATCGGCGACCTGGCGATAGAGCCGTCTCGCCTCCACAGCTTCCAGCGGCACGCTGGTCCTCCCGAAAAGGTCTCGCGCGGCGCCTCCGGCGCCCGCGACCCGCCAATTTTGGAAAATTGGTCTTACCAATTGACCGGAGCATTGACCTGATACGGACGCCATGTCAAGCAGCGGCAAAGCAAGGGGAGACGTCCATGCGCCAGAGCTCGATGCGCCTTGGTCGCGCCAATCTCGACCGGCTGGCACCTGCCATCCGCCGTCCGGCCTATGACCGTTCGCGCGTCACGCCCGGCATCGTGCATCTCGGGCTCGGGGCGTTTCATCGTGCCCATCAGGCTGTGGTCATCGACGACTGCCTTGCTAGCGGCAGCATGTCCTGGGGCATCGTCGGCGCGAGCCTGCGCAGCCCGGATACGCGCGACGCCCTCGCCCCGCAGGACCATCTCTACACAGTCGCTGTGCGTGCCGCCGAAGGTACCGAGCACCGGGTCATCGGCGCCCTGCTCGACAGCGTCGTCGCGCGCGAGAAGCCGGGAGCCCTGGTCGAGCGGATGGCCGATCCAGCCATCCGCATCGTCTCGCTCACGGTGACCGAGAAGGGCTATTGCCACACGCCGCAGACCGGCGATCTCGACGAGCGGCATCGTGATGTCGTGCACGACCTCAATAATTTCGACGCGCCGCGCTCGGCGCCGGGCTTCATCGTCGCCGCGCTGGCACGGCGGCGGGCGCAGGGTCTTTCGCCCTTCACCGTGCTTTGCTGCGACAATCTTGCCGCCAACGGCCAGACCGTGCAGCGGATCGTGACGCAGTTCGCCGCGCTGCGCTCGAGGGAACTCGGCAAGTGGATCGCGGATGCGGTCGCTTTCCCCTCGACCATGGTCGACCGCATCGTGCCGGAGACGACGGATGCCGACCGCGATGCGGTCGCATCTGCGCTCGGCATGCGCGACGCCTGGCCTGTCATGACCGAGCCGTTCACGCAATGGGTGGTCGAGGACCGCTTCACCGCGGGCCGGCCGGACCTTGCCGCAGCGGGGGTCGAGCTCGTCGGCGACGTCAAGCCGTTCGAGCTGATGAAGTTGCGGCTCCTCAACGCCAGCCATTCCGCGCTGGCCTATCTCGGCTATCTCTCCGGCTACGAGACCATCGCCGACACCATGCAGGATCCGCATTTTGCGCGCCTTGCCGCGCAGGTCATGGAAGAGGCCGCGGTGACGCTGACGATGCCCGCGGGCACGGATCTCGCCGCCTATCGCGCCTCGCTGCTCAAGCGCTTCGCCAATCCGGCGCTGCACCATCGCACCTGGCAGATTGCCATGGACGGCTCGCAAAAGCTGCCGCAGCGGCTGCTCGGCGCGATACACGATCGCCTTGCCAGAGGCCTGCCGATCGCAACGCATGCGCTCGCGGTCGCCGCCTGGATGCGCTACGTCAGCGGCGTCGACGAGCAGGGACGGCCGATCGACGTGCGCGATCCATTCGCCGCCGAGTTCGCCGCGCTGGCGCGCGAGGCAGGACCCGTTGCGGAGCGCCTCGCACCGGCACTGCTCGGGGTAGCAAAGGTGTTCGGGCCGCTCGGCGCCGAGCCGCGCCTGCGCGAGGCTGTTGCCGCGGCGCTCGGCCGCCTTTATGCCGACGGCGCGCGGCGGGCCGTGGCAACGCACGTTTCGGCGTGACCACGACGCGGGCAGCATCCTGAATGCTGCACTGCGGCCAAAGTCGACGGAAAGTCGCGCTTGATTTTTGCCTGTCCTTGCCCCACCCGAGAGCGATGGGAAACGACACCAAGGTCATCGCCGCCAACGCGGCCTTTTACGCGGCGTTCTCGACCGGCGACTTCGCCGGCATGGAACGGATGTGGGCGGATGACGACGGCATCTCCTGCATCCATCCCGGCTGGCCGGCCATCATCGGCCGCGCCACCGTGATCGGAAGCTGGCGCGACATCCTGCAAAACCCGCAGCGGCCGCAGATCGTCTGTGCCGAGCCGCAGGCCATCGTCGACGGCGACAGCGCGCGCGTGCTCTGCATCGAGATCGTCGACGGCACCGCGTTGGCTGCGGCGAACCATTTTCGCCGCGTCGGCGACGACTGGCGCCTGGTGCACCATCAGTCCAGCCCGATCGCGCAGATTGTCGAGCAGGCCGAGGACGATAGAGCAAGTCACCGCGTCCACTGAGCACGGCGATCACGCGAGCGTGATCTACTGTGCATGGGGTTGTTTTTCAGTTTTTGTTTGGCGGTCGGAAAGTTCCGACAGATCGTCGAGCACGATGTGCGCGCCGGTGAAGTCGTCGTCCCCGAAGAACATGCTGCGGGTGATCAGAACCGGGATGCCGGCGCGCGAGGCCGCGACCAGGCCGTTGGCGGAATCCTCGATCGCAACGCAGTCGGACGCCTCGAGCTTCAGCCGCGCCAGGATCTCGAGGTACACGTCCGGCGCCGGCTTCTTGTGCCTGACGTCGTCGCCGGCGACGATCGCATCGAAATCCGCGGCCCAGCGTTTGCCCAGCGCCTGCGACAGCAGCGCATCGATATTGCCGTGCGATGTGGTGGTCGCAATCGCAAGCCGCTGGCCGCGCGCCTTCGCGGCCCTGAGCAAATCCGTCACGCCTGGCCGCAAGGGACAGCGGCCGGTCTCGACCAATTCGGCATAATGCGCGGTCTTGATGCGGTGAAGTTCTGCGATGTCCCCGTCCGACAAGGGCGGAGCGGTCACTAGCCTCTCGTGGTAGGTGCGCATGCGCTCCTTGCCGCCCGTCACCCGCAACAGGTCCTTGTAGACGGGGCGGTCCCACTGCCAGTCGAGACCGAGGCGGGCGAAGGCGAGATTGAAGGCCTGCCGATGCAGCTCCTCGGTTTCGGCCAGGGTGCCGTCAACATCGAAGATCAGCGCGGCCGCTCCCCGGATCAGTTCGGCGGCGTCTGCTGGCGCCTGAACCAACGCTTCGGCCTGCATGATCGATGCCTCCCTTCCGGCGCTGCGTAAAGCGATCATCGGCCGAGCCGGAGGGCGAGACAAATCGCAATATCTTTTGCCGGACCCAAAAATCTCTTATGAGCGAACTGCGCGCGACGGCGCGAACGGGAACTTTCGATCTGCACAGGAGACGCATGCGGCTCTTCATCCTCGGCCTCGGCTACAGCGCGCGGCATTTCGTCCGCAAGCACGGCGGCAGCTTCTCGCATGTCGCCGGTACCGTACGCGATCCCGCGCAGCGGAATGACCTTGCCGGGATCGAGGTGCATCCATTTTCCGGCAGCCCTCCGTCGCCCGAGACGGTTGAACGGGTTCGCGACGCCGACGTCCTCCTGGTATCGATCCCGCCCGGCAGCACCGGCGATCCCGCGATCGCGGCGTTTGGCGGCGTGCTGCAGGGAAGCCGCCGCAAGGTCGTCTATCTCTCCACCATCGGGGTGTACGGCGATCACGCAGGCAGCTGGGTCGACGAGAGCACGCCGCCGCAGGCCATCCTCGACCGCACGCGGATGCGGATCGCGGCGGAGCAGGCCTGGACGGATGCGACGGGCGGCGATGCCGCGATCCTGCGGCTTGCGGGCATCTACGGTCCCGGCCGCAACGCGCTGGCGACACTGCGCGCGGGAACGGCGAGGCGCATCATCAAGCCGGGACAGGTGTTCAACCGCATCCACGTCGACGATATCGCGAGCGCGATCATGGCCGCTCTTCGTCACCAGGGCGGCGGCGTTTGGAACGTCTGCGACGATGAGCCGGCGTCGCCGCAGGACGTGATCGGCTATGCCGCGCAGCTGATGGGCGTGGCGCCGCCGCCGGAAGAAGCGTTCGCCACCGCCGAGATGTCGGCGATGGCGCGCAGCTTCTATGCCAGCAGCGCCCGCGTCTCCAATAAGAAATTGAAGCACGAGCTCGGCGTCACGCTGGCCTGCCCCACCTATCGGCACGGCCTCGACGCTCTCTGGCGCGCAGGCGAAGGACGTTAGGGTTCCGGCGCTCCGATGCGTCCCAGACATGCCGCCCCCGCGCTTGACTTCGTCCCTGTGCGGTCATGATCTAGGCATCGAGCGAGCCACTGCACAACGAGCTCGCCTCTTGGGAGAATGCAATGAACAAGACGATCGCCATGATCGCGGCAACGATTGCTGTCGTCACGCTCGGCGCCGCGCGCGCTGCGCCGCTGCCCGAAGCCAATCCCGACGATGTCGGATTTTCGAAGCAAGGCCTTGCACGCCTCGATAATTTCTTCGCGCGCGAGATCGCGGCCAAGCGCGTTCCCGGCGCAGTGGTCGCCATCGCGCGCGACGGCAAGCTCGTCCACTACAAGGCCTATGGCCTGCTCGATCCGGCCAAGGGTACGCCGATGCCGCTCGATGCGATCTTCGCGCTGGCCTCGATGACCAAGCCGATGGCAGCGGTCGCCGGCCTGACGCTGATGCAGCAGGGACGGCTGCCACTCCAGGCCAAGCTGTCCGAATACTACCCGGGCTTCGCCGACATGAAGGTCGGCGTGCCTCAGGCGGACGGATCACTCAAGCTCGAACCGCAGGCCTCGCCGATCTTCATCCACGATCTCTACCGGCATACGTCGGGGCTGATGTATGGCGGCCGCCCCGACTCATCGAGCCCGGTGGCGCGGCAATATCCCGATGGCATTGCGCCGGCGATCGAAGGCGACACCCAGGCTTTCATCGATCGCATCACCAAGCTGCCGCTGGCGCAGCAGCCCTCGACCGCGTTCGAATACGGTTTTTCGATTGATGTGCTCGGCGCTGTCGTCGAGAAGGTGAGCGAGCAGAAGCTTGGCGACTATCTCGCTGCCAATGTCTGGCAGCCGCTCGGCATGAAGGATGCGACTTTCCATCCGACCGAGGCGCAGCGCCCGCGCCTCGCCCGCCCCTTCCCGAACGATCCGCTGACGGGCAAGCCGCAGGCCATCAAGCTCCTGGACACTCCAACCAAGTTCGACTGCGGCGGCGCCTGCTCCTTCGCGACGGTCGGCGACTACATCCGCTTCGGACAGATGTTGCTCAACGGCGGCGAGCTCGACGGGCAGCGCATTCTAGGTCCGAAGACCGTCCGTCACATGACGGCGAACCATCTCGGCCCCGAGATCAAGAACAACGTCGCCAATGTCGAGCCGCATCGCGGCGGCTTCGGCTTTGGCCTTTCGGTGGCGGTCCGGACCAGCGAAGGGTTATCGTCAGTCCCCGGCAATCCGGGCGAGTTCACCTGGAACGGAGCCTACGGGACGCAGTTCTTCTGCGATCCCAAGGAGCGTCTCGTCGTCGTCGTGGGCACAGCGGCACCGGGTGAGCTCAGGAAGTATTATCGCGAGCAGGTTCAGGACATCGTCTACGGCGCGATGACGAAGTGAGACCGTCACATGAAAGAGAAAGGGCGGCCACTTGGGCCGCCCTCTTGATTGACCGTCAGCTCAACACGCCGTGTTTCTTGAACCAGGCCTCTGCCTGCTTCCAGGCATCTTCCGCGGCGTCCTTGCGGTAGCTGCCGCGATAGTCGGCATGGAAGCCGTGCGGCGCTTCGGGGTAGATCTTGAAGTCGGCCGTCTTCTTGCTCTGCGCGAGCGCGGCCTTCATCTGCTCGACCTGGGCGACGGGAATGCCGGTATCGGCGCCACCATAGAGGCCGAGCACCGGCGCCTTCATCTCGGGCGCGAGCTGCAGCGGGCTCTTCGGCCACAACGGGTTGGCTGGATCGACCAAGGTCCCGTAGAAGGCAACGCCCGCCTTGAGCGCACCGCTGTGAGCGGCATATTCCCAGACCGTGCGGCCACCCCGGCAGAAGCCGATGATGCCGAGCTTCGTTGTGTCGCCGCCTTGCGATCCTGCCCAGGCGACCGTCGCGTCCAGATCCGACAACAGCTCCGCGTCCGGCTTCGCATTCACCACCGGCAGCAGCTCCTTGATATCCGTCACCTTGGTCAGGTCGATGCCCTTGCGGAAATAATAGTCGGGCGCCACCGCGAACGCGCCGAGCTTGGCGAGGCGGCGCGTCACGTCCCGGATGTATTCGTGCAGGCCAAAGATTTCCATCGCCACGATGACCACCGGCGCCTTGGCGTTGCCGGCCGGGCCGGCGAAATAGGCGGGCATTTCCTCGGAGCCGACCTTGATCTTGGCATCGCCGGCCTGGAGGCCGCTGGTATCCGTCGTGATGATGTCGGCCCGGACCGGACCGGCCGCGAGCGTGTAGCCAGCGGCGACGGCCGCGGTGGCGCTCATGAATCCGCGGCGCGAGAGCGGGGCAACTTTCGTCAGTCCAACGACGTCGGATGTCATGGTGGTTTCAAAGCTCATCGATCTTCCCATTCCTGATTCCCATGCTGATGCCCCTCGGGCGCCGCATTCGCCCGTAATTGCCGGATAAACGCAAGTCACCAGCCTGCGAGCACGCGGCTCACCACTTCATCCCTTCGTTAGCGAGCACCGGTGTCCGCCGCCCGCCGGAGCGTGGGCCGTGTGCCGTGTGCCGTGTGCCGGACTTAACCGTCTGGCTGCACTGCATCGCAACATCCATTAACCGAAAAAAATGGTTCTTTGCCTGCCGGCCAGGCCGCTTGTCGCTGCACAGAATGCGCCTGAGCGCACACCCGACAGGCTCTGCCGCAACAAATAGCAATCGCAGCGACGATGGTGACACATCATGTGCTTACGCATCGCTCATCATCGCCAATTCCGTGCGAACCGCCGTCATTTGATTGAAATTTTCGAAAGATCTTGGCCGCGCGATTTACCCGGTCTTTCTTTGTGACACCCTAGTTCCACGGCCGGAAGTTCCATCTTCGGAAACGCAGAGGCTTCTTCCCGCGACGCGCGATGCTCGCCCGCAACGGACGAAGCAGCGCGAGCGGGTCTCCGATTGCGCTAGCGGAGGCCCAATTGAATAAACGTTTGTCCGACCTGGAACTGAAATGAATTTGGCTCGTGAATCGATTGAACTGTTGGAGCAGGCCGCACGCATCCTGTGGTTCGAAGGCACCAAGCACGGTTTGCGCGACCGCGAATGGATGGCGCTGCGCTTCCTCTCCCGCGCCAACCGATTTTCCCGAACCCCCTCGGCGCTGGCGAGCTACGTCGGCACCACGCGCGGCACCGCCTCGTTCATCATCGGCGAGCTCGAGCGGCTCGGTTATCTCGAGCGGAAGCGCTCGGCGACGGACAAGCGGTCGGTGACGTTGAGCGTGACCCAGCAGGGCAAGAAGTTCCTGGTGCGCGATCCCGTCAACGTCCTTCTCGAAGCGATTGCTGTTCTCGACGATGAAGTCAAAATCCGCTTCCGCGACACGTTCCGGCACGTGCTGGACCACTCCGATGCCGCCGAGCAGCGGCACCACACCGACGTCTGCAAGCGGTGCATCTTCCTGCGGGAGGATCGCGCCAGTGCCGACAGCAAGACGACGGTCGAGTTCAGCTGCCGCCTTTTTCGCGCGCCGATCGCGGAGGCGGAGGTCGATCTGCTGTGCACCAGCTTCGAGCATCACCGCCAATAGAAGGCGGCTCGATCAGGGCGTTGCCTTGCGTGACGAATAGATGACGCCGCCGCTTGATTCCACCACCAGGCGCCCGTTCTCGTTCCTGATCTCTTCGATGCGGCCAAGGCCGGGCACCTGTTGTCCCAGCACGGCTTCGATGACACCGTTCGGGCCCTGCAGGATCGCAATTCCCTCATAGGCCTGGCGGACCGACCAGCCCTTGATCGCCTTGCGCGGCGCCGATGCACGCTCGGGTGCAGGCACCGATCCCGTGAATTCGGGCGCGGCGACCGCGGCCATCATCGGCCCTTGCGCTGACACCGGCTGCGTCTGCACCGTCGCCGGCGCGGGCGCTTGAGCTTGGGTCTGCGCCTGAGCGAGCTTGTCGAGCTTCACCGTAGAGGACGAGCTCACCCGCTCGATCCGGTCGAGATTCTCGGCAAACCGGCCGAAGCGATCGTTCGTGACCTTGCTGGATTGATCGACCGCGGTCCGCAAGCCATCGAGGTTTTCAGACACGCTCGACACCTGCTTGCGCAGTTGCGCGACGGTCTCGCGCAGATTCCTGATCTCCGCATTGGCCGCAACGTTGTTTGGCGCGGGCTGGGTGGTGAGATAGGCGATCACGCCGGTGCAGGCGCAGACCACCAGCATGGCAGCGACCGCCAGAGTTGCGAGCGGCGCGACCCAGGTCGGACGGGGTGGCGGCGGCTTCGCCACGATCACGGCCGGCTTGATCACGACCGGCGCCGGCTTCGGGATCGCCATCTTGTCGAGGCGGGCCTTGGCACGAATCCGCTTCAAGCCGTCGAGTGCCTCCTTTGCGAGAGCCTCGTCGCTCGCCGTCGCCGATACGCGCTTTGCACTCGCGGCAGGCTTGGTCGTCCGCGCCGCGTTGTCCAATGAATCGCTCGCCTCCGGCGCTGGCTTCGCCGCCGCGGAAGCGTCCGCGGTCGCGTTGGGACGAGCTTGTCCATCGGACAACATATGAAAATGCTCCGTTCGGTTCGGTCTGTCGAGCGACGACGTTATCTGTCGAAGCTTGCCTGAAACGTGCGGGTCGAAAGCCGTTCATCGCGCGCGATGCGTCGTCGCATGAGTCGATCGCGCCACACACGTGGCGATAGTGCGACTCGAAAGACACACACTCGCCAAGATTTCATCAAGCTGGAGGCGCGGCGCAGACGTGAGTCGAACTTCCGCATGCGGAAAAGCGAGTTCCAGAGTCAATCCGGGGTTGAAAACCCATCAATGTGCGTGCCCCGGAGCACCACCCGAAATAGCTGTAATTGTACGGGGATGCGGAACTATACAACCATCACGATGCAAAACTAGTTTCGTATCAAAATCAACTGATACGATCGAATACATCAAGAAACACCCGAAACAAATCAACAGCATCAAGCGCGTGTAGCAATCGCTTTCTTCCGCACGCTTGATCGGGAATCGGCAATCGCTACGGTTCTACTCAAGTGATTCTCGCCAGTTGGCGAGGAGATCGACACGGTTTCAGCAGTGTTCGGACGCGATGAGCAACTTGGCGCAACTGTTCTAGGTCGTTTCTCAATCTGCTCCGCGAGGTGACCAGTAAGACACCCGCCGAGCCTCACGCAGTAAGCGTTTCAGTATTGAGTTGAAGTAACAGGCCTGCGAGACGCAGGCACTGAATGCGTAGGGCTGCCCGCGAATATCGAAACCACAACAACGGTTCGCGGGATGGAATGTCGTCAAACAGCATCGTTGCCGAGCCGGAGCATCACAACACCAACCGGCCGCAACAAGTGCGAAACAGGGGCGAAAGACTGATGTATATTATCGTTGATGATCGTGAGAGCGTCGCGAACAGCTATGTCGGAGGGCTCGTTCGCGAAGGCGTATCGTCGATCGGCTTCTCCTCCGGAGAATTCTGGGACTGGCTGCAATCTGCGAGCGAGTCCGATCTGGCGGCGGTGGACGCTTTTCTCCTCGGCGATTGCGATGCCCGCGGAAGCCTGCCGCGGGCGATGCGCAAGCGCTCCTCGGCTCCCATCATTGCCATGAGCGGCCAGAAGATGCTCAAGAACACGCTGGAGCTGTTCGAATCGGGCGTGGACGACGTCGTGCACGTGCCGATCCACCTGCGCGAGATCCTGGCACGAACGGCCGCGATCGCGCGCCGCCGGGTGGGCGAGCTGCCGAGGCCCTGCGAGAGCAGGATCCAGGTCTTCTTCAACGGCCGTGATCCCGAAATCGCGGGCCACGCCCTCACCCTGCCCCGCCGCGAACTGCGCATTCTCGAATATATGGTGGCCAATCACGGCAAGTGGATCACCAAGACCCAGATCTTCAATGCGGTCTACGGCATCTTCGAGTCCACATTCGACGAGAGCGTGATCGAGAGCCACGTCAGCAAGCTGCGCAAGAAGCTCCGCGACCGCCTCGGCTTCGACGCGATCGTGGCAAGGCGTTATGTCGGCTACCGCCTCAACATCCCGGCGGGCGAAACTCTCGACGAGCCGGTGCAGGAGCTCGAGGACGTCGGCATTCTACTGAACAGGACGCAGGCCGCCCCCGCGGCATACCCGGCCGGCAACTGACACGGCAGGACAGCGCCACGAACCGGCAACGGCCTCTGCGAAGCAGCTTCGCGGAGGCCGTTGCACTTTTGGCGGCGAGCTGAGCGCACGCCTCGTCCTTCGAGACGGCGCTGACGCGCCTCCTTCAGGATGAGGCTAGTCGGCCCCGGTGCGCGCTGAGACTGGCGCCGCGCATTCCGTCCTCATCCTGAGGAGCCGCGTAGCGGCCTCTCGAAGGATGGCCGCAGAAAAGAGCTATGGCTTCTGCTGGAATTCTTCCTTGGAGACATAGTTGAAGTCCTCGACCAGGACGTCCTGGACAATGTCACCCTGCATCCGTTCGTTGACGCGCTGCTTGATGGCCGTCGTCAGGATGGCGAGGTCGTAACGGGCGAGCTTCCTGAAGTCGAGACGATCGTCGGCGTAGATCCTGCGGAAGGCCTCGTCGACGACGAACGGCTCCGGCGGGACGTTCAGCTGGTGCATGGTCCGCGCCTCCATGGTGTAGACGAAGCGGGCGACGATGTAGCCCTGGACATTGCCGTTCTCGACCATCGGCACGCTCAGCGCCCGCGTCTTGTGATATTGCAGCCCTTCGAGATATTCGTCCTTCGCCGGCAGCAGGCTGCCCTTCTCCTTCCAATAGGCAACGGCATAGCTCGTGCCTGCCGTGAGGATGCATACCCAAAGCCCGGCCAGCACCAGCCTGATCATTTTCCGTCCTGCGCTGTGCGACCGGTATAGGTGCCGTCGGACTCGGCGTCCTTGACCGCCTTGACGATAATGCTCGCGACCTCCCGGACTGCGTCGTAGTGCATCTCCAGAATGGATCGATTCCGCTCGAGCTTGTCGCGCAGCCGCTGAATCTCCTCGGTGATCTCGACCTCGCCGCCAAGGTGCATCCGCGCCCGCATCAGGCGGACGAACTCGAGCATGCTCCGGCTCTTCCGCGCGCTGAAGTCGTCGAAATCGATCTTCTGGCCCGTCGCGAGTGCCGTCGTCTCCTCCTCGACGATAGTCGCGAGCCGGCGGATTGCGGCCAGCAGGCCACGCATCTCGTCCGATCTCATCGTGTCCGCGGCGCCGACCCTTGCCTCGCCACCCCCGATCGGCAGCAGCACGGGCAGCAGCGCATCGCTCGCTACGGCTTCCGTCGTCACCATCTCGGTGTCCGCGACCGTCTGGTCCATCGCCACGGCCGCCGCGCCTTCTTGTGCCTGCATTGGAAATTCACCTCTCAACTTCTGTCACCCGTTCGCGGATCATGATTTGGCCTTCGCAGCGTCCGGTCCAGCCGGATGTGCGGCGGCGAGCTGCCGGGCGATGCCGACACCGTTGCCCTTTGCCAGCTGGCTGCCGAGCTGCTCTGCAAGCATCGATTTCCAGACGCCGCCAGCCGTGCCCTTGCCGAAGACCTCCTCCGACTCCTTCGGCAACATCGTCTCGACGAAGGTCTGGAGGATGAAGGCTTCGAACTTCCGGTAAATCTCGCCGGATGCCGGCGCCTTGATCACCTGCACCGGCGCGCCATTCACGGCACCCGACTGCGCTTCCGCGACTTTCGCCGCGGCTTGATCGGCGGTCGCCGCTTTGGCCTTGCCGACTTCCGCCTCCATCGTGGCGGCGAAGTCGGCGTCCGACGATTTCAGCGCGTCGAGCTTCGCGGTCGCGGCGCGCTGCGTCGCGGGGTCCGCGGCTTCGAGGACGTCGAGGACGAGGTCGGGCGTCGCTGTCACGATCATGTCTTGTTCCGATTGGCTGGCTGTGGCGTCCAGGCTTGCACGGTAAGGCTCGTTCCCGTCATGTCCTCGAGCGAGCGCTTCTCGGCATCGCGGAGCTTGTCTGCGAGTGCGGCCTTGGCGACCTCCTCGAGCTGTTTCACGCGGCGGGTCTCCCGGCGAACCTGGTCGAGCTGCTGCACGGCCTGCGCCTGCACCGCACGTGCGCCGACGCTCGCCCTGTTGAGACGCCGCGCGATCGATTCGTTCGACGATCCCGCCGGCGGCTTTCCATCGTTCAAGGCTCCGACCAGCCATTCCTGCTCGTCCTGCAGGCTGCGCTCCTGCTGCCGCAATTGCGCGAGCTGCCATTCGGAGAGCCGGAGCTGCAGCTTCACCAGCGAGACCATCCGGCCGAGCTTGTCCGCGCGCGATGTCATGACCCGGTCACTCCGCCAGCCACGACGACACGCCCAGCATGAACTGCGTCAGCAGCTCGTCGCTGGTGAGGTAGAGGAGCAGGAAGCCGCCGAACAGCACGAAGGGCACCGAGATGAAATAGACCGGAATGGCCGGCGTCAGCTTGTTGATCAGGCCGACCGCCAGGTTGACGATGACCGAATAGACGATGAAAGGGCTCGAGATCCGCAGCGTCAGCACGAACGCTTCCGAAAGGCGGCCGACGAGCAGCTCGAGCGCGACGCTGCCGCCCAGCCTGCTGCCGGGCTTCCAGACGTCGTAGGAGTTCATCAGCCCCCGCAGCACCTGCCAGTGCTGGTCGGTCATGAAGAACAGCGTGGTGACAGCCGCCATGATCAGCGGCACCAGGGCTGGCGCCGGATCGGTGTCGCCGATCGGTGTGCCCGGAATGTTGCTCAGCCCGATCGCGCTCGCCATCATGGTCGCCATGGTCTGGAGGGCGAGGAAGAAAACGCGCCCGCCGAGCCCGATGACGCTGCCGACCACGAGCTCGGAGCAGATCAGGAGCGCGAGCGTCAGGGGAGCCGCGTTGTCCGTGAGCGGCTTCAGGACGGCAATCAGGATCGGCGTCAGTGCAAACGTCGTGACCAGCGCGACGAACAGGCGCACCTGGGGCGGAACGTTGACGCTGGAATAGCCGGGCACCAGCATCAGGCAGGCGCCGATGCGGCAAAACACGATGAACGTCACCAGCACGCTGTCGGCGAGCCCTGAGATCACGATATGGCTCCGAGCGCCCTGATCTCGGCGCTGCGCGCGACTTCGACATGCGACAGGATCGGCAATGTCGGAAACACTCGCTCCAGGATCATCCGGACATAGGGGCGCGCTTCCGGCGTCACTGCCATCACCACGCTGGTGCCGCTCTCGGTGAATTTCCGGATCGCGGCGCTGGCTTCGGTCGCGAACTGCTCGATTAAGCGCGGGTCTGCGTCGAACTCGACGACGTCCCCCTTGGCATCGCGCTTCAGGCTCTGGTGGAAAGCGAGGTCCCAGCGGTTGCCGAGACGAACCACGTTGAGCACGCCATTGTCGGAGAGATCACCGCAGATCTGCTGGGCGAGCCGGGTCCGCACGTGCTCTGCCACCTGCTCGGAGCGCCGCACATGGGGCGCGATCTCGGCGATCGCCTCGAGGATCAGGTGAAGATTGCGAATGGAGACTCGCTCGGCAAGCAGGATCTTCAGGATCGCCAGCAGGCCCGAATAGGAGATCTGCGACGGGCAGAGATCCTCGACCAGGCGCTTGTATTCGGGATCGAGCCGGTCGAGCAGGGCGCGCATGTCCTTGTAGGACAGCAGCTGGGCGAGGTGCGCCCTGATCACTTCGCTCAAATGCGTGAGCAGCACCGACAGATTGTCGACCGGCTTGCAGCCCTGCCGCTTGACTTCGTCGGTGAAGGCTTCCGTCACCCACAGCGCCTTCATGCCGAACGCAGGCTCGATCACCTCGTAGCCCGGCACGTCGGGCTTGCCATCCTTGTCGACCAGCACCAGCACCTCGCCGAGCCTGAGCTCGCCATGGGCAACGCGCGTGTCGTGAATCCGGATCTGGTAGCTCTTGGGATCGATCGACAGATTGTCCGTGAGCTTGATCTCGGGAATGACGAAGCCGTACTGCTTGGCGAATTTCTTGCGGATCTTGGCCACGCGGTGGGCAAGCTCGGTGCGCGAGCCCAACAGATGGACCGAAAGGTGGCCGCCGAGCGCCAGCTCGATCTCGGCGGTCTTGAGCTGCTCCTTGACGGACTCCTTGGCCTCAGCCTGGGCGCGCTCGTCGGCCTTGCGAGCCTCCTCCTTCTGCTTCAGCGCGGCCTGCCGCTTCGGCAACGAATAGCCGACGAAGGCCATGACACCCCCAAGCAGCACGAACGGCGCCATCGGCAGTCCCGGCATCAAAGCGAGCACGAACATCATCAGCGCGGCGGCCGACACCGCGCGCGGATAGCCGCCGAGCTGCCGCAGCACCGCCTGCTCCGCCGAGCCCGTGGTGCCGCCCTTGGAGACCAGGAGGCCCGCCGACAGCGACACGATCAGCGCCGGCATCTGCGACACCAGACCATCGCCGACGGAGAGCTTGGTGTAGACGTCGGCCGCGCGGGACAGAGTCAATCCGTGATGGGTGACGCCGATGACGATGCCGCCGAAGATGTTGATCGCGGTGATGATGAGACCGGCAATGGCGTCGCCACGGACGAATTTCGAGGCGCCGTCCATGGCGCCGAAGAACGCGCTCTCCTCTTCGAGCTCGCGGCGCCGTCGCTGGGCTTCCTTGTCGTCGATCAAGCCGGCGGACAGGTCCGCATCGATCGCCATCTGCTTGCCCGGGATGGCGTCGAGGGTGAAACGGGCGCCGACTTCGGCGATACGCGTCGCGCCCTTGGTGATCACGACGAAATTCACCGTCACCAGGATCGCGAAGATGATGAGACCGATGACGAAGTCGCCGCCCATGACGAACTTCGAGAAGCCTGCAACGACATGGCCCGCCGCATGTTCACCCTCCCCGCCCCGTGACAGGATCAGGCGCGTCGTCGCGATGTTCAGCGCCAGGCGCAGGATCGTCGCGATCAGCAGAACGGTCGGGAAAGCAGAGAAGTCGAGCGGGCGCTGAATCCACAGCGCCACCATCAGGATCAGGGCCGAAAGCGCGATCGAGAACGCGAGGCCGAGGTCGATCAGGATCGGAGGAATCGGCAGGAACAGGATCGTGAGCATGGTCACGATGCCGGCGGCGAAAAAGGCATCCGTTCCGAGGCGGCGCTGATTGGGCGGGCTAGCAGCTAACGTATCGGCCATGGGGTCACCGGCAGAGGGGTCCGGTTCGCAATCTGCCGCGCAAAGCTTACGCGGGGATGGTGCCAGGCCGTCCGGATCAGAAGCCGCGCTCGATCCTGGAATAGACCATCTCAGTGAAGGTCGACAGATGCGCGCCGATGAAGGAGCCGGAGACGGCAACGACCAGGAGAATGACGATGATCTTCGGAACAAAGGTCAGCGTCACCTCCTGGATCTGGGTCAGCGCCTGGATCAGCGCGATGACGGTGCCGACCAGCATGGCTGCGCCGACCGCAGGCCCGGAGGCGACGATGATGGTCCAGATCGCCGCCTGGACGATATCGAGGGCGTCCCGCTCGTTCATGACTGGCTGATCGTGAGCCCCGGTCCGACCGCGACCTTCGTGCCGTCCTGAAGGGTCGCGATGGAGCCGTCGCTGTTGATGGAAACCGAGACGACCTTGCCGCTGAAGGTCGCGCCGGTCGAGTCGGTGAAGCTGACCGTCTTCCCGATCAGCCCGTTGGCCTGCGACAAGGACTGCGAGGACAGCAGCGCGTCCAGCTTCGCATTCGTCTGCATCGCTTGCTCGACTGTCGAGAGCTGGGCGAACTGGCTCATATATTGCGCAGTGTCCATGGGATTGGTCGGATCCTGGTTCTTCATCTGGGCGATGAGGAGCTGGAGAAACGTGTTGTAGTCTACGCTGTTGCTCGACGTCGTCGAGTTGGTGTCGGTCGAACTGGATCTGCTCGTGCTGTCGGTCGCGCTGTTGACGTTCATCTTGTCCCTCCGCTGTCAGGCAGCTTCGACTGGGGAAACGGCGGCGGCGCCGGCCAGGATGGCCTGCTCCACCGGAAACAACGCGCGAATCCGCTTGAGCGCCTCGAAATAGCGGGTCGCCCCAACCAGTTCGTGGATCGCGCCGAGCCCACCGAGCATCTCGCGGTTCTCGCAAACGGCACACAGGGCCGCGTGATGCTGGGCGTAGAGCGCCGCAGCGTCGCGAACGTCGGTCGGGTTCATCAGCATAAGCTGGACGATGAAATAGAGCTGCCGCAGCGCCGTGGTGGCGTCGGACGCCTGCATGACCTGCCCTTCGAGCAGGAACATCACGTCGTTGACGAGCTCGACGGAGACCTTGCGGTCGACGCGGAGCACCGCGCCGTTGATGTAGATCCGTTCGCCCGCGCGCAAGGAGATCTTCATTAAAGCGCGTCTCGGATCAGGCGGTTGATTTCGATGAGCTGCACCACGTCGCTGGACCGCTGCTCGCGGAGACGATCGGCTTCCTTGACCACCCACAGGCCGATCGAGATGATGTCGGCACGCAGCTTGTCCGGCAGGCCGTTGTCCGGGTGCGCGAGATCCTCGATGAAGATCGTCCACAGCCGCCGCACATAGAGCAGGCTCTCGACCTGATCCTCGAGGCTGGAACGCCCCTTCTGGATCCGCTCGAGCCGGTCGATGCCAAGGCTGAGTGCCTGCCGCTCACGGCTGCGCGCCTCATAGCCACTATCATCAACGACCGCTTCATAGGCTTCAAACGTCATCAGGACCACTCTTCGCAGAAAACCGAACAACTGGACAAAGGTTACGAGCCTGACAGCGCAGCCTTGGCTCAGAGATAATTGATGAGGCTGATCTTCTGGAGCTGCGAGGTGAGCGCCAGCGCGGTCTGGATCTGTGTCTGCAGCGTATTGACCCGGACCGAGGCTTCGGTCGGATCGACCTTCTCCATGCCGACGATCTGATTGTTCAGGATGTCCTGCTGCGTCTTGAGCTTGGCGGTTGCGGTGGTGACCCGCTGCTGGACCGTGCCGACGCTGCCGCCCAGCGCAGCGAGATCGTTGATGGCGTTGCCGACCAGCCCGATGGCCTTGTCCACCACGACCTGGAACGTCTCCTGGCTCAGCTTCACGTTGCCGAGATCGGCCATCATGGTGTAGGCCTCGGCGAGCCTGCGGAAGCCGATCTGGTTGGCGCTCACGGACGTGTCCGCGATCTCGGTGGTGGAGATGCGGCTTTGCATGGTCTGGTCAGTCGCCGACGACCAGTTGGTGTTCCAGGCCGGGCTCGCGAACTCGGCATCGAAGGTGGTGTCTAGGAAGGTCTGCATCTGGGCCGGCGGAATGGTGGCCACGGCGGGTGAGGATTGCGGAAAGCCGAAGGTCGCGAGAAAATCCGCATCGACCTGGTTCTTGCTGGCCGAGCCCGCGGCGTAAGGCGTGATGGGCGCATTCTGCGTGTTGATGCCCGAGAACAGATAGGAGCCGTTATAGGAGACGTTCAGTGCGCCGATCAGGTCTTGGAGATTGGACGCAGCAGGCGGCAGGATGACCCGCCCGCCGCCGTCGGTGCTGCGGGCCGCGATCAGGTCCTTGAGGAAGTCCGTCGCGGTCTTGCTGAGCTGAGTGATCCTGTTCTGCGTCACGTCGAGGCGTCCCGAGACGAGACCGTTGGTGTCGACGAGCTGGTCGGCAAAGCTCCAGTCCGCCCGCAGCGTGAGGTCGCTTCCCGTCGTCGCACCGAGTTCCAGACCAACGTCGTAGAAGCGGCCGGTGGTCGCTTCGGTCGACGCCCTGCTCAGCGCTGCCTGGTTGTTCGTGATCGAATACCTCAACGACGAGGACAGCATCAGGGTGGAAATGTAGTTTGCGCTCATCATGGCTCAGTTCCCCACGGCGGCCAGCAGGCTCTGCAGCATTTCATCGACGGTCGAAATGATCTTCGACGAGGCCGAATAAGTGCGCTCGACCTGGAGCATCAACGCCATTTCGTCGTCCATGTTGACGCCGTTGACGTTGGACAACGCCGTGATGCTGCGGTTGAGCAATGTGCTCTGGTACTCGGAGTTGGCGTCGGCGGTCTTGCGCTGGTTTTCGATCCAGCTCGCCGACGACGATGCGAAGTCGATCAGGCTGCCGCTCGGCTTGCCCTGCGTCGTTGCGTCGAACGGCTGCGCGGCATCCATGCCGCCGATGAGCTGCTGCAGCCGGGCCGAATAGCCGCCGTGTCCGGCGGTGTTGTATTGGTAGGCGGGGTTGCCGCTGATCGCGCCGTCGCGCAGCAGATTCGGGTTGCCGCCCAGGGTCGGATCGACCGAGGCCGCGACCGAGATCGTGCCGGCGAGACCCACCGAGACGGTTGCGCTCGCCGGCATCGCCGGTGCGCCCGGATAGGTGAAGAGGCCGGGAACGTCGGGCAGCGCCGCGGCGGTCTGATCGCTTTCCCTGAACGTATTGATCAGGCCGCGTGCGATTTCGTCGAGCTGACTCTGATAGGTGACGGTGTCCTGGTCGCGCAGCTGGGCGAGGCCGGCGAGCTTGCCCGACTTCAGCGGCATCACCGAATTGGCGCCGGTCACCGGGACCCCGTCGATGTAGACGGCGTTCCCCGTGGTGCCGGCGGTGTAGGCATTCGTCGGCGCAAAGCTCACCGTCCGCGCCGTCTTGTCGAACAGCACCACGCCGCTGTCGGCGTAGAGCGCCGCGTCGCCGTTGGGGCGGATCGACATGTTGACGCCGACCTCCTGCGACAGCTGCGAGACGATGCTGTCGCGCTGATCGAGATAGTCGGTGATGTCGTCGCCGGAGATCGTGCCTTTCACGATCGCGGTGTTCACGGTCTCGAACCGGGACAGCAACTGGTTGATGTTCTGAACCGACGTCTGCATGTCGGCATCGGCGCTTTCGCGGACCGACTGCACGGTCCGGGTCGCCTGGTTGAGCGCGGTCGCCATGTCCTTGGCGGACGCGACGGCCGCCTGCGCCAGGGTGGCGTTGTCAGGGGCGTTGGCATATTTCTGCAACGCCTGCTTCAGCGCGTTGAGCTGCGCCGTCGGCGACTGGTCGAGCTCCGGATCGTCCACCGTCGCGGTGGCGATCTTCTGCAGGCCGTCATAGATCGCGGTCTGCTTGGCGGACGACGAGGTCGCGATCAGGACGTTGTTGTAGAGGCCCGAGCTGGCGGCGCGCTGGATCGCCGCGACATAGACGCCGGCGCCGGGCAGATTGTCCAGCACGGTGAGCTTGCGCGAATAGCCGGTGGCGCTGGCACCGGCGATGTTGCGCGAGATGACCGACGACTGAACGCTCGACGCCATGAGCGAGGAGCGAGCCGAGTTGAGAGCGGCGGTAAGCGACATGGCGTGCTCTTGCCCGAAACGAGCGCCTAGGAATTCAGCGCTTCAAGTTGACGACGACATCCAGCAGATCCGAGCCGGTCTGGAACGATTTCGAGTTCGCCGTGAAGCCGCGCTGGGCCTCGATCATGCCGGTGAGTTCGTCCGCAAGGTCGACGTTGGAGTCCTCCAGGGCACTGGACTGGATCGTGCCGAGCCCACCCGTGCCGGCATTTCCGACCTGCGCATTGCCGGAATTCATGTTGGTCGAATAGACGTTGCCGGGCTCGGGCGTCAGATTGTCGGGGCTCGCGACGTCGGCGAGCATGATGGTGTAGAGCGTCAGCTGCTGCCCGTTCTTGAGGATCGCCGTCACATGGCCGGCATCGTCGATATCGACCTTGTCGATCGCCGAGGGAACGCTGCCATTGACAGTGGCCTTGAAGCTGAAGTCGGTGCCGACCTGGGTCAAGTTCGACAGGTCAAAGGTCATCGCCGCACCTCCGGGAACGGTGAAGGCGAGACCGGTCGGGCTCGCCGCGGCGAGCGCGCCCCTGCCGGCCGCCGTGGTGTCGAAGGTGAAGGTCGTGGCGGCGCCGAGCGAAGTGCCTGTAGCGGAGTCGTAGACCTCGATCTGCCAGGTATCCGAGCCGGCAGCCGTCGCCGTGTGAGACATGTAGACGTCGAGCGTAACGGCCTGGCCGATATTGTTGTAGGCCACGATCGAGCTCTTCGATGAATACGACGCCGGGCCGGGCGGGCCAGCAATGACGGCGGCTTTCGGATCCAGGTTACCGGTCGTGAGCGTGCCCGCCGACGACGGCACCGGCACCTGCGAAACCTGGGCGATGTTGACGATCTCCATGCCTGACAGGCTGTTCTGCGAGAAATTGCTCACGTTGCCCGGCTGGCCCAGAAGATAGAAGCCGGCCGCGTTGACCAGATTGCCCTGGCTGTCGGGCACGAACGAGCCGGCGCGCGTCAGATATTGCTGCGTGTTGTTGGCGTTCGACACGACGAAGAAGCCATTGCCCTGGACGCGGAGGTCCGTGGTCGACGTGGTATACTGCGTATTGCCCCCGTCGCTGATGGCATAGCGGACCTTGGTTTCGACAGCGCCGGAATCGTAATTGCCGGAGCCGCTCTTCAGGATCAGCGAGGAGAACTCCGTCGAAGCCCGCTTATAGCCCGTCGTGTTGACGTTAGCGATGTTGTCCGAGACGGTCGACAGCTTGTTGGACTGCGCGTTCATCCCGGAAACGCCGGTGCGCATAACACCATACAGGCTCATGAATTGCTCCTTCGGTAGGTTGCAGCTACAATGGGGGTTCTTGCTTGCGCGGGGCTGATGATTGGGCGCGATGCACAACTTGTCGTGGTCCGGTCAGCTCTGCTTCAGCTCGTCTTGGGCTGGCAGAACGAGCGCGCCTTGTCCGTCCACGCGCCGAAACCGCTCGAGACGAGATGCGCAACGATGTGACAGACATAGCGCTTCTGCGCCGGCTGATTGTTGGGGCCCGCGTTGTAGCGCGCGACAGCCATGGTCCAGCTGCCCTCGCGCTGCTTCAACTCCTTCAGGAAGCGCGCGGCGTATTCGACATTCCCCGCGGGATCGAACATCGCCCGGACCGAAGCGAACTTGTCGCCGTGATAATAATGGTTGATCTGCATGCAGCCGAGGTCGATCAGCTTGATGCCTTTGCTGCGCATGGCCTCGAAATTCGCGATTGCATCGTTGATGTCCTTGGCGAACACGGTCTGGCCGTCGGCCCCGAGCGCGTAAGGATGGAGCGCGCCGCGCCGGCCGGTCTCGGTGAGGCCGACCGCATAGAGAATGCCGAGCGGAATCCCATGCTGCCGGGCCGCACGTGTCATCTCACGCTCGCAGGGCCGCGCAGTCTCGGCGGCGGCTTCCGCAGCGCTCGCGTTACAGATAAACAGGGCCGCGACGATGATGCGGCGCCACGTCCTGCTCATGACGCGTCTCCTGGTTGAACTGGCGCTCCTGGCGAGCCTGTTTCGCGCCGCTGTCGGATTGCCCCGACGACGTGCCGGCACCGCCGAACGCGCCTTGCGACTGCGGCGAGGATTGTTGCTGGCCCGAGAGCTGGGGCTGGGACTGGCCGGAGCCGCTCTGGAATCCGTCCAGCGAGCCGTGCTGGACCGGCGCGACGTCGGCGACGTAGCCGGCCGACTGCATGAGCTCGCGGATCTGGTCGCGCTGCTGGTCGAGCATCTGGCTCGTGTCCTTGCGCTCGGCCGCGAGCTGGACGGACACTTCGGTGCCGACGAGACGCAGGCGCACCGTGACGTTGCCGAGCGCGGGCGGTTCGAGATTGACGGTCAGGATCCTGAGCGGCTGATCCGGTGCGTTGGTCTGGGATGCGGCGAGATCGGGTGCCGCGGACGCAGCCGGAGCCGAGGACTCCTTCAGCTCGGCGACGACTGCATTGGCAACCTGCTGCGGGGCGTTGAACTGCGCCGGTGGCAGATGAGTTTCCTGCTGGACCACGGTGACCTTGGTCGTCTCGGGTAGCGCGGCGCGCGCCGAAGCCTTGGCAGCCCGCTCGACATCGGCCGTGACCGCCTCGAAGCCGGGTGATGCCGGCCTTGCGCTCGAGGCTTCCGCACCTTGCGTCAGCGCAGATTGCGACGCCGCCATCGCTTGCGAAGCCGCCGCCTGCGAGCGCGCGCCGGCCGGGGCAGGACTGGATGGACCGGGATCGCCGGTCGCCGCCTTCACCGCGCCCGTTGCCTCGTACTTCGCCGAGGGCGACCGCTGGTCGCGCGCGGGCGCGTCCTTGTCTGCGGAGGGCACTTGCATCTGCGGCTTCACGGCAGGCGCGGCAGCGATCTCCTGGCCGATCATCACAGCGATGCCGGATTGATCCTGGCGATCTGTCCCGGTGAGAAGATCGACCGGACGTGGTTTCTCCGCCAGCTTGTCGGACTTGGTGTCGGAGGCCTCGTCCATGGACTTTGGATGTGCATTGGGCGCGACGGGTTCGCGCAGCGCCGCCTCCTTCGGCTTCTCCTGTTCGGTCGGATGGATCGGACGCGTGCGCAGCGTTCCGGTCTTCGCGGCCGTCTCGCTGTCGTCTTCGCTCAGCGCCTGCTTGGCGAGATTCGAGACGGTGTGGAGCAGATCGTTGAAGGACGAGTTCGCCTGCGGTTTGGTCGCGGCACCCTTTGCCGCGCGCGACCCGCGCATGTTGAGACTCTCGGCGAGACCGTTGAAGAGCTGTCCGGAGGTTCCACTGAGCTTGGTCATGGACGGCGGTCCTTGGTCAGGAGTTCGAGCTCGCCGAGCTGCTTCTGCGCGCGTGCGAGCGTCGCGGTCGATGACGACAGATCGAGCCGCGCCGGCGTGGCCGGCGGCTTGTCCGCCGTAAATCCGCCCGCGAACGGCTTGCGGATGTCGAGCGCAAGCTGCACCGTGGCATTGAGAAGGGGGACGTCGCGCTCGGGCAGCTTCGACCGGTCGAGCGCCTTCAGTTCGGCGAGACCGCCGTCATATTCGTCGGTGAGCACGCGCGAGGCGCCGCGGAAGAAATGGGCGCGCTCGCGCTCCGCCGATGTATCCGCGCTGAGGGTCAATGCCCGCTCGCCGGCCAGCCGGGTCACGGTCAGCCGTCCGCGCACCATCGCGGCGCGCGCCATCACGAGATAGAGCTTGAGGCGGCTGGCGCGATCGACCTGCTCGAGCAAGGCTGAGATCCGCGCAAAGCGGCGCTCGTCGAGTGCCAGGCTCGATTGCGTCAGCCCCGCGGAGAAGCGCTGCCAGAAATCGCCCGCATAGATCGAGTTGCGGTAATGGCGGATATAGGCCAGCGTCAGGAACTCGAACTTCTCGAAATCCTCCGCCTGCCCCACCAGCAGGATCTCGCGCCGCAGCGCCGCCTCCTCGACCAGCGTGCCGGGCAACAGCAGGCGCGCATCGTCCAGGCGCTCGATCGCGAGCGAGGCCTCGGCGCGCGCGAACAGCGCGCCCTGAACCAGCGCGACCTGTCCGCCCAGTCCCGAAGGAATCGTCCGCGGCTTGATCTCCTTGAGCAGCTCCCGTGCTTCCTCTTGGCGACCCTCGACATAGGCGAGCGCACCGTTGAACAGCCGCTCGTCAACGTTCAACTTGTCGCGCGGCAGTTTGCGGACGATTTGCGGCGCACCGCCGCTGAGCAGGTAGATAACGACCGCCTGGCCGTTCCGCGGATTGCTCCACACCGCGGGATCGGCCGCGAGAAACTTCTCGCCGATTTGCCGGATCAGCGCGATATGACTGCCATGTGCGGCGGTGTCGCCATTGGCGATGCCGTCCTGCACCGCTTGCAGCGCGCGGACGAGCTCATAGGGTTCGCTGCCCTGGGGTGCAGGCTGGGCAAGCGCATTTGCCGCGATGAACGGCAGCAGCAAGACGGCGCGGCGCAGCAGCCTGATCAAGGGCGTTTCTCCCGGATCAGGATCTCGATCCGGCGGTTCTGGGCGGCGGCCGGGTCGTTCGGGAGCTTCGGCCGCCGATCGGCGTAACCTTCGATATGCTCGATCCGCCGCGCATCGACGCCGGAGCGAACCAGCATGTAATATGCCATCTGCGCACGTGCGGTCGACAGCCGCCAATTGTCGTAAGTTTCCGAGCGATACGGCCGATTGTCGGTATGGCCGCGGACGATGATCATGCCCTGGCGCTTCATCAGCAGCGGCCCGATCTTGTCGATCACGCGGATCAGCTCGGGCCGCGGCTCCGCCGAGCCGACCGCGAACATGCCGAAGCTCGCATCGTCCGTCAGGCTGACCAGGAGCCCTTCCTCGACCTGGCGCACCTCGGCCGCCGGCCCCGCTCCTGCCTTGATGTCCGACAGGGCGTCTGCGATTGCGGACTGAAGCTGCTTGAGGGTCGGTTGCTGCGTTTGCGCATTGTCGCGCGCCTCCGGCTCCTTCGCCGTATCGTTGAGACGCGCCTGCGGAGCGGCATTGGCCTGAACGCCAGCTTGGGCGCTGCCCTCGCGCGCCGACTGCGTCGGTGCGGGGCCCGGCGGCAGCAGCGGCGACAGGCTTGCGGACGCGCTCTCCGGGCTCGGAGCCACGCTGCCGCCGGCATCATCCGTCCTGCTCCGGCGCGCCTGCACCTCGCCCGGATTTGTTCCGGCTGCGCCGTCTCGCGCGGAGGCATTCGGCTTCGGCTCGCTCTCGATGAAGCGATCGGCGTCCTTGGACGCCTGTGGCGCCAGCTTCCAATAGCCGGGATCGAATGGATCGCGATAGGCATCGCCTCCCTTGAGGCCGTCCTCTTCAGCGGAGGTCAGAGCGCCGGCGCGCCGCTGGCCCGTCGACTGGTTCGCGCTGTTGGCGATCTCGGCGAGCGTCGCATAGGGATCGCGGAACAGGACCTTCTCCTCGAAAGAGGCCGGCTTCTCAGCCGTCGGAGAATCGCCGCGCCTTTCCTCGTTCGTGCCGGCCGGCTGACGCTTGCCGTCCTGGCCTTCGAACGACGACGGCTCCTTGTTGGAGAGATCCTTGAGACCCTTTGGGGCAGGTGAGTTCTCAGCGAGCTTGATCGGATTGAAATAGCTCGCGACGACCTGCTTCTGGTCCTGGTTGAGCGCGTTGAGCAGCCACATGACCAGGAAGAACGCCATCATCGCGGTCATGAAGTCCGCATAGGCGATCTTCCAGACGCCGCCGTGATGCGCCTCCTCGGCGAAGGCGCTGCGGCGGCGGACGATCACGATCTCATGCTTGACCTCCTCCATGGCGGACTACCGGCGCGCTTCCTTGAGGCGTTCACTCCAGGCGGAGATCTGCGTCTCGATCGCGGTCTGGTCAGCCACGACGCGCACCTCGAGCGTCTCGGCGGCCTCGTATGCGATGCCGGTTCGCCTGGACGCCTCGAGCTGCGTCTTCACGAGGTCCAGCAGCTCGCTCGGGCCGGTGACCTTGAAGGCGGGCGCCGACGAGCTGCCGGTCAGCGCCGCGATCTGCTCGACCAGCGATCCGATCGCCTTGTCGCGCACCGCATCGGCGAGGAACGGCAGCAGGATCCGCGCCACGGAGCTTGCGATATTGGTCTCGATCTCGCGGCAGGCCGCCTCGAAGCCGCTGACGATTGCGACCGCCTGCTGATCGGACCATTTGGCCCGCTCTTCGCCGAGCCGGATCGCGCTGCGGACGCGCTCCTCGGCCAATTTGGCGTCGCCTTCCGCGACGCCCGCGGCATGGCCGCGCCGATAGGCATCGTCCAGGAGATTGACGGGCGGCGCTTCCGTCGCGGGCGCCGGGGACTGAGCCTGAAGCTGCGTGTGGGCCTGCGGCTGCGATTGAGGCTGCGGATCGCGCCTCGCCTCCTTTGGCCTGGTCAGCACGTCCTGGATTTTTGGAGGCGGGGGCGGCGGCGACGACTTGACCCGGCCATTCGCATCGAACTGCGTCAGGAGTTTTCCGATTGCCGCGTTCATGCCGCCTCCTCGCGTCGCATCCAGTCTTTAAGGATCGCCGCCGCCTGCATCTGATCGAGCCGGACGATCTGCTCGAGCCGCTTCTGCGGCGTTCGCTGCATCTTGCCTTCGAGGTCTTCGACGAGGTTGAGCTCGGCCTCCTCGCCGTCGGGCAGCGCAAGGGCCGCCGAGGCCTCGAGCTGGGCGGCCTCGGCCGCCTCGGCCTGCTCCTGCTCCGCGCGATGGGTCAGGATGCCGTTGACCGCCGGCCGCAGCCCGAACCAGACCAGCATCGAAGCCACGGCCAGGATCGTGATCGCGTTGATGACGCTGCCGAGCTGCTTGTTGATCATCTCGACGAAGCTGATCGGCGGCACCGGCGCCAGCTCACGCGAGCCCTCGATGAAATCGACGGCCGTCACCTGGATCTGATCGCCGCGCGCCTTGTCCAATCCGCCCGCGGTCGCCGCGAGCTGGCTGATCTCGGCGAGCTTGCTGTCGATGATGGCCTGATTGCTCTTGTCGCCGAGATCGGCGACCAGCCGAGCGCGATTCACCAGGACGGCGATGAACAGCTTCTTGACGGAATAGCCGTCGCTGACCGTCGTTGTGGTCTTGGAGGAGACCTCGAAGTTGGTGACGTCCTCGCGGCGGGTCTTGTCCTCGCTGGAGTTCTTGCCGCCGCCCGCATTCACCTGCTGGTCGGGGAGATTCTGCTGCACCGTGGTCGGCGACGAGCGGTCGGCGTTCTGCGAGGATTCCTTCTCGCGTACGGCCCGCACCGAGCGCTCGGCGCGGTTCTCGGGATCGTAGACCGTCTCGTTGATCTGCCGCTTGTCGGTGGACAGCTGCGGAGCGACGCTCACCTCGAAATTGTCGAGGCCGAGATACGGCGTCAGCGCCTTGCGGATGCTCTCCTGCACCATGCCGCTGACCGTCTTCTGCAGGCTCGCCATCTTGGTCGGCGCGGCGCTGGCCTCGTCCTCTTCGGCGAGCAGCATCGAGCCGTCGGCATCGAGCACCGTCACCTTGTCGCGGCTCATGCCGGGAATGGCGGCGGCGACGAGATGCCGGATCGACTGCGCCGTGCGCGCCTCGATCGCGCCGTCGGTGCGCAGCACGACCGATGCCGAAGGCGGCTGCTGCGTGGCGCGAAACGAGCCGCGCACCGGCAGCACGATATGCACGCGCGCCGCTTTCACGCCCTTCATCAGCTGGACGGTGCGGGCGATCTCGCCTTCGAGCGCGCGCAGCTTGGTGACCTCCTGCATGAACGAGGTCAGCCCGAGCGAGCCGATCTTGTCGAACAGCTCATAACCGGAATTGGCGCTGGTCGGCAGCCCCTTCTCGGCGAGCAGCATCCGCGCCTGCATGGTCTGGCTCGGACGCACCGAGACCGCATCGCCGGCGGAATTGACGTCGAAGGTGATGTTCTGCTCGCGCAGTGCCGCGCCGATGCGCGTCACGTCTTCGCGGGTGAGGCCGGTGTAGAGCGTTTCGAACTCGGGGCGGCTGAGATAATAGGCGCCGCCGACGACGGTGACGAGAACCGCAAAACCGATCAGTCCCAAGGCCATCAGGCGTCGCGGCCCAAGCTCCAGCAGATTGTTGAGCAGTTGCTGTACCTGCGCACGACTGAGCATATGACCTCGTACCAATGCGAATGGTGACGACACTCAGCTGCCAACCTTGTCTGAAGGTTGCGCGAGGCGCGAATGTGTGGGTTCGCTGGCGAGGCGTTGCAATTATGCAAGACGAGGCGACGCAATCGGTGGGCGGTCGCGAGCCAGTGCTCAGACGCAGGGCAACCCGACCGGCAGCAGCATGTCGCAAGAAATATGACGAAGGTTCGATTGCCGGCATATCGCGTGTCGGCGCCCACCATCGCGGCGGGGACCGTGCTCCCTGAGGGAGCATGGTCGTTTTCGAGAGCGCCGCTTAGCCGCGGAACAGCGACAGGATGCTCTGGCTGTTCTGGTTGGCGATCGAGAGCGCCTGAACGCCGAGCTGCTGCTGGGTCTGCAGAGCCTGCAGGCGGGTCGATTCCGCGTTCATGTCGGCGTCGACGAGCTGGCCGACACCGCGGTCAACCGAGTCCATCAGGGTCTTGACGAACTCCGAGTTGGTCGAGATGCGGTTCTTGACCGCACCGAGATCGGCAGCTGCCGAGGCCACCGAGTTGATGGCGGCGGTGACCTGCGCGATGTAGGCATCGAGCGTGGTCTGGTCGGCCGCCGAATCGGTCAGCGCGGAGATGTTGATCGTGTCGACCGAGGCGCTGCCGGCCACGGTATCCAGAATGCCGGTCTGCGTGGTCGAGTAGAGCGTGTAGTTGGCGGTCGTCACCGTGATCGAACCGATGGTGGGCGTACCGCCGACGCGGGAGTAGGACGACACGAGGTTGAAGCTCGTCGGGGTGGTGCCCGTCGTCGTGCTCAGCCAGTTGATGCCGTTGAAGGTCGCCGAATTGGCCTTCAGCTTCATGTCCTGCTGGATCTGGGTGATGTCCGCCTGGATCTTGGTGCGGTCGATACCCGCGGTCTTGGCTTCGACCAGCAGCGCCTGGAGCTTGGTCAGGCCGGATTCCTTGTCGCCGATCACCGAGGTCAGAGCGGTGTATTCGGTGTCCACGGTCGCAGCCGACAGGCCGAGCGAGTCGGAGACAGCGGACAGCGCGGCGTTGTCGGAGCGCATCGACGTTGCGATCGACCAATAGGCGGCGTTGTCCGAGGCGGTGGACACGCGCTGACCGGTGGAAATCCGGTTCTGCGTGGTGGCGAGTTGCGTGCTGACAGACCGCAGGGTCTGCAGCGCGGTCATGGCGGAGGAGTTGGTGAGAAGACTAGAACCCATTTTGATGTCCCTTTGAAGATTGACTTGAGTTGGGGACATACCGGGCTTGCACCGGTACGACAGGGCGGCGTCATGCCTTTGGGCGTGCCGCAAACGCGGGTTTCAAGGCCCAATCTGTCGTAGCGGCGAGGTTAGCGAGCGAAGCTTGTGCGGGGCTTGTGGCCCTGTGTTCCGGCCGCAACAGGCGGCCGGACTTGGGCGCGCGTGGCCATGCCCAAGGGAAAGGGCCGCGCTTCGCGAGAAGCGCGGCCCTCCCCAGATGACTTCCGTCTTAGCGGAACAGCGACAGGATGCTCTGGCTGCTGTTGTTGGCGATCGAGAGCGCCTGCACGCCGAGCTGCTGCTGAACCTGAAGGGCGGCCAGGCGGGTGGATTCCGCGTTCATGTCGGCGTCGACGAGCTGACCGACACCGCGGTCAACCGAGTCCATCAGCGACTTCACGAAGTTCGTGTTGGTCGAGATACGGTTCTTGACCGCACCGAGATTGGCGGCGGCCGAGGCCACCGAGTTGATCGCAGTCGTGACCTGCGCGATGTAGCCATCGAGCGTGGTCTGGTCGGCGGCCGAGTCGGTCAGCGCGGAGATGTTGATCGTGTCGACCGAGGCACTGCCGGCCACGGTGTCCAGAATGCCGGTCTGCGTGGTCGAGTAGAGCGTGTAGTTGGCCGTCGTCACCGTGATCGAGCCGATGGTGGGCGTGCCGCCGACGCGCGAGTAGGATGACACGAGGCTGAAGCTCGTCGGGGTGGTACCCGTCGTGGTGCTCAGCCAGTTGATGCCGTTGAAGGTCGCCGAGTTGGCCTTCAGCTTCATGTCCTGCTGGATCTGGGTGATGTCCGCCTGGATCTTGGTGCGATCGATACCTGCGGTCTTGGACTGGACCAGCAGCGCCTGGAGCTTGGTCAGACCCGAGTCCTTGTCGCCGATCACCGAGGTTAGAGCGGTATATTCGGTGTCGACGGTCGCGGCCGACAGGCCGAGCGAGTCGGACACCGCCGAGAGCGCGGCGTTGTCGGAGCGCATCGAGGTGGCGATCGACCAATAGGCGGCGTTGTCCGACGCGGTGGCGACGCGCTGGCCGGTCGAGATGCGGTTCTGCGTGGTGGAGAGTTGCGAACCCACAGACCGCAGGGTCTGGAGTGCGGTCATGGCAGTCGAGTTCGTAAGCAGGCTTGACATTGCGAATGTCCCTTTATGTACGCGTTTACATTTTCACGAGGGGACATACCGGGCTTTCACCGGTACGGAAGGGCGGCATCATGCCTTTGGACCGATCTGTGTGGGTCCAACCCGCCGTGCCGCATTGCTAGCACGCCGAATCTTGCTTCCGGATTAAGACGAGCTTGAATTCCGCAGTAATATCATATGGTTAAAATAACGCGCCGCTAACCATATCCAGCGCGTTTCGTTTAACCATAATCGGCCGGCGGGCGCTCGCGGTGCTCACGAGAACGAGCGGACCAGCCCGGAGGCCAGCAGATTCCAGCCGTCGATCAGCACGAAGAACAGCATCTTGAACGGCAGCGCGAGGATCGTCGGCGGCATCATCATCATGCCCATCGACATGGTCAGCGTCGCCACGATCATGTCGATCACCAGGAACGGCAGGATGATGAGGAATCCGATCTCGAACGAGCGCCTGAGCTCCGAGATCATGAAGGCCGGAATGATGACGCGCAGATCGACCCGCTTGTCGTCGAACTTCCTGCGGAAGCTTTCGGCGGCGAGCGCTTCGAAGGTCTGAAGATCCTTGTCACGGACATGGGCCAGCATGAACTCGCGGAACGGGTCCGTGATCTTCAGATAGGCTTCCTCTTCCGAGATCTCGTTCTTCATCAGCGGCTGGACGCCGCTCTCCCAGGCCCGGTCGAAGGTCGGCGCCATGACATAGAAGGTCATGAACAGCGCGAGACTGATCAGCACCAGGTTGGCAGGCGTGGTCTGGAGGCCGAGACCTGCGCGCAGGAACGACAACGCCACCGCAAATCGCGTGAAGCTCGTCACCATGATCAGCAGCCCCGGCGCCACCGACAGCACCGTGATCAGCGCCATCAGTTGGATGATCCGGCCGCTGGTCGAGCCGTTCCCGGGCGGCAGCAGGGAATTCAGGTCCGGAATTTGGGCCAGCGCCGCTTCGGGCAGCACGACCAGAACCAGCGCGAACAGCAGGACTTTCACCCTCACTGGATCACCAGCGTCTCGATGATCAATTCGCGAACCTTGCCCGACGAGCGGATATTGGCGCGCTCGGTCAGGTCGTCGCGCAGATGCTGGAGCCCGCGCGATCCTTCGAACTGCGCCACCGTCGCCGACCGCAGATAGGTCACGATGTCCTCGCTGATATGGGCGGCCAGAATGCCGGCATCCTCGTCGCTCATGCTGTCGGTCACCATCGAGGCTTCTATGCGCGCCCAATTGTTCGCCGGCGCGGCGAGATTGGTCACGATCGGAGACAATTTCCTGAGCCGCGCGCTGCCGGCGTAGCTCGATGCGATCGGCGGCGATGTGGCGTTCTTCTTGGCGTCGGCAACGCGTTCGGCGGTCGCGATCAGATGCAGACCGGCAATCGCGCCCCCGCCGATCGCGATCAGGGTCAGCACGACGATGGCGGCGATCAGGCGCATGGCGTCGCCCGCCATCGTGGCGCGATCCGGCCGGCTCGGGCCTCAGAATGGTGCCACGGCGTCATAGATCCGGTGTCCCCATCCAGGTTGCTGCACGTCCGACAGATTTCCGCGCCCGCCGTAGGACACGCGCGCCTCGGCGATCTTGTCGTAGGAGATGGTGTTGGCCCGCGAGATGTCACGCGGACGCACGATGCCGCCGACCTTGAGCACGCGCATCTCCGTGTTGACGCGAAATTCCTGCGAACCGCTGATCATCATGTTGCCGTTGGGCAGCACGTCGGTGACGACGGCCGCGATCGACAGCCTGATGTCCTCGGTGCGGTCGATCTGGCCGTTGCCCTTGATCTGGGTGTTGGTGCTGAGATTGGCGTTGGCCGAACCCGTGTCGTTCCATCCAGCGATGTCCATCAGCCAGTCGAGCCCGAACTTGACCTGCGAATCGCGCGAACGGCCGGTCTTGTTGTCGAGCTTGGCCTTGTCCTGCATCGAGATGATCACCGTCACGACGTCGCCGGTGCGGCGTGCGCGCGGATCGCGGTAGAGATCGGTGCCGTCGTCCCAGGTCGAGCGATAGCTGACGGGCGTGCGCACGCGCGGCGTCACCGGGATCGGATCGGCCTGCATCCGCAGGCCGCTGCCGACGGGCGACATCTGCGGACCGGTCAGGACTTCGGCCGGATCATGGAAGCAACCGGCCAGAATTACGGACGCCGCGAGCAGCGAGAGGATGAGGATCGGCTTGGTCATCTATTTGCTCTTTCCGTCGTCCACGCGACGCATGCCGCCGAGCAGGTCTGCGAGGTGCGCCGCGCGTGCCGTGTCCATCTCGTTGAAGATCGCGCTCGAGCTGCGCGGGCTGAGCTTGGCGAGCACGGCGGCGGCGGTCTCGTCGGCCATGCCGGCGATCTGCGTCGCCGCAGCTTCGGGCTTCATGCGCGAATAGATCTCGACGACGCTCGCTTCGGCCTTCTTCAGGAAGTCGTCGCGCAGCGCCATCCACTTCTCGTATTCGGCGCGCTTGGCCTCGACCTCGGCGATGCGCTCGCGCAGCAGGCTCTCGGCCTTCTCGAGCTCCTTGAGCTGCCAGGCCAACCTGGCGTCGACGGCGGGATCGGCGACGTTGCTGCAGAACAGCGCGATTTCGTTGTCCGGAGCCGGCGCAGCCTGCGGCGGTGCAGGCTTCGGCGGCGCCGTGACGCTGCCAAGCTTGGCCGGACGGGCCGGCGCAGGCGCCGGTGTCTCCGGCACCGCACCGGTGACCGCGGGGCCCGAATCTTCGGCCGCCCATGCCGTGGCCCGGACCGAAGCGTTGTCGACAGGTGTCGCGGTGGCCGACGGCTGCGGCTTCTGCGGTCCGCCCGCGCGGGCGCGGGCGAAGGAGAGCAGGTTGAGCGGTTTCGACGGCTTGGCCTCGTCCAAGGCGAGCGCGGGCGAGGCGCTCGCGAGCATTGCTGCCGCGGCCAGCAGGAGGAGTTTGCCTTTGTGATCCAGCTTCAGCATCGGGCCGCGTGCGATTCTCGCTTCAGACCTGAGCATTGAGCGACCAAGCTTGCACGACGCTTGCGCATCATTGCACGATGACGTCGGCCTGGAGCGCGCCTGCCGTCTTGATCGCCTGCAGGATCGCGATGATCCCCGATGGCTTCAGGCCAATCTGGTTCAGCCCGCGCACCAAGCGCTGGAGATCGACCCCGCTCAGGATCGCCACCTGCGATCCGGCCTCGTTGGCTTCGACCACGGTCTGCGGGACGACCACCGTCTGTCCCCGCGAGAACGGCGCCGGCTGCGACACAACCGGCATCTCCGTGACGCGAACCGTCAGATTGCCGTGGCTCACGGCGACGGTGGATATCCGCACGTCGCGCCCGATCACGACCGTGCCGGTGCGCTCGTTGATCACGACCCGCGCCGGCGTATCCGGCTCGACCACCAATTCGCCTATCTCGGCGAGGAAGCGAACAGGGCCAACATGACGCGGCTTCGACAGCACGATGGTGCGGTAGTCGCGCTCGAAGGCGATCTGCGCGCGGTAGCGACCGCCGGCGTAGCGGTTGACAGCGTCGAGGATGCGCGTTGCGGTGACGAAGTCCGGGTTCTTCAGCTGTAGCACCAGGAACTCCATCTCGTGGAGGCTTCCCTGCACCTCGCGCTCGACCAGCGCACCGTTCGGGATGCGCCCGGCCGTCGGCGTGCCCTGGCTGACGTTCTGCGCCTGGCCTCCGACGCTGTAGCCGGCAACCGTGATCGCGCCCTGTGCCACCGCATAGACGGCGCCGTCCGCCGCGCGCAGCGACGTCATCACCAATGTGCCGCCGAGCAGCGACGTCGCATCGCCGAGCGAGGACACGGTGACGTCCATGCGCTCGCCGGGCCCGATCGAAGGCGGCAGGTCCGCCGTCACCATCACCGCTGCGACGTTGCGCGTGCGCAGCGTGGTCGGACGCGGGGGATTGTTGGTGCTCGTGGTCTCGTTCCTGACGTTGATGCCCATGTTCTCGAGCATCGACTGCAGGGACTGTTCGGTGAACGGCGCGTTGCGCAGCGTGTCGCCGGTGCCGTTGAGGCCGATGACGAGGCCGTAGCCGACGATCTGGTTCTCGCGCAAACCCTTGATGTCCGCGATGTCCTTGATGCGGACGGCGGCTTGGGCGCTGGCGGCCGACACCAGCAGGACGAACGCAAGCAGGAGCCTGGTCATGATCCGTCCATGACCTTGACGCTGCCGTCCGGCTGGACGACGCCCCTGATGATCACGCCGGTGTCCGTATTGCGCACGGGGATCAGCGCGCCGGCCGCCCCCGACTGCATCGCCGAACCGTAAGTGACGATGGACAGGCCGCTGTCCTCGACCACGACCTTGACCATGGCGCCGCGCGCGACGGTCCAGGGGTCCTCCACCGCATTGGTTGGAATGGGCTGGCCCGGCAGCAGCGCGCGCCGCGCCATGCGACCGACCAGGATCTGGCGTCCCTCGATGAACATGGCGACGCCGAGCAGGCTCGGCGCGAAGGCGCGCTCGGTGATCATCTCCTCGCGGATCATCTCGCCGGCGCGGATCGAGACGGCCGGCACGGGAAGCCGCTTCTCCTCGGCCGCGGCGACCCGCGCCGCGACGAGAACCAGCAGCACGGCGGCCAACCCGCGCACGATCAGGCCTACCCTGTTCAACATCGAGACACCGGAACTAGCGCATGCCCTTCGAGACCGTCTGGGCCATTTCATCCGAGGCCTGGATGACCTTGGCATTCATTTCGTAGGCACGCTGTGCCGAGATCAACTCGGTGATTTCCTTGACCGGGTCGATGTTCGAGGCTTCGAGCCATTTCTGGTTGATCTTGCCATAGCCGGCATCGCCCGGCAGACCGACGACCGGCGTGCCAGACGCCGTGGTCTCCTTGTAGAGATTGCTGCCCAGCGGCTCGAGACCCGCTTCATTGGCGAAGTTGGCGAGGTTGAGCTGGCCGATCTGCCGCGGATTCACTTCCGTGTCGAGCTTGGCAAACACCTGGCCGGTCTGGTTGACCGTGACCTCCACCGTCCCCTGCGGGATGGTAATCGCGGGATCCAGCAGGTAACCGTCGATCGTGACCAGCTGAGCGTTGGCGTTGACGTTGAACGAGCCCGCACGGGTGTATTGCACCTCGTTGTTGGGGCCGAGCACCTGAAACCAGCCACGTCCGTTGATCGCGAGATCATAGGGATTGCCGGTCTGCGTCAGCGCGCCCTGGATGTGCAGCTTGCGGATCGCCGCGGACTTGACGCCGAGGCCGAGATTGGCACCTTCCGGAATCGGCGAGGAGCCGTTGGTATTCGCGACGCCCTGCATGCGGTCCATCTGATAGAACAGATCGGTGAACTCCGCGCGCGCCCGTTTGTAGGAGGTCGAGTTGATGTTGGCGATGTTGTTCGCGATGACTTCGATGTTGGTCTGCTGGGCGTTCATGCCCGTGGCCGCAATGGCGAGCGATTTCACTGGTCCCACTCCTTCAGATCAAATCGACATCCGAACGACTTCCTGGTAGGCCTGGACGACCTTGTCGCGAACCGCGACCGCCGTCTGCAGGGCCTGCTCGGCGGACATCAGCGCTTCCACGACGCGGCGCGTCGATTCCTTGCCCTGCATTGCCGAGATCGATGCCGCCTCGCCCGCCTTCAGCGTCCCGATCGCATCCGACGTCACCTGCTTCATCACGGATTCGAAGCCAACGTCGTCACTGGTCTGGATCGCGGTGGTCGCCGCCGGCGAGACGGCCTGCGTCTCGGTCGCACGGCTCGCGGCTTGCCCTGCGGAAATCGCGGTGGATGAAATCGCCTCAAGCATGGTCAGCTCCTCAAGAGATCGATGGTCATGCCGAGCATGGACCTCACCTGCTTCACGACCTGGAGATTGGCCTCATAGGAGCGGTTGACCTCCCGCATGTCGGCCATCTCGATCATCATGTTCACGTTCGGCAGCTTGACGTAGCCGGCCTTGTCGGCAGCGGGATGCCCCGGGTCGTACTCCACGCGGTAGGGCGTGGTGTCGACCCCGATCTCCTTGACCTTCGCGAGCTGTGCGCCCGAGGCCCGGTCCATCGCGGCATCGAAGGTGATGGTCTTGCGCTGATACGGATCGGCGCCGGCGGCGCGCCCCGTCGAGGTGGCGTTCGCGAGGTTTTCCGAGACGATGCGCATGCGCGTCGACTGCGCTTCGAGCCCGGAGCTTGCGACCGTCAGGGAGGCGCTCAGTGAGTCCAGCATGTCAGTTCACCTCAGCCCTTTGCACTCGACAGCACCATGCGGTGAAACGACCGCACGATCGCCGCGTTCATCGAATAGTCGCGATTGACGTTGCTGCCCTTGATCATTTCCTGCTCGAGGCTGACGGAATTGCCGGAGTGAACCACTTCCCAGCTGTCCTTCTTCGCGGTCGCCCGCGTGTCGGTCTCGGCTGCGGCCAATTGCATGTGCGAAGGCGACGTCGTCGCAAGCCTCACCGGCATGCCGTCGAGCACCTTGTTGAACGGCTCGACGTCGCGCGCCCGAAAGCCTGGCGTGTTGGCGTTGGCGACGTTGGTGGCGATGGTCGACTGACGCAGCTCGAGATAGCGCGCCTGCGACGATGCGAGTTCGAAGAGATAAAGCGGTCCCACGACGGCCCCATTCTGATCCATTCGGGGCGAGCCTAGGGCGTTAAGCTTTCGTCAAGCTGTTGCGCGAAGCACCATCCTCGGAAATCTATCGGACGTTCTCAGGCCGCGGCGCCTGCTTGGATTGGAGGAAGTAGATGATCTCGGCAACGGGCCGGAAGAATTCCGCCGGAATCACCTGATCGACCTGGACTGCCTCGTAGAGCGCGCGCGCCAGCGCCTTGTTTTCGATGACGGGGATTCGGTTCTGCTCGGCAATCTCGCGGATCTTCAGCGCGATCACGTCCATGCCCTTGGCCACGACCAGCGGCGCGGCGTTTTCCTCGCGCTTGTAGCGCAGCGCGATCGCGAAGTGCGTCGGATTGGCAATCACCAGCGTCGCGCGCGAGGCCGAGGCGATCATGCGCTGACGCGAACGGTCGCGCGCCAGCGATCGCAGGCGCGCCTTGATCAGGGGATCGCCTTCCGCCTGCTTGTGCTCGTCCTTGATCTCCTGCTTGGTCATGCGCAGCTCGCGCCGCCAGTGGAAGCGCGCCCAGGCGAGATCGATCGCCACCAGCACGATGGTGGCGATGCAGATCGCCGAGACGATGCGCATCGCGATGTTGAGGATCATCTCCGGCAGTGCGACCGGGTCGGTATACATGGCCTCGAACGCCCTCGCTTCGGACGCGCGCAGCACGAAGGCGACCACGGCGCTCACCGCGGCGAGCTTGAACAGCGACTTGGCGAACTCGATCAGGCCCTGCGTCCCGAACAACCGCTTCCAGCCGCTGACTGGAGAGATTCGCGATAAGTCAGGCTTGATCCGCTCGAGCACCAGGCGCGGCGCGTTCTGCAGCAGCGAGGCGGCGAGCCCGAACACCACAAGGATGACCACCAGCGGCACCAGAAACCGCAGAGCCTGCAGGCCGACCACGGTGAGCAGGTTCTGCGCGTCCGCACCGGTCGAGAGCGGGAAGCCCTCGGGATCGTCGAGCAGGCTCTTCAGCGTCGGCGTCAATTGCTGCACGCCCTGGCCGATCAGGAACGCCTGGATCACCATCAGCGCGGCCATCGAGGCGAAGATGGAGGCCTCCCGAGAGACCGGAATCTTGCCCTGTTCGAGCGCATCGCGGACTTTCTTCTCGGTCGGCTCTTCTGTCTTGCTCTCCTGATCGGATGTTTCTGCCATGCCCGTTCAGCGGTCAGCGGAAGACCAGCTCATCCTCCTGCTCGGGGTTGAGCTCGATTTCGCCCTTCTCCGCCAGCTCGAGCGCAAGGTCGGTGATCACGCGTCGCGCCTCCAGCACGTCGCGCTGGTTGGACGGCTCGCCGATGGCGAGCTCGTGCTCGACGACACGGCGGACACGCGAGGCGACCGAGGACAGGATCAGTTCGCGGAAATGCTTGTCGGTGCCCTTCAGCGCCACGACGATGCGATCGGTCGGCACCTGGTCGAAGATCATGGTGCGCGCCTTCGGCGTCAGGTTGACGACGTCGTCGAAGGTGAACAGCAGCTCTTTCAGCACTTCGGCCGATTTCGGCCGCTTCTCTGACAGGCTCTTCAGCATGTCCTCGATGTGGCCGCGTTCCATCTTGTTGATGATGTCGGCGACGCGGGCGTAGGTGTCGGCACCGAGGTTGCGGGCGAAATTCAGCGTCAGGTCCTCGTGCAGCGTCTTCTCGATGATGCGCATGGCGTCGTCGACGATCGGCTTGAGGCTCAGAACGCGCCGCATCAGCTCGTTGCGCAGGCTCGAGGGCAGCTGGCTCATGACCTTGGCGGCGCAGGCCGGCTTGACCTTGGACAGGATCAGCGCCGCGGTCTGCGGATGCTCCTTGGACAGGTAGCTCGCCAGCGAGTTTTCCGACACCGACGAGACGCGGTCCCACACCGACCGGCTCGAATTGCCGAGTAGATCGGACATGATCTGCGAGACTTGGTCGGCCGGCAGCACGTCGCCGAGCACGGCCTCCAGACCGCCGAGCGTGCCGAGGATGTTCGCGCCCATCGAGAACTGTTGGGCGAACTCCTCGACGATTCCCTCGAGCTCCTGCGCGGTGATCGGCCGCAGCTCCGCCGCCGCCTTGGTGACGATGCGGATCTCCTGCGGCTCGAACTGCTGCAGCACGCTCGCCGCCGCCTGCCGGCCCATGGCCAGCAGGAGCGCGGCGACCTTTTCCGTGCCGCCCAGCGTGGTAACGCCTCGCTGCTTGGTGGGAGCGATGCCGACCGGTGCCGCCATGATCAGGTATCACCCTGCCCCAGCGGCCCCACGATCTCCGTCAGCGAGACGCCGAAGCGGGAATTGTCCTCTTCGACGACGACCACCTCGCCACGGGCGACGATGCGGCCGTTGACGACGACGTCGACGGGTTCGCCGACCCGGTGATCGAGCGGAACCACCGCGCCGCGTCCGAGCTTCATCAGATTCGCCACCGGAATGGTCGCCGATCCCAGCACCACCTGCATGGTGACGGGAATGCGCAAGATGGCGTCGACGTTGGCGAACTTGCCGGTCTCCTCGGCGGTGCGCTGGGCGATCTCGGCCAGGCGTTCCAGCGGTGAGGTCTCGGCCTCGGTCGATGCAGATGCAGGCTCATAGTCGAAGGATTGCGCCATTTGGTATCGCCTCTTGGTACTTCCGCTGCCGGAGCGCCGCGGCGTTCCGGCCGTATTGTTCTGCCGGTGCCGGCTTTCAGTGCTTGTTCAGCTCGGCGGTCGCCGCGGGTGCGAGCCCGCTGCGCGCATCGAGCGCCGCGATCGCCTCGTGAGCCTGGTCGATCTTCGTGCTCAGCACGTTGGCGAGGCGCCCGAGATTCGCGGTTGAATCGTGCGCTGCGGTGATGACCATGTCGAAGGCACCCGCGGTCTCATGCATGATGGTGGAGAATTCGCCCTGATAGCTGCGCAGCCGCGCCAGCTCGCGGTGCATCCTGGTCACCCGCATGCTAGTAAAGGCGAGCGCAGCCAGCAGCACGATATCAACGAGATAGGATATCATCGACGAACTCCCGCTTCTGATCGACGGGATCTGCCACCTGCATGGCGTAATAGCCGTCGAGCTGGCCGATCTGACACCAGAACAACACCTGATTGTTGCTTTCGAGACGGGCCAGCGTGCGCGGCGTGGCCTCGAGCTCGAGCACCTGCCCGACCTCGAACTTCACGACGTCGCCGAGCGTCACCATCTTCTCATCGAGCACCGCGCTGAGCGTCACCTCGGTCCGCTGCACCTCGCTTTCCATCTGCTCGCGCCAGCGCGGGTCGGCGGCGCGACCGTCGCTGACGACGACGTGAGCGAGCTTCTGGCGCAGCGGATTGAGCGCGGAGTGCGGAATGATGAGGAACATCTGGCCGCCGCGGTAGAGCGCTTGCAGCATGATGTTCGCGCAGATCGACATGTTGCCGCTCCGCCCGATCGCGAGCGAGGCCATCGCAGTCTCGACCCGCTCGACGCGAAAGGTCACGTTCGACGTGCCGGCGAAGGCGGATTGCAGCGCCTTGGCGAACCGTTCGAACAGCGCCTGGACCAGGCGGAGCTCGATGTTCGAGAACGCGCGCTCGACGTCGAGCGGCGGCTCGGCGCCGTCGGAGCCGAACATCGCCTCGACCATCGTGAACACGAAGTCACGGTCCAGCATGATGATGATTCGGGAATCCCACTGCTCGGCATAGAGCACCGCCGCGACCGCGTTGGCCTCGTAGTCCTTGATGATGTCGCCGACACGGTCGTTGGTGATGCCGTTGACCGAGAAATAGCAGGGCGTTCCGGCCATCGGCTGCAGGCTGTCGGTGCACGATGCCGCCATGCGATCGAAGATCACATTGAGCATCGGCATACGTTCGATCGATATGCCGGCAGCGTCCAGCAGGTAGTTCGGCAGCTGCTTGCGCTGGTCGACTTCGGCGTCTTCCATCATCATGCGCGCGCCGCCTTGGGTTCAGCGTCGGCAACGACGGCCTTGGGACCTGCGATCGTCTCGTTCTCGACGACGTCGATCGAGGGACGTTCGCTGCTGGAGATCATCTTGCGGCCGTGCTCGACGGCGATCTGCGGCATGGCACCGTTCATGAACGCCAGCAGCGTCTGCTTGACGATGATGTAGGGCCGGCATTTCTTCTCGCGCGTCATCTTGATCTTGATCGCGAAGGGCGAAAGCACGCCATAGGACAGGAAGATGCCTGCGAAGGTGCCCACCAGGGCTGCACCGATAAAGCCGCCCAATAGCTTCGGAGACTGGTCGAGCGCGCCCATCGCCTTGATGACGCCAAGCACGGCGGCGACGATGCCGAGCGCCGGCAGCGCCTCGGACACCGTCACCAGCGCATGATAGGGCGCCAGCTTGCCTTTCACGATGGTATGGATCTCCTCGTCCATCAGCGCCTCGATCTCGTGCGTGCGCGCATTGCCCATGATGATGAGACGGACATAGTCGCAGATGAACTGGAGCAGCGAGGGATCTCCGAGCACGCTCGGGAACGCCTTGAATATCTCGGAGTTCGAGGGGTCGTCGATATGCGCCTCGACTTCGTTGCGCCCCTTGCCCCGCAGCTCGCGCATCAGAGCGTGGAGCGCGCCGAGCAAGTCAAGGTAGTAGCGCTGGCCGGGCACCGCGCCGGTGATGGCCTGCATGCAGGCGACGCCCGTGTCCACCACCGTCTTCCATGGATTGGCCACGATGAAGGTGCCGACCGCGGTTCCCATGATGATCACGAACTCCCACGGCTGCATGAGCACGGCCAAGTGCCCGCCCATGGCGGCAAAGCCGCCGAGCAGCGCCGCTACCGTGATGAAAATCCCCACGAAACTGCCCAACGCGCCGCTCCATCGCCGATCCACCTGGAATACCTAGTCGGCGACGCTTGCGCGAAGCTGGCTTCGAGGTCGCCAGCCCCGCGCAAGCAATTGGCGGCAGCTTGAAGCGCGGTCGCGACCTGCGGCCAGAGGGGCGCGTGTCATGCTATCCACCATCGCGGACTACACCAGGCTGACCAAGGACATGGGCAAGTCGCTGACGCAGGTCGCGAAGCAGCCGGACGTCAGCCGCGACACCGACTATTTCCTCGGCCATATCGGCCAAGTGAAGACCATCGACGATTTCCTGAAGGACTATCGTCTCTATTCCTATGCGATGAAGGCCTATGGCCTCAGCGACATGACCTACGCCAAGGCGTTCATGCGCAAGGTGCTGACCGAGGGGGTCACGAGCAAGGACGCCTTCGCCAACAAGCTGACCGACACCCGCTACCGGCAATTCGCGACCGCCTTCAATTTCGCCGCACTCGGCGACAAGGCGACCCAGACCGCCGCGGCCACGACCGGCACCGCGACCCAGTACGTCACGCAGACGATGGAGGAGAAGGCCGGCGATCAGAACGACGGCCTGCGTTTGGCGCTGTATTTCACCCGCAAGGCTTCCACGATCACGACCGCCTACCAGATCCTGGCCGACAAGGCGCTGACGCAGGTGGTGCAGACCGCGCTCGGCCTGCCGTCGACGATCAGCGCAGCCAACATCGACGCCCAGGCCAAGATGATCGCGGACAAGATCAAGCTCACCGACTTCCAGGATCCGGCCAAGGTCACCAAGTTCGTGCAGCGCTTTGCGGCGATGTGGGATGCGACCCAGGCCCGGAACGACAGCTCGACCAATCCCGCGCTGGTCCTGATCGCCGGCGCCGCGACGTCGGTCAGCATGGACACCAACGTGCTCACGACCCTTCAGAACATCAAGTTCAACAGGTAAGTCATGCAATCGGCTCTCTATGTGGGATTGTCGGCGCAGGTCGCCCTCGAAAAGCGCCTCCAGACGATTGCCAACAACGTCGCCAACGTCAACACGGCCGCCTTCCGCACCGACGTGGTGAAGTTCGAGACCGTGCTGTCCAAGGCGGGTCCGACGCCGGTCGCGTTCTCCTCGCCCGGCGACAACATCATCTCGCGAGAGATGGGCAACATCGCCGAGAGCGGCAACCCGCTCGACGTCGCCGTGGTCGGCCAGGGCTGGATCGCCTTCGCCGGTCCGAACGGCACGGTCTACACGCGCGACGGCCGGCTCCAGATCGCTCCCAACGGCGATCTTCAGACCGTGAGCGGCTTTCCGATCGTCGATTCCGGCGGCGCGCAGATCACGCTCGACCCGAACGGCGGACCGATCTCGATCGCGCGCAGCGGCGCGATCATCCAGGACAACAACGAGATCGGCACCATCGGCCTGTTCAGCATTCCGGCCGACGCCAATCTCGAACGCTACGGCAATTCAGGCGTGACGCCCGACCGGCCTGCGACCGCCATCGCGGACTTCTCCCGGGACGGCTTCAAGCAGGGCTATGTCGAAGGCTCCGGCGCCAATCCGATGCTCGAACTGACGCGGCTGATCTCGGCCTCGCGCGCTTTCGATGGCACCAACTCGATGATCGAGGGCACCGAGAGCTCGCTGCAGAACGCGATCCGGACCCTCGGCGAACCCGGCAAGTAAATTGCGCGCCAAGCGCGCAGGATGAGGTTGGACGGTTTCCTTGAACGCTCTTCGGCAACTCGAGTGGGCGCTGCTGGAGCTTCAGCAGAGCACTCCCCTAGTCAGCGTCAGTGGCGCGATCTCCGAGATCGCGCCGACGCATTTCCGCGTCTCCGGCTTGTCGCGCTTCGTCAGGCTCGGCGAGCTCATCGGCCTCGATTGCGGCGGTAAGCGCCAGATCGGCGAGGTGGTGCGGATCGACAGCGACGGCATCATCGCCAAGCCGTTCGACCGGCAATTTGGCGGCGGGCTCGGCTCGGCGGCCTACCGGATGCCGCCGCTGTCCTTTGCGCCCGATCCGAGCTGGAAGGGCCGCGTCATCAACGCCCTCGGCGCGCCGCTGGACGGACAGGGGCCGCTCACGCAAGGGTCGCAGGCGGTCTCGGCGGAAGCGGAGGCGCCGTCGGCCATGAAGCGTGCGCGCGTGCACAAGCCGCTGCGCACCGGCGTACGCGTCATCGACCTGTTCGCGCCGGTCTGCGCCGGCCAGCGCGTCGGCATCTTTGCCGGATCGGGCGTCGGTAAATCGACGCTGCTCGCGATGCTCGCCCGCAGCCAGGGCTTCGACACCGTTGTGCTGGCCCTGGTCGGCGAGCGCGGCCGCGAGGTGCGCGAGTTCATCGAGGACGTGCTCGGCACTGACCGTCATCGCGCTGTCACAATCGTGTCGACGGGCGACGAAAGCCCGATGATGCGGCGACTGGCGCCGAAGACGGCGATGGCGGTCGCCGAATATTTCCGCGACCGCGGCGAATCGGTCCTGCTGATGGTGGATTCGATCACCCGTTTTGCCCACGCCGCCCGCGAGGTCGCGCTCGCCGCCGGCGAGCCCGCGGTGGCGCGCGGCTACGCGCCGACGGTCTTCACCGATCTGCCGCGCCTGCTCGAGCGCGCCGGCCCGGGCGAGGAGGGATCCGGCACCATCACCGGGATCTTCTCCGTGCTGGTCGACGGCGACGATCACAACGAGCCGATCGCCGACACCATCCGCGGCACGCTCGATGGGCACATCGTGCTCTCAAGGCACATCGCCGACCAGGCGCGCTATCCGGCCGTCGACGTTCTGGCCTCGGTCTCCCGCCTCGCCCACAACGTCTGGGACCCAGAGGAGCGCGAATTGGTGAGCAAGCTGCGCGCCATGATCGCGAAATACGAGGACACGCGCGACCTTCGCCTGATGGGCGGCTATCAGCCGGGACGTGATTCGGGCCTCGACCAGGCGGTCGAGATGGTTCCGCGAATCTACAACGCGATGCGACAGGGCGCGTCGGCCCCGGCGAGCGCCGATCCGTTCCGCGAGCTTCGGGACATGCTCAAGGGCGACTGACGAGTGAGGGTGAGGCGCCTGCCGTCCGCCCGGCCCGTGGTTTTCGACAAGAGATTGCGCATGTCGCTACGCTTCCAGCGCATGCGCGTGCACACCGGCTCACCGATTTTCCTCGCGAGCGAATTCGCCGTTCGGGTGAGCACGAGCTGGCAAGCGCTGTGCAAGCGATCGAAGAGTCTATTCTGCAAGTACGACGAGAACAACCGCCGCGTGCAATTCCAATGAGTTCCCTCGACGATTCCTTGGCAGAACGCACAAGTTGTGGATGACGTGCCGCCAAACGTCATCGTGATGCACAAGCTTCGATCAGTTTGCATCAACGCAAGACAACAACGCGCGTGCAATCAAACTCTCACAATGTCGAGTGCATATTACTCGCCGCGCCATGTATTGCGTTCACCATCATGTGTCCCGATCAGCGAGATTGTCTTTGAACGTTACATTCGCCTGCGACGACATCCAGCCTGTGAGAGGGTCTCTACTTGATTTTGTTGAGAAGCTCATCCATCGTTTTGGTTGAGTATAAGAAACGTCTGCTTGTGACTTGAACTTTGGGGGCTTCGGTTGAGCTACTCCGATCCACCGTTTGCCGGCGACGGCAACCCGAGCTCCCGCGCGACGACCACGCTGTTGGCATGCCATCAGCGATACGGCTTCTCGCTGCGGACGATGCGACGCTCATCGGCCGAGGTCGGGCGCGGTGCGATCCGCGCCATTGTGCGAGAGTTCGACAGGGCATGCTCGTCTGACACTCAGGGCGCAAAGCGGCTTCGGGACGCCGCAGACGAAGTTCCGGGGACGAGGTAGATTCATGCCATTGGCGCGGGAAGCCGTCGAGCTGCTGGTTCAGGCGGCGCGGGCTTGGTATTTCGAGGGCAATCAGCATGGATTGCGCGATCGGGAATGGATGGCGCTGCGCTTTCTCGGGCGCGCCAACAGGTTTTCGCGCACGCCGTCCGCACTGGCCGGCTTCATCGGCGCCACACGCGCGACGGCGTCGCAGATCGTGAAGACTCTGGAGAGCAAGTCGTTCCTGGTGCGAAAGCCGTCGCATGAGGACAAGCGTTCCGTCGTCCTGCACGTCACGCCGCAGGGCGAGAAATGCCTGAGCCAGCACGACCCGATCAATCACGTGGTCAACGCGGTGACGTCGCTCGGGACCGAGGAGTGCATCAGGCTGCGCGACTCTCTCCGCGAGATCCTCAATCACCTCGATGCTGCCCATCAGCGGCTCGAAGCGAGTATCTGCCGGGACTGCATGTTTCTCGCAGAGCGCGGGCCGGGCACCGGCAAGGGGCGTGGAAACGCCGAATTCATGTGCCGGCTCTATCGTGCTCCGATCTCGCTCGAGGAGACCGAGCTGCTCTGCACCAGCTTCGAGCGCACGCGTGACCGCCCCAAGATCGAGCAGCATCTCGACCGCGAGCGCATGGCGAGCCAGGGCTGAGGCCGCCAAGAAGCGGCGCTCCATCAATATCGTCGTTGCGAGCGAAGCGAAGCAATGACGGAGTATGAGGCGATAGCTCGCTCTCCGAGTGACGGCTGTCATTCCCCGCGAAGGCGGGGAATCCAGTACGCCGCGGCCTCTGCATTGAACAACTGTCGTCTCGGAGTACTGGATCGCCCGGTCAAGCCGGGCGATGACAGCGAGTGTGTGGTCGCAGACGTGCATATTCATTCTCGCGACTAATTTCGCCCGAGCTTTGCTTCGTCTCGCCGCCCTCATCGGCAAGAGGGCGCAGGGGAGACCGGGTGCTGACATCGCACCCGCGGTCCGCTGCGCAAAACGCACACGCAGAAAACCGCACAGCAGCATACAGGTGGTGCCAATCACTCGGCCTTCCCTGCGCGATGATCGGACGGCTTATGCCGAGCTCTCCCGGGAGCCGAGTTCCTTCTGGCCTCCCTCGCGCTCACGGAATTCACCGGCACCCGCGCCGGTTGACGCGAATGCGGCCTCCGCAAGCGCTTGACCGTAGCAACGACGGCCAGGACCACACGGTTTTGCCGTACGCACGGCCCGCCATTTCGCCGCAGTATTCCCTGACACCGTCGACAGAGCCGGAAACTTACAGACGAGACGAAACTAGCAGCGCCGCTCGTCCGCACGCGGTTACGAGCTCACAGGGACTACCCGCCCTGCCCGCACCTTTTCATGCCGACGCTGCCGCGTCCACCGCAAGCCCGGCTCGCGACAATGACGACCTCATGATCGCCCCTAGAGATTGAGCCGGGATAGGCGACACATACGCCATTTCCGAATTTCGGTAAAGCGGAATATTTTTGCCTGACCGGGTTGACGGTGGGCGAAACAGGCACGGTCGCGCAGCCGCCCTGGAGCGCAAGTCGCAAAGCGCGAGACGTCGGGCGGGGCCGCGCCAAGCCTGGCCAGCCTTGTATGCATTATCCCAGTTGCCATCCCCCCGCAGTTCGCTTTACATGCCGCCAAGTCGCCCCGCGGATGACGGCCGGGGCCGGAAAAATCAACAGATTTCCAGGGGACGGAGCATGGCGCGCAACATATTGATTCTTGGGGCTTCTTACGGCTCCCTGCTGGGCACGAAGCTGCTGATGGCCGGGCACAACGTGACCCTGGTCTGCCGCGCCAAGACCGCGGAGCTGATCAACCGCGACGGTACCGAGGTGCGCATCAAGCTACGCGACGAGGCGGTGCACCGGGCGATCTTATCCCGCAACCTCCCTGGCAAGCTCGACGCGGTGACGCCGGCCAATGTCGACCTCTCCCGCTACGATCTGGTCGGCCTCGCGATGCAGGAGCCGCAATACACCAACCACACGGTGCGCGTCCTCATGGTCAAGATTGCCGCGGCGAAGCTGCCGTGCCTGTCGATCATGAACATGCCGCCCCTGCCCTATCTGAAGCGGATTCCGGCTCTCGCCGACATGGATCTCGAGGAGGCCTACACCAATGCGCAGGTGTGGGAGCGGTTCGAGCCCGGGCTGGTGACGCTGTGCTCGCCCGACCCGCAGGCCTTCCGGCCGCCGGAAGAGGCCGCCAACGTGCTGCATGTCGGCCTGCCCACCAACTTCAAGGCGTCGGTCTTCGCCGACGAGAAGCACAACAAGCTGCTGCGCGAGCTGGAGGCCGACATCGACGCGGTGACGCTCGACGGCCACGACGTGCCGGTGAAGCTGAAAGTGTTCGATTCCCTGTTCGTGCCGCTGGCGAAATGGTCGATGCTGCTGACCGGCAATTACCGCTGCATCACGCCGAACGAGCCGCAGTCGATCCGCGACGCCGTGCACGGCGATCTCAATCGTTCGCAGACGATCTACGACCATGTCGATGCGATCGCCCGCCGCCTCGGCGCCGATCCGCAGGACCAGGTGCCGTTCGCGAAGTACGCCAAGGCCGCGGAGAGCCTGCTCAAGCCGTCATCGGCGGCGCGCGCGGTCGCGAGCGGTGCGCCCTTCATCGAACGCGTCGACCTGCTGGTGAAGCTGATCTCGCATCAGCTCGGCGTGCCCAACGCCGAGATCGACCGCACCGTCGACACGGTGGACCAGAAGCTGAACGAGAAGATCGTGCAGGGCGGCTCCGGCGCGCAGTAGTGCGGCGCGCCCCGGCAACGCCGGCGCTCAGGCAACCAGGAAGGATTGCAGCCAGATCAGCCCGGTCACCGCGACCAGCGTGACCGCGCCGGTGCGTGTGACGAGGTCAGGGCGCCCGAGGCGACGGGCGCCGCGTCCGAGCGTTGCGCCGAGAATGATCCACGCGGCGCCGGCGGTGAGAATCTGGAGCGCGATCACGCCGAGCCACGGCAGCAGTTCGAGCGGCCCGGCCCCAAGCGGCAGCAGCAGGAACGCGAAGACCAGTGCTTTCGGGTTGAGCAGCGTCGTCAGCAACACCTGGCCGAACGTCACCGCAGCGCCGCCGCGCAGCTCGCGCGTGTTGACGCGCCAGAGCATGACCGCGAGGCACAGGATGTAGATGGTCACGGCGACGCGGAGCAGCAGCGCCGCAATCGGGATGTCGCTGATGACCGGACCGAGCGCCAGCCGCAGCACCGCGATCGCCAGCAGATAGCCGCACAGTTCCGCCGCAAGCAGATGAAGGGAGCGCGAGATGCCCGCTCCGGCCCCCGATGTCGCCAGCAGGGTGTTGGTCGGCCCCGGCACCGCCAGCAGGAAATAGGTCGCCGTGAAGAAGGTCAGAAAGGTCATACGGCCAGATAGCAGCTCTCGAACCCGTCGATCTTGATCTGCGTCATTTGGCCGAGCGATGGCGATCTGCACCATCTTCCCCGAGCCGAGGCCTTTCGGCACCGGGTTCCTGCCGCTCGCGGCGGATGCTTTCCGGTTTTGGCGTGGGCAACACCACCTGATTCGCGCTGGAGCGCTCGACGCGCCGCGGCTGGATTGATAAGCCGCTGTCCGCGAATGACGGGACTTTGAGTCGGGGACATGACGGTTGCGATCGAGATGGGGCAGACCACGGCAGGCGCCGCGGCCGCCATGGACCTCGAGGAACTGCTGGCGACCCGTCTCCTGGTGCAGGGCAATTCGGGCTCCGGCAAGTCGCATCTGCTGCGGCGGCTGCTGGAACAGAGCGCACCCTGGGTGCAGCAGGCCATCATCGATCCCGAGGGCGACTTCGTCACGCTGGCCGAGCGCTTCGGCCATCTGGTGATCGAGGCCGAGGATCACACCGAGCGCGGCCTCCAGGTCGCGGGCGAGCGCGCGCGGCTGCATCGCGTCTCCACCGTGCTCAATCTCGAAGGGCTGGATGCCGAGAACCAGATGCGGCGCGCGGCTGCCTTCCTCGGCGGGATGTTCGACGTCGACCGCGATCATTGGTACCCGATGCTGGTGGTCGTGGACGAGGCGCAGCTGTTTGCGCCGGCGGTGGCGGGCGAAGTCTCGGACGAAGCACGCAAGCTCTCGCTCGGCGCCATGACCAATCTGATGTGCCGCGGCCGCAAGCGCGGGCTTGCCGGCATCATCGCAACCCAGCGCCTGGCCAAGCTCGCCAAGAACGTCGCGGCCGAAGCCTCGAACTTCCTGATGGGGCGGACCTTCCTCGACATCGACATGGCCCGCGCCGCCGACCTGCTCGGCATGGAGCGGCGGCAGGCGGAAGCCTTCCGCGATCTCGAGCGCGGTCAGTTCATGGCGCTGGGACCTGCGTTGTCGCGCCGGCCGCTGCGCCTCAACATCGGCCCGACCGAGACCAGCCCGCGCAATTCGACACCGCGGCTGATGCCGCTGCCGGAAGCCACGCTTGAAGATGCCCGCGCGGTCATCCTCGCCGCACCGCCGCCCGATGCCAGCCGGCCGCAGCGACGGCCGGCTCCGGATCTGCTCGAGCAGCTTCGCGCGGCGAAGGCCGCCGCGGTGCCGGAGATTCGGGCCGAAGTGGTCGAGGCTCCCGTCAGTGCCGAAGAGCTCGCCGAGCGGCGCGAGCGCGTGGATCGCACGCTGCGTGCCGTGATGGCCGAGCCCGATGCCGGCTTCCGCGCCATCGGCGTGCTCTATCAGGAGTTCGTGGTCCGCTGCCGCATCGAGGGCCTAGGGGCGGCGGTGCCCGATCTCAACGAATTCCGGCGCATGCTGACGCATGCGCGCGCCGGGCTCGGGACGGATCTCACCGAAGACGACGCCTGGCAGGACGTGGCGCTGCGCGCCTCGATCCTGCCCGACGACATGCAGGGCGTGTTCATGATGATCGCGCGCGCGGCGAAGGAAGGCTGGCCCTGCCCCGGCGATGCCGCGATCGCCCGTGCCTACGGCTCGCATTCGCTGCGCCGCGCGCAGCGCCTGCTCGGCTACATGGAGGAGCAGGGCCTGATCGTCGTCCAGCTCGACGGCGGCGGCCGCCGTATCGTGACGCTGGTGGAGCTCGCCTGGGCGACCGCGCCGGGCGATCCCAACGGCGATGATCAGCCGGCGGAGCAGGTCGCAAGCGCGGCGTCGGCTTGAGCGTCAGGCCGCCTCGGAGCCGCCGAGATAGGCGTCGCGGATGCGGGGGTCGTCTTTCAGCGCGCGCGCGGGGCCAGACAGCACGATCTTGCCGGTCTGCAGCACATAGGCCTCGTGCGCGATCTCGAGCGCGAGGCTGGCGTTCTGCTCGACCATGAAAACCGAGACGCCCGCCTGGTTGATGCTGCGGATCAGCTCCAGCACGCGATCGACATAAAGCGGCGACAGGCCCATGGTCGGCTCGTCCATCACGATCATGCGCGGGCGGCTCATCAGCGCGCGCGCCATCGCCACCATCTGCTGCTCGCCGCCGGAGAGCGAGCCGGCGCGCTGCGACAACCGCTGGCCGAGCTTCGGGAACAGCGTCAACATCCTGTCGAGATCCTGCGCAATGGCGTCGCGGTCGTTGCGCACGAACGCGCCCATCAGGATGTTCTCGCGCACGCTCATGTCGGCGAACAGCCGCCGCGCCTCCGGCACCGAGGCGATGCCGCGGCGGACGATCTGCGGCGTGGTGAGCCCGATCAGCGAAGCGCCGTCGAACGTCACCTCGCCCGAGCGCGGCTTCACTAGGCCTAAGATGATCTTCATCGTCGTCGACTTGCCGCTCGCGTTGCCACCGAGCAGGCAGACGATGTGGCCGCGCGCGACCGTGATCGACAGGTCGAAATGCACCTGGGCCTGACCGTAGAAGGTGTTGACATCAGACAAAGCCAGCAGCGCTTCGGGTGCGCTCGTCATGCCGCGCTCTCCTGTTCCGCCGTCCCTGACAGGCCGTGACCGAGATAGGCCTCGATCACCTTGGGATCGGTCCGCACCTGCTCGCCCGGCCCTTCCGCGATCTTCTTGCCCTCGTCCATGACGATGACGCGGTCGGACAGGCGCATCACCATCTCCAGCTTGTGCTCGATCAGCAGGATGGTCAGCCCTTCGGCTTTCAATTCGGCGACGAGCCCCTGCATCTCCGCGGTCTCGGTCGGATTCATGCCGGCGGTGGGCTCGTCGAGCAGCAGCAGCCGCGGCTTCAGCGCGAGCGCACGCGCGATCTCGACGCGGCGGCGGTTGGCGTAGGAGAGGCTATAGGCGGGCTGGTCGATGCGCGGCAGCAGCCGTTCGCCGAAACGCGCGAGGATCGCTTTGACCTCCTCACGCAGCCGCTCCTCCTCGGCCCTGACGCGCGAGGGACGCAGCAGGGCCAGACCCAATTCCAGCAGCGGACCGATCACCGGCACGGCCGGCTTCACGGCGCGCAGCCGCGTGTGCGCGCCGATCAGGACATTGTCCATGACGCTGAGATTGCCGAACACGCGGCCGAGCTGGAAGGTGCGCGCGATGCCTTCGGCCGCGAGCCGCTCCGGGGACAGGCCGGTGATGTCCTGCCCTTCGAAGCTGACGGTGCCGGCATCCGGCCGGTCAAGCCCGGTGACGAGATTGAACAGCGTCGTCTTGCCGGCACCATTCGGGCCGATGATGCTGATCAGTTCGCCCTTGGCGAGATCGAGGTCGATCGTATCGACCGCGGTGAGGCCGCCGAAACGGCGCGTCAGGCCGCGCAGGGACAGCATGGCGTGAAGCTGCTTCTCCATCAGACCGTTCCCAACAGGCCCTGCGGCCTGAACCGCACCAGCAGCAAGAGAACGATGCCGTAGATCAGGATGCGGTACTCGGCCGCGATCCGGAACACCTCGGGCAGGCCGACCAGCGCCACCGACCCGACGATCGCGCCGACGACGTTGCCGAGGCCGCCGAGGATGACGACGGTCAGCGCCAGGATGGATTGCTGCGTGTTGAAGGTCTCGTGGTTGATGTAGGAATAAAGATGCGCGGCGATGCCGCCGCTGACGCCGGCGGCGAAGCCGCCGAAGATGAAGGCGATCGACTTGTAGCGGTTCAGGCTGAGGCCATAGGCGCGCGCGGCGATGTCGTCGTCGCGGATGGCGCGAAAGCTGCGGCCAAGATGCGAGGTAAGCAGCCGTCCCTGCAGCAGCGCCAGCACGACCATCACCGCAAGGCTGAACCAATAGACCGAGGTCGGGCTGATCAGGTCATAGCCGAATAGAGCCAGCGGCGGGATGCCGGAGATGCCGATCGGACCGCGTGTCACGCTTTCCCAATTCAGGATCACCAGCGCCACGATCTCGCCGATCGCAAGCGTCGCGATCGACACATAATGCCCGCGCAGGCGGAAGGACGGCGAGATCAGGAGCGTGCCGAGCGCGGCGCTCATCAGGCCACCGCCGATGACGGCAAGTCCGGCCGGAACGGCCAGCACCAGCGACAGCAATGCGGAGGTGTAGGCGCCGATCGCAAGCAGCGCGGCATGACCGAGCGACACCTGCCCCATCGTGCCCGCAACCAGCGTCAGGCTGAGCCCGAGCATGCCGAGCAACCAGGCATTGACCAGGGTCTGGAGCACGTAGAAGGACACCGGGAACAGCGGCAGGATCGCAAAGCCGGCAACAGCGACCAACAGCGCCCAGCGCGGAATATTCACCGGGCGGCTCGGCGCGATGAACGTGCCGGTGAGCGGCTCGGGCGGCGCCTGCCGTGCGCTGACGAACAGGCCGTTCGGCCGCAGCACGAGCACGACGACGAGCAGCAGGAACGCGAACAAATTGCGGTAGCTGGTGCCGAGCACGGCGACGCCGTAGCTCTCGACGAGGCCCAGCAGCAGGCTGCCGATCACCGCGCCCGGCACGTTGCCGGCGCCGCCGACGACTTCCGCGACGACGCCCTTGAGCGCCGCCTGAAGGCTCATCGCCGTGTCGATCTGGTTGTAGTACATGCCGACCAGCATGCCGGAGACGCCGCCGAGCGCCGCCGCGATACCGAACACGGCCTGATTGACCCGGTTGACGTCGACGCCCATCTGCATGGCGGCGTCGCGGTCCTGCGCGGTGGCACGCACGGCCCAGCCGAGCTTGGTGTAACGCAGGAACACGAACAGCAGCAGCGCACTGGTGAAGCCGACGCCGGCAATGAGCAGATCAAGCGGCCCGATCGTCCCGCCACCGACCTGGAAGCGGACATCGGGCAACTGGCTCGGCAACGCGCGCGGATTGGGCGAGAAGATCAGCATCACCAATTGATCAAGCACGAAGCTGATGCCGATGGTCGCGAGCAGCGGCGCGATCCGCACCGAGTTCTGCAGCGGCCGCAGACCGAACCGCTCGATGATCAGACCGACGATCGCCGCGGCCACGGCGACCACGATGATGGTGAGAGGCAGCGGCGTGTGCAGCTGCACCACCGCGATCCAGCCGATATAGGCGCCGACCAGATAGATCGACCCTTGCGCGAAGTTGATCAGCCGGCTGACGCCGAAGATCAGCGCGAGCCCGACTGCAACGAGCGCGTAGACATTGCCGACGATCAGCCCGTTGATGGTGTGGTCGAGCCAGGAGGACACGCAGCATTCCTAATCAGGGAGAAAGCGGCCGGAGCGATCGCTTCGGCCATCACATCAGGTTGGCTTGCCGTCCCACAGCGCGAACTGGCCCTTGCGCACCACGAGCTCGGCATTCATCGCGCCCTTGACGCGGCGGCTCTCGACGTCGAACGTGGCCTGACCGAAGATGACGCTGGAGACGTCCTTCACCTTGGCGAAGGCATCGCGGATCGCGCGGCGGTCGGTGCCGCCGATCTTCACCACGGCAGCGGCCATGTTCATCGCGTCATACGAATAGGCGTTGAAGGCGTCGGGCTCCTGCCCGTTATACTTGGCCTTGAAGCCGTCAATGAACTTCCTCACCTCGGGCCGCGGATCTTGCGGAAAATAGCGCGTGCCGAGATGGACGTCCTCGACCGCCTCGCCCCCGAGCTCGATGAATTTCGGCGAATACACCGAGCTGGCCGCGCAGATCGTCTGCTTCAGGCCGACCTGTCGCGCCTGGCGCGCGATCAGCGCGCCGTCGGAATAATAGGAAATCAGGATCAGCCCGTCCGGGTTGGCGTCGCGCACGCGCACCAGAGTGGAGCGGAAGTCGCGTTCCTCGGCGATGTAGCCCTCGGTGATCGCGACCTCGGCGCCGTATTCCTTGGCCGCCTTGACGAAATGGTCGCGGCTGGTGCGGCCCCAATCGGTGTTGAGGTGCAGCACCGCAAGCTTCTTCAGACCGAGCCGCCTGACGGCGTAGGACGCCAGCAGCGGCTGCTCGTCGGCCTGGCTCACGGACGTGCTCCACATGAAGTCACCGCCCTTGGTGAAGTCGGGGTGCGAATTGGTGAAGCCGAACTGCACCAGGCCGCCGCGCTGATAGATCGGGGAGGCCGCCATCGAGGCGGGACTGGAGAAATCGCCGAGCTCCATGACGATGCGGGGATCGGAGACGAATTTCTGGGCGATCGCGACCGACTGGCGCGGATCGCTCTGGCTGTCCTCGAACTGGTAGGCGAGCTTGCGGCCGTTGATGCCGCCGGCGGCGTGAATCTCGTCGAGCGCGAGATCAAAACCCTGCTTCCACTGCGCGCCATATTGCGCGTTCGGTCCCGTGAGGGGGCCGCTGACGCCGAGCAGGATCGGCTCGGCGGATTGCGCCAGTGCGGCGCGCGAGAAGGCCGTGCCCGCCATCATGGCGGCGAGCGAGCCTTTGACCAGGGTACGACGATCGATGTTGCTCATTCACGGCTCCATCCATTCAATGTTGATACGAGTCAGTTGATGCGAGCAGCAATTCTCGTGCCGGTGAGATTGCCTATTTCGAGGGCTCGCCGAGCGACAGCATCAGCCGGTTCGCCCAGTTGAAGAACGCGGCGCCGTTGATGACGTCGACGATCTCGGCATCGTCGAGACCGGCGCGACGCAGCTCGGCGATATTGTCGGGGCCGAATGCGATCGGCGTTGCGGCCAGCGCCACCGAGGCCTTGACCACCGCATTCCAGCGCTCACCGAGATCGGCCCCAACGCCCTCGTCAAGCAGACGCTGCACGTCGTCGCGGCGCTTGGAATAGGTGCTGGCGAAGCGCGCATGCACGGAGGCGCAATAGATGCAGCCGTTGTAGCGCGAGGTCGCCGCAGCTGCGAGCTCGCGCTCGGCGCGCGGCAGGCCGTCGGCGACGTTGTAGAAGATGTCCTTGTCGGTCTTGGTGCGGGCTTCTAGCACTTCGGGATCGCGCACCAAGAGACGAAAATATTCCGACTTGGCGCGGGCGCGGTCGACGAGGCCGGCGTAGTGCCGCTCGGTCAGCTCGGCCTCGGGCAGAGGGTCGATCCACGAGACCCAGCCGAGCTCGTCCTGGGTGAAGGCGACGGGCGGATTGACGGTGCTCATGATTGGACCTCCTACGCGTTCGCTGCGGCGAGCGTGCGCAGGCCGCTGACGACGCGCACCTGGAACGACAGGAACGCAACGAGCTGGGACAACGTGACGATGCCGGTGGATGACCAGCCGGCAGCCAGTAGCGCCTTCATGTCGGCGGACGCGGCATCGCGCGGGTGGAAGACAAGCAGATGCGCGTGCTCCAATGCTGCGACCAGCCTGGCGCCGAGGACAGGCTTGCGCTCCGCGCTGACGCGATAGATCAAGCCGGCCTTGTTCTCGATCGACAACGGACCGGCCGGATAGGCGCCGTATGGGCCGGAGGTCTTGCCGCGCTCGATCTCGGCGTTGATCGCATCGAGCAGAGGCGCGCCATCCGCAGTCGCGGCAAGCTTGTCGCGATAGAAGGCGGCGACGGGGGACTCGCCATGGAGCCCGGTCGCGAAGGCCGCGACCACCGCGCGCTCGGCAAGCGAAAAATCGCCGGCCTCGATCGGCTCGAACAAAGCGAGATAGCTCTTCTGCGCATTCTCGCGCGCCTGCAGGCGGCGCGCGCGGATGGCGTCGAGTGTGGAGCCGGGCTCGATCCCGGCGAGCGTGTCGATGATGTCTTGCGCACCCATCATTCAGCCTCGTCCAACGCGATTTCTATTCATTCCGGCTAACCTGCGAGGGCAATGTCTTTGGCGGCCGTCCGGGTCCAGCCCAGCGCCGGGGCGACCTGGTCGGCGACGAGCTCGATCGAGCGCAGGACGTCAGGATGCGGCGCATCGACCGAATGCACCTGGAAGACGAGATCGGTCACCCGTTCCAGCGTGGCGTCGGTGCGGAGCGAGGCAATGACGTGGTCGGCATCGCCGACATGGGTGTCGAACGCGGTGATCATCTCCTCCAGCGTCTCGCCCGGAGGGGGATGTCCGCCCTTCATGAATTGCGGCAGCGCGCGGCGCAGTCCGATATTGGCGAGGCGCAGCGCCTCGCGATGGTCGTCGGCGACGAAGATGCTGCGCGAGGCCATGATGCGCGGCTCGCAGCCCGGCGGCAGCGCGGCGAGATAGGCGTCGATGATCGGGTTCTGGATCTCGGCGAGCGTCGCGTTCGGCGCGTCCTTGGCCCGTGGCTGCGTGCGCGAGAGCAGGAGGCCGTCGCCGGCCTTGCCGGCGCGGGCGCCGCCGGCAACGGAGAACGTCGCCTGCCAGATGCGCTTATCCAGTTGCGGCCGCTGCGGATAGAGCGTGTCGCCGCCATTGAGCGGCTCGCCGGTCAGGGCCTTGCGGACGATGTCCAAATTGCGGGCAAAGATCTCGTTGCGCTGGGCGCTGTCGAGGCCGAAAGCGGCGAAGGCCGACGGATTGCCGCCGGTGCCGACGCCGAGCTCGAAGCGGCCGTTGCAGAGAAGATCGAGCACCGCGGCGTCCTCCGCCACCCGCACCGCGTTCTCCAGCGGCAGCGTGACGATGCCGGTGCCGAGGCGGATGCGCGAGGTCTGCGCGGCGACATAACCCAGGAACGTGAAGGGCGACGGCAGGCCGCCCTCGCGCTCATGGAAATGATGCTGAGCGATCCACGCGGAATCGAGCCCGGCCTTCTCGGCGCGCACGATCTGCTCGGCGGCGAAGCGATAGCGGTCCGCCGCCGGCGCCTCGTCGAGCAGCCGCGTGAAGAAGCCCAGACGTTTCAGGTTGGCAAAGCGTTTCATACAGTCCCTGTCGGGCGAGGATGGGCCCCGATGATGTCGGTTGCCGCAGCTCCCGACAAGCGGGCATTACGCAGGGCACATACGCAAGATTCCTGCGCAAGGCTGATCGCAAGGCTGCCCGCCGGATCGCCTTGATGTGGACTCTGGGCGGGCAGATTGCCTACCAGCTCGGCAGCACCGCGCCCTTGAACTTGGTCAGGACGAACTCCTTGACCTCAGGCGTGTGGTAACTGTCCACGAGGATCTTGACCCAAGGCTTGTCCTTGTCGGCGCTGCGCACCGCGATCAGGTTGACATAGGGCCCCTTCGGGTCCTCGCGCAGGATCGGATCCTTGACCGGATCGAGGCCCGCCTGGGTTGCATAGTTGGTGTTGATCGCGGCGGCATCGACGTCGTCGAGCGCGCGCGGGGCCTGCGCCGCGTCGACCTCGATGAACTTCAGCTTCTTGGGATTGTCGGTGATGTCGAGCACGGTCGGCTTGAAGCCGGTGCCGTCCTTCAGCTTGATCACGCCCTTGTCGCGCAGCAGCAGCAGCACGCGGCCGCCATTGGTCGGATCGTTCGGGATCGAGACCTTGCCGCCAGCGGGGATATCGCCGAAGGCCTTGTGCTTCTTCGAGTAGACGCCGATCGGGAAGTTCACGGTCAGACCGACGGATTCGATCTTGTAGCCGCGGTCGGCCTTCTGGTTGTCCAGGTAAGGCTGGTTCTGAAACGAATTGGCCTGGATCTCGCCGGCATCGAGCGCGGCGTTCGGCACCACGTAATCGGAGAACTCGAGGAGCTGGATGTCGAGGCCCTGCTTGGCGGCGATCGGCTTCACGGCTTCGAGGATCTGCGCATGCGGCCCCGGCGTCACGCCGATCTTGATGGTCTCGGCCGCGGCTGCGGCGGACCATGCGGCCAGCACGGCGGAGAGAATCAGGGGAAGGCGAAACGGCATCTTGGTCTCCTTGGGTCTTGCGGCAACGGACCCGTATTCCCTTTTCTGCGGTGCGAAATCAATGAAATGGAAATCCATATTGTTCGCGGCTCGGGGCCAGCCTTTCTCCATTCGGCCGCAAACGGAAAACGAATGCAGAGTGCGACAAAGTGCGCGCGCGTAACCCGGATGAAGCGCCGCGCAAGCAGGGCTGCTGCCGCTCGTGGCAAGAATCCCGGATTGCACTTTCGTACCATCCGCACCCGGGCCGGCGTCCTTCTCTTTGACTCCACCACGCCCGACGTGCTGAGTTAGCGCGCACTGAGCCGGTGGCGACGAAGTGGGGATCATCCAATGAACGAGAACGAAATCCGCAATCTGGTCGCAGAGGTGAAGCAAGGCACGCTGTCGCGGCGCTCATTCATCAGGACAATGGCCGCGGTCGGAATCGCAGCGCCGATCGCCAGCCAAATCCTGGTCTGGCACGACGTCGCGATGGCTGACGCCACGTTGCCGTACAAGCCGGCCAAGGCCGGCGGCGGCGGCACGCTCAAGATGCTGCTCTGGCAGGCGCCCACCCTGCTCAATCCGCACTTCGCGCTCGGCACCAAGGACCAGATCGCCTCGCGCATCTTTTTCGAGCCGCTCGCCGGCTGGGACAAGGAGGGCAACCTCATCCCCTGCCTTGCCGCCGAGGCTCCGACCAAGGCGAACGGCGGCCTTGCGGCCGACGGCATGAGCGTGATCTGGAAGCTGAAGCGAGGCGTGACCTGGCATGACGGCAAGCCCTTCACCGCCGACGACGTCGTCTTCACCTGGCAATACGCCGCGGATCTCGCCACCGCGGCCTACACCACGGGCTCCTACAAGGACATCAAGGTCGAGAAGATCGACGACCACGCTGTCAAGGTGATCTTCCGGGCGCCGACGCCGTTCTGGGCGGATCCGTTCGTCGGCTCGGTCGGGATGATCCTGCCGAAGCATCATTTCGGCGAGTATGTCGGGGCCAAGTCGCGCGAAGCGCCGGGCAATCTGAAGCCGGTCGGCACCGGCCCGTACAAATTCGTCGAGTTCAAGCCGGGCGACATGATTCGCGCCGAGCGCAATCCCGACTATCACATCAAGAACCAGCCGCATTTCGACATGGTCGAGATCAAGGGCGGCGGCGACGCGGTGTCCGCGGCGCGCGCCGTGCTGCAGACCGGCGAGTACGACTTCGCCTGGAACATGCAGGTGGAGGAGGAGGTCCTCAAGCGCATGGAGGCCGGCGGCAAGGGCAAGCTCGAGATCACGCCTTCAGGCAATGTCGAGTTCATCATCCTCAACACGACGGATCCCTGGACCGAGGTCGACGGCGAGCGCTCGAGCGTCAAGACCAAGCATCCGACGCTGTCCGATCCCGCCGTTCGCCGCGCGATCAACTTCCTGATCGACCGCGATTCGATCCAGAAGTTCATCTACGGCCGCGGCGCCATCGCCACCGCGAGCTTCGTCAACGCGCCCAAGCAGTTCAAGTCGCCCAAGCTGAAATACGAGTTCGACATCGACAAGGCCAACAAGATCCTCGACGAGGCCGGCTGGACCAAGGGCGCGGACGGCATCCGGGAGAAGGACGGCAAGAAGCTCAAATACGTATTCCAGACCTCGACCAACGCCCCGCGACAGAAGACGCAGGCCATCATCAAGCAGGCGTGCCAGAAGGCCGGCATCGACATCGAGATCAAGGCGGTCACCGCCTCCGTGTTCTTCTCATCCGACGTCGGCAATCCCGACACCTACTCGAAATTCTATGCCGACATGGAGATGTACAACACCACGCAGCCGCAACCCGATCCGGAGCGCCTCTTGAACCAGTGCGTGTCCTGGGAGATCGCCACCAAGGACAACAAATGGCTCGGCCGCAACAATTCGCGCTATTCCGACCCCGAAGCCGACAAGGCCTACAAGGCCGCGCAGAACGAGCTCGATCCGGTCAAGCGCGCCGCGCTGCTGATGAAAGTCGACGAGATCTTCTGCGAGGCCAACGTATTCCTGCCCCTGCTCTCGCGCCACGTCGTCAACGCCGGCGCCAACAATTTGATGATCGACATCTCCGGCTGGGACACCATCACCTGGAACCTGGCGGCGTGGCATCGGACCTGAGGGGCGCGTGAGCGCGCCTATGGTTGCAGCGCAGCGCGGGATTCAGAACGAGACACCGAATCCTTTCCACTGTGTGCTCCAGAACACAGCGGAATCGCGCAACCTGGCCTACAAGGATCGGGCATGGCCGCAAACAAGGTAACGGCGGTACGCACGAGGCTGGGAAGACGATCAACAGCTACGGACTTTGTGACGCCGCCAGGGTGAAGAACCCGGCGGCTTTTTCCTTGCTCGCGCGACCGGCACCTGCGAACCGCGCGCAGAGGACGGAGATACCGCCTGGCGCTATGAAGCGCCCGAGCTCTTTCGCTCCTCCCGTTCATCTTCGATCTGACGTTCGGCTTCCAGCCAGAACTCCAGCTCGCGATTGCTCGGCCGTCCCGCCTGCTCCCAGAGCTCATAGGCGCGTGTACGCACCTTGCCACGCCGCATCATGCGAAGCAGCTTTCGTTTCAGTTCCTCCGCGAAGCTCCTGAAGCGTTGTCCGGTGGTTTCGTCCCTGACGAGCGAGGCCGCTCGCGTTGCGAGTTCGATCTGGTGCTCTAGCTTCTTCTGCTCGTCCACCACCGAAACTGCCGTGGAAAGAATTGTTGTCGGAGCCGTGCGGACACTAAATTCCTTTCCGGGATGGTCCGTTCCCTGAGGTGCAGCGTTTCGGAAGTGACCAGCCGAGCAGGGATCGGTTGGGCGCCGCTAGTGCCACGTCGTGTCGGCTTCGACGATCACCACCCTGATTTCAGGATCCTCAGTCGTGTTGCAGGTGCAGGGCATGCCTTCACCGCAGCGGCAGCCGCCGAGCTTCTCGCTCCAGACCCGGAGCGGATGGTTTTCGCAGACCCATCCGAGACCCTGGCAGAATGGGCAGGTCTTGTCGGTCACAGCGTATCTGGCGTCCGCAGCGTGTTCGACTTGTCCTCGTTGCGCAGCTCCTGCTCCGCCGCGTGCCAAAATTCCTCCTCGCGCCCTTCGGGCTTGCCCGCCTGCTCCCACAATTGGTGCGCGCGTTCTCTGATCTCTTGCTCGGTCGGCTCGGACAATGGCTCCTCCTGCTTGGAAGCACGGCCCCACCTTGGGGGGTATGGGGGGCTTGGAGGCGGGGCCGTGCAGGCCAGCGATCGGCGGCGATGCTGACCCGCGGAGTCAAGTTTCGATCGGGCGCGAGAGTTCCAAGCTGCGCCTGTGCGGCACGACGCCGCGAAGGAAAATCCAGGACGCGGCAAACAATCCACCATGTTCCCAAGGCGAGCGGCCGCAGCAATTGCCTCAAGGCAGTCGGCACTCGGGGCACAGCTGCTGCTGTGCCCCTTTCTGAGATGACAAGGACGCGCGTTAGAGCAATCCCACCCTGTGCATGATTTCCCGGATCTGCGCCGGATTCGGATCCACCATCATGGGCGCGACTGCCGCGCCTGCGGTCTGTGCGGGACCGTGAGCGACGGAGCTCGATCCGTTCTTGATCGGATCGACGGACTGCAGATTCATTGCGGCCGCCGTTTGTGCCGGACCGCGCGCCACGTGGATCGCACTGCCGTGCACGGGATCGGCGGACCGCGGCGGCGACCCCACGGGAACCATGCTCGGCGCTTCGACCGACTGCAATCCAAGCAGACGCCGCAACGTTGCCAGCGCAGGGTCGTTTGCGGTAGCGGCGGCGATCACCGGGGCGACGCCGGTTTCCAGGCCGAGTGCCCGCATCACGTTCGGCAATCCCGCGCCGGTCCGATTTGGGTCGCCAAACTGCAGCGGCGTCGCGGTTTCCTTCAGAATTTGGAACAGCCGCTCGACACGGCGTGCGTCGCGATTCTGAAAGTTGCCTTTGGTGAAGTCCGGATGATGCGCCAGCACCAGCGCGGCTAGGCCCGTTACATGGGGAGTCGCCATCGAGGTGCCGTCCCATGCTCCGAAGCCATCGGCGGGAAGCGACGAGACGATCGCCACACCAGGCGCGCAGACGTCGACCTCCGGACCGAAGCAGGAGAACTTTGCCGGAAAATATCCGTCGCGGCTCTGGAAGCCGTCGAGGGCCTGCTGCGAATGATAGCTGTCGTTGGGGAATTCGCCCCACTTGCCGATCGCGGCAACCGCCAGGCAATGCGGCGTCGACGCGGGAAACTGCACCGGCCCCGAGGAATTGCCCGCGGCGATGATGCAGGCCATACCCATTTGCTTGGCCCGGATGATGCGTTCCTCGATAATGCGCGAAGGCTCGCCGCCGCCCAGGCTCATATTGGCGACGTCGATGCCATGCTCCATGCAGTAATCGAGCGCGGAGACGAGATCGCTGAACCGGCCGCCGGGGAAGATGCGGCAGACGTGGATTTCCGCCGCGGGAGCGAAGCCGCGGATGCCGCCACCGGCGCCGACGGGTCCGCCAGCGATGATTCCAGCGCAATGCGATCCGTGGCCGATGGTATCGACGGTCCAGGCCGCCTTGTCGGTCCCGACGATACTGGTGCCTGCCGTGATGCCGTGCAGATTGCGATGGGTCGGCGCCAGGCCGGAATCGATGACTGCGATCTTCATGCCGGCGCCATCGAAGGACGGAGGCAGACGATCAAGGCCCATCGCGCGCTCACCCCATCCCATCAATTGCTGGCCGGGGAAATTCCGCAACACCGCGCCGAGCGCCCTGACAACGATCCGGTTGACGCTGTTAGGAACGAGCTGCGGACGATCGAGCCAGAAGGTCCAGTAGTCGATCTTCGGTTTGACCAGGATCGAGCGGATGGTCTCGGGTCTTTCGCCTTGCAGGGTCACTGTGGCGCGGCCGGTGGCGTCGGTGATGCCTTGGGCCGGCCACATGCTGCCGAACACATAAACCTCGGCTTCAGGCAGCGGACCATCCTGGCCCAGCACTTCGATCGTGGTCGTGAAGCCGTCGGCCAGCGGTGTCAGCACCCCCGGATTGGGCAGCTGCGGCGTGGTCGGATCGAGCATGTAGCTCAGCCGCTCGTCGCGCTCCACCGCGCAACGCTGTCCCGCCTGGGTCTGCAGCAACTTGGCCTTGTCAGGAGTCATCTTGGCGAGGACCAGCGGGCTGAGCGGCACTTGTCCGAGCTCTGCGCTCTGAAATCCGAACAGGCGCGGCGGAGAGACCGTTTTCACCACTTCGATGTCGGGACTGTTGCTGAGCTGCTGAGTCAGGAAATCGACGCTGAAGGTCGCAAGCCCGGGCTGCTGCTGCGGCGCGATCATGAATTGCGCCGGACGCGCTGCGATCGTTGCGGGCTCCTGCCCCCGTGACGATGATGGAGCGGTGCCCTGGTCCGGAACGGACCCGTTGCCGTTCATCGCGGCTTCGGTCGCGTCGTGCTCGCCCTGCGTGGAAGTTCCTGATTTGCCTTTCGTGGCCATCTGCGGCCTCCTTGATGTTTTGCGTGTCCAATGTTTGCCCACCGACGTCAGTCGGCATCAAATGGCTTCAGCGCTGAATCCGGTTCGACCACCAGCGTGGCAAACGTCGATTTCAGGCGATCGGCCTGTGTCGTCGTCATCGACAGGATGACGACATCGGGTGCGACTTGCGCGACTCGCTTCACGCCGGGTTCACGCTGCAAGTGTTCGTTGAGCTGACCGGATTGGACCGGCTCTCCCTGCACGATGAATTGCTGCGACGCGGTTGAATCGGCCATCTGGTTTCCATTCACGTCTAGGCGCAGAGGGCGGGCTTGCGCCCGCCCCAAGCGTTGGGTCTAGTGCATCGTGCCAGCGGGCTGGCCGGCGTTGAAGACTCCGAGTTGGCGGCCGATATCGAGACCGGTCTGGGCACCCTGACCGATCTTCTTCAGCACGCTCCAGAAGCCCTGCAGCTCCAAGTCGGAGACCTGCGCCGCCGCGGGCTGCAAGCCGGGCTGGGCGCTGAACACGCCGAGCTGCTTGCCGACATCCAAGCCGGTCTGCACGCCCTGGCCGATCTTCTTCAGCACGCTCCAGAAGCTCTGCAGTTCCATGTCGGAGACTTGCGCCGCCGCGGGTTGCAGGCCGGGCTGGGCGCTGAACACGCCGAGCTGCTTGCCGACGTCCAAGCCGGTCTGCACGCCCTGGCCGATCTTCTTCAGCACGCTCCAGAAGCCCTGCAGCTCCATGTCGGAGACCTCTGCCGCCGCGGGCTGCAGGCCGGGCTGGGCGCTGAACACGCCGAGCTGCTTGCCGAGGTCCAAGCCCGTCTGCACGCCCTGGCCGATCTTCTTCAGCACGCTCCAGAAGCTCTGCAGCTCCATGTCGGAGACTTGCGCCGCGGCAGGCTGACCGCCGGGGCCGGCACTGAACACGCCGAGCTGGCGACCGATATCGAGGCCGGTCTGGGCACCCTGGCCGATCTTCTTCAGCACGCTCCAGAAGCTCTGCAGCTCGATGTCGGAAACCTGCGCCGCGGCGGGCTCCAAGCCGGCCTGGGCGCTGAACACGCCAAGCTGCTTGCCGACATTCACGCCGGTCTGCACGCCCTGACCGATCTTCTTCAGCACGCTCCAGAAGCTCTGCAGCTCCATGTCGGAAACCTGCGCCGCCGCGGGCTCCAGGCCAGGCTGGGCGCTGAACACGCCGAGCTGCTTGCCGACATTCACGCCGGTCTGCACGCCCTGGCCGATCTTCTTCAGCACGCTCCAGAAACCCTGCAACTCCATGTCGGAGACCTGCACGGTACCTTGCATGTCCGGACCGGCTGAGAACGGCAGGAAGCCACCACCGATGTTGCCGATCGCGCCGCCGATCTGCTTCCCCTTCTTGCCGCCGAGCAGGTTGCCGATAACGCGTCCGGCCGCGCCGCCGAGGATCGAGCCGAAGATCCCCTGCGGGTCCAATTGGCCGTAGTCCTCAGTCTGTTGCTGAAATCCAGTCATGTTCAAAATCTCCTGATGAAGTGCTTGAGCCGTGAGCGACACGCGCTCCCCACAGGGAGGCGGGATCACTGCGCACGATTGTGCGAGCGGCTGAAGGCTACGACAGGGATCGTGATGCAGGCGTCACGTCGAGCGTGAAAGTTGCGTCAGAATTCTTATCGCGAGGCAATTTGAGTGAAGTAGATCTCACAGCGGCTCGGAACGTGTGCCGGATTTCGAGCTGCAGCCGTTCCGTCTCTCGCTCCGGCGCTGCGCGAACCTCGCGCCACAGTACGGAGCGGCAGAGATCGTACTGACGGAGCGCATCGGTCCGGCGGCCTTGCTGCGCGTAACAGCGCATCAAAATGCGATGGATCTCTTCCTGCAACGGGTCGATTGCGAGGATCCGTAGCGCGAGTGCGATCGCGATATCCATGTGTTCACGCCCGCCGGAGTCGAGCAGGCCCGCAAGCGCCCGCATCGCCTGGGTCCGCAGTCGCTGACGCTCGGCAGACAGCCAGGCCTCGAATTGGCATGATGTCGAGCCGATGCCCTCGAGAAGGTCGCCGCGATAAAGCACCGCCGCGCGGGCCAGACGTTCGGGATCCCCTCCCGTCAAAAGCCGCTCGAATTCCCCGACATCGGTGCTGATGCTGTTCGGACAGATGCGTATATCATCGCGATCGGCCAGGATCACATCCGAATATCGCGGCAGCTCACGCCGCAACGTGAGCAGGGCTTGCCGAAGACTGGCGCGCGCGCGATCGCCGAAATGACCGTCCCACAACAGCGTCGCGAGCTTGCCGCGCGAAATGGCGCGAGGAGAACTGAGCGCCACGTAGCCCAGGAGAGTTGCAGCCTTGCGACTGGGGATCAACACCGACTCGCCGGTCGCACACACGACCTCGACACCGCCGAAGAGATTGATCTGGAGCAGCGACATTGTCCTTTTCCTTCGGTCATTGTCTTCTGTCCCTCATTCTATCCAGGGGCGAACATTCTTCTTATGATCATGATCACTAGGACACGGACAGCGCCGATTGGCCGCACATCGTCGATCAGACCGGATGCTCTTACTGGCACCATACAATCTAGGTTAGACAAAGCAATGGAACTCGCCTTGGCTCCGCGTCAGCAATTTGTGAGAGCGGAAATTTCAGATGTGTGAGGTAGCCCATAGTCAGCATGCAAATTGCAGGCGCCACAATTGCTCGCATTTGATGCATCTTTCGTGCGGACGCCGGACGCCGCAAGCTGTCGCATGACGTGACGCACCGAATGCCGTGCAAGTTGTCTCACTCGGCGGTACTCGACAAAGCGAAGTCATGGGTCATGATTGCATCCATATAGAGCAGATCCGTCGGCAACGGGTTCCGCGGCTTCGCGACCGCCTTACGTCATCCGAACCCAGACGCCATTACCCGCGGACGACTTCACCGCAGCATCGATCAACTTCACGCCGGCGAGGCCATCCTCGACCGTCGGGAAGACGACATCGGGATGCGGCTTTTCACCGGCCGCTGCCGCGCGGATGGCGCGCGCCGCCTCGGCATAGATCGTCGCGAAGCCTTCAAGGTAGCCCTCGGGGTGCCCCGATGGAATGCGTGTGATTCGACCCGCCTCGCCCGATGCGCCGGCCCCGCCGCGGGTCAGGAGCTGCCTGGGCTTGCCGTAGGGTGTGAACCACAGGTGGTTCGGATTCTCCTGCGCCCATTCGAGGCCGCCTTTGCTGCCGTAAACGCGCAGCGTGAGCCCGTTCTCGTTGCCGACGGCGACCTGGCTCGCCCACAGCATGCCCTTGGCGCCGCCCTTCCACTTCAGGAGGATCTGGACATCGTCGTCGAGCCGCCGCCCCTCGACGAAGGTCGACAATTGGGCGAGCAATTCGTCGAGCTCGAGCCCGCTGACGAAGCAGGCAAGATTGTAAGCATGGGTGCCGATGTCGCCGATGCACCCGCCGGCGCCGGACCGGGACGGGTCGGTGCGCCATGCCGCCTGCTTCTGGCCGGTGGTTTCCAATGGCTCGGTCAGCCAATCCTGCAGATACTCGGCCTTGACGAGACGGATCTCGCCGAGATCGCCGTTCGCGACCATGGCGCGCGCTTGCCGGATCATGGGATAGCCGGTGTAATTGTGCGTGACGACGAAGATCCTGCCGGTCTTCCTGACCAGCGCCACCAGTTCCTCGGCCTCGGCTACGGTCGTCGTCAGCGGCTTGTCGCAGATGACGTGGATGCCGGCTTCAAGGAAAGCTTTCGCGACCGGGCTGTGCAGGTGATTGGGTGTCACGATCGAGACCGCCTCGATGCCATCCGCCCTCGCCGCTTCAGCCCGCGCCATCTCCTCGAAGGAGCCATAGGCCCGGCCGTCAGCGATACCGAGCTCCTTTGCGGACGTCTTGGCGCGAACCGGATCCGACGCGAGCGCGCCGGCGACCAGCTCGAACTGGTCGTCGATGCGCGCGGCAATGCGGTGGACCGCACCGATGAAGGCCCCCTGGCCCCCGCCGACCATGCCGAGGCGGATACGGCGATGGCCGCCGGTTTCATTGCTTGCTTCGATCGCCATGTTGCACCCTCTCTTTTAGGAGATGCCGAGCATCTTGCGGTTGGCAGCCGCGTCAGCGCCGCTGCCTGCGAAATCGTCGAAGGCTTTCTCCGTCACCCGGATGATATGGTTTCGGATGAACTCGGCGCCTTCGGCCGCGCCTTGCTCGGGATGTTTCAGGGCACACTCCCACTCGAGCACCGCCCAGCTGTCGTAATCGTATTGCGTGAGCTTGGAGAAAATGGCGCCGAAATCGACCTGACCGTCGCCGAGTGAGCGGAAGCGGCCGGCACGGTCGACCCAGCTCTGGAACCCGCCATAGACGCCCTGGCGGCCGGTCGGGTTGAACTCGGCGTCCTTTACGTGAAACGCCTTGATGCGCTGATGGTAGATGTCGATGTAGTCGAGATAGTCGAGCTGTTGCAGCACGAAGTGCGAGGGATCGTAGAGCAGGTTCGCGCGCGGATGATTGTTCACCCGCTCGAGAAACATTCCGTAGGAGACACCGTCGTGGAGGTCCTCGCCAGGATGGATCTCATAGGCGAGATCGACACCGTGCTCGTCGGCATAGTCGAGGATGGGCCGCCAGCGCCTGGCGAGTTCGTCGAAGGCGGTCTCGATCAGGCCGGCGGGACGCTGCGGCCAGGGATAGACATAGGGCCAGGCAAGCGCGCCGGAGAACGTCGCCTGCGCACTGAGCCCGAGCCGCCGGGACGCCAGGATGGCGCGCTTGACCTGATCGACGGCCCATTCCGTGCGGGCCTTGGAATTGCCACGCACGTCCGGCGCGGCGAAGCCGTCGAACGCCGCATCATAGGCCGGGTGAACGGCGACGAGTTGGCCTTGCAGATGGGTCGAAAGCTCGGTGATGGAAAGGCCGTGCCGAGCCGCAACACCCTTCACCTCGTCGGCATAGGTCTGGGACTCCGAGGCTTTGTTCAAGTCGAAGAGCCGCCCATCCCAGCTCGGAATCTGAATCCCCTTGTAGCCAAGCGAGGCGGCCCATCCGCATATCGCATCGAGCGAATTGAACGGCGGCGCGTCACCGGCGAACTGAGCGAGGAATATCGCAGGCCCTTTGATCATCTTCATCGCGTGCTTCCTTCCTTGGACGTTTTTGGGGCGCTTTTCCGCGCACACTTGGTTCGAGGATGCCGGCCATCAAGGGAGAGAGCAATACCGGACTATGCAACGAGAAAAGCTTCAAACGGCCGCAGGACAGATCCAGGCCGCAGCTTCATCGCTTCTGCAACACGGCGGAAAGCGCCGGACCGTCGTTCAAGATCGAGAAGATTTCCCGCGAGGATAGATGCTCTGCGGCCTCCTCGAAAGTTTCGCTTGCATCGACCTTGGCACGGCCGACCGCCAGGTTGGCGTCGACCGTATCGGGCCTGGTGGCGCGAGGAGGCAGCAGCTGCGCGAGGTGGAAGGCCAGGAGCGCGGGGTCTTGGCGCAGCTCCACCAAGGCGGGGCTGCCCCCTACGTCTGCCGACGCGCTGAGTTCGTTCGCTCGCCGCAGCACGGAAGGCGGCTCTCGTTCTTCGGGAGTAACAAACAATCTTCCGGAGGCGGGCATGGCGGTCAGCGCGCCTATGGGAACGGCGAACAGCAGCCCAACGATGACCGGCGACATCCAGAGCAGAAGGGGCAGCGAAACGGCGTAGGCGCTTGCGGCCATCGCAACGCCGCACAGGGTCGGAACGCCGTATTTCCGATAGAGCTCGCGGCGCTCCACCGTGCCGTCGTCGCGCCTCTGCGTCTGCCAGCCGGCATCGCGGCCGGCCAGAATCTCGACGACGGCGATCGACTGAAAGATCATCATCACCGGCGCCATCAGCGCGGACACGACGATTTCTGCGAGAACTCCGGCCGAAGCACGCAACGCGCCGCCGAACTGGCGTCTCACCGAGCCCCGCATCCAAACGAGGACCAGGCTGAGCAGCTTCGGCAACAGCAGCAACCCCATGGTGGCGACGAACACCCAGATGGCGAGCACGGGATCCTGGGCCGGCCACGTCGGAAACAACGAGAACCCCTTCGGAAAATACTCCGGCCGCACGAAGCGGGCCTGCAGCGAGATCAGCATTCCCAGCAGCAGGAACAGCAGCCACAGCGGCGCCGTCAGATACGCTCCTATGCCCACCGTGAAATGCAGGCGCGATACCCAGTGGAGACCCCGCGCTGGCACGACAGCCAGATGCTGAAGATTGCCCTGACACCAGCGTCGGTCGCGCGCCGCAAAATCGAGCAGCGAAGGCGGCACCTCTTCGTAGCTCCCGCCGAGCGTCGGCAGCATGTAGATGCCCCACCCGGCCCGCCGCATCAACGCAGCCTCGACGAAATCGTGGCTCAGGATGTGCCCGCCGAATGGCTTGCGCCCGCGCAACTGCGGCAGCGCAGCCGATTCCGCGAACGCCTTCACCCGGATGATCGCGTTGTGGCCCCAGTAATTACCTTCCGAGCCGTGCCACCAGGCGACGCCGGCGGCGATCATCGGTCCGTAGAGGCGGCCCGCGAATTGCTGGACCCGGCTGAACAGGCTTCGCGCGTTGACGACCATGGGGAGCGTCTGGACGAGGCCGGCGCTCGGATTGCTCTCCATGGCATGGACCAGCCGGACGATGGTCTGCCCGCTCATGAGACTGTCGGCGTCGAGCACGATCATGAAGTCGTAGGCGCCGCCGAACCGCGTGATCCACTCGGAGATGTTGCCGGCTTTCCGAGCCGTGTTGTCGGCTCGATGGCGATAGTACAGCCTTGGCGTTCCGACGGCTTGTCGCAGCACGAGGAGCGCTTTTTCCTCGGCGACCCAGATGTCGGGATCGGTGCTGTCGCTCAGAACGTACCAATCGAACAGCCTTCCTTGGGACGTCGTCTCCAAGGATTCGATGATCGCGCGAAGCCGCGCCGTCAATCGGTGCGGATCTTCATTGTAGGTGGGAAGCAGCATGGCCGTGCGGCTTGCGATCGCAGGCAGCTCCGCGTCCGGGGCGAAGGCGCCCGGACGGTGGGCCAGCAGCACGAAGAAGCCGGCCAGCGCGGAGGCGAACGAGAAGGCGACCCAGGCGAGCAAGACCAGGAAGAGCGCCAGCACCATGGCTTCAAGGATGGTGACGCCGCCGACCTGCAGCACGCGATACATCTCATATCCGCCGGCCCCCGTAAGCGCCGCCGTCGAGAGCAGGATGAGGCCGCGCCGCCAGGCCATTGCGGGGGCAATCGGCGCAGGAATACGGTCGGGTACCCGGCTTTTTCCGAGGTCGCCAGGAGCCATCGGAAGGGGGGCCTCCGTCGGCAGCAGGCGCTGGGTCGCGATATCGCCGGCAATCGGCCGCGGTGCAGTGCTCAGGGTGCCCATCGGTAGACCCAGATTTCCGACAAGGGCTTGTCGCCTTCTGCCAGAAATGCCCGCAGTTCGATCGGCTCGCTTTTCACCTGGCACTGGAAGCTGAGCCGCCACCCACCCGTATGGGGATTGGTCTGCGTGACGATGTTCTTCACTTGGGACTTTTCCGCCGTCACAACGCCTTTGACAGCGGCCGGATCGACGCCCTTGAGGTTGTCGCCGAGCAGATCGAGCACGAACAGGCGCGCATCCTCGCCCCTCGCCCCGATGCCGCTTCGCGTGAATCTGGCGAGCGAATGCGGCTTCGGGCTATCCGGCCCCCAATGCAGCCGATAGGTGTAGTTGTGTTCGCCCTTGGCCCGCAGAGGGTTTTTCGGCCGCCAGAATGCGGCGATGTTGTCGTGAACCTCCTCCTTGGTCGGGATCTCGAACAGCGTGACGCCGCCCTCGCCCCAATCGCCGATCGGCTCCATCCAGAGACTTGGACGTTTTTCGAAACTGGATTCGATGTCCTGGTAGGCGAAGAAGTTTCTCTCCCGCTGCATCAGCCCGAAGCCACGCGGATTGAGATCCTGGAAGGTGCTGATCTGGAGGTCGCGAGGATTGCTGAGCGGCCGCCACAGGCTTTCGCCCTTCCCGTTGAAGATCGCAAGGCCATCGGAATCGTGGACGGAGGGGCGGAAATCGTCGATGTCGTTGCGGTCGTTCGGACCGTAGTAGAACATGCTGGTCATGGGCGCGAGCCCGGCCCGCTGCATCTCGACGCGCGGGTAGACCGACATTTCGACGTCGAAGACGGTCGTCTCCCCGGGGCGCACCGTGAACCGGTAGCTCGCGGCGCAGCTCTTGCTGTCGAGCAGAGCATGGATCACCAACGATGTCGCACCCGGCGCCGGCCGCTCGAGCCAGAAGGCCTTGAAGAGCGGAAATTCCTCGCCCTTGGCTTCGCCCGTATCGATCGAAAGTCCCCGGGCGGAGAGCCCGTACGTCTGCCCCTTGGCCACGGCGCGGAAATAGCTCGCCCCTAGGAAGACGCAGACCTCATCGTAATAGTCGGGACGGTTCATCGGCGCATGGATGCGGAAACCTGCGAACCCGAGATCGCTGTCCTCGAACGAGGGGACCTTCTCGCCGAAGGAGAAGTCCGCCTTGCGGTACTTGAGCTCGGATGACTTTCCGTCCGCGACCTCGAAGATGTTCACTCTGTTCTTGTAGAAGAAGCCGCGGTGGAAAAACTGCGCTTCGAACGGAAGATTCTTGCCGCGCCAGAGCGCTCGCTCGGGCAAAAAGCGGATCGAACGGTACTGATCGTAGTCCAGGTCCTTCAATCCGCTCGGCAGCTTCTCGTCCGGCGCCTCGTACGGTTTGCCCGCCAGCATCCGCGCCAGGTCCCTCACGGTGGACGGCCCGAAAATGTCATCCGAAGGGGCGGCCAGACTGCATCGGGAGGCAAGCAGCAACGCCGGCAGCACTGCCGACCCTTGAACAAGCTGGCGTCGGTTCACGTGCCCTCCCCGATCGTTACTGCTGCCCCGGCCAAGCAAACCCCCGTCACGCCCACGAGTTCCAGCGGGTCCGGCGCCCAGCTCGAGGAGCGGCCAAATAGAGGTAAGCTAAATGCCCAAACCGGATGAAATTCGCCGTCCGGCAGTGTCTCTGTGCGAACGCGTGCCATCGAGGGCGCCAGCGCCGTCTTCAAGATCCAGGACATGCCCAAGCCGGTGCTCCGCACGCGGGTGGCGCCGATGTGCCTGGTGCAAGCGCTGGCGACCGGCTTCAATGTCGCAGCTGAGTGACATTTCATAGCAGGAAGAGGATCATGGCATCGCCTGACAGGACGAGGATTTTGGCTGGGCAGGTGGCCCTGGTGACCGGCGCAGGGCGAGGGCTCGGCCGCGCCTTTGCGGAAAAGCTCGCCGCGCTCGGTGCCAGCGTCGCGATACACGGCATGCGCGAGAACGGACCGGCCGAATATGGCGAGGGCACCACGCTCACCGCCGTTGCCGCGGAGATCAGCCGAGAATTCGGCGTGAGCACCGTGCGCGTGCTTGGCGATCTCACCAGGACCAACGATATCTCGCGGGTGATTGCCGAAACCGAGGCCGCTCTGGGTCCGATCGACATCCTCGTGCACAATGCGGGCGGCGATATCGCGGCTGCGGGTGGCAAGCCCGATCCGAACGATGCCGTGAACATCAAGGAAGCCGACATACGGGCCGTGCTGGAGCGGAACCTGCTCTCGACCATCCTGACCTGCCAGGCGGTCGCGAAGGGCATGATGGAGCGGCGGCGCGGCCGCATCGTCACGCTCGGCTCGGTCGCCGCCTTCAAGGGCCGCACCAACGGCTCGATCTATGCGGTGGCGAAGGCCGGCGTGACGCATTACACGCGTTGTCTTGCCGATCAGCTCCGTGCCTACGACATCGCCGTCAACTGCATCGCGCCAGGTGACACCCGCACCGGCCGATTTCTTGGCACCCGAGCGGTCGACCCCAACCGGATGGTCGAGACCGGGACGCTCGACCGCATCGCCACCGTCGACGAGGTCGCGCGCGTGGTCGAGTTTTTTGCAGGACCCATGGGTGCCTTCGTCTCGGGCCAGGTGTTGCGGATCGACGGCGGTGGACAAGCGTGGCCGGCGTGAGCGGCCGAAAATGTCACCTTGTCGCAAGTCCGATTGTCGGGCGATGCGTGACCCGCGGACAGGGCCCTTGCGCCGATGGACGAAGGGGCAACATGCCTCCGACAGGCGCCACAGGCGACCTAGCAGCGCCGTTCGTCCGCGCAAGGATGAGCCGGCATGGCGGGGTGTACGATATTCCGAATTTCGGCTCAATCCCGTGAATTTTGGCCGGCGCGACAGCCAAAGCCTTGCGTCTCATTTCCCGGCAACGAAGTAAAAATCCTGCCGGCCCGAGACCGATCCGTAGCTGAACGGCTTTTGTGCACGATTGGTCGCCTCCATGACGTCGTCACGCACGACGTCGAACAGCCGACGCACCTCGAGGCCGGGCTTGCGCATATTGTTGACGAACGCCGTGGCGAACGGGCTGTTCCTGCCCTCTCCGTCGAGCGCCATCTCTCCGTCCTTGGCGGCATACACCACCAGCGTGCCCGCCTCGGGCTCGATCGCCGCAAGGCCGCGCGACACCGAACGCGACGCCAGCGTCATGGTGCGCTTCATCTGGTTGGCGAAGGGATTGTCGCGGCAGGCATCGAGGACGATGAGGCGCAGCCGCTTGGCGCGTTCCGCCGCGTTCAACACCTGGTCCAGCGCCACGGCTTCGAAGCTGACGTCGCGGTCGGAGGCGATCTTCGCGTCGATCGGGATCAGATAGTTGACGCCGCCGACCTCCATGCCGTGACCGGCGTAATACACCATCGCCCAGTCGGCGATTTCCGCCTGCCTTGCAAAGTCGCGCAGCGCCGCGGTCAACGCATCCTTGCGCAGATCGGTCAGCAGCGTGACGGATTCGAATCCGGTGAGCCTGAGCGTTTCGGCGACGAGCGCCGCATCGCGCGCCGGATTGGCGAGCGCTGCGACATTCTCATAAGCGGAGTTTCCGACCACGAGCGCGATGCGCCTGTCATTTCGACTTGACGGTCCCGGCAGCGCGATAACCGACGTGGTGGTGGCGGGAACGGTCTTGATGGACGTATCGTCCAGCGCGGCGAGGCGTTCGCGCGCCTTGTCCATCGCCCATTTCGCGCTGTCGTACTTCTGCGGGGCAGCCAGAGCTGCGTTGAAGTCGGCGCGGGCCTTTGCGACCTCGCCCAGCTTCTCGAACACCATTCCGCGGTTTACCAGCGCGCTCTGATGTTGCGGATCATTGCGCAGCGAATCATTGAAATCGGCGAGGGCCTGATCGTATCTGCCCTGAAGGAGATAGATGTCGCCGCGGTTGTTGTAGGCCAGCGTCGTCCTCGGCAAAAGCCGGATCGCCTCGCTGAAATCGGCCATGGCACGCTCGGACTGGCCGGTGTCCCGATAGGACAGTCCGCGATTATTGAACGCATAACCGTAGGTCGGGTCAATGCGAATGACCTCGGAGTATTCGGCGATCGCCCGGGTGTGGTCGCCCTTGCCGGCATAGAGCCGCCCTCGATTGAAGTAGGCGAACTTGAACCTCGGATTGATGCGGATCGCTGCGTTGTAATCCGAAAGCGCGCGCTCGGAATCACCTGCAGCGGCATAGGCCATGCCGCGGTCGTTCAAGGCGTTCGGATTGTTTGCATCAAGCCGGATCGACTGGGTCAGGTCGGCGATGGCCCGATCCACCTCGTTCCGGCGAAGCAGGGCGGCGCCGCGATGCTGCCAGGCAAGCGCGTATTTCGGATCGATGCGGACGGCCTCGCTGAAATCGGAGATGGCGCGATCGTAGTCGCCCTTGTCGCCATATTCGGCACCGCGATTGTCGAACGCCACGGCGTCGCGCCCGCCGCTCTTTGCGATCAGCCGCGAGCACGCGGCGATGCGGTCGTCATGGCCGCGCTGCGCGCAGATGGTCCGATCGTCTGCGGCCGCACGATCAGCGGCTGCCAGAGACGTGAAAAAAATGAAACTGAAAACCAGTGCAATCCGATTCCGCATGGTCGCCACCCTGCCTCCGAGCCGGCAGTATAGACGGGGAAAGGCGGCGACGCCTGTGATGGTGATCACAGAACCGGTCGCTTGCTTCCCGGGTGCGGCGCGGAAGCATGCTCGCGGTCGCTTCGGTTGCCTATCATGGGCTAGGCTTGGGCGAAGGCGTGGGCGAAGTGCTGGCCTCCGGCTTCACGACGGCGCCGTCACCATGAGGCACGCAGGTTCCGATATTGCTCAACAAGCGCTTGGCTTGCGCATCGCGGGCTTTCGAATAGTCGCGGCGCCGCTCGATGTTCATCGCCGCCCACTTGTCCCAAGCATCGAAAGCATCAGCATAGTGCTTGCGCATCTGCTCTTCCGCCGAAAGGCAATCAGCGAACTTGTCAAACACCAGGTCTGTGTTGACAGGCGTCACGCCGCCGACCAGAACCACCAGCATCCATTTCATCGCGGTTCACCCATGCTTCGGGATGCAAACGGCGAACAAAGCTCGGCGGTTCCCCGGGTGGGGCAGGGCCTCAAGATCAGGCAGACACGGCGCCGCGCCGCGGTCGCCCCAACCACACTTACCATTCGCCACTCAGCCTTGATCCCAAATGCCGGACACAGCGCCGCATTCTCGCGGCTGAATTCGCCCGAGTTTTGCCTGGTCACTCCACCCTCTCAAAGCCAAGAGGGCACAGGGAAGGCCGGGTGCTGACATCGCACCCGCGGTCTGCTGCGCAAAATGCACACGCAGAAAACCGCACAGCAGCATACAGGTGGTGCCAATCACTCGGCCTTCCCTGCGCGATGGTCGGACGGCTTATGCCGTGCTCTCCCGGGAGCCGAGTTCGTTCTGGCCTCCCTCGCCCTCACGGAATTCACCGGCCTCCGCGCCGGTTGACGCGAGATGCCGCCTCCGCAAGAGCTTGACCGTAGCAACGACGGCCAGGACCACACGGTTTTGCCGTACGCACGGCCCGCCATTTCGCCGCAGTATTTCCAGCCCCGTCGACGAAGCCGGAAACTTACCAACGAGACGAGACCTAGCAGCGCCGTTCGTCCGCGCGCGGCCGCGAGCTCTCCGGGGACTACCCTCCCTGCCCGCACCTTTCGCGCCCGACGCTGCCGCGTCCACCGCAAGCCGGCTCGCGATCAAGACGACGACGCGATCGCCCCTCAAGGATGAACCGGGATGGGCAGGGTGTACGATATTTCCGAAATTCGGTAAAGGGGAATATTTTTGTGGGGAGGGGTTGACGGAGGTCGAAACGGGGTAGCTGGGCCATTCCTCACGGAACGGCTCATCATAATCGATTGGGCTAATACAAGGATGGGTAGAGCGAAAGCGAAACCCATCAAGATGTTTTCCGATGCCATGGAACGATGGGTTGGCAAGGGCCCTACCCGTCCCTGCGATCGATAGGAGCTAAAAGCCTGCTGTTACGGATTTAAGCGCCGCCCGCTTCAAAGATCACGGTTCGCGATCCAATATCTCCTTCAGGGCTTTGCTCACTTCGTCGCACAGTTGCCGGAGCTGCCTCAGTTCTGGATGAACCGAGCTGTCGATCGATACCTTCGGCAATCCTCGCGCTTGTAGTGTGGCATTGAAGCCATCAATGCGCAGAAGCAATTCTCCGATTGAGTTGCGCACATGCCGGTTCATCAACACTAGCACGCCGCCCGCCGATCTTAGGTCGGGCGAAATATCGATAAGCGCCCTGTCTAGGTCAACGAACGCGTTCGGCCCCATCTGGAGCCTACTAAGCGCCACCGCATCTACGCGGCTGATTTCGATAAACAAGTTAAAAGCCGCTCCAAACTTCCGTCCGTATTCGATGCCGCGGCGCATGAGGTCGCGCACGTCATTGTCCCGCATCGGCTCTGACTTGAAATTGAACCGCTTGTAGTACCGATTATCTGGTGCTGATGCGGTGCTCGGGACCTCGCCGCGGGGACGTCTAAGACATACACCACATTTCCAGTCCCCTTGCTAATGAGCGTTACCGGCTTGATTAGCAGGTCTTCGATCTGGGGGACGATATTCGACATGAGGACATTTTCGATTTGCTCGCGTGAAACTACTTTTGGATCGAGCCCATCGTCAGTGCCGTCCGGCTTGTTTCCGATCTCCTTCATGCCGTAGATGATGATGCCACCGGATGCGTTAGCCGGGGATTCGTCGCACGATCATAGTCGTCGCACTGCGTGATATCTGAACACGCGCTTAATCTGACCTTACGAGGTCAACTGCGACTACAAGGCCATCGATGATAGGTTCAAATCGGGGAGCCGCAACCACCGATATCGACAATCCATCCGGGTGGCGATCTGACCGAGGGCACTCCCTGTGTCCTCGCCTCAAACTTTTGTCCGGCCGGGTAGGCCAGAATTACGTCCTCTTGAAGGTAGTCGGGACGAGGATCTAGGTCCCCGGACGTCGACGAGCGAGCCTAGTTCGGCGGCCTAAGACCCAGACCCATTCATCCAGGTGAGCACGACATCGGCCTGACGTACCTTCGCAAATAGCTCGTCCCGCTCGCGGCCGGGCTTCAGTTTGCCCCCCAGCTCACGGAGCCATTCGGCCCACGCCCGAAAGGCGGTCCTGGAACGATGTGGTTTGCCGGATGCGCTGCCGCTTCATGATGCTTCACCCCCTCGAGGCACCTTGTGTTCAGGACCGGATTAGCGGAGCCGAGCATGTCCGCCCGAGCGCTTCGACATGAGTTGAGGATTGGTTGGCTTGCGGCTTTGCGCGAAATCAAGGTGCGTCAAATTCGGCGGGTGAGCTTTCTGAGCTCGTGATATCGCCCGCGGACGTGCGGCCCAATCGCCATGGCTCTGCTCAGGCCACGCTTGGATAAACCTGTTCGCGGTGTACCTCTCGGCCGCTTTCATCGATGACGACGATCCGAAGATCCGGATTGCCCACGGGTCGCTCCTCGCGCACCTTGTCTGCCAGACGCTTGCTGTGTGCAATGGCAGCGCCGTCGCTCACCAGTTCCAGTCCAGCTCTGTCCCGAACGGGAACGCCGTCCTTCATGTCGAAATAGTACATGCGCGCCATGTCAATCCTGCGCTCAAATATGCTCCAGCCCAAGCAAGAGAAAGGCCGCCGAGGGTGTTGGGAGACGGGCCTCGGCGGCCGCTTGGGGACGTAACCGTGGGCCAGTCACGCCCAAACACATTAAGCCTGCTCTCCCGGGCTTGGCTTGATCGGGATCAATGGTCATCTCGACGATCGTCTGCTCCGGGCTCCGCGACAGTTCACCTGTCGTCACATTGGCGAGATGAATCCGCGCGCAGCTGTGCGATCCACGACGCCGCCCCTTCCAGCAGACCTTGTGGAAAGGGTTCGCTGGCGAGGCGTCCATGCGGTGTTTGGCCGCCAAACAGGATATTGGCCATAGGCGCCAGCGGATCAGTCCCAGGAGGCCGACCGGGGTTGCTGAGCCCCCCGTATCCAAATACCGTACTGACGCCTCTCCGTGCTGCCCCTCCTTCGCGGCCCATCCATGTAGTGGTATCATTTGACAGTTGCGCGCGTAGCGGGGAGCACGGCATGCATTGGTACGTCGCCCGGGCAAATGTCGATCACTATCTAGACCTATTGAGAGACACGAATCTCACGGCGCCGCGCAGAAGTACCACTATCGCGCTGCTCATCGCTGAGCTGGACCAGCTGAGCGAGAACGCCGAGCATCTGGAATTTGCCGAAACCAGGGTGGCAGGAAGCCGCCAACAAGTCGCGCAAGCAGCCGCCCGCCGCGATTCTCTCTCTTTCGGCACATCAGAGCGTGAAGACGCGGAAAAACACCTGATCCACCTCGAAAATGTTCATACGGTGCTGGATGATTTCTGCCACCGCCTTCGTCACAGGATCGGATCGCGCCATGATTAACATGGGTCCGACGATCGCGGTTGCGGCGTAGAAGCAAGGTGCGAGCTATCGAGCTGCTGATGTCCGGCCCGGTTGCGATCAGGCGGCGATGGACTTGTTCTTATCGATGTTCTTGCCGAGCAGTGGCGTAAATTGCTCCGCCGTCACGGTTTCGTTTGCAATCAAGAGTTCAACCCCCGCGTCGAGGTCGGCACGGCGTCGCTGCAGGACATCGCGGGCACGACGATCGCCCTCTTCGATCAGATTGCGCACGGCAAGGTCAATCTCGCGCCCAGTGGCTTCAGCGGCAGAAACGACCGCGTCCTGGACCGCGAGAAATGCCTGAGGCTTGGGGGCATAAGTGCGCTGGCCTACCGTCTCGTCCATGCCGTATTTGGTCACCATCTCAATGGCCACTTCGGTTGCACGTTGAAGATCGTCCGCCGCCCCGGTCGAAATCGCACCGTCAAAGATCAGGCGCTCCGACGCGCGACCACCCATCAGCACCGCGATACGGTTCTTCAGTTCGTCAATCGTGAGCAGGAACCTGTCTTCGGTTGGACGCTGAATGGTGTAGCCAAGCGCACCGATCCCACGCGGAATGATCGATACTTTCTGCACCGGGTCCACGCCCGGCAGGCTCGCAGCCACAAGAGCATGGCCCATCTCGTGATATGCGACCCTGCGCCGCTCATCCTTGCCGAGTACCCTGCTCTTCTTCTCCACTCCGGCGACGATCCTCTCGATCGCCGTGACGAAATCGGCGAAGGAGACCTCGTCACCGCCCCGCCGGGTCGCCGCAATCGCGGCCTCGTTGACGAGATTGGCCAGATCAGCTCCCGTAAAGCCGGTCGTGAGGCCGGCCACCTTCTCCAGATCGACGTCCTCTCCCATCCGGATCTTGCGGACATGCACCTGGAGAATCGCGATGCGCCCGGTCTTGTCCGGCCGATCCACGAGGACCTGCCGGTCGAACCGTCCTGCCCGCAGTAGCGCGGGGTCCAGAATCTCGGGGCGATTGGTCGCCGCCAACAGAATGACGCCGACGCTCGGATCGAAGCCATCGAGCTCGGACAGGAGCTGGTTGAGGGTCTGCTCCTTCTCGTCGTGGCTCGAAAACGACAACGGCCCGCGGCTACGTCCAAGCGCATCGAGCTCGTCGACGAAGATGATGCATGGCGCCGCTTTACGAGCCTGCTCGAATAAGTCCCGCACGCGTGCAGCGCCAACCCCGACGAACATTTCGACGAACTCAGAGCCCGAAATTGAGAAAAATGGCACGCCAGCTTCCCCGGCCACAGCGCGGGCGAGCAACGTTTTGCCGGTTCCAGGTGGCCCCACCAGCAGAATCCCCTTCGGCACATGCGCACCCAGTCGGCCGTAACTCTTGGGGTCCTTCAGGAACGAAACCACCTCCTGAAGCTCGAACTTGGCGTCATCGACGCCAGCGACGTCGGCGAAGGTGACCTTGATGTCTTTCTCGACATAAACTTTGGCACGAGACTTACCGATCGCCATCAGTCCTCCGAACCCTTGCCCGCCGGTCATGCTGCGCCCGATCCAGTACCAGATCACGAAGAAGGCGACGATCGGGAAGATCCAGGACAGTAAGCTCTGCAACAGTCCGCTTCCTGGAACCCCGGTGACGCTCACGCCCTTTTGCGCGAGCTTGTCGGCTAGGGCCATATCGACTCGCGCGGTGATGAACGCGGACTTTCCGCTTGGGAGCTGTTCCTTCAGCTTCCCCTGGATCATATCGGGGCCCACGGATACTTCGGCGACCTTTTCCTGGGCGAGCAACTGCTCAAACTGACTGTAAGGAATGGTCTCGATCGAATTATAGGTCGTGGAAACAAACTGCAGGACGGCGAGCAGCATGCCGCCCGCGAATATGACCGCGATCGCAATGGTCTGCTTTCGCGACACCTGACCTGGCTCCACCTGCTCCTCCCATCAACATCCGCGGGAGTTGAAATGGTAACGGGAGAGGGCCCACCGCAGCTTGATTCAGGTCAACCAATGGCCGACACGGCTGACGACCGCAGTGTCGGCATCCACGAGCTGTTGACCAAGATCAATTTCCGATGAGCGCAGTCGTACACACTGGCTGGCGAACCATCGGCAACGGCACACCCGAGGGTATTTCAATGGCGCATAAACAAGTTCTGTTCCATTCAGCGGCTCGCGAGAAAGTCCTGCGCGGCGCGTCCCTACTCGCGGACGCGGTGCGCGTTACGCTCGGCCCGAAGTCGAAATCCGTTCTGATTCAGAAAGGATGGGGCGCACCAATCGTCTGCAACGATGGCGTGACGATCGCAAAGGAGTTCGATCTCAAGGACCCCGAAGAGAATCTCGGCGCCCAAGTGCTTCGCCAGGCCGCCGAGAAAACGGGCGACGTCGTCGGAGACGGCACCAGCACCTCGACCATCCTCGCGCATGCCATCCTTTCAGACGGCGTCCGCAACGTTGTCGCCGGCGCGAGTGCAATCGACCTGAAGCGTGGCCTGGATCGAGGGACGCAGGCCGCCATCGCGGCGCTTCGGGCGATGGCAAAGCCGGTGAAGTCCAAGGCCGAGAAAGCTCAGGTCGCGACGATTTCGGCCCACAACGATACTTCCATCGGTGACCTGGTCGCCGAAGCAATCGAGAAGGTCGGCGGTGATGGTGTGATATCGGTCGAGGAATCCAAGACGACGGAGACGTTCCTGGACGTCGTCGAAGGGATGAAATTCGACCGCGGCTTCCTGTCGCCCTATTTCGTCACGGATGCCGACCGGATGGAATCGGTGCTGCAAGATCCATACGTACTGCTCTGCGACCACAAGATCGGTGCATTGCGCGACCTCGTGCCCCTCCTCGAGCAGGTGGCCAAGAGTGGCCGGTCGCTCCTCATCATCGCCGAAGACATCGAAGGCGAAGCTCTGGCGACGCTCATCGTCAATCAGCTTCGCGGCGTGCTCAAGGCGTGCGCGGTCAAGGCGCCCGGGTTCGGTGATCGGCGCAAGGCCATGCTGGAAGACATCGCAATCCTGACCGGCGCGCAAGTGATCTCGGAAGAGATCGGCCTGAAGCTGGAAAGCGCTACCCTCCAGCAGCTCGGGCGCGCCGCTCGCGTCGTTGCCGACAAGGAGAACACCACCCTGATCGGCAGCGGCGGCGACCGTTCGCGCATCGACGCGCGGCTGGCGCAGATCCGGGTCGAGATCGAGAAGACCACCAGCGACTACGACCGGGAGAAGCTCGAGGAACGGCTGGCGAAGCTGTCCGGCGGCGTCGCCGTGATCCGGGTCGGGGCACCGACCGAGGCCGAGATGAAGGCGAAGAAAGAAGCTCTCGACGACGCCATCAGCTCGACCAAAGCGGCCGTTGCGGAGGGCATCGTGCCTGGCGGCGGTCTTGCGCTGCTTCGAACAGTGGCAGCCGTGGCCAAGGAAGAAGCGGCTTGCGAGGGTGACGAGCGAACCGGTGTGCAGATCCTGAAGCGCGCGCTCGAAGCGCCGGCCCGTCAGATCGCCGAGAATTCCGCTACGGATGGCGGCGTCGTGGTCGCGCGGATGCTCAGCAGCGAAGGCAATCTTGGCTTCGATGCCGCCCGCAAGGTGTATGTCGATCTCGTGGAAATCGGCATTGTCGACCCCGTGAAGGTGGTGCGGACCGCACTTGAGAACGCCGTCTCGGTGGCGGGCGTCCTGTTATTGACGGAAGCGACGATGACGGAAATTCCGGAGCCGAAGCGCGAGCGGTTGCCCGAACACGACCTCGCGATGTAGCTGCGGCGGCTTCTTGCGTCAGCCCCTCGAACAGCGAATTGAGATCGGACAGAAGTCTGGGACATCGAGATGCCCTACCGTTCGAACAGCGAACTTCCATCGGGCGCGCGGCACCATCTGCCACCTCATGCCCTCGACATCTACCGGGAAGCGTTCAACCACGCGGGCGACCTTCGTCAGGAAGAAATCGCGCACCGAACGGCATGGGCGGCCGTGAAACGCTCCTATGTGAAACGTGGCGACCAGTGGATACCGAAATGGCCCGATGCGTAGGCATCTGATCGCGCCTGCACCGCTTTCCCATTTGAGCAAGATCAACCAACGCTCTATCGCTCGGACTATTCTTCTGCTGACCGGATGGTCAAACCTCAATGGAGAAGGCGATCATGGCAACCGAGACCAAATTACCTATCACCAAGACGTCCACCGCGCCCGCCGCGGCCGGCGAGACCTGGCAGCCGTTTCAGGCGCTGAGAAACGAGATCGATCAGATCTTCGACGATTTCGGCAACGGCTTCTGGAAGCGGCCGTTCCGGTCGCTTGCCCGACTGGAGCGTGATCTGTCGAAGAACTTCAACGCGCCGGCCGTCGACATCGCCGAGAGCGACAAGGCTTACGAGATCACCGCGGAACTTCCCGGCCTCGACGAAAAGAACATCGACGTCAAGCTCGCCAACGGCGGTCTCACCATCCGCGGCGAAAAGAAGGAAGAGACTGAAGAGAAGAAGAAGGACTACTACGTCTCAGAGCGCCGTTATGGCTCCTTCGAGCGCTACTTCGCGCTGCCGGACGGTGTCAATGCCGACAAGATCGAGGCAACGTTCAAGAACGGCGTGCTCAAGGTCGTCCTGCCGAAGACAGAGGAAGCCCAGAAGCCGGCCAAGACCATCAGTGTAAAGGCTGCCTGAGTGCCCCGCCGAGATGAGGCTGTGCCAGCCGCAGCCTCGTCTCATTCGAGATGCTGGTCAGCAGATATGAGAGCCTAGGTGAATGTCCGTAACGGCGTCGTGCATCTGCACGGCCTCGTCACCACCGATCAAGCTCGTCGGGCCACGATCGTGGCCGCCGAGAACACCGCCGGCGTCAAGAAGGTCGACGACCATCTCTGTGACGTCCGTTCTGGATTGTAGGTGAAGTCGCTGGAGAGCATAAAGGCCATTGGCTGAAGGGCGGCCTGCATCGAGGAGACCATGCTTGGATGGTTCGTTCGGGTTCTTTTTGCACTGGCAGCGCCGATCACGGCGCTGTTCGTGGCTCGTGACGCGCTGAACTTCGGGCTGATCCAGACCATGGTGACCATATTGCTGGTCACCGCGTTGATCTGGCTGATCGCTGCATATGCCGGGCGCGATCGGAAGGCGCCTCACTGACCCGCTCGGTGACTTCTGACCCGAACTAACACTTCGGAGTGCCGCCGGTCGCTTGAGGTTACGGGGATTTCCTTAAGTGATGCTCCCGGATTTCGCGCGAAACGCTCATGCTCTAAGCATGAGTTGCCAGCACGTACCGAGGGGCCTGCAATGAACCACTCGATTTATACTGCGGACAGGACAACACACCTGAAGGTGGTCGTTGCCGCACTAATGGCCGGCATTGCCATCGTCATGACCGCGCTGACGGTTCAGCTGAACCGTCCCGGCATCGACGTGCAGAAGTCAACAAATCTGGCTGTCCAGCTAGCTCACCCAGTCCACGTTAAGATCCAAGTGGCGCAACGTTGATCGAAGCCTGACGTCGGGACATCCAGGTGACCAACGAGGCAATCAAGGCGCTGATGATATTTGCACCTAGTCGACCACCTCAACCAAATCCAGCAGTAGCTCAGCCTGCCCTCTGACCTCCCGCTGCAATGGCAGAGATGCATTGCGAGGACGTCAGCATCGGCTTTGCGGGCCAAAGCGCGGAAGCCGGCGGCCTGCGGCTTAGGGACGCTTGGCCCGATCATGCAGCAGCTCAAGCGCCTCCCGCACCTCGTCGTCCTCCAGGGCGTCCTTGATCGCCCCATCCAGCCGTCCGGTCTCCAGGACTCGCTCACCGCGATGAACTGCGGAGATATCCACTTTCTGCTGGACCACACTTTCTTGCGCCGCCTGAGCGTCTTTTTCCATCGCGCGCCCCTGTGCGTTCAACTCAATGCGACATCAGCAGGCAGACCGGTGCCTGCTGCAGCAGAGTTTGCGTCATGCCGCCAAAAATCCATTCTCCCAACCGACTATGTCCATAACCTCCGGCGACGATCAGGTCGGCGCCGAGATCAAACGCCAGTCGAACAAGATAGTCTCCATCCGGCTCCGCCGTATGGACCCGTATCTCGTGCTGGCACTGCACTCCGTGCCGCCTGAGATAGCCGGCCACGTCGCGAACCCGCTTGCGAGCTGCATCCTGATCGCTCGACGTGCAGATTTCCGCGATCGTGACCTGGGAGGCCCTGGTCAGAAACGGCATCGCGTCGCGAACGGCAAGGCGCGCCTCCCTCGTGTCCTTCCAACCGACCACGATGCGGTCGCCGGACAATTCCGTCACACGCTCCGGCACAGACAACGTGGGGCGGCCCATTCGCAGCATGGCTCCGGCGGGATCGAGGAAGCGGGCGTGGCGGGCCGTGTGCGGCCGGCGCTTGACGATCACAAGGTCCGCCGCGCGAGCCTGCTCGACCAGAAATTCGGTCGGATAATCAAGGGCCCAGCGCCATTCGATCGACTCACTCGGCAAGCCAAGCACCTTCTTGAACCAAGCCTCCTTTGCCGAAAGCGTCGCCTCTAAACGCTTGATGTCCTCTTGGGTGGTCTGCTCGATGATCACCCCTTCCGCCGCAAAGGGAGGCTCCACAGCCACCGCCGAAACACCCAGGACGGCCGATCCGAAAGTCCTTGCGACACTCCCCGCGACTGCAACTTGCCCCGCCTCCTGTTGCTCGGAATCGACGTAAACCATGACGCTTGCGACAGACATGATGATGCTCCGGCAAAGTGTGCGATGGACCATTTATCGCCCTGACATCAGCGCACCGCTTGACCGAAATCAAACAAGGCGACCTTACCCATGATGTGGGGGATGAGGATGGCTGTCGTCCTGCGCGATCCTCTCCCTAGGCCGCATCTCGCAGATGCTTTTCGATGTCGCCGACGGGATGCTTTGTCAGGTCCTTGTCGAGTTCGGCCACCACGCGACGTCTCACGTCGTCATGAAAGGCCGAGCGAAGCTCCGCCAGCGTACGGGGCGGCGCAACGACAATCAGGGAGGTCGCATGCTCGCTGCGAAGGAGGCGTTCTGCGGCAGCTGCGACCTGTCTCGCAAAGCGCTCCTCTTCCAGCTCGTGCCAATCAGTTATCTCCACCGCACTTCTCTGTCCCGAATGCGAGCCCTTGCTGACTCGGCCCGGGCGATCACTGCCGTGGGAATGAGCGGACGGGTTCTCTCTCTCGAATACCGCCTCCATCTTGAGATTGGGGAACCTCTCGTCGCCTTCGTTGCGCAGGAACAGCGCCTTCCGCCCGTCGCCAACGAACACGACCGCCCGATGTGGTATCCTCACCATTTCGGCCTCCTCACTGCTCACTTTTGATTCCTATCGCCGAGAAGATCGTGCTGCTTGATCCCGATCAAACCGGGCAACTCACGATCGTGCAGGATCGTCCGCCACCCAAGGGCGATATGGAGGTTTGCCATGCAAGCACGAGACGTGATGGTGTCACCGGTGACGACCGTTGGGCCGACCGCGACCGTCCGCCAAGTCGCACAAATGCTGCTAGAGCGTCGGATCAGCGCTGTTCCGGTCGTCGACACCGACAACAAGGTTATCGGAATCGTGAGCGAGGGCGATTTGCTGCACAGGGCCGAGAGCGGAACCGAGCGCTCCTCCTCCTGGTGGCTGAGCCTGTTGAGCGGCGATGCCCAACTTGCGACCGACTACGTCAAGTCACATTCGATCAAGGTGCAGGACATCATGACGCGGGATGTTGCGACTGCGGCACCCGAAACGCCCCTGCATGAGATCGCCATGCTCCTCGAAGAGCGTCAAATCAAGCGCGTTCCCATCGTCAACCAGGAAGGCCAGCTCGTCGGAATCGTCAGCCGAGCCAACCTGCTCCAAGCCATCGCGAGCGCCAGGCCGAAGCTCGAGATATCGTTGCCCGATTCAGTCATCCGAAACAGATTTTTCGAGGAAATCAGGAAGCAGCCCTGGGCTCATACATTCAACCTGAATGCAACGGTGCAGAATGGTGTGATCGATCTCTGGGGCTTCGCGCCGTCGCTTGCCGAGCGTACAGCCATTCGTGTCGTCGCAGAGGCAATCCCCGGCGCAGTGGCCGTGAATGATCATCTGCTGGAAACACCTACTTTCATCTATTGACCAGCGCACCGGCTGGCCAGCAAACAAACGAACGAGACAACCATGGCTCACTTCACTGTTCGTTTTTTCAAGAACGTCATCGGTGATCAGGGTAAATCCTGCGAGGTGTGCCAGCGTACCGTGGACGTCGATGCACGAGATGCTAACGAGGCGGCCACAATAGCCCAGCAGGAATTCTGCGAACTTCGGGAGATCAATGACTGGTCGCTGCACGCCGATCGCATCGACGTGCAGCCGGCGGATTTTCCCTCATGACGCAACGGCATGCAGGGACCATAATTTTGGCTTAGATGCTCGGCTCTGCCGGATGTCTCCGCCGGATTTCGGCTGCAATGCGTTTTCTGAACAGGACCGCAGCATCGGCGAAACTGGCGACACACTGGTGACCTCGAGCGAAGTTCTTCAGACGGCCAAGCGCAGCATCGTTCAAGCCGACAAATCGCTCATAATCTTCGCGGCTGATCTGCACATAAGCGCCAGCCTGCAGCTCGTTCAGCTCGGCATCGAGCTCAGACAGCGTGAAGTTGCGGCGCACGACTCCCCTTCAATCCAATGTCAAAATGGTAATCACAAGGTGAAAGAGCTCCCATCCGAAGGCGACCAGCAATACCCCAATGATAAGTATCTTGCCGTACCATGAAACCGTAGGGCTAATACGAACAAGTCTTTGAGGCGTTTTCCTTGCTGCCGTTGGCCGGGGGTCACCTCTCGTTGGCGAACTTGCTGCGGCCTTGTCAGGCTCGACCATAGTACGATCTGCGATCATTGTTCCCATGACGTATTCTTTTCGAGCCTACATTTGGAGCGTTAGGAGCATCGGGATCTGGTAGCACCAGTGATGATCAGCAAAATGCGGCACCGGAATCCTCCTCGTCAGAGGTCGAACACAGGAAATGGGTGGGGCCGACTACTTCAGCTATGCTGAAAGGGGAGCTCCACTTGCTTCCGAGACAGTGCATTCAACGCGGACATCTCCTCCGATAAGCGAGATTCGATGTAGTGACGCTCGACGTCACTAAGCCTCGTTTTAAGTAGCCTTTGGTAGCGATCGATGTATTTACGATGGACGTGGATAAGATCGAGAGATTCCATGCCCCCCTCCCTTCGTTACCTCGTAAATGTCTAGGGCCGATCTGCAGCCTGGGATTTGAGGAGGATCAAGTTCGATGGCGTAAGTTCAAGCGGATGGCAGCGCCGACCTTTCCACCCTCGCTCGTGAACTGCGAAGGTGAATGCAGCATTTCCCTGGTCCAGTCCTCGCTTCATTCCAATGGATCGATTGGCCCGCGCGCACGTCGCAACTCTGTCTGCGCGGGCCAGATCGTTAACCATCTTTCAGTAGCAGACGCGCACGCGGCGCCACCGCCTACCATCCCACACGGTGCGGCGGACGCAGGGGCTGTAGTACACGGTCCCATATGGAGCGAAATAAGGTGCCGGCGGATAGTAAATAGGAGCCGGATAGTACGGATACGGGCCCCAGTATGGCGCCCCGACGGCCGCCCCGGCCAGAACGCCGACAGCGAACCCACCCATCACTCCCGCGGCGATCCGCCCATTCCGCGCCTCTGCACCCGTCGGCATCGACGCTCCCGCAACAACGACTGCAGCCGCCGCCAACGCACTCAATTTCCGCTCAATTCGCATAACTGTCCCCTGCCCGAAGCTTGGCGGAGAAACGATAGCAACTGAATGAAGTGCCTTTGTTGCGCCTGATCAAAGCTGCGGCTATCAGATCTCGGCTGTCGTCCGGCCAATGCAAGGTGGATGCGCTAGCCGCAACTCAGGTGATCGAAACGGCGACGAAGCTGATAGCACCCGAGCGCTTGACGCGAAGCAGTATGGTGCGTTTGCCTTGTGCCCGGGCTTCATCAACCATTTTATTGAGGTCGGTCGCGGCGCCGAGCGGTCGACCGCCCACGGAGAGAACGATATCGCCGACCTGTAAACCATCATTCGCCGCGGCGCTGTCCGGCTTGACTTCGAGTATCACCACGCCGGCGTCGCCGGCGCCGGAGATCGAGCGTGCAGGGGCAAGGGTCAAACCTAATACCGACTTCTCTCCGGCGTCCGCTTGTTTCTCCTTCTTGACCTTCGCTGCACGCGCGAGTTCGGCTACAGTCAGCTCGATCGATATCAGCCGCTGGTTTCTCAGAAGGCGAAGATTGATGACGGTACCAGGAGCGATGGCCGCAACTGTTCTGGCGAAATCGCGTGGATTTTTCAGCTCATGCTCGTTCACGGAAATGATCACATCACCAACTTCGACGCCCTGCTTCGCCGCCGGCCCTTCGTCCAGCTGCGCAACTAGCGCCCCCTGAACGTTCCTCAAGTTCAACGCATCAGCGATCCTTGGTGTGACCTCCTGGAGATAGACGCCCACCCACCCCCTGGTGACGTGACCTTTCTCTCGAAGCTGGCGAATGACCAGACTCACCGTCTCCGCGGGAATATCGAACGCAACTCCGATGGACCCGCCTGAGGGCGAATAGATCGCGGTGTTGACCCCGATGACCTCCCCGCGCGTGTTGAACGTTGGTCCGCCGGAATTGCCCTTGTTGACCGGCGCATCGATCTGGATGAAGTCGTTATAGGGCTCCTCTCCGATGTCTCTCCCACGGGCCGAAACGATCCCGGCCGAGACCGTGCCGCCAAGCCCGAAAGGGTTGCCGATCGGCAGCACCCATTCGCCAATCCGAGGTTCCCTGGCGGCGAGACGCACATAGGGCAGATCATCCGGCGCGGAGATCTTGATGAGCGCGAGATCGGTTTGCGGATCGCTGCCCGTGATCTTGGCGGGATAAATCTTGCCGTCATCCATGGTTACGTCGATGTCGACACCGCTCGCCACGACATGCTCGTTCGTGACGATATAACCGTCGCCCGACACAAGAAATCCCGCCCCGACCGTCAGATCGGAACCAGGAGCTGGATCTGCCGGAATTTGCAGACCGAACTGGCGAAAGAAGCGATCCAGAAACGAGCCTGGCGGCAGCGAACCCCGATCGACATCGGGGCTCCGCGGACCGCCTTTGACACGGATGCCAACAACCGCCGGCCTCACCCGCTCGATGACTTCCTCGAATCCGACGGGAGCGCTGGCGCCCACGGCATCGACTTCGGCAGCCAGCAATCGACTGGCTCCAACCAATACAAGCGAGGACGCGATCACCACACCGAGCAATATGCCGACCTTGCCGATACAGGTGGCCGCAACCACGCGCGAGCTAAGGTCTCCGGGCGTCACTCTCGTACCTCATAAATCACAGGCGACTGCGCAATGCTCAACAAGCTTGACCTAGTTGTCCTCCATCGTCTTGATTTGCGTCAATCGGTCGGGCCCCGCCAATGTTGTTGGAAAACCTCGACGCCGAAAGCGTGCTCGATCCAACTCGGCATCGGTCCTTGCCGCGCGAATGATGCGATCGCCAGTCGACGCGCGCATCTGAAGAAACGCGATCGCCGGGATAGACAGTACCCATTCCCGGAGCCGAGATCGAAAGTAACGACCGCAACACAGCCGGACCGCCGCAACGCCAGCCGGTATGATCATCGCATTGTCGCGGAAGAAGATCGTGGTCTGTACGTCCACCTGATATGCATCGCCAAGCCACGTCGACTGCTCCGGAGGCGATGGTCAACGCACGCGTCGCGCGCCAATAGGCAGGTCGGGACGCTTGATTTAGCTCAAGCGCGGAACGCCATGACATGATCTGCTGCTTCCATGACCGGGCATATCAGATCATTTTGTGAGATCGGCTTGGCCGACGTGGGCCTGGTTGGAGGCAAGACCGCTTCCCTGGGCGAACTGTACTCGACGCTCTCCTTACAGGGAATTGCGGTCCCCAACGGCTTCGCGATCACGGCCGACGCCTATCGCGAAGCGTTGTCGCGGGACAACGTTGCGGGCGAGCTGCATCGGCTCCTGGACGCGATCGACAAGGGCAATATCAGGCAGCTCGCCAGCAAGGCTGCGAAGGCTCGCGCGATCATATACGACGCGATGGACATGCCTCTCCTTCGCAGGCAGGTCATGGACGCGTATCGACAGCTCGAACGCGAGGCCGGGGCCGGCGTTGCCGTCGCCGTGCGCAGTTCTGCGACCGCCGAGGATCTGCCGACGGCGAGCTTTGCAGGCCAGCACGAAAGCTTTCTCAATGTGCGCGGGCCGAAGGACTTGTTCGAGGCCTGCCGGCGCTGCTTTGCCTCCATCTTCACCGATCGCGCAATCTCTTACCGCATCGACAACGGCTTCGATCATTTCAAGGTCGCGCTGTCTGTCGCCGTGATGAAAATGGTTCGATCCGATCTGGCGGCCAGTGGCGTGGTCTTCACGCTCGATACCGAATCCGGCTTTCGTGACGTCATCTTCGTCACGGGCTGCTACGGCCTCGGCGAGACCATTGTGCAAGGCCAGGTCGATCCGGACGAGTTCTATGTCCACAAGCCGACGCTGAGCCAGGGATATCGCCACGTGCTGCGGCGCCGGCTCGGAGCCAAGCAGATCCGCATGGTCTACGGCAAGCGTGGTGGCGAGCATGCAACGCTTACCCGCAAGGTCCCCGACGCGGAGCGCCAGAAGTTCTGCATCTCCGACACGGAAGTGCTGAGCCTTGCCGAGATCACCGTCCGGATTGAAGCGCACTACTCCAAACACGCCGGCGCGGCGATGCCGATGGATATCGAGTGGGCCAAGGACGGCGCTGATGGAAAGCTCTATATCATTCAGGCCCGCCCCGAGACGGTTGCCTCGCGGCGCTCGACCGACGTCTACGAGACTTACAATCTGCGGCAACGAGGCTCGGTTATCGTCGAGGGGCGAGCGGTTGGAGAGAAGATCGCTTCAGGACGTACGCGCCGCGTCGTGTCCGCGCGCGACCTGGCAGCGTTCAGGCCAGGCGAGATCCTCGTAGCGCCCGCCACCAGTCCCGATTGGGAGCCGGTCATGAAGATCGCGGCCGGCATCGTCACCGACAAGGGCGGTCGTACCTGCCATGCGGCGATCATCGCCCGCGAGCTGGGTATTCCCGCCGTGGTGGGGACCACGCTCGCGACGGAACGGATCAAGACCGGGACCGAAGTCACGATCTGCTGCGCCGAAGGCGACGTCGGCAACGTCTATCAAGGCAAGGTCGCGTTTGACGTAACCAGGACGCCCCTGAGCGAGCTGCGGCAGCCGCGTACGGCCATCATGGTGAATGTCGGAACGCCGGAGATGGCATTTCGCACGGCGATGCAGCCCCAGGCTGGAGTCGGCCTTGCCCGGATGGAGTTCATCATCAGCGAGCATATCCGCATCCATCCCATGGCCTTGCTCAAACCGGACAGGGTGAAGTCAGCCAAGGCACGGGCCGAGATCGCGCGCCTCGTCAGAGGCTTCAAGACCCCGGTCGATTTTTTCGTCCAAAAACTGGCGGAGGGTGTCGGCACCATCGCAGCAGCATTCTATCCGAAGCCCGTCATCGTGCGGCTTTCCGACTTCAAGACCAACGAATATGCCAGCCTGCTTGGCGGAGACGGCTTTGAGCCCAAGGAGGAGAATCCGATGCTGGGGTTCCGCGGCGCCTCCCGCTACAGTCATCCCGCCTACATGGAAGGATTTGCTCTGGAATGCGCCGCGCTCCGCCTCGTGCGACAGAAGATGGGTCTCTCCAATCTGCGCGTCATGGTGCCGTTCTGCCGAACCATCGAGGAGGGCCGGCGCGTGATCGCGACGATGGCCGCCAATGGGCTGAAGCGTGGCGAAGACGGCCTCGAAATTTACGTCATGTGCGAGATCCCGAATAACGTCATCCAGATCGACGCCTTCGCAGAACTGTTCGACGGCTTTTCGATCGGCTCCAATGATCTCACCCAGCTCACGCTGGGAGTCGACCGGGATTCCGACATCGTGGCTTTCGATTTCGACGAACGCGATCCGGGAATGCTGGAGATGTTTCGGCAGGCGATAGTCGGCGCCAAACGCAACGGCCGCCATATCGGCATCTGCGGCGAAGCACCTGCGAACTATCCGGAGATCGCGCGGTATTTGACGGGGCTTGGCATAGACTCGATCAGCGTCAATCCCTCGAGCGTGTTTCGCACTATGGCCGTGGTGGCCGACGCCGAGAGCGAGTCGCCGAAATCCGAGACGTGACAGCTCACACTCAAACCAGAGCCGGGACGGCTGCGGCGTGGATACGCTCGGCCGCAGCGTTGACTTGGGTCATCGTCTTCGTCAGCTCGTGATAGACCCGATCGTCGATCGTCACCATGCCAAAATTCGAGTCTTCTCCGTCGAACCGGCCCTGCGCAGGCTGGTCGGCATGCTCGAACCAATGATAGCCGACCAGATTCGGCTTACTCAGGGCGGCCGCAACGTAGCCCTCGAAAGCCAGGGCGCGGTCAAGCTGGGTGGCCAGCCGTGGCCCGGCTCCTTTGGTATTCGGCAAGCCTGCGTCGTCACCGCGGAAGGAGAATTCGGAGATCAGGCACGGCTTGCCCGTTGCTGCATAAGCGTCGATGGCCGGACCCGGGTCGAACTCGTAGCAATTGAACGAGATCACATCGAGATGGCGGCCGGCCGCCGCGATGACGCCTGCCGGCGGCTGATAGCCGAACCGCGATCCGAGCACGAGATGATTGGGATCGGCCACCCTGATCGCCGAAACGCAGAGTTCGAAATATTTGTCGGCCACGACGGCCACGAAGGCATCACAATCTGCGGAGAACGCTTCGCGGACGGGATCTGCCAAATTGGCTTTGGTCTCGAGCGCATCGTTCAAGACACCGGGCCGAAGCCTGACGAACGGCGCCACGACATGTTCGATCCTGCCGAGCTCCTCCCAGGATCGCGCTTGTGTGCGCCAAACCGCATTGAAATGAGCAAAATCCCGGTAATGCGCCTGCAGACTCGAGAGTGCAGCCACCTTACCCGGTCGGCGGGACGGCAGGTTCAGGAACAGCGTCAGAAGCTCGTCGGTACCGCGCCAGTCGGGAGACCAGTAGAGTTCGTTGTCGATGAAGGTGCCGAGCAAGCCCGGATCATTGCGCCGGTGTCTGCACCGAAGGTTGGCGCTTGCGCGGATATGCGCAGAAAACTCGGGATCGAAGACGTCCGGAAAGACCTGATCGCGACGATGCAAGCGGAAGGATGCGCCGAGCGCCGCGGTCGGGGTGGCCGCCAGCAATTGCGATCCTGAGCTGGCAACAAGGTCGTCTGACCAGCAGCCAACTGTGTTGAATTGCCAGCTTGCCAGCCGGTCGGACACAGCGGTGCGCCAGATCGGCAGGCCTCCGTACTTGCTCCGACAAGCCTCTGCGTAAGGCACGCGTTCGGTCCCGCCGATGTGATCCTGATCGAAGCGGACCGTATTGACCCCCTTCGAGAGAAATCGGCCGCCAGCCGGATCGACAAGCCAGAATACGCCGTCGATCTCGGCAACGCGAAAGAAGCCGCTTCCACTGAGGTCGTCGTCGACGACCCCTCCCCATCTCGTTCTTCGCAAGCGCGGACCCCCAGCAAACAGTCCAAGAATTCAGATTCATCGCACGGTCCGGCTCGGGCTTCTTGACCTGTCTCAATACCACCCGGAACCGGCATGACTACCAATGTCACAGGGAAACAACGAGCCTGAGATCAACCGGCTGGGTGCGCAACAGCGCGGGGCCCATCGATCGACCAGGACCAAGCAGGTCGTCCATGTCGACAACGCAACTGCCGAACACTGCGAGCCTGCGCCCCGACTTCATCTGGGGCGTTTCCACCTCGAGCTTTCAGATCGAAGGGGCAACGCGGGAGAGCGGCCGCGGACTGAGCACCTGGGACGTTTATTGCCAGACCGGTGAGATCAAGAATCACGACACCGGCGACGTTGCCTGCGACCATTATCATCGTTACCGCGAGGATGTCGGCCTCATGAAGGCGCTGGGCGTGCAGGCGTACCGGTTCTCGGTGGCCTGGCCGCGCGTCTTGCCGCTCGGACGCGGGTCGGCCAACGAGGCTGGCCTGTCATTCTATGACGGGCTCATCGACGAGCTCTTGGCAGCCGGCATCGAACCGTGGCTGTGTCTGTACCATTGGGACCTGCCGCAGGCCCTTGAGGAACGCGGCGGCTGGCTCAATCGGGAATCGGTCCTCTGGTTCGCCGACTATGCGGCTCTGATTGCCGCGCGCTTTGGCGATCGGGTCAAGCGCTTTGCGACCTTCAACGAACCATCGATTTTCAGCCTGTTCAGTCGTTCGCTCGGCAAGCGGGATCGCAGCAGCGAGGACAAGCTCCACTGCATGATCCACAACGTCAATCTCGCCCATGGTGCGGCAGTGGATGTGCTTCGAGCCAACGTGATCAACGCCTCGATCGGCTGCATCCATAACCGCCAGCCATGCCGTCCCTCGAGCGCAAGCGAGGCCGATGCAGCGGCTGCGGCACGCCTCGACGTGTATTGGAATGCAGCGTTCCCTGATCCGCAGTGCCGCGGAGAATATCCGGCATCGATGCGGGCCGCGATCGAACCGCATATGCAGTCAGGCGACCTGGAGCGGATCTGCCGCCCGGTCGACTGGTTCGGACTGAACCATTATAGCCCGGTGTACGTGAAGGCACGGACGGATTCGATGCTGGGATACGATCTCGGCGAAAAGCCGGCCGACGTCCCCTTGACCCCGATCGGATGGCCGATCGAGCCCGACGCTTTCAGCCAGACTTTGCAGGCGGCACACGCGCGATATCGCCTCCCCATCTACGTGCTCGAGAACGGCTACGGCGATGCCGGTCAGCCCGACGAGACCGGTGCGGTGATCGACATCGGCCGGATCGAGTTCCTGAAGGCCTATATTGACGCGATGAACGAAGCCGCTTCCCGCGGCGCCGACGTTCGCGGCTATTTCGTTTGGTCGCTCCTCGACAATTTCGAATGGGACTCTGGGTACAGCATCAGGTTCGGCTTGACCTACGTTGACTATGCCTCGCAGCGGCGAACTCCGAAATCGTCGTTCGATTGGTATGCCGTGGTAGTCGGGGGAATGCAGCGATGAAAGCAACCCCTTCAGGCCGGACCACCCTGCTTGCAGATATTGGAGGAACCAACGCGCGGTTTGCACTGCTGATTGACGGTACGCTCTGCGCCAAGGCCCATATGTCCGTCAAGGACTACGCCACCTTCCAGCAAGCGCTCGCGGCCTATCTCGGCATTCCAGCCAAGGCCGGCGGACCGGATCACGCGATCCTTGCGGCTTCCGGCGTGGTCCAGAATGGCCGCTGCGCGCTCACGAACAATTCCTGGGTCATCGATGCAGAGGAGTTGCGCCGAACTTACGGACTCTCGACCGTACGCCTGATCAACGACTTCGAAGCGGTCGCGTGGGCCCTGCCTCGCCTTGGCCCCAACAGCCTGCTGCAGCTGGGTGGACAGCAGCGCCTACCAGGAGCGCCCCTCGCTGCAATCGGCCCCGGTACCGGCTTGGGAATGGCCATCAGCATACCGCACGCAGGGGGGCATATCGTGTTGTCCAGCGAAGGAGGCCATTCCACGATTGCGAGCGGCTCCTTGCGCGAGGATGCCGTAATCGAGCATTTGCGGCAACGCTTTGGCCATGTGTCTGCCGAACGCGTTCTGTCAGGCGCAGGACTGGAAAACCTCCATGACGCAGTAGCTACGATCGACCGCGCGGCTCTACCGAAGCGCCGTGCGACGGATATCACACGGGCCGCAGCCGATGGGACTTGTACAACCAGCCGCTCCGCCGTGGACATGTTTTGCGGGATGCTGGGATCTGTCGCGGGCAATCTGGCACTCGCGCTGAATGCGCGAGGCGGGATATTCATCGGCGGCGGCATTCTGCGTCACATGCCTGACTATCTCGCAGCGTCCCAGTTTCGCCGGCGCTTCGAGGAGAAGGGGCGGCTCCAAAAATTCCTCCAATCGATACCGGCCTACCTGATCCTGGATGACGACGCTGCGTTCATCGGCCTTCGTCATCTGATGGAGGTCGAAGGCCTTGGCTGACATGCCGCACATCGTGACCCTGACCATCAATCCAGCTGTCGATATCTCGACCTCGGTCAAGAAGATGGTGCCCTACACGAAAATGCGCTGCGCCGAACCTCAGCGCGATCCAGGTGGTGGCGGAATCAACGTAGCCCGGGTCCTGCAACGGCTTGGTCTTGAAGCAACCGCAGTCTATCCGGCCGGAGGCTCAACCGGGCAGACCCTGACGGCGCTGGTTGAACGCGAGGCCGTGCGGAGCATCGTGATCCCCACGTCGAACGACACCCGCGAAGACATCACGGTTTTCGACGAGACAAGCCGGGAGCAATTTAGACTGGTGTTCCCGGGCGCCCTCCTCAAGGAGCTTGAGTGGCAGCAGTGCCTGGACACAATCTCGCGCGTCAGTCCGCAGGCCGCGTTCGTCATCGCAAGCGGCAGCCTGCCCCCAGGGGCACCGGCTGATTTCTACGGCAGGGTCGTCCGGGCGGCGAAAGGGGCCGCCAAGGTGATCGTGGATACATCCGGTGCTTCGCTCAAATCCGCGCTGGAAGCGGGTGTCTATCTCATCAAGCCCAATCTTCGGGAGTTTCAGGAGCTCACCGGGATCAGCTGCGCCGACGAACCCTTGCTTGTGGAGGCCGGTCGGCGCCTGCTCGGCCGCTATCGCATCGAGATCATTGCGCTCTCGATGGGGCCCGGCGGGGCTCTGCTCCTGACGCGCGACATCGCCTTGCGCGCGAATGGCCTTCCCATCGAGCCCGTCAGCGTTTCTGGGGCTGGCGACAGCTTCCTTGGGGCGATGGTGTCGAGCCTGGCCAATGGCGACAACCTCGATATTGCCCTGCGCTATGGTGTTGCCGGCGGCTCCGCGGCGCTGCTCAATCCCGGAACGGAGCTTTGCCTCGGAGCTGACGTTCATCGCCTCGCCGCAAATGTGACCATCACAACTATCGCCGGCCACCATGCTTAGCAGCGTCGGATACCGAACGCCTGGGGAACGGAAGTTGTTACTGCGCTTCTGGAAAAGCGCGCGCGGCTTCTGGACTGGCAAGTCGGCAGGCTGGGCGTGGCTGCTCACCGTGCTGCTCATCGCGACGGTGCTTCTGCAATTGCTGACGCAATACTCGTTAAACTTCTGGAATCGCGACTTCTTCAACGCCGTCGAGCGCAAGGACGGCAAGGAGCTCCTGAACCAGGTGATACGATTCATCCCGCTCGCCGCGGCCGGCCTGTCGCTCGCCGTCTTCTCGGTGTGGGGGCGGATGACGCTGCAGAGGATGTGGAGGGCTTGGCTCAGCGACGAGCTCTACCGCTACTGGCTGGAGCGGAATCGCTTCGTGCGACTGAACTTCGTGGCGGGAGACTATCAGGCTCCCGAATACCGGATCGCGGAGGACGGCAGGTTGGCAACCGACCTCCCGGTCGACCTCATACTCGGGCTTCTCGCCTCCGTCCTGGCTGCAGCCACCTTTATCAGCGTCCTCTGGGTGGTCGGAGGCAATCTCAGCATTGAAGCAGCGAGCCTCGCTGTGACCATCCCCGGATACCTGGTGGTCGCGGTCGTCGTCTATTCGATCGTCGTGGCGACCACGACGATTCTGATCGGCCGACGACTGACGCACGTGCTGGAGGAGAACAAGCGGGCCGAAGCCCAGTTGAGGGCCATCGGGACCCATGTGCGCGAACGCGGAGAGGGCGTGGCACCCGAAGCGGAAGGCGAGGATGGACTCCGTACCATTCGCCCCGCCCTCAAGGCCGTGATTGCGGCGTGGCTGGACTATTGCTGGCAGCTCATGCGCCTAACGGTCATAACTCACACCAATTCGCTGTTGACACCGGTAATCGGGTTGCTGCTCTGCACGCCCAAATATGTTGCCGGCACGATGCTCCTCGGCGAGGTCGTTCAGGCGGCGGCTGCGTTCGTCGTGGTCCAGAGCGCCTGCAGCTGGTTCACAGACAACTATCCACGTCTGGCGGAATGGGCTGCGTCGGCGAACCGCGTCGCATCGCTTCTTCTCGCGCTGGACGAGATCGATCACCCCCTGGATGACAAGCCAAGCTCGATGCGTGACTTGAAGCGGCCGAGTTAAGCCGTCGAACAATGCAGTCGTCGCTTCTGTACCTTGGTCGGAAGTCGAGATCGCGCGTGACGTACGCTCAAAAGACCATCATTCTTCCGGCCATTACCTCATCGATCAGTTCAGGAACACGAGCCAGTCGGTCTGCAACGATCCCGTAGGTCGGTTCCCTCTGCTCTTCAGGCAGCCCCTCCTCAATTCTTAACTTCACTTGGACAAGAGCCGGCTCTGACACGGGAGCGCCTATCTTACTCACCATGAAGCAGTGCGCTTCATTCACCCCCGGAAGTTCTGCAACCAGCGCTTCCGCCACTCTCGCTGCAAGAAGATTGTAGATCTTTCCCACATGGCTGACAGGGTTCTTGCCAGCAGCAGCTTCCAAGCTCATTGGCCGGCACGGGGTGATCAGGCCATTAACTCGATTGCCACGGCCAACCTGCCCGTCGTCGCCAGCTTCGGCAGATGTTCCAGTCACGGTAAGATAGATATTGCCAGACTTGGCGTCGTTGGCAGCATTGACGAAGATTTCGGTATCGGGAAATCCATGTTCAATCGCGTACCCCCGGATCCGTTCGACGAGCGCTGCTTCCTGTTCCAAATATTTGTCGAGTCCAGAGATATAACGTCCGATCATGGCGCAGGCGATCGTAAGCGTAAGCTGCGTGCCGGTTCGTACTGCCATTATCTTAATGTCTTCTCCCCAAGCCGGACGGTCAGCGATCCGATCACGCTGATGCAGCCGCTGCTCGATAGCGAGGACCAGCCGCTCAACCGCGCTTAGCGGGGCATGACCCACTCCGAAGGAGGTATCATTGGCAAGCACGCTGCTCTCACCTCCACGCGCAAACAGAGATCGCAAGTCTTTCGATCCCTGCTGGATCAGCGGCTCGACTTGAACATGGCGATCACTATCGAGTGCGTGAAGATTCTCCTTGAGCCACGCTTTGGAACCTTCCGCCGCGATAGCACTGATAGGTATCTCATCGTTACCAACGCGGGTGATCGCTCGTCCCGCCAGAAAGATCCTGATCGGAGCGGTGATGCTGCCGCCCCCGAAGGCTGGGACGGATTGCCCGCCGCACAGCAGCGCTTTGTCGACGTTATGATGGAGGATGTGACCAAAGCGGCTCCGGTACTCCCGGCAGAGATTGCGCGACAGCTCCTCGGCCAGCGCGTCGCAAATCGTATCAGGATGACCAATACCTTTGCGCTCGACCACCTCAACCTGGTTGTCCCCACGAAGACCCGATATCACGATGGGAATCATCAAGCCGGCCCCTCGCTGCTGATCTTCCTTCCGGATTTCCGCAAGTAGATGAGCCAATAGGTGATACCGACCAAGACCCCGCCAATCATGTTGCCGAGTGTCACCCAGATCAGATTCGATAGACCGCCGAGGACCGTCAATTGTGGGAAGGAATAGGACGTTTTCCCGATCAGGCCCCAAAACGAGCTATCCGCCCCGAACTTGGTAAGCAGCCCAAAGGTCAGCAGATACATATTGGCGATCGAGTGCTCGAAACCTGCTGCCGCGAACGCAGCAATCGGGAAGACAATCGCGAGGATCTTATCCGTCGTCGACCGCGCGCCATAGCAAAGCCAGGTAGCGAGGCAGACAAGTACGTTAGCAAGAACACCGTGAATGACCGCCTGCATTGCTGACAGGGAAGCCTTGGCATTGGCGCCCGCCAAAGCGGTCATACCAACCTCCCCGTTCCCATGGACGTGACCGGCGGCCAGAAAGACGAGCACCGCTATACTGACAGCACCGGCGAAATTTCCGATGTAGACGAGGGTCCACGCCCGCAGGAGTGCACCTGCTCCGACGCGACCGCTCGCACAAGCCATGATCATGAGATTGTTGCCGGTAAAGAGCTCCGCGCCGCCGACGGTGACCAGGATGAGCCCAAGCGAAAAGACGGCGCCGCCCAGAAGACGTATTACCCCGTATGGCAGCACTCCCTCAGCACCCGCCATCACCACGACGGAGAACATTGACCCGAAGGCAATAAAGGCGCCGGCGAGCACGGCCAGTGCCATCAAGCGTCCGGTTTCAAGGTGTGTTTTGTCGACGCCTATTTGCTCCGCTCGTTCCGCCATCTCTCGCGGCAACAGTGCATCGATAGAGCTGTGGTTTGATGGTTCAGACATGGGGCACCCGGAGCGACACCCATTTTGAGTTCGGCTTGATCGTCAGGTGATCGGTCGGGCACGTCGTCAAAGCGCTGCACCGAGCTCTCAACCTTGTCGGAGCGCCGTCCCACATTGATCTTTGGCCCATGCTCTTGGTCCCTTGCTCGCGCCGAGCCGTCATCAAAGCCCGCGAACTTCGCCTGCGCGGCTTGCCGTCTCGCCCGCCGAGCTCGATGATCTCCGCGGTAATCTCCTCCTGCCGCACAATTCGCTCCGTCGCTTGCAACGTAGCAAGCTGATGCTCGACCTGGGTCCTTGCTGCAGCCATTGCTTCCATGCGAAGCCTCGTTCTCGGCTGCGAATGCGTGCAAGGTCGTATTGCAAAGCTGCGCGTGCAGGTAGTCCGCAGTAAGCTCGATCAGAAGTGCCTCCGGCAGGTGCAGGCGATCAGCGAGGCCGCCTTGCCTTCCCGCGCGGTCGAATACGAGGTTCGGCAGCAAACCCAGCCATCGTCCCAGCATACGCATCTGAAGATGAGTAGGTTTCGGCCCATTGGCTCGGCGTCCCACGTGCCTCGCTTGGCCAGTAGCGCCTGTCGGAAATCGTCGCCCCTGCACGAGCCTCGATTGAGAACGCCGAGATGAGCAGCAGCCCGATGAAGCAGCCCGCAAAGGTCCTCGTCATATCTTGCCTCAACCTTATTACCGCTCGGATCGTTATCCGTATTTCTCGTAGCCTTAGGCTATGAGTCTTTCGCGGTGGAGTGTTGAGTTAGATCAACCGGTTCATTCGGGCTTGCCGGATGCGTCGTATGGAATGAACGCCATAACATAAACTACATCATTTCGTTCGGTCCGTTCCGCCTGAACCCCGCCGAACGGATGCTGATAACGACGCGGTGGGGCCTCCGCGGGCACGCCCTGAACAGAAGTCTGACCCACACTTCTGAGCGATTATAGACGTCGTGAGAAACCAAAGGAGATGCGTCAGCAAGTCCATGGCCGTTTCGCAGGAGCGGCGACACGACGGATCTTAAGGCCGCGGTGCAATTGGGATGCGCGTTGGGTTGATGTCCGACTATGACAGCAGGACGGCCTTGGTCGCCTTGGCCCCTTCGCTGACCTCAAGGCCGCCGGTCCGCTTTGCGCCAAGACCAGCGCACTTCGACCGGCCCGAAGCGCCTCGTGACTCACGAAACTCCGTTATCGGATTCAAAGAACTGAGGGCCTACTCTCGGCCAAGACGCGCCACCAGACGCCGTCCGCTTCCATCAGGGGTGCAGGATCACAGGAAATCGTTGTTTAGCGTGCAAAATCGCAGGATTGGTAGCGGGGGAGCGCTACCGCCTACCCCCACACCGACCAAACCTACGATATCTTATCCAACCGTCCGCGTAGGACTTTTGCGGAGAGCTCCCAGCGCGGGCGTCGACGCCTCAACTGCGTCGTCACTCCGGCTCAGACCGGATGATCCGTGAATGATGGCTGAATGGGCCTGCCGCCGAATACCCGATGTCGCGGTGTCGCCTTCACACGACGCGGACGAGGTTCCGCCAACAGTGCGAGGACACCCCCAAGCCGGCTGTGCGAGGATCTCCGCCCTGGCACGCTGCGTGGCATTCATAAATGACGACGACGCTTGAAAGGCCAGTGATGTACGCCAAAACGATCGAGCAGGGCCGTTTTCCCGCGAGTAAGGCGCGCCCTCGTGCGCGAAACGTCTCGAACTCAAAATGGAGCCGTTGACCTCGCCTGAATGCCAAGGCGATCGAGCAGAAATACCGCAGATCAAGGACCTTCTATGCTGATTATCATCATGACTACCATGCTAACGTAGCCTTGCTACTTGCTTGGGGCCAACATTGTCATCGCAGGAAATTTCCTTCCAGTCGACTGCTGCAGCCGATCGGGATCTAATCTTCGCAATAATCGAGCGTCATCGCGAGCTGTTGGCGCATTACGATGCGGCCCTGTCCGTATCGGCGAAGCTCGATTCGGGACCCGAGTTTGATGCCGCCGAGGAAATCAGCTGTCAAAGGAACCATGCTCTCGCGGAGCATGGGAACGTGCTCATCCGTTCAACCCCAACCACGATCGCGGGCGTGATTGCTCTGACGCGTTACGTCGGCAGCCTACAAGAGTGGGATCTTCCCGATGATGACGCGTGGTATCGGACTTTCTTGGAAGCGCTGGCAGACGCGATCGATGGAATCACCATGGCGCAGCGGCTTGGGCAAGATGGCAATTAAAATGGCGCTCGCTTTCATCTTCCGCGGCATACTTTTCTGGGTGGCAATCGCTGCGCTTCTCTATTTCGTGTGGAAGTTGCCCTTCTGAAGTCTGACGATTGGGGGCTCGCCCGAGCCAGTATCGAGGCAATGAGGAGGGGCGGCTCTTGAACCACGATACTCGCCGGATCCCTGGAAGATGGATGCGAATTATGGCCTTGCCCGAAGCTGATCCTTCTTAGGATCGTCGACCACGACGCCTTTGCCACCGCTGCGCGGCAGGCGCGCCTGCTCCACTGCTGCAGAAGGGGCATCGCTTGAGAAAGATCAAGAGAACTGCGCCCAATTGAGGCAGCAATGTGCCAGGGGGCCGTGCCCATAGCCTCACGAATAGCTGCACGGTCGTTCCGCTAACAGCGCTGAAGTGCCCGAGAAAGCATCCGTTTCCTGGAAATTGGGATACTTCCGGACCTTGCGGAACAAACGACCACAGGAGCCGCTTTGGACCAGCCCCTACCGCCGGTGCTGCGACGTTCTGCACCATGGCGGCGGCTCAGTCTGTTGTCCAGTAGACAAAGACGCTGGGCAGGCCGCCGGCGAAGTGAACTTAGCTATCCGCAATCGCGCATCAATCGGACCGCTCTGCCGATCTTCACTGGCGCAGAGGTTTGCGAGACGTCATCCTGGTCTCCCAGCAAACCACAAGCCGAACATATGCTGCCGACATGGAATTACATCGCGGTCCACGCCCATGGGCGATTGAATTCTTCGAGTATCTCAATCGCCTGCTTCAGATCGTGACGCGATTGACGAACCTCCATGAGACGTGACGTGCGACGCCGTGGCCGGTCAGCGATGCTCCCGCGGATTTCATCCCGATCACCATGATCGGACATGAACCACCGCCCGCGCCTGATCGCATTGGTTTCGCCCACCGGCCTAAGCGGCGAGCAAACTGGCACAGGACCAGTATATTGCAGCTTTGTCCTACTTCAGGACGAGACGATAATGTGCATGACCGTCGCCAAGAACGCCGCTCGAGAGAATGATCGTACATCTGCAACTCTCACAGCTCTCCAGCGACGTAGGGAGATTAACCCGGGCCGTCAATTAACTCACGAATTTGCCAATGGAACAGTCAGCTTGAGCTTACTACACTATGTGGAGAGTTGTCGGTTTTCCGACAGGGGCCAAATCCCGTGTCAGGTCGAGTACAGCGGGCATAGTACGCGAACTCTCGAAAAGCCCATTCGCGTTGTGGCTTGCCCAGCGCCGCCTGGCATGGTCACTGCCTAAAACGAATCGATCAAGAAGCAGAGCCACAAAGCAGCAATGCTCACGCTTTCCACCGCATCTCACCCTCGAGGACCGGTCAGCTGATTCAGCTCACTTAACCGGACATTACCCGCTATAAGCATCCGAGACATGTAGACCAGCAAATACTCTCGAACCCGTTGATATGGCACGATGACGTTCGATGACTCGCAGCAAATACCACGATTCGTTCAGTGCCTATTGTCGAGGACATGTTGGTCTTTCGATTGGCACGATGCTTGCTGAAGATCATTCGCTCCAAGGGGGTGCGGGAGACCTGCCAGGGCCTGGAAAAGCGAGATCAGCGCAATGACTTTGATAGGTGGCGTCATTCCGAGCGCGGATATTGTGAAACGAGCAGCGCGCATCGGTGCCGAAGTCAAAAATATCAAGCTGTCAGGCGATCTACCGGATCACGCGATAGCTGCGATCAACAGCTTATTGCTAGAGCACAAGGTGATCTTCTTCCGCAATCAAGGACATCTCAATGACGCTGAGCAGGAGCGCTTTTCCGCTCGTCTGGGAAAGGTAGTGCCACATCCGATACTCGGCGCTACCAAGGGGGCGTCGCTCCTCGAACTGGACTCCACTCGCGGTGGCGGTCGCGCCGACGTTTGGCATGCGGATGGGACCTTTGCCGACGCCTATCCAAAGATCTTGGTCCTGCGGGCCGTGGTAATGCCAACGTTCGGAGGCGACACCGTGTGGTCTAACACAGCTGCCGCTTATCTTGGTTTGCCGTCGCCACTACAACGGCTCGCCGAGGGCCTATGGGCCGTTCACAGCAACGTTTTCGATTACGCCGGGATCGCGCGTCTCCGCGAGGTCGACAAGAAGCACTTTGAGGAGGTGTTCACCAAAGCGGTTTTTGAGACGGAGCATCCCGTCGTGCGCGTCCACCCCGAAACAGGCGAGCGGACGCTAGTGCTCGGCGCCTTGGTGAAGCAGTTTGTTGATGTCCCCAAATACGACGGACAAAAGCTGTTCGACCTATTTCAATCTCACATCACCGCGCCCGAAAACACTGTGCGCTGGAACTGGTTAGAGGGGGATATTGCGATATGGGATAACCGCGCAACGCAGCATTACGCCGTCAACGATTACGGGGACCAGCATCGCGTCGTACGTCGGGCCACGATCGAGGGTGAGGTGCCTGTCAGCGTCGATGGCCGGAGCAGTGTAACGCGCCTGAAGGTGACCGAATGACTGCACGACGACGCGCAGCGCTCTCGGGCTGAAATCGAGAAAACCTGGCAATCTGACTTCTTTAAGGCAAACGCGAAAACACACTCTCCAACGCGATATCTCAGCTCTTAGCGCCAACGCGGCAGCGGCTAGCTTGATGCACGCAAACTATTTAGCGTCGACCGACGGCTTCGAGGAAACTTGAGCATCACTGTCCTTCGCCAGCGGTTTCCCGTTTCAGCTTAGAAAATCCTCGATCAGTGGCCATAAAGCGCGCCAACATAGGGGCGATGAGTTTTGTCGGATCGACCACTTGACCACCCTGGCGAGTAAGGGCTTCTGCATATGCAATGAGATCACGATGCACCGCCGCAGGCAGCTCCACACTTACTTTGACCGGCTTGTCGTCTGGAAGCTCTCCTATTTTTAGTTTTGGCATGTTGTCACCCTCTATACGGTGTAAGTATCAGGTCATGATTGACAAGAACACGTATTGGGAAGCCAGGTCGCACGGTTAGAGTGGGTTGAAGGCTGAGGCTGCGGCGAACCACCTGCTGCCCCGTCTGGTTTAGTGAGTCCGACGCGCCGTGTCGCAATGCCTGGATGATTGCACTGTCGTTGCTATTGGAGTCCGAGCCGGCGCCCAATTCGGTCCCAATCGCCAGAAGCGTCGATAGTGCCGCAGCATTGAACAACTCGCCCCAGTGATTGTCGACCTGATCTTCGAGACCTGCGTATCCGGCAGTGTCAGCGCCAGACTGCCGCTCGAGAACGATCGACCGTCCATTCGGCATGATCAGCCGTGTCCAGACGAGCAGGACGCGGGACTGGCCGAAAGTGACCTGGCTATCGTATACCCCGATCAGGCGCGCGCCCTGCGGTACCAACAAGAACCGACCGGTGGGCGTATCGTATACGTTTTCCGTCACCTGCGCGGTGATTTGGCCTGGAAGATCTGATCTAATCCCTGTGATCAGCGCTCCCGGAATGACCGTCCCGGCCTGCACGATGTATAGTGAGGCGGGCCTGGTGACGCGGTCAGCGCTGACCGTACGGCGATCCACGGAGGCGTTCACGAAGGCAAGCTTTCGGTCCTGACCGCTTTGTGCAGATGCGTCATCCCCGGTCCCCGTTGGATTCGATGGCACGACGCGATCGCTTCCAACAAGCGCCGCGGTGGGCGGACGTACTTCACGTCCGTTCGTCGAAGCGAATAGATGACTGATGCGGGCTGCCTCGGTCTCTTGATCCCGGCGCTGCTGGTCCGGATGAGCGCCAATCGCCGGCGACTGGCCTTGAGCGGCAAGCATCGGTCGACCGAGGTCCCCGGGGAGCGGCGGACCAAGCTGCGGGATTGGCTGGCGCGGAACGCCAGCATAATCCTTCGGCAGGGTCGTAATACCGTCGGCAACATTGTGATGGTCTGTGCTATAAAGCTCCTCCGCCGCCTGATTTCGGGAGCGATTATGCTGCAGCGACCACAGCACAGCCCCACCGATGACAAGCAGGACGACCGCGCTCCCGCCGGCCAAGAGCTTCCGCGACAACCGCGTCACGCGCGGATGCTCTGCTCTCAAGCGGAAGCTTTCCGACCGCTCCACTTGTGTCTCCGTTGGAACTGTTTTCTCGTGATCATTTCCATTGCGGGTGTTCATGACGACGGCCTCCCGTCGGTCCGGACAATACGGACCTTCTGCTGGTGCTCACCGCCGAGCCGGAGTTCGGCGGCTGCAAACAGCCGATCGACGATCAATACGTTACCGTAGGCGCGATAATTGACGAGCTCGGTCTTGCCCTCCGGGCCGATGACAAAGAGCGGTGGCATCTCGCCCTGCACGATGCCTTGCGGGAATTCGACATAGACCTTGCGGCCATCGTCATATGCGGCGATCGGCCGCCAGGGTGGACTGTCCCCTTCGATGACATAGCGGGAGATGCGCCGCGCCGGCTCCGGAAGAACGGGTTTCAGAGCAACTGAACGCGACTGCTCGCGCACTGCTTCCGGATAGTACCAGGCAACGGATGGCATATATGGCCGCTCGCGGGAGCGCAGTTCGATCAGGTAGGTCCGCCGATCGGTATTGACGACCAGGTTAGTCTCGATCGAAGCTCGGGTTGGCTTGACGAGGATATGGACGCGCCGTGTGTCGCCGCTCCCGCTCTCGGTATCGCCCACGACCCAGCGTACGGTATCTCCGGCCGCGATCGGCCCTGATCCCGTCAACTGTTCTCCCTCCTCTAGCGCGATATCCGTGATCTGCCCCGGTGCGGCGTAAATTTGATAAAGCGCCCCGGGACTGTAGGCGTAGATTTGTGCCGCGTTGAAATACCCCCGCTTGCGCGGTTCAACACGGGCCGCACTGTTTGCCATCTCAACCCGGCTCACCGGCTCTATGTTTTCCTTCCCTCCTGACTTACCGCCGAAAGCTGGCTTCCAGAGGGGTGGAACGTGAAGCGGTCTCGGTTTGTCGTCGAGAGCCACCGGTGGTGCCGGCAGCGGAGGAACTTCAGCGTCATAGCTGATCTCCGGCGGAATGTAGGTCGCGCATCCACCAAGCATCGACGAACAAAGCAGGAGAGCGTGGAAACTTGCTCGCTTCGCGAACACGAACTTGGGCCGAGTCGAATTGAGCCCGCTTTGCGCACCTGGATGCTTCGAATGAACGTCAGACGGCGTCTTGGTCACTGACTCAACTCCTTTGACCAGTTGATGGCGCGGACGTAGACGCCAAGGGGATTCTTGCGCAGGCGTTCGGCATCGCGCGGCGACTCGATTGCGATCGTGAGAATTGCTGACCAGCGTTCGGTCGAACTCAGCGAACCGTTGTCGTAACTGCGTTCAGTCCATGCGACCCGAAAGCTCTCCGAAGACGCGCGAATGACGCTCGAGACGTCTACGGAGATTTGAGCCTTGCCCAGTTTGGCAAAGGGGTCATTGTTGCGTGCATAATCGTTGAGCGCAGCCGCGCCACGATCCGTCGTAAAATCATAGGCCCGGAGCCAATTCTGGCGCAGAACGATACCGTCGGCCGGCAAGCCTCTGACGTCCTCGATGAACCGCGCCAGATGGTAGGCGATCTGAGCGTCAGTAGGTTGATAGTCGATGTTGGCCGGCGCAACCCTTTGGGCTTGGCCGAGATGATCGACTTCTACTACCCAAGGCGTGATCGATCCCTGGCTCGATTGCCAGACAAGGCTGCCAGCGAGACCGGCTGAAAGCATCAGGCAGCCGAACGCCATTAGGCGCCAGTTCTTGGCCTGCACGCGGGCAGATCCAATGCGTTCGTCCCAAACCTGCGCTGCCTTTTGGTACGGCGTAATCGGCTCGGGCATGCGCCCGTAGTGAACTGATGGTCGTTTGAACATCGCTGGTTGCCCCCTGATATCGAGTGATTGGTTTCAAGTCTTGCGATAGAAGGTTTGAGGCGCTGCTGTGCGGCGGAGGTGCAGTGGTGCGTCTCAGCGTTCTCCTTCGGACAAATCGACGGAGGAGCCGCTGCCACCATGATCGCCGGAGCGGACGGCGTGGCCAGCGGCGGAGGCACCATGCCGAATCATCTGAACACGTTTCATGCGGCGAGCCCAATCAGGCTGCCCTTCGGCCGGAGCGCTCGCGCTCTGGTCGCCCGCTTGGCTACCTCCGAAGGCAGCCGCTGCTCGACGCAATGGACTCGTCGCAGCCGAAGCGCCAGCCTCCGCGACGCCGGCAAGGCCGCCGCTTCGATAGGCGGCTGTTGCTCCGGTTATGACAGCGCCGCCACCGCGCGCGGCGCCTGCAACCGCACCGCCAGCGAGACCGGCACCGCCAGCAGCAAGTCCCGCACCTGCCGCAACAATGCCGCCAGCAGCAAGGCCTGTTCCAATCGCGGCGCCGGCGCCGAGTTGAGGTCCGCCCGACACTAGGCCGTTTGCGATACCCGGACCGAAGATGCCGAGGCCCAGCAAGGAAAGCGCCGCGAGCACCAGCGTCATTGCGTCTTCGATGGTCGGCTGTGCACCGCCGAAACCTGCGGTGAACTGCGAGAACAGGGTGGAGCCGATGCCGACGATGACGGCCAGGACCAGGATCTTGATGCCGGAAGATATGACGTTGCCCAGAACGCGCTCCGCCGCGAAAGCGGTCTTGCCAAACAAGCCAAAGGGAATGAGCACGAAGCCGGCCAGTGTCGTGAGCTTGAACTCGATCAGGGTGACGAAGAGCTGGATCGCCAGAATGAAGAAGGCGAGCAGCACCACGACCCATGCGAACAGGAGAACGACGATCTGGACGAAATTCTCGAAAAAGCTGATGTAGCCCATCAGGTTGGAGATCGACTCGAGGAGCGGCCGACCGGCATCGAGACCGACTTGAGCGATCTTGCCCGGTCGCAGGAAATCCCCCGCCGCCAGGCTTGTGCCGGACGCTTTCAACCCAAGGCCCGCAAAGCTTTCGAAGACGATGCGCGCCAGGCTGTTCCAATTGCTGATCAGGTAGGCAAAGACGCCGACAAAGAGCGTCTTCTTGACGAGGCGTGCGATGATGTCCTCGTCCGGCCCCCAGCTCCAGAACAACGCGGCAAGCGTGATGTCGATCGCGGCAAGCGTAGTTGCGAGATATCCCACGTCGCCACCCAGCAGCCCGAAGCCGTTGTCGATATAACGCGTGAACGTTTCCAGGAATTGGTCAATGATCCCCGTACCAGTCATGGCTTGCTCGCCTCAGGGGCCGCCAGGTTCGGATATCCGTGCGGGATCCGGCTTTGATCCTTTGGAGCGAGCGCCACGCCGGCGGCGGAATCGTCGCGGCCTGGAACTGCGCCACCGTCTTTCTTGCCAAAGAAGCGACGGCGGTTTTCGGCCCAAACCTGCTTGCAACGCTCATAACCCGCTGCGTGGTCCGCAGTGACGTTGCGGCAGCGCGCGAGGTCTGAGCTGGTTGCGTCTGCCGTCTGCTCCGCCTTCGGCGGCGGAGGAGAACGATCTCCGCCACGAAGTTGAATCGTGCAAGCAGCGACGGCCACTACGCCGATTGTCGTAAGCAGCGACAATGCCTTGAATGCCCGGATGTCGGTCATCAGTGGAACATCTGCACGTTGAATGATTGATAGCCCTGCCCCGCCGTCAGGAAGCGCCGAAGCTGTTCTCGTCCCTGATCCTGGGCCGAGGCGCGCTGAGCCGCTTCAAGGCTTTGCGCTCGCCCCTGCGCCGTCATGACGGCTGTGAGGTCGGCGAGCTGCTGCGCGTTCAGCGCGAGAATCTGATTGCCCGCCTGCGTTGCCTGCAGCGCACCGCTCGCGCCTTGGCTTGAGGTTACGAGCGCGGACGTCTGGATACGGTTGGTGTCGAGGTTGCCAACGATGCCAGCCTGGACACGAAGCGCATCTTGCGTTGCCGCATAAGTGTTTTGCCACCGCGATTGAGCGTTGGTGACCAGCAACTGGCTGGATTGGTTGCCAGTGGCCGGCGCGTAGCTCGTCGAAAACGCGCGATCGATCTGTTGGACGTCGTAGGCGATACGCTGGGCCTGGGCCAGCAATTGTTGAGTACGCTGGATCGAGGATTGCAGTTGCTGCAGAGATGAGTACGGCAGGTTTGCCAGGTTCTTCGCCTGGTTGTTGAGCATCTGCGCCTCGTTCTGCAACGAGGTGATCTGATTGTTGATCTGCTGGAGTTCCCGCGCAGCCGTCAAGACATTCTGGACGTAGTTGTTGGGATCAAAGACGATCCACTGGGCTCGCGCGGGCGCTGTGATGCCCAGGATCAGCGCGACCGTGCCAGCGGCCGCCAACAGGCCAAGACGCCTCATAGTGATTTCTCCAGATTGACGAGATTGGGGAGCAGGTCGAGGGTCCAGGCCAAACCGCGGTGCTGGAGCCAGGCCGGTACGAAGCCGTCAGGTCCATGTTCGGCCAGGAGCTGCGTGATGGCAGCCTGGTCGGTCTTGGCAGAGGCCGCAGTGAATGCGAGCGCAATCTCACCAAGGTCAAGTTCGAACATCCGGTTGCCGCGACGGGACTGGCAGTAGTAGTCGCGCTTGGGCGTTGCCCGGCTCAGTAGCTCAATCTGCCGGTCGTTGAGGCCGAAGCGTCTGTAGATGGCTGCGATCTGGGGTTCGATCGCCCTCTCGTTCGGCAGCAACAGCCGCGTTGGACAGCTTTCGATGATAGCAGGCGCGATTGCAGAGCCATCGATGTCCGAGAGCGACTGGGTCGCGAAGATGACGGAGGCGTTTTTCTTCCGAAGGGTCTTCAGCCACTCCCGGAGCTGTCCGGAAAAATCATCGTCGTCGAGGGCAAGCCACCCCTCATCGACAATAAGAAGAGTCGGCCGGCCGTCCAGATGGTCTCCAATCCGATGAAAGAGATAGGCCAGCACGGCAGGTGCCGCGCTCGTTCCAATCAACCCTTCGGTCTCAAACGCCTGGACGGAGGCCTCGCCAAGGCGCTCAAATTCGGCATCGAGCAGGCGCCCGGAAGGACCGCCGAGGCAATATGGTTGCAAGGCGCGTTTCAGAGAGTTCGATTGGAGCAGGACTGACAGGCCCGTCAGGGTACGCTCCACCCTCGGCGCCGAAGCGAGAGATGTTAGCGCCGACCACAGATGAGCCTTGACCTCCGGGGTGATCTCGACCTTTTCCCGGGCGAGGATCGCGCCGATCCATTCGGTCGCCCATCCGCGCTCGGCGGGATCGTCAATCCACGCCAACGGCTGGAGGGCGACTGGCTTTTCGCTCTCGTCGGACAGTGCGCCGCCGAGATCGTGCCAATCACCATCCATCGCGAGCGCGGCCGCCCGGATCGAACCACCGAAGTCGAACGCAAAGACCTGAGAGTTCGGATAACGCCTGAACTGCAACGCCATCAGAGCGAGCAGCACCGACTTGCCAGCGCCTGTCGGTCCTACCACGAGGGTATGCCCGACGTCGCCGACATGGAGCGAAAACCGGAACGGGGTTGATCCCTCAGTCTTGCCGAACAGAAGCGGCGGACCTTTGAAATGCAGATCCCCCGCTTCGCCCGCCCACACGGCCGACATCGGAATCATATGGGCGAGATTGAGGGTGGACACCGGTGGTTGCCGCACATTCGCATAGACATGCCCTGGCAGACTGCCGAGCCAGGCTTCGACGGCGTTCACCGTCTCAATCATGCAGGTGAAATCGCGGCCTTGAATGACCTTCTCGACCAGGCGGAGCTTTTCATCGGCAGCATTGGGATCCTGGTCCCAGACCGTAATGGTCGCCGTGACAAAGGCTTGTCCGATCTGATCGGACCCCAGTTCCTGTAACGCCGCGTCGGCATCAAGCGCCTTGTTGTGGGCGTCGGTATCGAGCAGCGTCGAAGCCTCGTTTGTCATGACTTCCTTGAGAACGGCACCAATCGATTTTCGCTTGGCGAACCACTGGCGGCGGATCCTGGTCAACAGCTTGGTGGCGTCGGTCTTGTCGAGCATGATCGCGCGGGTCGACCACCGATATGAAAACGGCAGGCGGTTCAGGTCGTCCAGAATTCCCGGGGTCGTCGCCCCAGGAAAGCCCACGATCGTCAGAACCCTCAAGTTGGCTGAGCCCAACATCGGCTCGAGCCCGCCAGTCAGCGGTTGGTCGGCCAACAGCGCATCGATGTACATGGGGATTTCAGGAACCCGAACGCGATGACGCTTGGTCGAGATCGTCGAGTGCAGATAGGTCAGCGTGTCCTGATCATCGAGCCAGGCGCATTCCGGCATGAACCCTTCGACGAGTTGAAGCACGCGGTTGGTTTGGTCGATAAATCCGCGAAGAACCTCGCGCGCGTCTGCTCCAACGGTGCGATCCCGGCCCTCATAGAGAAGTCGTTCTGCCTTGGCAGCCCCCTCCTCCGGTGGCAAATAGAGGAAGGTCAGGAAATAACTCGACTCATAGTGGGTGCCAGCCTCTTCAAACTGAGCTCTGCGCTCCGCGTCGACCAAAGCGGATGCGACATCCGGAAAGGTGCTCGGAGGATAGGCTCCTGCAAAATGGCGCTGCGCCTCAACGAACACGGCCCAGCCGGATCCCAGCCGGCGGAGGGCATTGTTCAGACGGCCGGCGACCGCGACAAGTTCAGCCGGCACTGCGCTATCGAGGTCAGGCCCCCGGAACTTCGCCGTCCGCTGGAACGAGCCGTCCTTGTTCAGGATGATTCCCTCGTCGACCAGGGCTGCCCAGGGCAGGAAGTCGGCGAGCCGCGCATTGGAATGGCGATATTCGGCAAGGTTCATCATGACCGAGAGCTCAGGTGTTGAGATGACCGGGGATGCGCAGATGTCGGCGCACCACATCGACAAAAGCGGGGTCGCGCTTGGCGGCCCAGACAGCGGCCATGTGGCCGATGAACCAGAGAACAAGACCCGCGATCCAGAGCCGAAGTCCGAGCCCTAAGGCTGCCGCAAGCGTGCCGTTGACGATTGCGACCGAGCGTGGCGCACCGCCCATCAGGATGGGCTCGGTGAGTGCGCGATGAACAGGCACAACAAAGCCTGTGACAGGTTCATCCATCAGATCACCACGCCACCGCCGAAGGAGAAGAACGACAGGAAGAAGCTTGAGGCCGCAAACGCGATCGACAGACCGAACACGATCTGGATCAGTCTGCGGAAACCGCCCGAGGAATCCCCGAATGCGAGCGTTAGGCCGGTCACGACGATGATGATGACCGCGATGATCTTTGCGACCGGCCCCTCCACAGACTGCAAGATCTGATTGAGCGGCTGCTCCCACGGCATGTTCGAGCCAGCCGCCCATGCCGGCCCCGCTCCCAAAACAACGATGCCGAACAGTCCCGGCGATGCACCTGGAAGAAAGCGAAATTGCTGACGCATGTCAGTCTCCTGCTGTTGAAAGGCTGTAGTCGCCGGTAGCACCCAGCCCTGAGACGGCCGCGAGCTCAGCGAGGCGGCGGTCAGCGCCGCGTCCCACCAGCACGGCGACGAGGTCGATGGTCTCGGCGATCAGGGCGCGCGGAACCGTGATGACAGCTTCCTGGATGAGCTGCTCGAGCCGGCGCAGCGCGCCGAGCGCAGTCCCAGCATGGATGGTACCGATGCCGCCGGGATGACCGGTGCCCCAGGCCTTGAGGAGGTCGAGTGCTTCGGCACCTCGGACTTCGCCGATCGGGATGCGGTCAGGCCGCAGTCGGAGGGACGAGCGGACAAGATCCGACAGCGTCGCCACACCGTCCTTGGTCCGGAGCGCAACGAGATTGGGCGCCCTGCACTGCAGCTCGCGGGTGTCCTCGATCAGCACGACCCGATCGGAGGTCTTCGCCACCTCGTCCAGGAGTGCATTTGTCAATGTTGTCTTGCCGGTCGATGTCCCACCGGCGACGAGGATGTTCTTCCGTGCTCCGACCGCGTTCTTCAGGATCCTGGCCTGCTCTGAGGTCATGATCTTCTTGGCGGCGTACTCGTCTAGCGTAAACACGGCGACAGCGGGCTTGCGGATAGCAAAGGCCGGTGCTGCAACGACCGGAGGCAAGAGACCTTCGAAGCGCTCGCCTGTCCCAGGCAGTTCGGCCGAAACCCGTGGCGCGCCGGCGTGCACTTCGGCGCCCACATGATGCGCAACCAGACGAACGATCCGTTCGCCATCCGCGGCCGACAGGATTTCGCCAGTGTCGATCAGGCCGGTCGACAACCGGTCGATCCACAGCCGCCCATCGGGATTGAGCATCACCTCGATGATCGCTTCGTCTTCGAGGTAGCCGGCAATCGCGGAGCCGAGCGCGCTGCGCAGCATTCGCGCACCGCGCGAACTCGCTTCCGATTGAATGGAATGGATTACCACTATTCGCTCCCACCGAATGAGGACGTCCAACGAGCGTCCTCATGTGGGGATGATTAGAAAAGGCACCGACGGACTTGGCGCAACAAGCGAGTTCGGTGATCGTAGACTGGCGTAGAAAAAGAAAGACTGAAAACTGGTATTTGACGGCTACTCAGTCGCATTGGCTCAGCGCGAGCTGCTGTTCACCACTCCGCATCGTCATCAGCAGGCAGGAGGACGACCGAATCCTCATACAGGCCAACTGACTCAACAGCGTCGGAGATATTAGCAGGCATGAAGAAAGAAATTGAACTCATCCATGAGGCGACGGATCGGCGCCAAGGCAGCACGAACCAGGTCAAGGCCGCGATCTGCAGTGCGACGTTGAGGCCGAACGCGACTTGATAGGCCTGGACCGGCCGATGACCATCGATCGCGATCCATTGCTCAAGGATCAGGCCTGTCACGTATTGCGCCAGGAACGCCCAAGCAAAGTGCAAGACGTTTAGGGCGCCGTTGGCACGACCGGCAAGCTCCGGCGGAAAGTAATCTGCTATTACCGCGAAGCTGACCACCGTTGCCGTTCCGGCAATTGCGACAACGGACCAGGGCAAGATGGACGGCAGAGGCACTCGCAGGATCAAAGCTAGCTCGGCTGAGACAAACAGCACCGCAACCGTCGCTAATACCGTCTCCGCCCCGATGCCCCTTCGTTTGACGTAATGGACGGTCATCCCGAACAACAAGGCGCCGCAGCTCAAAACGATCGACATTATGAACAGCTGTCTTACGAGACTTGCGCGATCAAGCCCCTCCACGTCGGTCAGCCATGGTGATGCCCACAGTCCTTGCAGAGACCAAGCTGATCCAATGCAAGTCGCCGAAAATGGGGCCACTCGCCAGAAGCGACGATCGGCAAAAACGGAGCCAAGGGTGGCGCGCGTTGTTGATGGCACAATGCCTCGTTCGGGCACCACGACATAGATGAGAATGGCCGTCGCACCGGTGGCGGCCGCCAGAATATCAAAGAGCTGCCGCCACCCCATCCAAGCGAGTAGGTGTTCGACGGGAGCCGTAGCAGTCACCGCTCCAAGTGATCCCAGCATGATCATGCAGCCGTTTAGCAAGGCAACTCGTTCCCTAGGAAACCAAAGGACGATGGACTTCAGCCCTGCCGTCAGCGCCGCGGCCACGCCAAGCCCGATCATTGCACGCGCGATCAAAAGAGACAGGAAGCCGGTTGATACTGCGAACAATCCGGCGCCCGTGGCCGCGAGCAAGAGCAGAACACTCTGGACGCGACGCGGACCAAAGCGGTCCAACAAGATGCCGACGGGTATCTGAGCCGCCGCAAAAACAAGGAAATAGACCGACGTAAGCAACCCGAGATCGGCAGTCCCAAGCCCAGCATCCGAGCTGAGATGACTGGCGATCAAAGCGTTGATCGTTCGAAACAGATACGAAAAATAGTATCCAACCGCAAACGGGAGAAATACGCGCGCGGTGAGACGCCATGCCCCTGAAACTTGCATGATGGCCCTTCTTGCTCCTCAGCTCATTGGAGCCGATAGCGCGTCCAGCTTTTTGTGGGCTTGGCCAAATTGCTGCGAACGTAGGCTAGCGTAGAAAAAAGAAGGACCGGCGAAATGGTCTGCCTACATGATTCAATCAGGTTTCTTCGACCGGTTCCTGACGGCGGATATCTTCCGGAATCTCGCGGAGAAAGCTTTGCCCCTTTTGCAAGCGGCGCCCGAGCGCCTGGACAAATCCTTCGAAGCGCTCCCGGCCTTTTGCTTGCGCGGCCGCCTGCGCGTCATTGGGCAGTGGCGGCGTGATCGTCAGCCAGAACCGTATGAAGAGCGCCAAGCTTTCGGCCGTCAAACCTACGTCGCGCTCCAACCTCTGCATCTGACGCGACAGCCGATCGAGGCGCCGGGTGAACGCCGCCTCCCGCCTATCCGCTCCGTCGGGTGAAAGAAAGGAGGCGACCGCAGCTTCCACGATCGCAGACCGGGAAAGCTTCTTGCGATCGGCGAGCTCCGAGATCTGTTTCAGCAGCTCTGGCGGGAAATAGACATTCATCCGGTCGCGCATATTACCTCAGAGCTCCATACCGTCGTTCGGGTCCAAGGCGACTTGACGAGCAACACCGCGCATCTGTTGGCGTATGAGCCGGGACTGGCGGACCGCATCTTCGTCGTCGTCAAGCACGGCGGCAAATTCCTCTGTCGGCGTTGGTTCGGTCGTCTCCTTGGCGATCGCGACGTGATCGGGGAGTTCCGGCTCACGACGGAGCCCGCTATTCGCGGTGTCTTCCTCGGCCTCCGCGGCTCTGTCAGTTGGAACTGCCCTCGGCTTCAACGGTCCGAGCGCTGACCATCCGTCCGTTCGCGATGACCGGCCGGCGTTCGCCGGATCGGGCGGTGACAAAACCCGCTCGGTGAACCGGCGATCTTCGTAGTAGCGGACCTTCTTCGCCCGGATCGGCGGCGTGCCCGCCACCATGACGATCTCGTTCATCGGCGGAAGCTGCATGACTTCGCCAGGGGTCAGCAGCGGCCTTGCCGTCTCCTGGCGGGAGACCATCAGGTGCCCCAGCCACGGGTTCAATCTATGACCGGCATAGTTCTTCATCGCGCGCATCTCGGTCGCCGTGCCCAACGCGTCGGACACCCGTTTGGCGGTCCGCTCGTCATTTGTCGCGAAGCTGACTCGGACATGGCAGTTATCGAGGATCGCGTTGTTAGGCCCGTAGGCCTTTTCGATCTGATTGAGCGACTGCGCGATCAAGAAGCTCTTGATGCCGTAGCCGGCCATGAAGGCGAGCGCGGACTCAAAGAAATCAAGCCGCCCCAGCGTCGGGAACTCGTCAAGCATCATCAGGACTCGATGCCGGCGGTCACTGGCGTGCAGATCCTCGGTCAAGCGCCGGCCGATCTGATTCAGCACAAGCCGGATCAGCGGCTTGGTCCGTGAGATATCGGAGGGCGGCACCACGAGATAAAGCGTCGTAGGGTGGCTGTCTGCGATCAGATCGGCTATCCGCCAGTCACAGCAGCAGGTCACCTGGGCCACGACGGGGTCGCGGTACAGCCCCAGGAACGACATTGCGGTAGACAGGACGCCGGAGCGTTCATTCTCGGATTTGTTGAGGAGTTCGCGCGCGGTTGAGGCAACCACAGGATGGGCACCCTGCTCGCCAAGGTGCGCAGTGGTCATCATTGCCTTCAGCGTCGCCTCGATGGGCCGCTTCGGATCGGACAGGAACGCCGCGACGCCGGCCAAGGTCTTGTCCGCCTCGGCATAGAGAACATGGAGTATGGCGCCGACCAGAAGCGAATGACTGGTCTTCTCCCAATGGTTCCGCTTGTCGAGCGAGCCTTCGGGGTCGACCAGGACGTCGGCGACATTCTGGACGTCGCGGACCTCCCACTCCCCGCGCCGGACCTCCAGCAGCGGGTTGTAAGCTGAAGACTTTGGGTTGGTTGGATCGAACAACAGGACGCGGCCGTGCCGCGAGCGGAAACCCGCGGTCAGCTGCCAGTTTTCGCCCTTGATGTCATGCACGATGGCGGAGCCTGGCCAAGCCAGCAGGGACGGGACGACAAGACCGACGCCTTTGCCGGACCGGGTTGGTGCAAAACACAACACGTGCTCCGGCCCGTCATGGCGGAGGTAGTCGCAATCGAGCTTGCCCAGCACCACGCCATCCGGACCAAGAAGTCCGGCCGCTCGGACCTCTTCCGCACCAGCCCAACGCGCTGAACCATAGGTCTCGACATTCTTGGCTTCACGCGCGCGCCACACCGACATGCCGATCGCTACCGCGATCGAAACGACGGTCCCTGATGCTGAGATGAAGGCGCCCTCGACAAAGACCTGTGGCGCGTAGGCATCGTAGACGAACCACCACCAGAAGAAGATCGGCGGATAGTAGATCTTGAAGCCGAACAGCTCGAACCAAGGCCGCCCAAGCTCCGGTTGATAGGCGAGCCGCCAGGCCGTCCACTCGGTTGCTCCCCAGATGGCCAGCAGAACGATCAGGCCGACAACGATCACCTGCCCCCAGAGGATTTTGGTTCCGGACATCCCGAACGCCCTTCCGCAACTGAATTAGCGAGATACCTAGAGGCCGAGGTCTCGCTTGCGACCCAAACCCCATTCGATGCCACCGCCGTCCTTCGCAACTCCGGTGACGTGTTGGCCGAGCCTCTTTTCGAGCTCGCGCGACCAGGGCACGAGCTGGAAGCCGAGCCCGTTGTCGATCATGGCGAACCGACCCGAGGTCAGCGTCAGCCGCTGGCGATACGTGCCGGCCACATGCTCCCCGGATGCGGCATTCACGTGAGCCAACCCGGTGCTGGCCGAGACCTTTGCTGCCACATCGTCCAGTTCACGTCGTCGCAACGTATTCAGGAGATCGCGCTGCAGGATGACGCGTTGGCCCTGCCGCCGCGCCAGGCCCTGCTGGATCAGATGCTCGGTACGGGCTTCCATGGCGTCGCGAGTCTCGCGGCCGAAGCCGCCCATGGCGAGCGGCATGGGGTCCCGTTCGACCAGCCTGTGGTCGAGCCAGGTGGCTCCTTTTGCAGTGATCTGCCCACCGAGGTCGAGATCGGAACGGGTCGCTAGCACCACGGTCGGTGGCGGATCGCCGGCTTGACCCAAGCGTCGGACCTCGACGATGCCGCCCACTGGCGGTGCATGTTCAAAAGCCTCGAGCCCTCGGAAGCGCACGTGGTGCGCCCGTCCGTCGGTTCCGTCGATCAGGGCATAGGCCTCGCCTGTCAGCTCGTCATGCAGTCCCCGGTCGACCAGTCGTCCGACAAGCTGGGATGTCGGCTGGCCGCCCTGGATGACGAAATCAGCAACGCCGCGCGATTCCCCACGCTCGGTAAAGGCGCGGTGCATGGTCTTGATGATGTCGCCGCGCATGCCGAGGTCGCGCAAGCTACGCTCCGCCTCAAGTCCGACCATCCATTCCCCTGATGCGGCGGGTGCGGCAAGGCCCATTTTCTCCAAGTGCTGAAGGCGGCCGACCATCAGCCGCCTGATCTCGGGATCGGACTTGCCGCGATTCTCCGGCCGAAGATCGATGTAGCCAGTCTCATCTGCCGCCAACCGGATCTCCCGGTCGAGCCGCGTCCAGCGGTCTGCCGTGACTTCCCGCTCCAGCGAATTGCGGATCTCGTGCTCCGGTCTCGGACCCAGTTCGATGGCGACCAGTTCCTCGGCGCGTGAACGCAGACCTTGGCTGATATAGTCGCGGGAGATCACGAGGTCCGCTCCTTCCTGATCTACTCCCCGAACGAGAAGGTGGACGTGAGGGTTGTCGGTGTTCCAATGATCGACAGCCACCCAATCGAGCCGCGTGCCGAGATCGGTCTCCATCTGCCTGGCGAGATCGCGGGTGAAGGCCTTCAGATCGGTCATGTCGCGGGCATCCTCGGGCGAGATGATGAACCGGAAATGATGCCGGTCGTCCTTGCACCGTTCTGCGAAAGCCGCGCTATCGGCTCGGTCGCTGCCGGCATCGAACATCTCGGCACGCTCGCCGCTCCGGGCCACGCCATCGCGCTTCAGATATGAGAGGTGGGCGGTCAGTGGCGCTGAACGGAAGGCTCGCCCGTTGTGCCGGACCACGCGCGCTTTCACCACCACACGCCGCGTCGGGCTGAACAATCTGGCGCGGCTAAAGGCGAGGCGCCCGCGGCCAAACGTGGAGCGCCCATAGGCCGCCGAACGCCTGCCCGACCCTGTCTGACCCGAGGTGTGTCCTGCTTTCTTCGCCTCCCGCAGCACCTGGTTGATGAAGCTCTTGGGCTTCGGAGCGCGGGTACTGCGGATGCGCCCAGGCCGGATACGCAGATCGCTGTCGCCCACGCTCACGGCAGCGCCTCCCAACGATCAAAATCGCACATGGTGCCGAAGACGCGTTTGATTGCATTCGTAGAAATGCAAGGCGCGGCACGCGCCCCGACCGACCGGCACGCCAGAACGCAAGCCATGTCAGTGGCTTGCGGTTCGACAGGCGAGCCCCTTTTATCTCGCCGTCCTGCCGTCGTGGTCTCCCGGTCGCCGATTCCCCAAAGAGCCGCCGCGACTCGGCAGCCAACTCGCGAAGCCCCCAGTCCTTCCGCGCGCGTGCGATAGCGATCGTTACCCGAAGGGCCGAGACACCCGTAGGGTGGCTCGGCGAGGAGCGAAGCGACGAGTAGAGCGCGGGCCGAAGGCATCGCCCATACGCCATCACCTTGCGAACCAGCACACTTGGTCATTGCGATGCTCCCGAATCTGATCGATGGACGAACACGCCAATAGGCCGAGGGACCAAGGGCGAAACATCGGGCGCCGAGATTGCGGTCGCGACTCTGCCGGACGGCATGAGCGACAGCAGCCGATCGCGCGTTTTCATGAGATCGGATCGCGTGACGAACAGCGTCGTAGCTGCTGATGACTGTCCGCTGGATGTCCACTTCGGCGGCAGTTCGATGGCGAGCAGATTTGCAAGCTTCGCGACGTATGCTCGCGTCTCCTCCGGCAGAGAGCCGCCTGCGAGATGCTCTTCATAGCGAGATGGTCCCGCGTTGTACGCGGCAAACACGCCAGGCGAGCCATACCGATCGAGCAGTTCGCGCAAGTACGCCGTGCCGGCCAGAATGTTGTCGTGCGGGTCGTAGGGGTCGTTCCCGAGATTGTAGCGCTCGCGAAGTTCCGCCCAAGTCGCCGGCATGATTTGCATCGGGCCCATTGCGCCTTTTGGCGATCTGGCGTGCACGTCACCAGCACTCTCGATGCTTTGAACTGACCGGATCCAGTTCGGCGCAATCGCAAAGCGTTGCGAGGCTTCATTGATGAAGCCGGCAAATGAGTGAGCGGTCTGATTGATCGCCGGCTGGGCGGCTGATCCGCTCTGGGCCCAAGCAGCACTGTCGCACGCGGTCAGAAGAAGCACCAGAGGCACGACAGCACAAACGCGCTTGCTTAACCGACTCAAGCACGCGGTCGGGCTCGCACCGTCGTTGCCGGCATCGATCGAGACGGACGAATGATCCCGCAATCGATCGAACACGGGAAGGGCGAGGAGAACACGTTGAATACGCACCATCACTCCTCCCACGTCCACTCCGGTATCGCACGGCCGATCACGCTAGATGCCGGAAGACATCCAAAATACCGGCCATCAAAAGAGTCGTCCGACTGCCAGTTCATCAGAAACAGCTCACCGTCGCCGACGACGCGGCAGCCCTGCCATTTCGGCAGCGGCCGGCCTCGTCTGTCCCGATCCTTTGCCTCGCCCATTGCAATGTCGTCGACCGAAATCGTGAGGCCGGTTCTGCAAACACTCTGCCCCGGAAGGGCGAGCACGCGCTTCAGCATGGGGACGCCAATGGGCAAATAGCCATTCAGGTCGAAGAAGGTCGCGAGCGGTTCCGGCGGCTGCACGGCGACCAATTCAGTGACTTGGAACTGGTCCGCCGGCCGGAGGCGGTAGAGACCGATCGGCACGCTCGCGGATGCGTTCCAGACGTAAAGCGGAAGCGGCTCCAGGACGATCGTCGCGGTGAGCGCAGCAGGGATCCCAATCGTCACGGCCAGCATCATCAGGCGGCCCGTCATCGCACTACCCTTTGACGATGGAGCCAAGCCAGATGGCGCGCTTTCGTATACGGGCGCGGGTTTTCGTTGACGGACAGGCGGTTATGAACGTGATGCCAGTGATCAGGAGCGACGTCAGCTGGATCGATGCCGAGTGCCTCAACGGCATCGGTCATTTGCAGCACGCGCTCGACCTTCGGCCAGCCGGACAGACGCAGCAAAATCTCTCCGCCGGGTGTCACATAAGGGACGGTCGAGCAGCGCTGTCCCGGAGCGACCGCGCGCAAGATGTCGATCCGCGAAATGATTGTGCCAAAGTCGTTGGAGGTCCATCGAACGAAGGCAAAGATGCTGCCGGGAGCAAATGACAGGACCCGCCGATGGCGATCGAGCTTCCTTTCTTTGACAATGCGACCGAACCGAACGCGGTTTTCAATGCGCTTCTCGAGCCACAGAACTTCCACTTCCGTGAGATCGCTCATGCCGCGGCTCCCTGACGCTGGAGTTGGCAGCCGTGAGCATTGGGTTCGGCGAAAAGCGTATGCGACTTGCAGAGCCAAACAGGACTGGCGGCCTGCGGCTGCCAATCGCCTCGAACGAGGTTTTCGGCCTGGTGCGTTAGAAGAAACCCGAAGGATTTCTGGTTAGTAGAGTTAGAGCGGCCGGAAAGCGCGAAGAAACAGCCTCTTAAGCTCGATTCCGGTCCCTGATAGCACGAGGATCGGGTCCCCGATAGCACGAGAGTTGCGGTCCCCGATAGCATGAGCTGATTCACAGGTGGTCCTCCGAATTTCGAATGAGACCGCGCCGGCGCAGTGCGTGCCGTCAAGGGATCGACAGGCTTAGGCGCGAAGTTCAGCCGCTCGGTGCCATCAGGATCGCGCGTGAGCACGAGCTGATAGCCGGGCTGTGTCTGGCGCTGGACGATCTGACGAACGTCGTAAGCAAAATGCTTGAGCTGCGAGAGGATGCCGGACTTGGCATGGAGATGCACAAGGTCAAAGCTCCAGCCGCCATCCTGGTGGCCGCCGTGCTTGCGCACGAGGCGGTAAAGCCACCGCTCAAGTTCGCCCGTCAGATCGAAATAGGCGCGATCGATCGTCAGCACGAGCGCTTCATCGATGACGCCAGCATAGAACCAATCCGGCAGGATCAGCTCGATCCCAAATGGACGACCGTTTGCATCGGCCCTCTCCTTCCATTCGTTGATCCAGGAGAAGCGGTGTCGCCGTCGTTCTGCCGGCTGACGGATCGACGTCAGCACGGTCGTTGATTGAAGTCTGCCAAGACCACCCTTCAGGCGGTCATAGTCACGTGCGCTGGTGCCGCGGCCCACTAACGTCAAAATCTCGTAAGGCGTTGCAGCCATCAGGCGCGAGGTCTGCAAGCTTGCGTCACGGGCTTCGATGATCTGAGATGCTGCCCAAATCAGAACGTCTGCATCCCAAATGGTCGCCATGCCGTGTTCCGGAACAGCTTCGACACGAATTGAGATCGCACCGGTACGAAAATCGATCGGCACAATCCGCTTGGTCTTTGCGAGCGAGAAGAACGGATAGGCCATCAGATCCTGCGCATCGCGCGGCGCGAGATCACCGGGTAGCGCCCGAAAGAGCTCAAGCTGCTCGCGCTCTGAATGGTGTTTGCGCCGCATAGTCACTGCTCTCACGCTGATATCAGCGACGTTCCTGACCCGCGTAGGGACGCAGGGCCGGATGCTTCTTGGCCGGCAGCACAGTGCCCTTCCCAGGGTCTGACGTTGACTTTTTGGAGCCAAGATCGGCCCACGCTTTCAGGTCATCGACGGCGTAGACAACACGTCCGCCGATCTTCCGATACGTCGGTCCAGTACCGTACGTGCGGTGCTTCTCGAGCGTGCGACCGGACAGGCCAAGATAGCGCGCGGCCTCAGGTGTACGCAGGAATCGCGGGGGAAGACCGGCCATCGGATCGGGCATTTGAGAACTCCAAGAGGACAGCGCACTACGCTTGGCTAGGCCGGCGTGTGTGCGGTCATCATGGAGGAGCAAGACCTCGGAGGGGATGCCGAATGTTGGGGGTACGATTTTCGGCACCCTCGGGGCCTGCGCTACTCCCTGCGCCGGGACCGCAGGAGCAGCAGCTGCTTCTGTTTTTGCCTCGAGGATTGGAGAAGCGAGTTCGAGAACTACTCGGCAAGGAAATCGTGCAGGAAAATTTGCGCGGATTTGCAATTGGTAACACGACGTTCGCCGAACTTGAGCCTATCCTGAAGCCCATTTCATCGAGAGTAAACGGCGGGACTGATCGCCAGGCTTCTCTTTTGGTTCATCTTCACGATCTTGGAGGTAACTACGCGGCGGGGACTCGACATTCCCGCGTTGCCGACTTGCCGATTGAGAATTGAGCGAAGCGACAATGGATTGCCTCTATGTGGCAATGCCGGCGGATCCGTCGCTGAAGCGGATCGCCTACATCATGCTCGAAGAACCCGGAAACCGATGAACACACGCCGATTGAGCAGAGGTCGTCGTGATGAGCAAACAAAGTTTGCGTCGCCAGGTTGAACGTGAGAGAGGAATGACGTTCGGCAGACGGGTCCAACAGTTCCAGTTGGTGTGGCGTTGAAGGAAGTGCGATCCTGCGTCCCTATCAATGCGTTGGCCGAAAAATTCGGATATGAATCCCTCGCTGCCTTCTCGGCAATGTTCAAGAAGTATATGGGGCAGCCGCCGGGGCGACATTTGAGTACCTTGAGATTCCCGTCTAAAATCGACAGTAAACAAACTCATACCCGCTGGATTGGGGCTCGCCTCCGGGGAGCCGGCTGGTGATCGCGGAGGGACAAGTCGCCGTTGCGGCGGGACCAAATCAGGGTGAAGCCCTCGCCGCCTTCGATCTTCACGAGCGAGGCGTTAGATCGGGGCCGGTAAGTTCGGATCGTCGAGCTTGACCGAGAGGTAAATCGCAAGCTGCCTCAGGCCAGCCGCGAAGGCCCCGCCCGGCGGACCGGACGGGGCTTGGTGGGGCGCTCCTAGTCGCCGTTCTTTCGCGGCCGCGACCAGAGGAGGGTGTAGCCTTCACCGCCCTCGTCATCGAACAGGTTCGCATAGATCGGAGCGTTGAAGGAAGGATCGTCGAGCTTGAGCGAGAGGTAGTCTCGCCCCTCCTCGGAGCGCTTCGACCAGGCGGCCCCGATCTCGGCTCGGCCCACGTAGATGCGGTGGCTGGGAGCGTTGTCGTTGGAGCGGTTGGTCTCTGCGACGATGCGGACGCCCTTGGCCTGCAGGCTCAGGGTGACGATCTCGCCCTGGAAATCGTTGCCGACCTTCTTGAAGGAACCGATGTTAGCCATGTCACTTCTCCTGTTGTGTTTCGAGCCCGCGACCACCGCGGCCTCGATGGCGATCTGCAGGCCGAAGACGATCGGCGACGCACCCGCCCGCGGGCCGGAGCGCAGCGGAGGACGTCGTTGTGGCGACTTTCTTGTCTCGCGAGGAATGGGCGAAGCCCAGGGGAAGAAAGTCGCATCAACGGCGTTGCGGCTCAGACGATCGAGGCGAAGCCGGTCTTCGGCCAGATCAAGCCATCAACGAGGCCACGTGCGTCGCGTGCTGAACCACAATCTCTGGAGAAGCGTTGGCGATCTCGGGCTTGATGAACAAGAGGTCGAAACGGTTCAGCGCAGAAAGAGAAACAATCTGCTGCAAAGGGCGGTATCGTCTCCCAAGAACGAATCGAGGCAACCCCGCTCCGCCGCGGCTGCGTGGGCAGACCGAAATGCCGACGGCTTGATCGAGGAGCTCCGAGAAGGGCTGCCTCTCCCGCGTCAGATCTCGATCATCCCCCGTTCATCGCGCCGATCCACGCCAACCTGTTCGACTTAAGGCGGTAAACGGACATCGGGCCTTCCGGCCGTAAGAACTGGTTAGGACGGACTTTCCACCACCCCATCCAGCTCGAACGGGCGGGCCTCCACCAGAACGATCAAGCGCGTCCATGACGTGACGGCAATGCAAACCGCGCCCAGGCAAGCGAAGAGCTCACGCCAAGCCAACGAAGGCACCCCGATCTGGGACCCGGCGAACACCACATGATAGCCGGCAACGGCGGCGGGAATAGCAAATGCCGTCGCGATGGCTATGCGCAAGGTCAAGGACCGAGTAATGGCGACGGCGGCCTGACCGAAGGCAAGCGTCAACGCGCCACCGGCCGTTCCGGCAAGCAGCGCACCGACCACGCCGGCACCATTCTGAAACGCTGTCATCCCGATACTGAGTGCGACGAAAAACGGCAAGGCGTACACAGCGAGCACAAAGATCGCCCAGCAGAACAAGCCGATGCCGAATGTGTTGAGAACAAGCCCAAGGGCAAGCATGGTGGTGGCTCCATATGCATAGATCTGACGGTCGCGCCTTCCACCACCACCACGGCGCAGTTTTTCAATCTGGAGCCGAAACGAGGCGGAGTTGCGGCGCATGCAACTCCGCTTTAGCGTCAGGAGGCGAGAAGACGGCGCTCACGCGCCGCCGAACCTCCAGACGGGAATGCCGAGGCGCTTCGCTTTGTCCACCAGGTTGTCCTGGATCCCCGTGCCCGGGAAGTGCATGACGCCGATCGGCAGGAGTTCGAGCATGGCGTCGTTGCGCTTGAACGGTGCTGCCTTGGCGTGCTTTGTCCAGTCAGGCTTGAATGCGATCTGAGGCACTCTGCGATTGGTCGCCCATTTGGAGGCGATAAGCTCCGCACCTTTGGGCGAGCCGCCATGGATTAGCACCATGTCGGAATGCTTGGCGTGGACCTTGTCGAGGCGGTCCCAGATGAGATGGTGATCATTGAAGTCGAGCCCGCCGGTGAGTGCAATCTTCGGTCCTGGCGGCAACAAGACCTCAGTTTCAGCGCGACGCTTGGCTGCGATGAAGTCGCGAGAGTCGATCATTGCTGCGGTCAGCGTGCGGTGGTTCACGAGCGATCCCGATCGAGGGCGCCAGGGCGAGCCGGTGTGCGTCTCGAAGCGTTCGATGGCCTGGTCGCGGAAGAGCTCCAGGCAGTTGCGGCGCTCGATCAAAGTGATACCTTCGGACGTCAAGCGCTCGAGTTCGACCGATCGAACCTCAGACCCATTCTGCTCGCGCTGGCTCTTTTGCTGCGCTTGTTCGTTCTCGTCGAGATGGCGTTGGATGCGGTCAACGGCGCGATCGAACAAGTTGACGGTCGACCAGAGCAGATCATTAAGGTCCGGCTCGAGCCGCGTGTCGCTCAACGTCGCGACCAGGGCGTCGAAGACATCAGCAACGGCGCCAGCGATCATCTTGCCCTCGGGAAGCGGTCGTGAGTCAGGCTGCTCGTCGAAGGGACGGTAGCCGAAGAGCTGTAGTTCAGTGAGGACATGGTCAGTTGGAGAGGAGGTGTGCGCCGCTTCGATGTCGTCGTGGTCGGTCATTGGAAGACCCTTTGCCGGTTCGGCCGCGCCCATCGCGGCCTTCGTGGCGATCACTCAGACGGCGGGCGGAGCGGGCCAGAACCCGCAAGGGCCGAAGCGGCAGCGGAGGATGGCGGAGGCCGGCTATTTTGCTTCGCGATGCAAAGCGCGCCGGTTTGATGGCTGTTGTGTCTGCTCATCGTCGGCGCGCGGCGGAAAATAGCCGGACGTAGCCATTGCCGGCCCGGTCCGGTTGCCGTTCGATCGCCCTCTAGAAGGCCGAGGTCGCGTCCTCATCCGGCAATGGCCTCGTGGTGACCGACCTATCAACGTCGATCGAAGCACCGGCCTATTCTGCGGCCACCGTCGACAAGTGCAGGAAACGGACGACGTCCTCTGGTACGAGTTGAAGCCGCAACTCTGCTCGGAGCGTCTCAAGACCAAAGATGTGCAGGTCTTCGTTGAAATCACCTAGCCGGGGCGACAGCGCGATCGCTTCAATGCCGGCGTCTGCCGCGCGCTGGCTGAGGGTCGCCAGTACGGCATCTCCGGCTGCATCGTCGTCCCGGGCGATATAGAGCCGACGCAGGCCAGCCGGCAGCACCATGGCCGAAAGGTGATTTGCGGAAAGAGCAGCCGCCATAGGCATAGTCGGCAGCACGCAGCGCAATGACAGCATGGTCTCGATCCCCTCGCCCGCGGCGAGCACGTCGTCCGCTACGCCGAAGCGAACGGCGTTGCCGAGCAGGTCGCCCATGGCCCGTCGTGGCGTGTCGATGGGAGCCTTGCCGAGACGAATGCGATCAAAGCCGTCTGGGTCGAGCCAAGTTCGGTGCACGCCGGTGATCCGCCCCTCGAGGTCCGTGACGCCGGCAATCATCGCCGGCCAGGTTTCGGTCGGCGAATGTTCATTCGGTCGATAGTAGCAACGAGGGTGGAAGCGCAGGCTGCCACCATGGTAGATGCGGGCTATGCCGCGGCGCTGCAAATACGTCTCGGCTACCGTCCCCTCGATCGGGCTGGATATCGCAAAGAGCCGACGCGCGGCTTGCTGCGATCCGGCGGGCACCACCGAACGAACAGGTTTCGAGACCAGCTGCGGCTCAGGACGAGGCAGCTTCAGAAACCGCCTCGCTTCCCCGGTGACCTCGCTGAAATCGCGCAAACCCCGGCATTCGCGGATGATGTCGAGGAGGTCACCATGTTCGCCGGTCGCAGCGTCAGTCCACTTGCCGGCGGGGCCCTTCGATGATTCCTGAAGCCGCACGAACATCGAGCGGCCCGGCGTGTTGCGGACGTCTCCGACCACCCAGTATCGCCCCGCCCGCTTACCATTGGAGAGATAGTATCGGCACACGGCCTCGGCCTCGCGCGCGAGGCGGCGTGCCAGTTCGGCGGTGTCGGGGAACATCACGCGACTTCCCGCTCACTGACGCGCGCGACCGGATAGGTGTCGAGTACCTTTGTCAGAATCCCGATGCCGCTTGCGTCCGTGGGCACGAACATCCGCAGCTTCCAGGAGATGATCTCTCCAAAAAGACCGTAAGCGCGGAGGCGATCACGCATCGTGTCGTTGAATCCCGACAGCTCGATGCGGCATGCGCCCATCACCCGGGCGCGGCGAAGCTGGAGCCCCTCCGCGAGGTCGAGGACGGTACGTCCCTCCATCACCGCGGCAAAGGCAGCGTCCGGCGACAGCGTGGGCGCGTCCGCCGAGATGGCGTTCGCGACCCACGCGACAGAAACCTTGCGGCCAATGACGCGTTCGCCCGCGTCGGTCTGGAGCCGATAAACACGAGTCGATTCGTTCGGCAACCGTTTCCAGATCGGTAGCAGCAATCCCGCAACGACGTGGATCGCGCTTTCCGTGAACTCAGGCACCTCGGCAAGCTCAGCCATCCAGGCCGCGGCAAAACCTTCGCGATCCGCTTCGACCCAATGGCTCTCCAGCATCATGTTCAAGGGGACGTGGTGCTGCTCCATAGGCCGGATCAGGCGGACGCGGCGCTCGATCTCGCCGTCGTCGAGCATGATGCTCGAGGCCGGAACCTGCACGGCGGCCCGACCCGAGCGCTCGTTGATCAGCAGGACCGCATGATCGGAAAGACGAGCAAGGGCGTCGTCCAAACCAACAGGATGGTTACGCTGGCGCTGGACGATGGTGAGTAGCCGCGTCTCGGCGCCTGTGCGCGGATGGACATAGATCGTTCGCCGTTCGCTGACGACAAAGCTTTCGGCGCGGAGCGTTTCCAGCCCGAGGTCATAGGTGCCCGACGCAACAGCGCCCTCGATCCGAGCGGTCAAGAGCTGCTCGAAGGCAGTGAACAGGACATTCTGCAGGTCGATGGTGAGCGCCAACAACCTGTTCAGGAAAGTCGTGATTGGCGGCAGGTCGTCCCTGAGCCCATTGGCATCTGTCAGCTTCAGGCCGGTTGCATCCTCGAACTTCTCGAGCGAGCAGCTGCCGACCTTGCCTCGCACCAGCAGCATGTAGAGTTGACGCAAAGCATCGCGCCCGTACTGACTTTCGAGATTGTCCTCGGGCCGGAACAGCCCCTGCCCTCCGGTCTGGCGCTGGCCGCGCGTGATGGCCCCCAATGTGTCGAGCCGCCGGGCAATGGTGCTGAGAAAGCGCTTTTCGGCCTTTACGTCGGTCGCGATGGGCCGGAACAGGGGCGGCTGTGCCTGGTGGGTACGGTTGGTCCGGCCGAGCCCCTGGATCGCAGCATCCGCCTTCCATCCGGGCTCGAACAGGTAATGAACCCGCAAGCGGCGATTCCGGGCCGAGAGTTCGGCGTGGTAGCTCCTGCCCGTGCCGCCTGCGTCGGAGAACACGAGGATGCGCTTGACGTCGTCCATGAAGACCGAGGTCTCAGCGAGATTGACCGAACCGGCGCGGTTTTCGACCACCAGGCGGTCGCCCCTGCGGACGACGCGGCGCGAGCGGCCGGTCACTTCGGCGACCATGTCGGTGCCGAAGCGCTGGACGATTTGATCCAGCGGGCCAGGTACCGGAGGCAGCGAGGCTAGTTTGTCGATGAGGCGGTCGCGCCGCGCGACGGCTTCCCGGCTCTCGACCGGCTGGCCGTCGCGATAGACAGGCCGGGAGCAGAGATTGCCTTCGGAGTCGGTGAAGGGCTCATAGAGCTGGACCGGGAAGGAATGGGCGAGATAGTCGAGCACATACTCGCGCGGGGTGATATCGACCTGGACGTCGCCCCAGTCTTCGGTCGGGATCTCGGCGAGCCGGCGCTCCATCAGCGCTTCGCCCGTTGAGACAATCTGGATGACAGCGGCATGGCCGGCGTCGAGATCGCGGTCGATCGATCGGATGAGCGACGGCGTCTTCATCGAGGTCAGCAGATGGCTGAAGAAGCGCTGTTTGGTGCTCTCGAAGGCGGATCGCGCCGCGGATTTTGCCTGCCCGTTCAGCGTTCCGGTTTCGCCGGTAATGTTGGCCGCCCGCATCGCGGCGTCGAGATTGTTGTGAATGATGCTGAACGCACCGGCATAGGCGTCGTAAATGCGAACCTGCTCCGGCGTAAGCTGGTGCTCCACCAAGTCGTACTCGACGCCCTCGTAAGACAGCGAGCGGGCCGCGTAGAGTCCGAGCGCCTTGAGGTCGCGCGCCAGCACCTCCATGGCCGCGACGCCGCCCTCCTCGATTGCTTCGACGAACTCGGCGCGGGTGGCGAACGGAAAGTCGGCGCCGCCCCAAAGGCCGAGGCGTTGGGCATAAGCGAGGTTATGAACCGTGGTGGCGCCCGTCGCCGACACATAAACCACGCGTGCATTCGGCAAGGCATGCTGAAGCCTCAAGCCCGCGCGCCCCTGCTGAGAGGCCGCCTGATCGCCGCGCTCGCCCTTGCCCCCGACCGCATTCTGCATGGCGTGGCTCTCGTCGAAGATGATCACTCCGTCGAAGTCCGAGCCCAACCATTCGACGATCTGCCTGACGCGCGAAAGCTTTCCGCCACGCTCGTCGGTCCGTAGCGTGGCGTAGGTGGTAAATAGGACGCCTTCCGAAAGCCGGATCGGGGTACCCTGACGAAACCGCGACAGAGGCGTAACAAGCAGCCGCTCCATGCCGAGCGCGGACCAATCGCGCTGCGCGTCCTCGATCAGCTTGTCGGACTTGCTGATCCAGACCGCACGACGACGGCCCTTGAGCCAGTTGTCGAGCAGGATCCCCGCGACCTGCCGCCCCTTGCCCGCGCCAGTGCCATCACCCAAGAACCAGCCGCGACGAAAGCGGACGGCATCCTCTGCGTCGTCGCGCGCGGCGGCCACAACATCAAACGTCGCGTCGACCGTCCAGAAGCCCGCTAGAAACTCGGAATGCGCCTCACCGGCATAGATCACCCTCTCCAGCTGAGCATCCGACAGAACACCGTCGTTCATGACATTGGCCGGCAGGTGCGGACAATAGGATGGCTTCGGTGGCGCAACGGACGCCATCGCCGCAGACTGCACGAGCTTGGTCGGATGTGCGCACGATCCGGGAATGCGGATCGACTGTAGTCCGTATTCCTCATAAAGCGCATCGGTCAGCCGGGCGCCTTCCGGCGCGGACCATTCGACCGTCTCATAGATCAGTTCTGTGCTTACTGGCGCGGCGTCTCTCGAAGTGGACGATATGCGTGGTGCAACGGCGCTGACCGATCGCGACATCGTAGGCCGCCCGATAACAACGATCTCCGATGGCGTGGCGACGGGCCGCCTTGGAGGCACATGCAGATTCACCCAGCCAAGCAAGGTAGCGACATCGGCCGCCATGCCTGGCGAGGCAGGAAAAGCCGTCGGATCGGCAGCGGGCAGCTTGTCGATCACAAGCAGCCTTGTGTCCGTCTGAGTACCGTGCTTGGCGTAAACGGCGCCATCGACGGCGGCGGAAAACACCACGCGCCCGCGTTCCTGGAGGCGAACAAAGGCATCTCGCCATGTCGGGTTATCCGGCGCGAAGCTTGCACCAGCGATGGCGACGAGGCGCCCACCGTCGCAGAGACGCGCGAGCGCTGAAGTGATGTGACCGAGAGCCGCATCCGTCATCCGTCGATCGACATTCGCGACCGCGGAGAACGGCGGGTTCATTAGGACGACGCTTGGTACGACACCCGCATCGAGGTGATCATCGATCTGAGCTGCGTCAAACCGCGTGACTTTAACGTTGGCGAAGAGCTGCTCGAGCAACCCCGCCCGGGTATGGGCCAACTCGTTCAACACCAAGGCACCCCCGGCGAGCTCTGCAAAGACCGCGAGCAAGCCCGTCCCCGCGGAAGGCTCCAGAACGCGATCGGCAGGAGTAATGCCGGCTGCCGTGCATGCGACCAGTCCGAGCGGGATCGGCGTCGAGAATTGCTGAAATGCCTGGCTGTCCTCCGACCGCCGCGTATGTGTCGGCAGAAGGCCAGCCACTCGCACGATCATCGGCAGCATGGCGGCCGTCGAGCCAGCCTTGGCACGCATCGCCGGGCCGAACTTGCGAAGGAACAGAACAGTTACCGCCTCGCAGACGTCATAGGCGGTCTTCCAGTTCCAGGCGCCGGCCGCGTCGGAGGCGCCGAAGGCAGCCTCCATGGCGCTACGCAGAACAGCTGCATCGATGCGCCGGCCGCGTTCGAGTTCGGTCAGCAGCTGTCGCGTGGCCCTGACGGCGGCGGAGGTAAGACTTGCAGCAGCACGCATCGAGAGCGGCGCGGCGACAGCGCCAGCAAGAGATTCGGTCATGGCAGGATTTCTTTCGGAGAGCAGGAACGGGTCGAACCATCAGGCGCTCTCCTTTGACCCCGACGGCTCAAACCCTTCCCGGCCCGACTCTCACTCTCAGCCGTTCCCCATAAAAATGGGGACCAGCGCTGCGCACCGGTCCCCAAGCAACCGCGCGACGGCCGGAGCCGTCCCGCTCTGTGATTTCACTCAGCCGCGTCGAGCTGCTGCGGATCTTCCTCGCCGCCGTTCTCCGGATCCTCGTCGTCGGCAAGGAATTCGGGCAGTGTGCCCGCCTCACCTTCCGGATCCACCGAAGACGGGCCGGGATCGACGAGACGCAGCGGCTCCGGTAACCAGCCCGAGCCATCCAGAAGGCGCTCGGCCTCCTTGGCCATATCGCCCTTCTTCAGATGATCGATCAGTTGCGCCGACGACTCGCCCTTGGCTTCCCGCACCGCCTCCAGAATATGGGGCTTGGTGACCCGGCCGAAATAGTTGGCGATGGTCGGTCGCCAGCCAGCCTGCACCATGTCAAGCCCGACCGCGCGCGCCAGCACATCAGCCTGGTCAAGACGCTTGCTGACACCGTGAGCGGAGACACGGCCCTGATTGTAGCGGTTGGCCGGTTCATAGACGGCGTTGACCGCGAATGACGCGCAGTGGGCGAACAGCGATGCCTGTGCACCACCATCGAGAGCCGTCAGTGCATCCCAGAGGTCGTTCTCGCTCTTCGGCAACCGTGCCTTCCAGGCCTCATGCCGCGCCTCGACAGCCTTGGCTGAGACGCTTTCTCGCAGCCCCGGAGCTTGAGCGGGAAAATTCGGCGTGCGAAGGCCGATCTCAAGACAGCTCCCGGACGATGCAAACCGGTAAAAGGCCGTCAGGACGAAGTTATGCAGCACTGCCTGGAACGCGACCGCAGGATTTTCGGCGAGCGCATCCCGCAATGCCAACGTACGATGCGCCGTCAGCTCGATGATCAGCCGATCCGGCAGAGGTCTGGCCGCGTCCTCGTCGTCTTCTTCAGCATCAGGGGCACTGCCCGAGACCGCGATGACCGTGCGCTGGACGGAAGAGCCCTCTTCTTGGCCTTCGGTCGACGACGCATCGACGCCCCGCACGACGTCACAATCGGTTGCCGGCACCTCATCCTCTGGCCGGACGTAACCCCGGTCCACCGAGAGGCGTCCTTCGGAATCGATGCTGATGAAGACACCCGCTCGGGCGATCTCCGTCGGTTCGTAAAGCATCGGCCGGTCTTCGAATGCCGCCAGTGCCACCTCGATTTCGCCGAGACGCTGATCGACCTCGTCGGGCAACTCGTCCGCATCCTGATAATCGGCTTCAAGCTTGGCTTGCTCGATATTCAGGGCATCGATAGTGGCCTGCGCCTCAGGCGCGAGATCCACAGGTTTTCCTTCGATTTCTCGTAGGCCTTGAGTGTGACCGTACGGGAACTCTACGGCTATTGAGATCCACTTCCAGCCTTCGGCGGCTATGGTCTCAGCTTCGGCCTTGAGCTTTTCGGTTACGAGGCGGTCGAGCAACACGGCGTCCTGGAGCCAGCCGCCGCCGTCGGGCTCGAACAGGTCCCGCAGAACGCCGCCACCCGCGTGCTGATAGGCATCGAGGCCCACAAACTGGGCCCGGCGATCGGACCCGCGTACGGTATTCTCGGTGAGCTTGCGGCGGATCTGGTATGGCTCGTCATAACCGGAACGGCTGACGTTCTCCCAGACTTGCTCCTGGCGGGCGTGGTCGGCCGTGACCGAAAACGCCATGAGCTGCTCGAGCGTCATGCCGTCTTCGGCATAGACGTCATGCAGCTTCGGCGACACCGACGCCAGCCGCAGCCGCTGCTTCACGATCGCAGGGTTCACGAAGTGCCGGGCGGCAATGTCTTCCTCGCTCATGCCGAGATCGCGGAGGGTCTGGAAAGCCCGAAACTGATCGAGCGGATGCAGACCACCCGCTCATCGTTCTCCGCCACCGAATCGTCCGCGGCAATGCCCCCTTCACGCACGACGCACGGCACCGCCTGCGTTTTTGACATGCGTTTTTGTTTCACCAGGACCTCGAGAGCGCGATAGCGCCTGCCGCCCGCTGGCACCTCGAACATGCGGGTCTCGTTGCCATCTGCATCAACAACGGCCCGGACACTCAGACTTTGCAGAAGCGTACGCTGCGCGATGCTCTCGGCTAGCTGCTCGATCGAGACACCGGCCTTGACGCGGCGAACGTTCGACTGGCTGAGCACGAGCTTGTTGAAGGGGATGTCCCGGGAAGGCGACAGCGTGATCTTTTGTACGGCTTTCGTCATTTTGGCTCTCCACGACGGGCGGCCGTGAGACTCTCTCTCGGCTTCCAACCCGTCGCGAACAGCCTCCCCTCCTCTCACTCTCGCGCGGCCACACGAGGCGAAGCATCACGCCGCATCGTGATCGGCGACAACCGAGTCCAGCACCGCGGGCTCAATGGACCCGGGAACGAAGCCGAGCAAATAATCGGCGGCCTTGCTTGCCTGTGAGGCGGCACGCACGATGGCCCTGATGTCTTCGCGCAGGACTTCAAGCCAGAAGCCGATATAATCGGCATGACGCACGGTCGGGACGATCCCGAGCGACGCGCAGCTGAACGCGGAACTCAACTCGGCGACCAGCTCTTCGAAGGCATATTTCTTGGTACCGTAGGATCCGCTCTGGTCCCGATTAAGACGCGAGAGGTGCCCGGTCGCATGACCGAGTTCATGCAAGGCGGTACGGTGCCAGTTGATGGGTTCGAAATAGGCCTGCGGCGGCGGGACCTGAACGTAGTCTTCGGCCGTTGCGTAGAACGCGCGATCTCCACCAATCCGAAATGGAATTCCGCTGGCCTTGATCAGGGCGTCGACCGTGGGTTTGATGAGGCCAGCCGGCGGTGGCGGCGCAGCGGTGGCAATACCATCAGGCAGATCTTCGCACTGATCCGTGTTGAAAACGGTAAATCGTTTGAGGAATGGAATTGCCTGCGCGTCTTCGCCGGTTTCGGCGGCGTGTCGCTTTTCGTCATTCGGCACGAAACGATCAGCGTACACGACTGTGGTGCCGCGCTCTCCTTTGCGAACGTGGCCGCCGAGCGAGAGGGCCTGACGAAAGGTGAGCCAACTTTGACCGGCAAATCCGCGTTCGATCACGGCTCCCCAGAGGATGAGGATGTTAACGCCACTGTATTGCCGGTTGGTCGACGCGTTTTTCGGCAGGGCCAGTGGCGCTTTCGCCGCGGCTGTACCCCAGGGCTGAACCCAGGGGACACGGCCGGCCTCGAGCTCGGCAATGATCCTGTCGGTGATTTCGCTATAGAGGTTCGCCCGGTCCTGGCCGGCGCGCGCGCAAGCAATAGGGTTTGACATCGCGGGTCTCCGCGACGGGCACCGCGAGCCTCTCTCGCAGCTTGTAACCCGTCACGGAAAAACCAGCCTGCACTCTTACTCTCAGCCCTTGCGCCATCTACCGAGGGCCGCAGGCCCGATCAGGCGTGCGCCCAAGGACGCATCGCCTCAACGGAAAATGGGCCCCGGAGAGCGTGAGCATAGCGACCCGAAGAGGCACGCGGGTCCGAGTGCAGCGACGAGACCGGTTCAATAGCGGCACCCGGGAACGGGGCAGTGATAGCGATCGCCGCAGGCGAGCCCCTTTCCCGAGTGCCCCCGGCGAGGAGCACCAAAGCCCTAGCGCGAGGGATCGAAGCCGCAAGGCCGAGACGCTGCGCGCCTCGGTTCACGAGAGCCCGGTGCGGCTCTTGCCGCACGCGCCAAAACCTGAGCGAACAGGATGCAGGCAATGATCCGAGAACCGCCGGGCATTTTCACAGAGGTCTTACCATTGTCGAAGAGAGGTCTGCGGGCGGAGCGAAAGCGAAGACCCACTGGCGGACGCGGCGAAAGAGGCACCCGCAGGAGGATCAGCATAGCGCCGACGCGCAGCGGCGGGACCCGGGATCGAGTGCCGTCGCGAGACCGGTTAAGAAGGCACCCGACCCGAGGGCAGCGATAGCGACGCCATGCAATGACTGCGGGCCCGAGGGCGAGTGCCTCCGGCGAGCCACTCAATGCGGCTTCACGTCAGCTTGGTATCAATTTTTATTTTGTGATAACGTCTCACTCGCGCGCATGTCTGTCCACACATCGGCAAGCCAAGGGCAGCAGTCGTAGGACTTCGATGTGTATTGATCGCGCGCCCGCTTCAGTCCGGAGCTACGACGCTCGGCGTGTCCGCCCGGATTGAGTGCATGAATGCAGCCGGATCGACTTTCTTTCGCGCGGCCCATTCAACGACGGTAGGTGGCCGGTACTCACTCGATTGACGCCAGCGATTAAACACGGAGGCATCGATGGTCTCGTTGACTGTCGTGTGGATGCCGCCCTCAAGCGTTTTCGGCTCTCCGCCCAGCTCGCGGTAAGACCGTGAATACACTTTCGAGTACATGCCTTTGGCAAACTCCCTGTAGGAGTCCGATATGGGAGCAGTGAGCAGATCGCCGTCAATCTCGACATCCTGACGGAATGCCAGACCATGGCCCGACGCCTTCTTCATCATCCAACGCAGGGGAGCTTGCGCAAGGATATCGCTTTCGCACCCGCCGCCAATATTGGCGTGGGCCCCGGCGAACCATCTCTGCTCCACGCTCTCAATAGCGCGCGGCTTGGCCACGACCGCACCTGGTTCGAGGGGCTTTCGCACCGTCCAAAGCGTGGGCGCGAAGTCCTTCCGGTGCTCATCGATGGCGAGGGCGTGATAGCCATTGTCGATCGATATGCGGAGCCCTGTGTGCAGAAAGCCAAAGGTTGACCTGCTGATGCCCTCGAAGCTGAAAAGCGGAACTCCCACGGTCCCGACGGTATCCCAAACGCCGACCATTTTGATGTGAACGGGCTGCGAATACTTCATGAGCCACCGCTCCTCCAGCGTGGCGTCATTGAGGGTACCGGCGTCCCGAAGCTCCAGAAGCTTCCAAAGCGTCCGGTCATCCGAGCGCTTGTAACGCGCGAACAGCTGGCCTGTGCCCAAGGGCGACCCTGGCCTCAGCAATCCGTGCTTAGCAACGAGACCCGCTACGCTTCGAGCTGTATACGCTCCGCGGCTGAAGCCGAAGACGAAGATGTCATCGCCCTCGTCATAGTTGTCCATCAGCCACTCGTAGGCCTCCCGGACGTTGTCACTTAGCCCTTTGCCGACGGTACCGCCCCAGAATCCGTTGACGCCTATATCGTAATAGACGCGCTGTTCTTCGCCTTGCGTTCCCGCGCGGGCGCAAAGAGATTTCATACGCCAGACATTCGTATTGCTGCCAACAGCGTTCCAGGTGCCGTCAAGGAAGACGAGCAGGCGCTTTTTGGCCGGCGCTGCAGTGACCGTCGGAGCTGAAACTGACATTTCAAACCACCTTGCTAAATGCCAGCAAGCTATCCGATTCGCGCCGTGGTCGCCAGGGCGGACGGCTTCATCTCCAAGTTGCCAACAGTACGGAGCTCTCCCGGTTCTTTCGGCGCTATACTCCGGACATGCAAGCCGCCGCGCAAGAGCGTACCGATTTCGACAGACAACGAAGAACTGACGAAAGCCCAGGAAGAGGCCGAAGCCACTCGTTTGAGCAATCTCGGAGTTTTGGGTGACATCAGTCGCTGCTGGGGCCGGAAGTACACCCGCAGAGACTCGGGCAGGCGCCCCCATCTACCAACCGCAAGGCGCGTTCTGGTATCAGAACAGAAGCGCATTTGTTTTTAGCGGATTTCTCTCGTTCGGTCAGCAGTCCATTCTGGACGAAGTCGGCTGAACGGCGCGCTTGGACATCGGCTTTTTTGCTTGCCGCCGTTTTTGATATCTGCCCCTAATCTGTTGGTGACCAGGTCAGGTCCGAGCCGAGTGCATGGGCACCGATTACCGATTGCCGTCTAGGGCAGCGCAAACTTTCTGATCTATGTTCACTCCTGACTGATAAGCTTTCGTATGAAACCTTATCAGTCGGCGAATTGACTCCAATTGTACGAATTCCATGTCGGACCTTAAGCAAGCTCTAAAGGTCCTGCCGCTAGGAGACGAAATCTACGCCGGCGAGTGAGCGAACAACATTGAAGGCACAGAGCGGAGGCGTTTTGATCGATCCTCGACCATAAATGGCATAGCTCGCAGAGGAGCTTACCGTTTGGCCCATTTTCTGATCGCATCAAAAATTTGAGGCGTTATCCGCAGGCCACGATTGACGAAATCACCGGTCGTGTGGATCGCGACGACGTAGCGCTCCTTCGTCTTCTCATCGAACAGGTAGATCGGACTGCCGCTTTGCCCCGCCTCGGTATCGACCATGTACTCGACAAATTCCGGGCTCCACTTGCTTATGCGCCCGGCGTTGTACCAGAGCGTCCCGTAAGGCTTGTCAGCCTCCATCGGATATCCGGCATTGTTGACGAACAGCAGTTTGACCCCCGCCTCCTCTGCCGCGGTGTAAGCCTTCAAGCCAAAATATCCCAGCCGTTCGCCGAGCGGTTGTTCCGAGACATCGCATTCGGAATCGGTCAGGTCGATGGCGGCATAGTCCAATGTTGCGGCCTGCATCTGATTCGCCGTCTTCTCCGTCCAAACGTCGGGAAGCTGAAACTTGCCGGAAACGACGTACCCATACGGCGCAAGGGTTCCATTCCGACCGGGCAAGACGCGAACGCGCACCGCCATGCGAGGGTTTTTCCAGCCGTTGGAGCGGCGGTCCACTAGAACGTGGGCCGCAGTGACGATCGTCTGCGGTCCGACGAAGAAGCCCGTGCCGCAGCCGACCGGGCCCCGCTCATACTCGACCTCGAGATGGCAAATGCAGCGCCAGGGAGTGAGGGCCGTGTCGGCGACGCGCGTGCGATTGTCGGCGCCGATGACGTTTTCCGGCTTTGCGGCCGGAAAGCCAAGTCCGACCTGGACCTGGCCGCCTTCCGAAAAGAAGCCGCCGTCCGGCTGTGAAGCGACGATCGTCGCGCCGGAAACGCGCTTGGTGCCGAAGCCGGCGGTCACGGCCCTGAACATGTTGAAGCCCGGCACGCTCTCCGGCGATCCGCCGCCATTGGTCTCGCCCATGAAGCTTTCCAGCTTGAGCGGATCTTTCTCTGCGACGGCGGTATCGACCTTGGCCTTCGCAGCAATCGGCGGCGCCGGCGCCTTGCCCTTTCGCGCAGAACGCTTCGCAGAAGCCTTTGCTCTTGTTTTGCGGGCCATCAGGTTTCTCCGAGATAGTCGGCCACCGACATGCGCCGATAGCCCGATGGGACCGCCGTCTCGGCACCCGCCCGGACGATCCTGATTGGCCTCGCCGGTGCGCTCTCGGTGCGTCCGCGGTTCGTTGCAATCTGCTCCCAATCGTACTCGAACAGGTCGGCGAAAAACTTGTTCGCTTCGCGGTGCCAGATCACGAGGCTCGCGTCGCGGTTCGGGCCCGTGCCGGCTGCCGTCCAGTTCTGCGAGCCGAGCACCGCGATTTCGTTGTCGATGACGACGCCCTTGGTGTGGCATGTTTCGAAATAGCGCAGATGATCCTTGCCGGTCTTGATTCCGAACTTCTTCAGGCGCCGGATCGTCTCTCTCTCGCTGCCCATGATGTTGCGGAAGATGATGCGGACGTCGAGACCGTCGCGCTGCTTCTGCCGGACCGCCTTAGCGATTTCGAGGAAGTGCTCGGGGGTGTCGTCAATCTCGCTCCACAGCGAGAACGATTGATTTTGGATCAGCACACGCTCTTGCGCCTGCGAGATGAGATCGAGGATCACTTCCGGATAATTGTCGGGGGTCAGCAGCGGCTGAACCTTGATCCGGCCGCTGAGCACCTTCGGTGCAAACGCCTTGAAGCGCGCGGGCCGCCGCGGCCGCTCCAAGAGCTCCTCGGGAATCAGCAGCGTCGGTAGCGGCGGCGCCGGCGATTCCGTCCGCGCCGCTTCGCTGTTGTCGGCAAAGTCCTGTTCAAGGTGATTGCGTAATGTCGCGGCAAGACCGGCGTGCTCGACGAGCGCGTGCCATTCCCGATTGTAGTCGCCGACGTCGTTCCAATTTATGTCGCCGACCTCCTTGTCGATTGCTGGCTGATTGGACGATTGCCAGTTGCCGCTGGAAAGCCAGAACGCCTTGTCGATGAGGTTGTCCGCCGGACCATCGCTCCAGACCGCGACCTTGATGTGATAGGCGGTCGGAAACAGGCCCTGCGCGGTCAGCGATGCCGGCGCCCACTTGAAGCGGCTGCCGGCGATGCTCTCGAGCGCCGCGAGCGTGGTGCCTTCGGGAATGTCGTGCTCCTTGGTGCCGCTGCCGGTGTCGTCCGGCGGATCGGCATCGCCGCGCTGACGATCCAGCGTCAGGGTGATCCGGGTGCCGCTCCGGCGCGCGACCTCCTCGATGGCCTCGACCACATGCGGCGCCGTCATGTGATACATGCCCATGGTGAGCTGCTTGAACGGGTTCTGGGTCAGGAACCGGCCAAGCACCGACCACCCCATTTCCGGGCTAACATGCAGCGTGATCTTCATGTCGTCGGTCACCGGCTTCAGTTTGAAGCGCGGCTTGCTCAGATCGCGACGATAGCCCGCGCGACGCCCGCTGAACGCCTCGCGCTGGAAGCCCAGCAGCTCCTCGGCGACGGTGCCGGGGTCGGCTGTCTCGACCTCGATCGCCACGCCGTTGATCTGCGGCGGCAGGCCGTGGGCGGCTGGATCGACCGATGTGTCCGGCCGAATGCCGACTATGACGCCCAGATCGTCGGTGACAACACCATCGCGAAACAGATAGTCGGCCCTCACGGACAGAATCGCGCTGTCGCCGGCCAGGTGCTTGCGCACCGTTTCCGCAGCAGCTTCTGCCGAGGCGCGATCCGACTTCACTGTTGTCGCCGTTGACGTCGTCGTGGCCGCCGCGGTCGTGGCCGTGGTCGGAGAAACCGGCAGACCCAGTCGCACGCTGATCTCAAGCGGAACGACGATCTTCAGAGCGCCGTCGGCTTGCGGCTCCGCCTGCAACACAAGCCCCGCGTCCGCGCCTCGCGTCGGCGCGCGGGAGGCGGCGGACGCCAGGTCGAGCAGCGGTGCGCGTGGTGCAACGATCCCCGGCTGCCAGGGCCTTTCGCGCATGACCCGCAGGATTTCGGTCGCAGGAACGGCGTAATTGGCGCGAAACATCGAGCCGCTGTAGTGCAGACCGAGCGCGCCGCCCGTCTCGATGTCCAGCACGACGGAACCGGAATTGCCCGGCAGCGTCGAGCAATCGTGACGCAATCCCCACGCATGCGGCTCGTTCAACCGTCCGGGCGCCAGGCGCTTCTTGCCGAACACCCGGCCGAACAGACGAATGAACTTTTCCGCATCGTATGATTTCGAATCGTCGCCCGGATAGCCGACGACCGCGACCTTCCGGCCGGGAACGGCCGCTTCAGGCGCAAGCCGGATCGGCCCCGACAGACGGTCCTCCCCCCTTCTTGCAGCGACCCGCAGCAGGGCCATGTCCAGAACCTCGTTCTCGGAAATCCAGATCACCTCGGTGATCGCGAACTCGCGCGGATTGCCCTCGACGATCTCCTCGCGGAAATCGATGCGTGCGGATTGTGGTCGGGAAAAATCGATCGTGCCGCGGCGGAACTTGAAGCCGGTGCCGGACCGTTGTGCGAATTCGCGTCCGACGTGCGCGTTGGTGATGACGATGTCGCTGCCGAGATCGTTGGCGAGAACCCAGCC